>NZ_FNJI01000095.1 GCF_900104445.1 Desulforhopalus singaporensis | reverse complement strand
TTTCGGGTTCGCATCTGACTATCTGGCTGTTTTTACGTCAATCAATTTGACGCCTAACTAATATATACGAAAAGTTTAAGCCTAAATGCCCGCCGGATTAATAGCTTCAGAAGTCTCGATCTTGTTGGACACTATCATTGGGCGTTTATCACTGGTGGAGGCACCGACAAGAAAAGCAAAAACTAGTTTAACTAGCTCAATATCATAATCGGCAACCTGAAAAACTCTATCAGGGCAACTTATCATGGTATTGATCACAGACATTTATTTCGTTACCTCGCTGAATTCTGTTATTAATCCGTACGTTGATTAGTAGACATTCGCCAACGAGGAATTGCCTCGTAACATACTGATAATAGGTTTATTTGAAATTCAGACAATGTCTGCTATTTAGCCTTCGGATTAATACAGGTTTAATCGACGTTTTAAATTAGAGCTGATGATTGAAAATCTCGTTTATCATGCTTGTAAATCATCACCGATTCCTCAGTACAATTTATCGCTTGCTGAAGATTGGTGGTAATCAAAAATTAAAAAATGATAAAAATAAAAAAAATTAAATTTAACAAATATTCACAGCACAATTGCTGAACACGAACGGTTAAAGCTGCGTTATTTTGCGCATAGATTATATATTTCGAATACTTAGATTCTAACCCAATAATTTTAAAATGAAAATTCCCCAGTCATTAACAGAGTTTAAAAAAACTCAACAAGATGTATCAATATTTATTGGAGAAAACGGTACTGGAAAAAGTACTTTGTTAAATATTATTGCAAGGCAATTTTGCTTTAACAGCAGTGTAAAGGTTATAGGTATAGCTAATTCAATTCATGACAAATTTGAGATACAATCAAATAAATTCAGCGTTCTTCGAGGACGACAAGGTAGAAAACAGGCAAAAATTACAATTAAAAAAGCCATAACAAACATATCAGAACGAGACATTCAACGTCTTAAGTTTGCTTCCAGAGCATTGGAATATGTCGGTTTAGATCCAAAAATCGGTTTTAAGGTACCAAAAATAAAAGAAAATGTAATTCAAATGTTTCATGATGACTCATACATGTTGCCAGCTTCGAAATATGAAGAGGAGATAGACACTGGCTTCACTATGTTTGAGAAAAACAAAGAGGAAATAATAAATATTTGTGAGAAAATTAAAAGGTTAGAAAGGAAAAACATTGAGTGGTTATCTTTTGACGAATATAATTTTGAGGCATTAGAAAAGTTTTCTTTGACGGAACTTTTTGTTCTTGAAACTAAGTTAGTAAAGCTAGGTATTATAGCTCCAATAGAAGTATTTCTTTCAAAGAATGATAAAGAAATATCTTTACTTAGTGCAAGTTCTGGGGAATTAAATTTAATCACTGCAATCGTATACATCTCAACTGTCATTGAGCACAACACAGTAATTTTAATTGATGAACCTGAAAACAGTTTACATCCAAGGTGGCAAAAAGAGTATGTTAAGAACTTACTTGATATATTCTACCTTTATGAGCCCAAGATAATAATAGCTACACATTCTCCTACGATACTTAATGGAGCATTATTGGACAATGAATATTTGGACATATATAGATCAGATAATTTCGAATTATCGTTAGTAAGAGAAGATTCTAAGAATATAGAGAAAATTTATTATGATATTTTTAATATAATAACACCAGAAAATAGGTTTGTTTCATCTTTACTGACTGATTATTTAAATCAACTTGCTGAAGGAATCATTGATATGCAAAACTTCAATGTGCTTTTAGCCGATATTGAAAAATCGATATACGATGAGAAGCAAAATGAACTTATTAAAGGTGTCAATAAAATTGCTGAAAGAATAATTAAGGCTAGATAAGAAAATGTTAAATAAAGATGATTTGCTGTTAATAACCCAGGCCATTGAAAATGGTGGTGATATTTGGAATAATGAGATACTGAGACCTGTGAAAGCTAAAATAAAAGAATATCACAGAAGCGTTCAAGATGAATCATGTTGTTATTGTCGCAGAGATACAACAGGTGAGTTTAATATGGTTTTAGATATAGAACATGTTCTTCCAAAAGGGCACTCATATTTTAAAAAATATATGTTTACAATATGTAATTTGAGTGTTTCTTGCAAGAGATGTAATTTGAAAATTAAAGGCCAAAAGACTGATTTTATAGTAGATATCGAATCGGCTAAAAACAACCCATGCGATAATCATTTATTCCATTTCATTCATCCTAATTCAGATAACTATTATGATCATATCAAATATATTGTTGAAATTGAAAATGAATGTCGAGTAATTAAATATATGGTCATAAATTCTAGTGCAAAAGGTAAGTATACTTATGATTTTTTCCGTTTAAAAGAACTTGAAAGAGAAGCAATGGATAAGTCTCAAGGAGTCAAAAATGTAAAAATATCAGACTCAATTGATTTTGATATTGAGTCTGATATATATAAACTGTTCATGGAAAGATGATCTTAATTGCGTTAGTCACTAAAAGCGTTGACAATACTACCTCAGGCTCCGCTGTTTTTTAAACTACGCCCCCGCCTCCTTGGTAAATTTCCCGTTTAGTGAAGTACTGGTGACGCAGTCGACATGAACGACGAAGCTGTGCGGCGCAAAAGGAAGCGCAGAGTAGTTTGCGTCCGAGAGTCTGTAAATAAAATTGTGTAACTGCTTACAATCAGTTAACTTCGCTAAGAAAAGGAATTGATGTGAGCAAAGAAACCGAAAAAGACATCCTG
>NZ_FNJI01000062.1 GCF_900104445.1 Desulforhopalus singaporensis | reverse complement strand
TGTCCAAAGGGCAAACTCGAATTTGAGTTGGCGGGGGTCTACTCCAACAATGATTCGATAGAGTTTCTGAAGTTGCTTGCCGTTAAGTTTGGGTTGCTTGCCAGGTGCTTTACGGCTGCGAAGAGCATCAATGCCGCCTTCTCGGTATTTCGCAATCCATTGATAGATAACGGTTCTCGTAAATCCAAGGGCCTTTATGACAGTTTCGGGGCTCTCTCCAGCTTCCACACGCTGTACAGCCCGTATGCGGATGGCTTCAAGGCCTTTGCGGTCAATTTTTCTTCCATCATCAGTTTCCATGCCCGGAGTATAACACATGTCTACTAATCAATGAATTGATTGATAGTGTGTGTCGCGTGTTTTTAAAAAGTCAGAAATAATTCACCAGCGGTGCAAGGTCAGCGGAAGGCCTGTTCCCCGGTCCTGTAGCAAGACCGGGGAACAGGTGGGGGGAAATGTGCCTTCGATTTGCGGCACATTGGAGAGAAACTGCTCAATGTCTGGTGTAAAACTTTGAGCAGTTTGGTAACAAGCGGAGAGAGAGGGCTCCCCTTGTTACCGGGCTGTGTCAATCATTTTGGTAAAGATTAAGGGGGTTGACACAGAATATATTGCAAACCTGTATGGACAGGCTGTCGTCCAGGTTTGCCACGCAACGGCTTATTGAATTTATTAAGACCACTTCTATATAGTTTTTTGATAACCCTCCATTTGCAGGATCCGGTAACAGAATAGAAGACTCGAAACATTCCAAGCAAAGAATATACCAAATTAACGAAAAATTGAAGTGCCCCTGTTCCCACCTGGAACAGTTGTCTAGCGCGTGCAAAATAACGTCAAAATAGTTGGAATGTGTGTTATCCGGTTCTTGTCTGTTAGTTTTTAGACGTAACGGTTGCAAGAGATTGAGCAGGAAAATGAGCTGAGGCGCGAATATTTTTGTTGGAAATCTTCACAATGAGAATGATGGTTGGTTGTTGTTTTCAGTTTGAGAATGAAGGTGTCAAGGGTTTTTCCCCTGTAGATGGGGGATGATCTCGAACTTTCAACCTGTTAAAAATGAGGAGATTTTTTAAGCCGGAAAAAATTTCTGCCCTGTAACTCCGTGCTCGTTGTGAGAATCTGTTTTCGATCTGCCCAGTAAAGCCGGATTTTTATTGGCTCAACATGATTGAGCTTACGGCTGCACCGTCTAAATTTTCACGTGATTATGAACAGGTGTGATTTATTGAAAGCATTGATGGTGTTTGGGTTTGTGGAATAATTCTTGCATGATTACGGGTAGGGTTGGACTTAAGTGATAATCAGGAAGCCTTTGCAGAAACAGTTCAACTTCACATGTTATGGCTCGAAAAACAAGTTACTGAATAAATTACATGATTAAAGAACTGACTGGTCCAACTTTGCTTCTGCTTGATAACGAGCAGAATCTGTTCGCTTGTTCTACGATTTTGCCGGAGCTGCGCAGTAGGCTTCGATTTGATTCCTTGAACACTTTTGCGGTAAGTGATTTTCGCACTGGTGTCGAATTGCTTAGAGCTCTTGATATCGACATTGTTTTGGTGGCAGAGCGAGATGCGTGCGATCTGCGTCGTGTCGTAGTCACTATCGCAGCGATCAGGCCTGGTACCAGTATTATTGTTGTCAGCAGAGAAGATGATATGGGTGTAATTTCCTCCAATCAAATGGTCAGCATCATGGATGAGACCAACTGTCAAAGGATTTTGATCGGTAAAGGAAAAAAGACGAGTCTGACGAGTCTGTGCGAGGCAAGTGTAACAGGGGGGCCGGCGTTCGCCCAATTTTTACCGATGTCTGCCCGTGTTCTCTCAGCAGGCGACAATTGGGCTGACACCAGGAAAAAGAGAGGTTGGATGCCGTGATCTCAATTCAGTACTGCTGCTCGGCAGGCTTTTTCGATGTTTAATATTAAGCAGTACGTTAACCAGTAGACACTGTTTGTACTCTGTCCATGAATGATTCAGACGGAAGAAAAATTGATCGTAAAGCGCTTGAGGTTATCCGCATACGGGCTGTACAGCGTGTGGAGGCCGGAGAAAGCCCGGAAACGGTAATCAAGGCTCTGGGATTTTCCCGGACACTCATTTACGAGTGGCTTGCAAAGTACAGAGAAGGCGGGCTTGATGCTCTTCGGAGTCGAAAGGCACCTGGTAAAATGCCCAAACTTAACGCGCAACAAATCAACAGGGTATATCGCCTCGTTGTTGGGACTGACCCGAGAGAGCTAAAATTTGAATTCGCCCTCTGGACACGGTCCATGGTTAGAGACCTTATTGAGCGAGAATTTAACGTGACAATGAGCGACGTATCGGTAGGTCGTCTCCTTAAAAAATTTGGCTTGCGCCCTCAACGCTTCAAGCATAGAACCATACAGCGTGATGAGCTTTCAGTGTCCAGGTGGATGGCGGAGGATTACCGGAAGATTCGCAAACTTGCCAGCGAAAATAATGCTGAAATCTACTTCAGTGATAAGTTGTCGGCAAGCTCTGACTGTTATTCCGGAGCAACTTGGGCGCTAAAAGGAAAAACTCCGGCGGTCAAAACAACTGAGACACCGCTTGGAGTCAATCTTATTTCTGCCTTCAGGGGCCGTGGGGCTCTTCGGTTCATGGTAACGGAAGAACTGGTAACGGCAAGTGTTTTTATCGAGTTTTTGCAGAGGTTGATTCATAACAGCTCACGGCTGATATTCCTGATTGTCGACAATGATGCGGTAAATTGTTCACGAGAGGTAAGTGAATTT
Source organism: Desulforhopalus singaporensis (assembly GCF_900104445.1). GTDB lineage: Bacteria > Desulfobacterota > Desulfobulbia > Desulfobulbales > Desulfocapsaceae > Desulforhopalus_A > Desulforhopalus_A singaporensis. The sequence goes on along the minus strand of NZ_FNJI01000062.1, from coordinate 7,445 downwards.
GTGAGGGATAGTGATGTTCGGCTCAAACTTTTCTTTCTGCCACCTTACTCTGCTGAATTCAATCCTGATGAACATATTCGGAACTCTTTGAGAAATCATAAGATTGGCCGATAAAGTATGCAAAAGGGTTATGAACTGTTCTAGGGCCAATAGGGTCTGAGCACACTTTAAAATCTTTCTGGGTAAGTAACTTATGTTTCTGGCGCTCGTGAACCAAGTATACCTTATGATTGGTAATCAGCGTACGGCTTAATATGCAGTTTGTTTTAGCGTTGGTACTGGATATATGCAGGGTATTTTACAGTTTCATAATGTTCTCCAGACTATTATTGGTTTAATAATATTGACTAATTATTGTTGTCAGGTTACAGGGAAATTATAACGGCAATGTCGGTCATTAAGGCAATCACTACATAGTGGTAATAGAAAATATCAACTTTTGAATAATTCCCTGTTTACTTAATATTTTCTGTCTTATTGTGTGAGTAAAAGCAATAAATTAAATGGTTGTGTTTAAAGAAAATATGTTCAATCTACTGGCTCCAGAATAATGAAAATTTCATCGCTCATCGATGGGATAATAAAGAAAATGAGCCGGATGAAAAAATCCGAAACAGTATCTTGTTATTTTTAACAAGATACTGTTTCGGGGAGTTGACGCCGTTGCATCAATGTCGGCCAATAGACAGGAGATCTGAGTTAACACATTGAAAAAGAAAAAGATCGTCGATCAATTAATTGAACGTACAATAATCGAGGACGATCTTTTGCAATATAATGATTGTTGCCTGCTGATTTGCACGCTAATATTTGCACATTTACATTTTTTGGTAGTGTTGCAGGTCATGGAAAACTGGCCACGGCAGACTCGATAAATAGCGACACTAATGCAGCCCGTTAAATATAAGGCTAACTAATAATAAAAATATCGGCTAAAAAACCTTCAGGTACAAGGCGATAATGATATCGACAGTCGCTATCCCTGAAGAGCTGACGGGAGTCAGCAAAGAATAACCGTCATATCTGCATTTCGGGCATCGCAAAAACGTGGGCCCATCGACAGTTGAAGAGTTTTTTCTGAAACTTTTCTTCTGTCGCGCATATCTGGTGAAAATAGCCCAACTGTGCCCTGTTTGTAATTGTACCCAACTTTTGGGCCATGGCCCCCCTTTATATAAAGAAACAAATAGAATACCATGACGGGGTAGGGGGGCGTCATGATAGTGCTATTTCTTTAGAGCTCATTGCTGCTGAGTTTTATGGGTAATCAGGATAGTTAATGAAAGCATTGTCAGTCATTTATAAGAAGTGTCATAAAACAGTCTGGAGTCTGCTTGCGGTCCTATTTTTTCTCGGTTTTCTTGGGGGGAATCACAATTTTATGTCGCAGATTCCGGATAGTTACGCGACAACCAGCGAAGCGTGGCTGAGTGACGTCAAAAGCACCGTAGAGTTCTCGCAGAAAGAGCACCAATGGATCGAGGAACATCCAGTTCTCCGCATTGGGATTGATCCCGGTTTTGCACCGTTTGAATTTGTTGATGAAAAAGGAGAGTACCAGGGGATTTCTGCTGATTTCATGTCGCTTATAAGCGGTGTTCTCGGAATAAAGTTTGAGGTCGCCCAGGATCTTACGTGGCAAGAGACCGTCGAAAAGGCGCAAAAGCATGAGATCGATATATTGCCCTGTGTCGGAATAACAGAGGAAAGAAGGCAATATTTCACCTATTCTACCCCCTATCTTTTCTTTCCCCGGGTGGTGTTTTACAGGAAGGGTGGGGTCAGACCCTCGTCTATGGCAGACTTGGACGATAAGCTCATTGGGGTACAGACGAACAGTTCCCATCATGGGTGGCTGGATGAGCACACCGGCCTCCAGCCAATTCTGTATTCAACAGTGAGGGAAGCGGTTCTTGCCCTGTCAGCGGGTGACGTAGAGTTGTTTGTCGGCAACCTGGAAGCAACATCTTATTTGCTTGAAAAACTAGAAATCGACAACGTAAAGGTTGCTTTTCAGATTCCGGCCGTCGATCAGGAACTGGCAATGGCGGTTCGCAACGACTGGCCAGAAATGGTTTCGATACTCGATAAAGTTCTGGCTGTTGTTCCCCGGGAAAAGATTTTTGATATCCATCGTAAATGGACAAACTTTCGTCACAAGAATAAAAAACAGGGTGGAGACGACCTGCTGCAGCTCTCCGATGAGGAGAAGAAGTGGCTTTCTGAACACCGCAAAATTACCGTTCGCATTCTGTCTTCCCTGCCGCCGATGGATTTTACGACTTCGGCAGGAGTGCCTGCGGGTATCGGTGTCGATTACCTGAAAATAATCGAAGACAAACTAGGTCTTGAAGTAGAGATCAAATCGGGGCAATATATCGACAACCTCCAGGCTGTGCAGGAAAAAAAGGCTGACGCCTTGATGGACGCAACTCCCGATCCGAACCTGGAAAAATATCTCTTGTTTACCGAGCCTTATTTGTCCATAGGCCATGTCATCATCGCAAGAAAAGAAGGTTCAATTTATTCCCAGGAGCAGGATCTGCACGGAAAAACCCTTGCCCTGGAGTCCGGATTTGCAAAAGTCGAACATTTCCGTCAATATCACCCGGAAATCAATATTGCGGAATATCCAGATACCCAGTCGTGCCTCAGGGCCGTCTCCTTTGGCGATGCTGATGCTTATGCGGGTAATCGAGCTGTAGCAAGTTATATCGTCTTGCAGCAGATGTTCTCCAACCTGAAAGTCCAGGGGAGCTTGCAGGATGTTGGCACAGTATTATCCATCGGGGTGCGTAACGATTGGCCGGAGCTCGCCTCTATCCTTAACAAGGCTTTTGATTCCCTGGATATTGCCGAAAAGCATAGTGTCCTCGGTCGCTGGGTGGGGCTGAACGGCACCAATAATGCTGAAACTGTCAAATTAACGCCGCAGGAAAAGCAATTTATTGCCGAGCATGGTCCGTTGTTTTTCAGCGAGATTTCCCGCTCTCCTCTTTTTATCATTAATGATCAGCAAAAATATGACGGTATTTTCGCCGACTACATGGGGCTCATATCCGAGAGAAGCGGTCTGAAGTTCAAGCTTTTTCCCAGCAGGATCTGGCCTGAGGTGTTGGAAAAATATAACAAAGGAGAGATAAGTGTTGTACCTGGTCTTGGTAAAAAATGTCCAGTAAAACGGGAGACACTCTACTCCGAACCTCTTGTTACTTTCCCGCTTGTCATAGTCACCCTGGACAGTCATCATTCCATTGCCGGGACTGAGGAACTCAATGGACGCAAAGTCTGCGTTGTTCAGCAGAGTACAAGTAATAATTTTCTCAGGGAGAGCTACCCTGAGATCCAGGTGAGAGAAGCGGACAGTATAGAACAAGCTCTTATCATGGTGGCCAATTCCGAAGTTGACGCATTTGTCGGCCATCTCGCGGTTACTGTCGATATGATCCAGAGGCTTGGCTTTAAGAATCTCAAGATAGCCGGCCAAACCGAATTTATTTTTGACCACCGCTTCGGTGTTGATCCGCAATATCCTGAAGTAGTTTCCATAATCGATAAAACTCTTGCCTCGATTTCGCCGGAAGAACATAGCGCCATTCTCCACAAATGGCTCAAGGTAACTTATGACAAGGGAGTCGATTACTCCTTGATCTTGAAGGTAGCTTTGGGGACCGTCACTATTATCGCAATTGTTCTCTTCTGGAACCGGCGGATGGCTCGGGAAATAGCGGAACGAAAAAATGCTCAAGCGCTTCTGGCTGAAAAAGAAAATCGAATTCGTGCCATGAGCCAGGCGGTTCCAGATGCGTTGATCATGATCGATTCCAAGGGCGAAATAAAATACATGAACCATGCTGCGGAAAAGTTTTTTGGTGGAACTAAGGCCGACTTCATCGACAAGCATCTGCATACGCTATGCGTCCCGGCGGAGGAAAGGGAGCGGGCAGCTCGGGGGCTTGCACATTTTGCAAAGACCGGTCACGGACCAGCCATCGGAAAAATTCAGGAACTTACATGTCTGGCTCCAGACGGATCGAAATTCCCGGTGGAAGTCGGGATATCCTCTTTCCAGGTAAGGGGGGAGTGGTATGCAGTCGGCGTGATACGCAATATAGCTGTACGCAAAGAGACTGAGAGTAAACTGAGGAAACTCTCGAAAGCCGTGAACCAGAGCCCATCGTCTGTTGCGATCACAGATCTTGACGGATTTATTGAGTATGTCAATCCGGCCTTCACCAAGATCACGGGGTACACATCTGCGGAAGCTGTCGGTCAGCAGCTCGAGGATTTCAAGTTCGGTAAACACTCGCAAGTTTTTTACAACCGATTGAGGGAGACGGTTACAACCGGAGGAATCTGGGAAGGGGAGCTGGTCAATAAGAGAAAAAACGGTGAACTGTACTGGCAAGATACCACTATATCGCCAATTTATGACGAATCAGGCCGGATTACGCGTTACCTTGAAACCAAACAGGATGTAACTGACCGAAAAAATGCGCAGCAGGACCTGCTTAAAGCGAAAAAAAGTGCGGAACAAGCAACCATGGCAAAAAGCGATTTTCTTGCGAAGATGAGCCACGAGATCCGCACCCCGATGAATGCCATCATCGGGATGTCGTATCTGGTGTTGCAGACCGGGTTGAACTCCACCCAGCGCAATTACATCGAAAAGGTTCATCGTTCATCCGAGCTGTTGCTCGGGATAATTGATGACATTCTCGACTTTTCCAAGATCGAGGCTGGCAGACTCGATCTTGAAAAGATAGATTTTCACCTGAGCGATGTCCTGAACAATATGGCGAATCTCGTTGGGTTGAAGGCTGAGGAAAAAGGCCTTGCGCTGACAGTCAACCTGGCACCAGACATACCTGATAATTTTGTCGGTGACCCTCTGCGCCTGGGCCAAATCCTCATTAATCTTGCAGACAACGCGGTGAAGTTCACCGAAAAAGGTGAGATAACTGTATCTGTGGCGATTTTATCGCAAAATGAATCTGAAGCAGAACTCTACTTCTCGGTTAATGACAACGGGATAGGGTTGACAAGGGCGCAACAGGAGAAGCTCTTTCAATCGTTTTCCCAGGCGGACGCATCAACAACTCGAACATATGGCGGGACAGGTCTGGGGCTTGCGATTTGTCATAACCTCATTCACCTTATGGGAGGCAATATCTGGGTAGAGAGTGAAAAGGATGCCGGCAGCTCCTTTCAGTTCACCTTGATATTGCAAAAAAGCCAGAGGGGTCATTCGGATCAATACGCAGCCAGCGCGAAAATCGGTTTTTTCAGAGTGCTGGTTGTGGCGGAAGATTCGGCTTTGTGGGAAAATCTCAGTTTACTGCTTACCGGTTTTGGTCTCCGTGTCGAGCAGGCGAAATCTGAAAACGAGGGCCTTTTACGACTCCAGGAAGGGGATAGTAGCGGTGATCCATACATGCTGGTGTTAATGGATTGGGATATGTCGGGAACAACCGGTTTTGAGAGCGTAAAGACCATGCAAAACAGTCCGGGCTTCACCGGATATCCCAAGGTGATCGCAATGACCCCATGTGACGGCAAAAACGGTGCGCGCGGTGCAAAAGGAGTTAATATTTCCTCATTTCTTGCAAAGCCGATCACAAGCCCTGTCTTGTACGATGCGATCATGGATGCAATGGGATTGTGTAGCGTCGCAAAAAACGAACCGGTCCAAAGCGTCCAGAGGTCATATGACGAAGATGTTGCGTGTCTCAGGGAAAGTAAATTATTGCTTGTGGAAGACAACGAAATCAACTTGGAACTCGCCTGTGATTTGCTCAGTAGTATCGGCATTGATGTAGAAGTAGCACGAAATGGTGTGGAAGCACTGGAAAAGCTTTCTGGCACCACATTCGATGGGGTTCTGATGGATTGCCGGATGCCGGTGATGGACGGTTATGAGGCGAGTCGCAGAATCCGCGTGCAGGAACGATTCAAGGATCTGCCCATTCTCGCCATGACTGCCAATACCATGAATGGCGACCGGGAGAAGGTGTTGGAAGCCGGAATGAACGACCACATAGGTAAGCCGATCGATATGAAAAATCTTGTTCACACTCTGGCAAAATGGGTTGCGCCCTCGACCGGAAGCGTTCAGGGTTGTGATGATGTCCATAATACCGGTATACTATTTCCCATAGTGGAAGGGATTGATACCGAGGACGGGCTGGCAAGAACAAGGGACAACAGGAAACTTTACCTGAAACTGCTCAAAATGTTTGCGGAAACGCAGCAGGACTTTATGGTTGAGTTTCAGGGCGCAACCGCTGCTTCCGACTGGCAGCATGCCGAGATGATTGCACACCGGCTCAAAGGCGTTGCCGGCAATATAGGCGCTGGCCGCTTGTTTTGCTGTTGTGCTGTTCTTGAGGAGCAGGCAGGGGAGAAGAAGGTCCGGCATGAAGATGTCAAAGCTGCCGGAGAGGCGTTAAGGATCGTTTTGCAATCTATTGCTGCTCTTACTGCTGAAGAATAAACGCAGTCTGGGTTTTTTATCCGCCGGATCAGCAAACGGCCATTGGTAGCGTTTTGTCGCCAGATATTTTTGACTAACCAGAAGCAGTAAAACAAGGAACATATAACATGTCTCAAAAGAGGATTCTTGTGGTTGACGATGCCCCCATCAATCTTGAGCTGCTGGTGGGGTTGTTGGAAGAAAAGTATGAAGTGGCGGCGGCATCAACTGGTGATGCCGCATTACAAATAGCCCAGTCGACCAATCCTCCCGATCTTATTTTGCTGGACATTGTCATGCCCGGAAAAGATGGTAGAGAAGTGTGCAGAATGCTCAAGGCAGATATTGCGACCGCCCATATCCCCATTGTGTTTTTCAGCGGTAAAGCAAGCGATGAGGAGTGTGACCATTGCATGGAACTGGGCGGGATCGCATATTTAAAAAAACCGGTGGATGCGGTTAGCCTGTTCTCTATTTGTGAAATAATATTGCCGAATAAGGTGGATGGGGTGGAGCAGAATATTCCTGTATCTTCATGTAAAACAAAAAATAGCGAGAACCTGTCAGTCGATTAACGCTGGGTAGCTATCTATCCATACGACAAGTTTTTTCGCCCTGTTCTTTACCAAACATCGCTCCCCTCTGTGTCAATATGGGTGAAACACCTACCCCTTGCAAAATTAGTGTAGGGCGGTTAGGAGTTTTCACATGCAGCTGAAAGTAAAATCCATCAACACCAAACAGCAACCAGGACCATTGAACGACTCAACACCACAAAGACCCGATCCGGAAGTACCGGAAAAGAAACCACGGCGGAGATTTACGGCCAAATACAAGCTCCGGATTCTCTCTGAAATTGACGCCGCTACTGATCCCGGCGATATCGGTGCCATCCTGCGCCGGGAGGGCCTGTATTACTCCAACATCACTACTTGGAGGCGCCAGCAGCGTGAAGGCGCTCTTCAAGGCCTTT
>NZ_FNJI01000046.1 GCF_900104445.1 Desulforhopalus singaporensis | reverse complement strand
GTGTTGTTGGACTTCTCTGGGAAGATTTCTTGCGTCTGTAGTTTTCATGCAGACAGTATACACTATTTAAGACCTAAATGCCCGCCGGATTAATAGCTAAAAGAGGTCGTGAAATTCATAACTACTCCACGAAATGATTTTTTTTGTTTCCGAATGCCATTCAAACTAAGTTTTAGTGAGGATTGTTGTTTGTAAGTACCCAATAGCATCCTAATCCAGAGATTACTTTACTGAAATCGGAAAACGATACTGGTTTTGTTACATAGCTATTGGCGCCTAATTTATAACAAGTATTTAAATCTTTCTCATCATTTGAAGAGGTAAGAATAACAACTGGTACTAAACGTGTACGTTCGTTTGAGCGTATGCGCCTTAAAACTTCAAAACCATCAATTTTGGGTAGCTTAAGATCTAATAATACAACCGCTGGAAGTTCATTAGAATCTCTTTTTGCAAATTTACCTTTGCAAAATAAATAGTCTAATGCTTCCTCTCCGTTTCGTGTCACGACAATCTCGTTTAATAAATTACTCTTGTTTAAAGCACGTAAAGTAAAAATTACATCTTTAGGGTTATCTTCAACAAGAAGTATTGCTGGATTATTCATTGGTTATTCTGACGTTATAATTGAATTAGTACAGGAAAAATGCGATACTTATATTTTATCTAAATTGTATTTTATTAATTTCCTACTGATCGTTGAAGGATTGACTCCAAGAGAGCTAGCAATATTTTTCTGATTGTCAAACAATGTTAAGGATTTTGTTAATATTGCTTTTTCCATATTGTCCAAAGCATGTTGTAAAGTCATTCCCCGGGACCAGTTTCCTGTTATAGAGGTCTCATTAATTTCTGCGATGTTATTGTTAACAACTTTAAAAGGTAGATCATTTAAGTCTATTGTTTCTGATTCTGTCATAACAACTAACCTCTCACAAATATTCATTAATTCTCTAACATTACCTGGATACGAATAAGAAAGCAATGCATCTATTGCAGTTCGGGATAAGCGTTTATTGATTCCGTCTTTTTTGCCAAAATGGTTTATGAAATTATAAAGTAGAGGCAAAATGCATTCTTTTCGATCTCTAAGTGGAGGCACTCGCAGAGGTATTACATTCAATCGATAAAAAAGATCAAGTCGAAATTTACCTTGTTCCACCATTTCTTCCAAATTTCTATGGGTTGCGGCTAAGATTCTTATATTGAATTTACTGCTTTTAGTTCCACCAATTCTCGTCGAGTGCCCATCTTCAAGGAATCGTAATAGTTTTACTTGAGACGAAAGTGGTAGTTCGGCAATCTCGTCTAGAAATAGAATACCACCATCAGCCATCTCGAGATAACCTGGCTTGGCTGAGTCAGCACCTGTAAACGCACCTTTTTCATGACCAAAAAGTTCAGCCTCAATTAGTGATTCGGGAATGGCGCCACAGTTTATTTTGATCATTGGTTTTTGTGATCGTGCTGAATTTTGCTGAATTAAATCAGCAAATAACCCTTTCCCTACACCTGATTCTCCTAAAATCAAAACTGATGAATCAACTTTGCTAAGCTTAATTGTTTGTTTAAGCACATTAACCATGCATTGACTTTTTGCTACGATTGAATCAGAGAGAACCTCTTCTTGCTGTATTTCTGTTATGTGGTGTTGGAACTGATCTTTGAGAGCTTCTTTCTTTTCAAGTTCCGATTGGAGTCTATCGATTTCAGTTACATCTCTGTAGCTTACGACAACACGAATTAGTTCAATATCGTCATCAAAGACAGGTGTAGCTGTAATTATTATTTTCCTTCCATTTTTTGTTCTTAATAGATTGACAATTTCACGTTTTTCTATAGCTTTGGCTGTAACTGAATCTTCAAATAGACCATTTTTAACTAATTGTTGAATGTTTTTTCCTATTACATCTTCGCTCCTTATGTCGTTTAGTCTTTCAGCTGTAGGATTTAGTCTTAATATTTTGCCTTTAGCGTCGGTAATACATAGTCCTTCGTGGGAAGAATTAATTAACGCAACGAGTTCCTTGTTGAGTTCTTGGTAGGATCTCATTTGCCTTGTCATCTTTTCCAAGTCTGAATTCTCTACGAAGACACAGATAGCTCCAACAGTGTCCACTCCTAATTGAATTGGGCTTATCATGACAAGAAATGCTAAATCACCTTTTCTAACAGAAGCTACGAATCTTCTTCTTAAATCTTTAAACGTAAGTTTAGCTTCTGAATAAAGTTTGGGTAACACTTCAGCAAGGTCATCTCCAGGAAAGATGCCAAGCGCTTCACGTATGATTTTATCAGCTAAGACCACTATGCCTGAATTGTTAATAGATAATATTCCTTCACCAATAGCATCCAATTGAGCTTTGTGAAAGACATTTAAATGTTGTTGTGCGCCTGGGCTAGGATTTTGAAAGTCTGATGGTTTTAGCTCATTGACCATAGTTAATTATCCCTAGTAAGAATCTTTTTTGTGATCATTCAGAAAAAATATTATTGAAGAATTTATTTTATCAATCTCGTAAATTGTAATATAAAATCGTTTAATATGTAATTAATGCTGAGGTAAAAATCGATTGTTAGATAATAACTGATCTTGATACAAGTATATGAGTAAAATATATCTATAAATTTTATTCATACCACATAGAAAAAGTACTGTTTTTTATGAACTATTCATTTTTGTTAATAGTATTAATATGTTTGTAAAAATAAGTTTTTGCAAATTTTTGTAATTTAACTAGTAGTAGTTATTGATAAGTGAGTCGATATTTGAAAAAATTAATATTGTATTAACGCTAACTCAGTTAGTGTTTGTTAAGCCGAAAGTTGATTGCTTAATATTAACATAATAGACATTCTGTATTTGCTGTAATTGAACATAGTTGATATGTTGTAACAGTTCGCTAATGTACGTACTTGTTAATAAAATTGTTTTGTGTTGGCTATATATGATTAAATAATTAATTTAAAGAGAAAATTTATTTTGTGCATTGTTGATTAAGTGCAGTAAAAAAAAATTGTAAAAAACGACGAAGCATTTAATACCATTAAATATAATGAAATTAACAAGTCTCAAACTATTGATGGGCTCTATTCATTTCTAGGGAAAATGTTAGTAGTTAGCTATCTGAGATAGTAGTTCGCACTTTGTTTGTGTATGCTAATTGGTAATTTTTGCAACTATTTCTGACACCGTTTGATTGTCTCCATCCACCCTTTTTTTAGTAGGTCTTAATGCTTACCTATAAAATTCTCTTTAACATTGAGAAGAGCTTTGTCCTGCTATTATTTTTACACGATTTTTATCTTTTTCTGATGAAACACGCATGGTTGCTTTCTTAAGAACGAAATATTGACGCTTTTTGTAATTGCCAATTGTGCTTGTAGTAACTTTTACCAACCGCATAAGCAGTATGGTCTGGTAGTGAAGGTGTTTATTGATCGTCTCTTGAGAGTTTGCTGATGTGTTGTTTTTTCTTCATCCTTGTTTCACATAATGTTCGTCGCACACTTAGTCAGTTCTTCTCGTTGCTACTTGAAACAAGATTGCATTGGTGCAATGATATTGCAAAAATGCAATCTTGTCAACTAAATTTTATATTAGTGATTTAATCTCTGGAATTCCCTTTAGTTAATGAAGGCATAATCTCAAAAAATTATTAACCACTATTGGGAAGTGTCCTAGTTTTTTAAAAAGGACTCATCTTTAGCATGAAAATATCGTAATTAGTAATTCATGTCTCAACAGTTTGTAATCTCAGGATAAATTCAAGATTGTTCATCTATTCTTACTACTTGGATTTATGGATAGTTGGCTACAGTTATTTTGTAATTTTCAAAAATTAACTTAAAACAAGCTGTTGCATTTGTGCAATTTCAGAACGGGAAAGATACTTTCGTTTTTGCGCTAAAAAAATAGACATAAATATAGATTGCAAGGTATGTATTTGAAATCACAAGGATATATATTCTGTAATTTTAAATGTAAGGATGTGTCCTTAGGGTGGAATGCAATTTGCTTGTTTGTTTTCGAAGGGATTGTTTGAAGGAGTAGTGTATCGACTTGGACTCCATAGCATGTCAAACATTATCTTTGTAGAGAATGTATGCATAGCAAGGGAAAGGTTGGCTCCCAAAGAGCATTATAGCTCTTAGATTTGTTCACTCAACTAAAGGAGAACTATCTATGTATGAAGTTGGAAAAAAAACATTAGCCGAAGACGTACAAAAAGATCTCGATAAAGCAATATCAAGCCTAAGGGACGCAATAGGGAATGAGTATGTTTTCCAAGATGTTCCAAATAGGGCTATTAGATCAGCGGTACCAGCTCCCTTTCCTTTGCATGATTGGGAAGCACATATTCCTGATGTAGTTGTTATGCCCTCTACAACTGAAGAAGTTGTTGAAATTGTAAAAATAGCAAATGAATACAAGATTCCTATAGTGCCACGAGCTGGTGCAACAGGCTTAGCAGATGGGGCGGTTCCTTTGAAAAAAGGTATTCTTCTAGATGTTAAACGTATGAATCAAATCATCGAGATAGACGATATCAATATGACTGCCACAGTGCAACCAGGTGTTTCGATGTTAGAGCTAAACAAAGTGTTAACACGGGTAGGTCTTTTCTATCCTGATGATCCAGCATCCTATCCTTGTGCTATTATTGGTGGTCGAATAGGTAGTAATGGCTTTAGTTTGATAGGTGGAGGTTATGGACATGTGCCTAATCTGGTAATAAGTCAAGAAATTGTATTGCCGACTGGAAAAGTTATAAGAGTGGGAGGAGGGGGGGGGCGAAAAATAAGAAAATCCTCTGTAGGTTACAATATTAAAGATCTTTTTATTGGGCATCAAGGCACTCTTGGAATTACAACCGAAGCGACTCTTGATATCTGTAAAAAGCCTGAGGCTGAATGTCCTGCGTTTTTCGGAACAAATTCGTTTGAAGAATCCCATAAATTAGCTTTTGACCTTGAAATGCTAGGATTAAGATCGATGGCTGCAGTATTAATTTTTGATCCACAGAAGATAGAATTTTTGAGGCGAGATGACGAGGCTTACATCCCCCAACCAAAGGAGATTAGATCTGTAGTGCTAGCACTTATGTATGGCACTGAAGCTGAAGTAACAGTAGCGCGCGATAAAGTTTTCGAGACAGCTGTTGATAAACATAAAGCAATCTATCTAGGAGATGAAATTTCAAAAGGAGACTGGGCGTCACGTCATGATAGGTACCACATTGCATATCATGGTAGGAATAAAGCTGGCGAGGTATCTATGATGACGTGGCATTGTGAGGATGCTGCCATTAATCACAGTGAATTGCCACAAGTTCGAAAAAAGTGGCACGCAATTGTTGAACAATTCAAGTCAAAATATGACGGTATTTTCGATGATTGGGGGATGTTCATGTACACTAACAATCCATTTCGACCTTATGGTGATTACTTAACCGAAATTGATATAGGTGTTAACGAGTTAGAGATGACTCCTGAAATATGGAATGCATTTGTCGATATGAAAAGACAAATTGCCGAAGTGGCTCTTGAAGCTGGAGGGAGTATTTCAGCGTGCCATGGAGGAACCCGCATGGGTGATGTGGAAGTAGCTTGTTACCAGGAGTTGGCTGAAGGAACCTATGATTTAATGAAAGAAATCAAAAAGATGCTAGATCCAAATAACATTATGAATCCTGGTAAATATCTACTCGACAGCGCTTACAATAAATAATGGGGGGTAAAATGTCTAAACAATTCATTAGCAAAAAAAATTTCTATGATTCTCCTTTAGAAGATGGCTCAGCGGTTTCAGCTGAGTTACGAAGAGATTGTTATGCTGTATTTGCCTGCAGGCATAAATTTTGTAGAGACGTATGTCCGGTATATTTAGAAGAAAGAGCAGAAGGAGGAACATCGTATGGTTTTCATTCTGCGCTACTGGCAGTATCTGAGGGGCATGGAGTCTTGTCTGAAATGGTAGATACTTCACAACTTTGTTTGGAATGTGGTGCGTGTCAACTTCGTTGTCCTAATACCCTCTACACCGGAGATTTTTACGGTCAAACAACAACGACAATAGATTTAGTAAGAAAAATAAGGCGTGATTTGATTGCTCAAGGCACTCCCCCAACGAACTGGGAAAATGTAGATAAATATATTCAAGAAGATCTTGATAGAGAAAAGACTGCCGGAGATTCTATGGTTAGATGGGCAGAGGATTTTGATTTGCCTGTTTCTGGTCAAACAATGATGTTTGTCGATTATTTTAATGCATTTCAAACAACAGATGTACCAAGAAGTGCCGTTAAAATTCTCAAAAAAGCAGGTGTTAAATTTGGAATTCTCGACAAGCCGTTTCCGACACTGGGTGAACTTTATGAAAGCGACAAAAAACTATGGGTATCATTTGCAAAAGAAAATTGTAAAAAGTTAAAAAATGCCGGTGCGGAAACGGTTATTATTGTAAATCCACATGATTATATTTTCTTTACAAGTGAATATCCAAAATACTTCAAAGTTCCTTTTGATGTGATATATGTAACTGATTATATTTGGTCACTATATGAGCAAGGAAAACTATTGTTTGAAAATGAGATCAATATAAAGGCTACTTATCATGATCCTTGCACCTTGAATAAACAAAGCCTTTCTTGGGAAGCACCAAGAAAATTAATATCTGCAATAGCTGGTATTAAATTCGATGCAGACGACCGAGTAACGCAGTGGGACTATTGTTGCGGCAATGGGTTGAATAGTTTTAAGCGTTTACTCCCTGACGTTTCATACAAGGTTGGTTTGAAAAGATTAAGCCTTGCAGAGGAATTAGAGGTTGAGCAACTTATAGTTGCCTGTCCTCACTGCTTGGATCAATTCACTGAAGTACAAACCAAATCAGGGTCGTCAATTCAACCGGTACATATTCTTGATTTAGTAATAAAAGCTGCTGGTATTGAATAAAAGGAGAAAAATAATGGCTGAATCAGTTACGATAAAATATGGACATTTTCATGTTGAATCAAAAAGAATGGAAAAAATTCTAACACAAGAAATAAACGAACACGAAACAGAGAGAATAGTTAGAAATAGGCTTGAATTCTTGGATTGGATGAATCGCCATTTCGCCTATAAAACTGTGCTTGCTCCAGATAAATACAAATAAACCACATAAACACTTATAAATTTGCTCTCATTTTGGCGTTTTGCTAAAAATGAGAGCAAAAGCAAAAAAAAAATAATTTGTGATTTTTAAAATTATTTATAGATTAATTTTGTTGAATCTATTGAAAAAAATCATAGATTTCTATTGCTATAAATTCTTGAGGTAAAATATGAATATAATCGTATTAATAAAACATGTAGTTGATTCGACTGAAGTACGGTTCGATAAAAAAACTGGTAATTTAAGATTGAGAGGTTTGCCTGAAAAAATAAGTGATTACGATAAACATGCTTTAGAAGCAGCAATAAAAATAAAAGATAAAATGGGTGGAAAAGTTACCGCCTTAAGTTTTGGAAGTAAGGATGCAATAAAATCTTTAAAAGAATGTGTTGCGATGGGAGCGGACCATGGGGTTTTAGTGTTATTTAACAAAACTAATGAAATCTGCAATCCCACTATTATAGCAGAGACTCTTGCTAAGGCAATTCAACATATTGGTAGTGCAGATATTGTTTTATGTGGAGCTATGACTGAAGATGTGACAAACAAAATAGTCGGTTCCTCCGTGGCGGCCAAATTAAAAATACCACATATCGCAAATGTCAAAAAAATTGATATTGAAAAAGAAGAAAAAGTTTATATCACATCGGAGTTAGACGGTTTTGAAATAGATATTGAAGCACAAACGCCTTTAGTTATGTCAGTTTTAAGAAAACTAAATGAACCTAGACTTGCCACAAAGATTCAAATAATGAAAGTTCAAATGAAAAAAATATCTACAATCACTCTTGAAGATATTGGAATGACCAATATCGAAAAATGGAGTCAAGATTTAAAAGTTGAATCGTTTACGCCAATAACAAATGAAAGAAAGAAAATAATCTTGGAGGATGATACTTCAGAAGCAGTTAGCAAACTGATTGAATTATTGAAAGAGGAGGGAGTTCTGTGAAAACGTTAATTATATCATCTGATGAAAAGACTGTTTGTAAATTAAATCAATATGTTTCGAATTTAAATATTTCGTCAGAAATAATTAGTCTATTTGTTGATATAGAAAACATTAATCCATTTTATGTACTAAATACTATTAAAACAAAAAAAGATATCTCACAATTTAATTTAATAATTTTATCTGATGCAGAAAAAGATCAAGAACTGGCAGGATTAATTGTTGGAAATTATGGTTTTTCAAGCATCACTTCTTTTTCAAATTTGGTTAAGAATGATGAAGGTCTTTTAGTTCAACGCGAAGCGTATGGTGGACTTGCATATATGAATTTAAAAGCTAAAAGTTTTCCATTGGTTTTGACATGTACGTCGTCTGTATTTACAGATATCCCAGTAAATGATATCTCGATAGAAAAAATAAGCAAATTTGAAACTGATAGAAAGATAGTAGTGACGTCAGTAAAGAAAATATCTAAAGCTGTAGATATTGGTTCTGCTAAAAAAATAGTAGCTATTGGTAGAGGTCTTGCTAAAAAAGAAGATTTGAGCTTAATAGAATCATTAACGTCGAGTTTGAAGGCAGAAATAGGATGCAGTAGGCCATTGTCAGAAGACTATAATTGGCTTCCATTAGAGAGACAAGTTGGATTAACAGGTGAAACAGTTAGACCTCAACTGTATTTGGCAGTTGGTATATCAGGACAGGTGCAACACTTGGCTGGGATGAGAGATTCAAAAGTAGTGGTAGCGATAAACAATAATAAAAATGCACCAATATTCGATTCGTGCGATTATGGAATTTTGGGTGATCTTTATGAAGTTGTACCGCTACTTCATGAAAAACTTGGCGCTTTCGTTTGAGTACATTACATCATTTCTAATGAAATATTGCTAATCTTGAATACTAGATTTGGGAAATGGGTCCTGGTTTAAGTATAAATGCTATTTGAACTTGATACTATAAAATTAAATTTAAAAATCAAAATACAATTTTATAGTATAAGTAAAATTCAAAAATAAAATTGAAAAACAGCAATGCTGTGGACCCATTACCTATTTGATTAAAATATTTTTTAATGGTAACTATTATATAGTTGCACCTGTTCGTTTGTCTATGAAAATTCTATATAAAATTGGGTAGAGAGATGGATCGCAAGTTTTGTCTCTATCGCTTAGTGTTTGTGAATTTATGAGAAGTTGTGTCTGTTTTCATTGTTTAACGATTTGTGGCTATATTGCAAAAGATAATTGCTAATTTGTAACTAAATTTAAAAAATCATGCTTACAACAAGATACGTTGCTTTATTGACAACAATTTAGTGACTGTTAAAACACTGTTTGTCTATAGTTAATTCATTATATTAAATGTAATCTGCATAAATTATACAATGATAATATTTGTATATTAATGCAATAAAATCGCCCTCCTGTTTGATGTTAAATTACAACATATATAAAAATATGTTGTGTTAACAAAAAAGGTAAAATTATTTCTGTTACCTATCTTTCGCTTGAGATTATTCGTTTTAAGTGGTTGTTGCTGCCTCTTAATGTTTATATATAGTCTCTCAATCATAATATTTACGATGACTTGGTAGTTAAACATGTAAAAGAATTAGTCAAGATAACAAGGCAAATGTCTCTGGGCTATAACATTAAATGTTGCTCTAATACAGTTTCTTTGGTTGTCGATTATGATATTAAGTCAACTGAAAAATATTTTGCTTTATTTATCTTTCGACGAATAACATGTTTAAGAAATTAGTCATTTAAAAAAATAATTATTCTCGCAAATTGTTGGTTTGTTTGTGATTAAGTCATTATTTTCAGTAAGTTATTTAGCAATCCGAATTTAAATTTCATACGTAGAATATTTAGGAACGTTACTAAACCATATTTTTTAAATTACCTTTAGTAAAGTAGTTTCTACTATGATAGCAATCAAAGTGGTTTGATTTGCATAAATGAGGTGTTTTGTTCAACCTTATTTTTTCGCTTCCCAATATAATTAATTTATTTAAACGAATAATTAGTGATTTGATATAATTAAATTGCGTAATTAGCTTATAAAGCTTTTGGCTTATACTTATATCTGGAGCTAAAAAAGTTTCAAGTAAATATCTCAAAGATATTAGAAAGCTCTTTTGTTTGGGCTATTATAAAAAAAGTATAAGAGAGCAATGTGCGTTATATAGTGTGTCATTTAATATTGTTTACTTGATATTACTATTGTATGCGTTAACGACAATGTTCTTTGGATATATATTTAATTTAAATTTCTTTCAAACTCTATATTGTTTTAGTGTAGAATCATAAATTGAGTCTAAAATGCTATTTGAAATAACACAATCATAATTCTTTTTTTATAAAAAAATAAATAACGGAGAAACTGAAATGATTGAACGTATTTATTTACCTTTTATGCCAGAATATACATCCTATATAATTTATGGTTTGTTTCTTTTAACGATGATGTTCTTTGTGTATTTATTTATTAGACAAGTTAAATTACTAGGAATAGGTTTAAGAATATTTCTTAAAGAAATTTGCAAACATATTATTAATAATAAAGAAAAAGTAATTAGCGTACTGAAAAAAAATGTTTTTTTGCAAAAAAAAACAAATCAAAATATGGCCGGAAAGTTTATACATTGGCCTATTTTTTTTGGATTTTTAATATTGATTTTGGGTACTTCGTTAATTGCAATTGATGAAGATTTGTTGGCTTTATTAGGTGTAAAAAAAGTTCTAAGAGGTTTAACATATCTTGTTTTTGAGATGCTATTAGATTTAGCAGGTTTGTTAGTTTTGTTTGGAGTATTATTAGCTTTTTTTAAAAGAATCTTTAAGTCAAAGGATCAAAGACAAAATACATTAGAAGATTATGGAGTTTTGTATCTTCTATTATTTATCGTAGTAACAGGATTTGTTTTAGAGGGCATTAGGTTGATTGTAGCGCCTGTATCTTATTCAAATTATTCATTTGTTGGCAATTTTTTAGCAAATACTTTGCTCGAAAAATATCCTAGGAATTCCTCCTATGTTCCATATAATTTAATATGGTATGCACATCTTTTAGCAGCTTTTTCTTTTATCGTTCTAATCCCAATTACGAAATTTAGGCATATTTTGATGATACCGTTAAATGTGATTATAAATATGCCTAAAGATAATAGAAATAAAGCAAAACTTACTATACCATTTAATGTGCTTAATTTTGATGAAGAAGAAGATAATCAAACTGATTTGCTAAATGATTTAGGTGTTGGAAAAATAAAAGATATTAGTTGGAATCATCGGTTAGAAATTAGCAGCTGTGTGAATTGTGGACGTTGTGAAGATGAATGTCCAGCAAATTATTCTGGAAGAAATCTTTCACCTAGAAAAGTAATTCAAAAACTAATTAATAATATTAGATGTGAAAAAACAGATATCGATTTATTCGAAAATGTTATACAAAAGAATGAAATGTGGAGCTGCACAAATTGTTATGTATGTACAGAAGTGTGTCCATCTTTTATCAACCATGTTGATAGGTTTCTTGATTTTAGAAGATATATAGTCAATGATTCCTTGGATGATGAAAGTAAAATTAACATATTTCAAAACATAGAAAGAAATGGGAATCCTTATGGATTAGCATCATATTCAAGAATTGACTGGTTAGAAGAAAAAAATGTTCCTAATATTATAGAAAAAAATAATTGCGAATACTTGTACTATCTAGGATGTGCAACATGTTACGATGAAAGATGTAAGAATATAGCGAAATGCATGATCGATATTCTTAATTTTTCGGGAGTTGATTTTGCAATTACAGGAGAAGAAGAACGATGCTGTGGGGAACCGGCAAAAAGAATGGGTGAAGAAGGATTGTTTCAGCTCACTGCAATAGAAAATATAGAATTTTTTAACTCATATGGAGTGAAAAAAATTATTGTTAACTGTCCGCATTGTTATAATATGTTTAAATATGAATATAAAGACTTTAATAGTGACTTTGAAGTTTATCACCATTCAGAAATAATTTTTGATTTTATTAAAAATAAAAAAATTGAAATAAAAGATAAGGATAAAAGTATAGATATAACTTATCATGATCCGTGTAATTTAGGTAGATTAAATGGAATCTATGAACAGCCTCGTACTATTTTGCAACAAGTCGGTTATGTAACGGAAATGAAAAGAAATAAAAGATTGTCGTTTTGTTGCGGAGCTGGCGCTGGAAATGCCTTCTATAAGGTACCTGAGTTAACACGAATAAGTAAAATTAGAATTGATGAAGCTCTAAATACAAAAAGTTCGATTATTGCTTCCGCCTGCCCATTTTGTTTAAATATGTTCGAAGATGTTATAGGAAATATTAAAGACAGAGAAAAGATCCCTAGATCCTTAGACATAGCGGAAATAGTTTTTCAGAATTTAAAAGCTTAAAACCTTATCGTCTAGTGGCAATTTATTGCCAAAAGATAAACCAAAACCTAAAAGCAAATAGGAGGGGCATTATGGTTGAAAAAGTGAAAAGTGCGTTTAAGGTTAACGGGTTAGATGAAGATACCCATAGGGAGCTAATTGAGCGAATTAACTATTTCGAAAATAACCATCAAGGTGATGTCATGAATTGTGGAGATGGATGGGTTCCTCGATTGAAAAACTCGAACTATATTTTTTCTGGTATAATAAATATTTTCATTACGATGTGGCTAATATGGGCTCTTGCATAATTTAAAAATGTTGAAAATTTCAAACATGTTGGGAGTAAATAATGAAAAAAGATAGTATAGATCGAGATGTATATTTTAATTCATTACCAACGTCAAACCATGAACGTTTATATGGTACTTTTGATTTCCTCGCAATTCAAATTACTTTTGGTATAGCAGCTTGGTTTTTTCTTGTAGGAAGTTTAACTGGTCTTACTGTGAGAGCATCAGAGGCTATTCCTATAGTCATATTTGGCAACTGTGTCCCATTGTTTTTAATAGCTCCTTTAGCTGTTATCTTTGCTAGATATGGTACAGAACAATGGGCTAGCTCTGCAGCAGTCCTAGGGCACAAATTCAAAGATATCTGGTTATTTATATATATAACATCAAGTTTTGGATGGATAGCTTATGCCGCATATCTGTTTGGCCAAAGTGCCATAAAATTTATGAATTATTTTGGAGGTCCAGTATGGCTTACTAACGAGGTGCCTGGAGCTATCATTTTCGCTATTTTGGCCACCTTCGTTGGGGTGTATATCGCTTATCGTGGTCCAGATACATTGAAGTGGTTTACAAGATCATGTGCAATTTTTTTGATAATTGTTTTGGGTTATTTTATCTACGTAATTCTCGGACATTATGGGCTTGTTGAGATTTATTCTATGGAGCCTGCAGAACCTCTCGAAACTTTGGCATGGAGTAGGGCTTCTGCTATTGAATGGAATGTGGGATTAGGGTTATCGTGGGCATTTTGGTTTGGTCAATGGACAAGATTGGCGAAATCTGAAAAAGCTGCCTATCATGGTTGCTTATGGGGATGGGGGTTGTTGGCTGGTACAGCTGGCATATTTTCTGCTTTCACCGCCCTAGTGCTAAAAGTTTATGATCCTTCTGAATGGATAATTACATTAGGTAGTCCTGTAATTGCAACTATCGGTTTATCTCTATTTGCACTAGCCAATATAGGTTCAATTGCTTGTTTAGTATATCCAATGTCTATTACTTACAGAAATCGATTTCCAAGTGTGAGTTGGAAAAAAACCGTTTTAATTTGTTCTGTTGGAGCGCTGCTGCTAGAGAATCCTATAGTTTTTGCGCATTATGGTGTTTACCTAGCATATATTGCACTACTAACTGGTGCCTATTCTGGAATTATGTTAGCTGATTACTTTCTTATTAACAAAGGGGAATGGGCTTGGTCAATAAGAGAGATATACAATCGTAATGGTGTATATCAATATTGGAAAGGTTTTAATCCTGCTGCAGTTATTGCTACAATGTTATCAGCAGGATTTTATCTATGGACATTAGAGCCTCTTAGTTGGAGTAGCCCTAATGGTTTATTTCCATATATTACTGCTGGAATTCCTTCACTTTTTATAGGATTTATATCTTATGCAATATTGATGAAGGTATGGGTTATGAAAAGAATGAATGCTCCTTTAAGTGAAAAAAATATTTCTTTAGCAAAAAATATACAATGAAAAAATTATATGTATGTTTATAAAAAACGTATATGTAATAGATTTTGTGATGTATTTTGATTTGATAACAAGTGAGCATGTAATCACATAATGTAATTAAACGTAATATAATAAATGATACGTATGATTGGTAGAATATATTTTATATCTTGCAAAACATATTTTATGTATCATTATCGTTTATAGTTAAAGTAGTAATAATGTTAAATATGTTATTCATTATGCTATAGATGTGCGTTTATAATTTTAGTTAATTATATGCTCACTTGTTTTGATAGTAATATTCGCTTAAAAATGATTTTTGTAAGTTTAATCTATGTTGGTTTGCTGAATAGTTTAATCTATATTTTATTAAGCAAATTGTTATATGAATAAAGTTTGTTCATTTTTGAAGGAGAATATATGAAATTTTTGAGAGTTGATATGACTAACAAAACTTTGTCTTTTGAAAATATACCTAGTTATTATCGTAAATTAGGTGGTAGAGCATTAACTTCACTTATGATTAATAGGGAAGTCCTTGCTGACACGGATCCTCTTGGTGAAGAAAATATGTTAATTTTAGCGCCTGGGTATTTTACAGGAACTCCATTGATTAATTCTGGACGGCTGTCAATTGGAGCAAAAAGTCCTTTGACTGGTGGAATAAAAGAGAGCAACGTTGGAGGAACAGTTGCTTTATCTTTAGTGAAACATGGAATTGCAGCAGTAATTATCGAAGGAAAAGAAAAAGAAGAATATTATACGCTGTATATTGAAAATAGTAAATCCGCAAGTCTTGTTCCAGCTGGTGAGTTAAGAGGAATGCGGACCTATAACTTGGTCAAAAGATTAAATGATCAATTTGGTCCAAACAATAGTATAACGTGTATAGGTCCAGCTGGAGATATGCAGTTGCTTTCAGCATCAATACAAACAACAGATTTGGATGGACGCCCTTGTCGAGCTGCAGGAAGGGGCGGTATGGGAGCAGTAATGGGATCAAAAGGGTTAAAAGCAATAATTATAGATCGAAAAGGCAAAGAAGTTGCTGAAATCAAAGATGTTAAGCGTTTTCAATATCATGCTAAAGCTTACGCAAAAGATGTAAAAGCAGACGAATTTAGTGGTGAATTATTACCAAAGTACGGAACTGCAGTTCTTGTTGAGCCAATCAATGCTGCTGGAGCATTTCCAACTAGAAATGCAAGACAAGGCCAGTTTGAGGGAGCTGACAAGATTAGCGGGGAAGCTATGGCTAAAGTTATAAAGGAGCGTGGTGGTCTTAATAAGCACAAAGGTTGCTCTCAATGTATAATTGATTGCTCAAATGAATTTGTAGATGAAAAGGGTGATTATGTAACATCATCTTTAGAATATGAGACTATTTGGTCGATGGGAGGGATGATTGGGAATAATGATCTTGATGCTATTGCTAAATTAGATTTTCTATGTGACGACATTGGTGTAGATACAATTAATACTGGGGTTGCTCTTGCTGTTGCGTTTGATGCTGGATACAGAAAATTCGGTGACAGCAAGGCGGCAATATCATTAGTAGAAGAAATTGCAAAAGGATCCGATATTGGAAAATTAATAGGAAATGGACCTGATTCAGTAGGTTCACACTTTAAGCATGATAGAGTTCCAACTATTAAAGGACAATCTATGGCCGCTTATGATCCCAGAACACTTCAAGGTATGGCTGTTACCTATGCAACTTCACCTATGGGTGGTGATCATACAGCAGGTTGGGTTGTGGATCAAAATATTGAAGCTTTTGGTGGTTCTGTTGACGGACATAAAGCAGAAGGTCAGGTTGAAATATCGCGTGATTGCCAAATCCATATGGCTGCAGTAGATAGTGTCGGTATTTGTGATTTTGCTCAATCAGGATTGGCTACTGATGAAGGTATTGCAAATGTATATTCTATGTTTAGTGCTAAGTCTGGAGATGATTTTGGAGCTGATGATTGGAAGGAGTTGGGTAAGAAAGTGATAAAAGCCGAATTAGAATTTAACCGAAAGGCTGGATTCACTAGCAAGGACGACAGGTTGCCATCAATGTTTTACAAAGAACCTTTGCCTCCTTATAATGTAGTTGTGAAAATTTCCAATGAAGAAATGGACTCAACTTTTAAAAATATTTAAAAAAAGATTAATCAAAAATGTAACTAATTTATTCTTAAAACCTGCTTAATATTATTGATTAATCTTGGATGTGGCTGGTAAAAAAGTTGAGAGTAAAGTTGGTAACGTTAAGGTTGAAAGAACCGCGCTTGTTAAACCGTATTCTGGTGATAAGATAATAATCCGGCGGGCAAATTAATTAATTATTTGTGTTGTAGTTGTAGATAAATGCCCGTCGGATTAATATCCATGTCTAATTTATTATCTAGATAGAAAGAAGAAATATATTTAATGTTTTTTGAGAGTGATGTTTTTTTAACACTAATAGTTAGTTTAACAATAAACATATTATAGGCTAGCATCTGAAGTCAAATCATCGAATTTTTATTGAAAGTAAGCTGAATTTTATTTTAGATTGATGTTGTTAAGTGTCTTGTTAAAGGTAGTGAAATTGTTTTTGATTACATAATTGAAAATATTATTAAATTTTAAAAAAAGAAAATTTGAAAATTTAATTGCAAGAAATGGCAGTTGTTGTGGGTAGCTGTTCTGTTTGTTTTTCGTATCTGAAAAGTTTGCTTCTATAAATAGAATTGCGCTACTTAAATGAAAACTTCAGCTTCATAGCTGAAGGTATTTTGTTAATATTTTTTAAAAATAATTTCTATTTATGCCAGGTGCATTTTGATTTCTGAAACTATAGCAATATAGAAAATGATAGTCAAGAAATATTCAATTTAGCTAAATTAGTCCTTATGGTAATTTTACGTTGATATGAACAATGTAACCAGCATAAAAGAACAAATGTTATGATTTTCAGTGTACTTGTGGATATGCTTTTTATGTTTTGTTGGTGTTCTTTTAAGTATATATTTACCGTATAATGTTATGGAAAGAAAATGAATAATAAATAAACAAAATAAATAAGTGGTGAAAAACATTGAAATAGTATTAATAATATGAGGGTAACTCGGTATTAGAATGTTATTCTGTCGGCTATCTCAAGCAAAACAATGTTTACTTATAGAAAAAGAGAGCAAGTAGAAATAATTATTTTAAATAGTAATTTTTATGATGGAATAAATTATCCGCCAAAATGAAATAAATAATCATTACTTTGTTTGATAATTAAAAAAACTAATGATATAATACTAGAACTTTAGTGGTTGATGAATCTGTGGAAAAAATTATATTTAGGAAAATAAAAATTAAGTAAAAAAACTGAAACCAATGAAAAATTTTTTCAAGAAGTTGAGTCTGAAAAAGAAATTTGGTTTAGCTTTTGCAGTTTTATGCTTTATTACAACGATTGTTGTTACATCTGCTTTGTACTGGTGCGTACGAAATGAAGTGCGAGAGAACATAAGAGAAAACTTGAATCATATTATAGATTTATCAACGCTAATTATTGATACCAATGACCATGCGGTATTAAGATCAAAAAGTGATATGGATAGTGTTGAATATAAGAGGGTACAGAAAACTTTTAAACGCATATTGGAAAAAGCAAAAGTAACAACATATATTTATACAATGCGGCAAGATGAAAATGGAGAAATATACTTTGTAGTTGTAGTTGGAAATAAGTACGTCCCTAGAATAGCTAATGGTTTAGGTATAGGCGATATTTATATTGATGCTAATCCAGAATTAGTCCCCATTTTTTCTAAAATTGAAAACCCAATTGTTGCCAAAAATTTTAATACTGACGATTGGGGAACTTGGTTGTCTGCTTTCGCTCCAATATTTACATCGGACGGAAAACGTGATGGTGTAATTGGTGTAGATATTGCTGCTTCAGATGTAATTAAACAAGAATTGCAATTCCTTTTTGTTGCGATTTCAATGTTTTTGATAATTGCACCGCCTTTTTCAATGATAGGATGGTGGTTGGGATGCCATTTAGCCAATCCAATATTATCGTTAACAGAGGCTGCTAATCGCATAGCAGAAGGTGATTTTAATTATAAAGTTGAAGTCAAAACTAAAGACGAAATTGCAAAGCTTGCTCTATCATTTAATCGAATGACGGAAGTTTTGTCTAAGAACACTAAGTTTCTTGAAGCAGAAATATTGCGAAGAAAAAAAATTGAAAATGAACATCGAAGATTGAATAAAGATTTGGAGTATCGCGTCGCCGAACGAACTAAAGATCTTGAAATTGCAAATAGAGAACTGGAAGCTTTTACATTTGTAGTAGCGCATGATTTAAGAGCACCACTTAGAAATATTCATGGTTTTAGTGAAATTTTAATTGATGACTATGGCCACAAATTCGATGAAATAGGTTTAGAATACTTAAGATATCTACAAGAGTCATGTGATGAGATGGATGATTTAATAAAGGGACTTTTGGAGTTAAGTAATTCGATGAAAGCTTCTATTGTATGTGAGAATATTGATGTTAGCGCAATGGCAAGTAAAATTTTGAAGAATTTTTGCGATAGTGATCCTGAACGCAATATAACTATATCTGTAAAAGATAATATTTATGTTTGGTCTGATCCTAAACTACTTAAAATAGTTTTGGAGAATTTGATTGGAAATGCCTGGAAATATACAAAAAATAGAAATAATACTTTTATCGAAGTTGGTTCATATAATAATCAGAAAAAGAAGTATAGTTTTTATGTGAAAGACAACGGAGTCGGATTTGATATTAACTTTGTTGAAAAAATATTTCTTCCTTTTCAGCGACTTCATAATTCTGATGAATTTCCAGGTTCTGGAATTGGTCTTGCTACCGTTCAGTGGATAATACAAAGACATAGAGGAGATGTTTGGGCTGAGTCTAAGATTGATGAAGGAGCAGTGTTTTATGTTAATATTTAGCGGTTAAGTTGTCTTATGTGATTATGCATGTTGATGGATATTAAAATTTAAAAATGAAATCAAATTAAATACAGTTTCTTAACAACTTCGAATATTTGAATTACAAGAAGTTTTATAATGTTAAATAAAAAATATTGTTGTAAGGAGGTTAACTTGTAATAGATATAAAATTCTTAAACTTACAGGCAAAAATGTATCAAATTTTTTGGAAAAGGAGAAAAATATGAAATATTTAGTTGGTTATGATGCGTTGCATTTAAATAACAGTGAACAAAGTGTAGGAAAGAAAGCTTTGGAAGTCGCATGTAAATTTGCAAAAGAAAATAATGCAAATATATGCATTATGGCATCTTTAGAACAACGTCCTAATATGCCAAAAGAAGAAGTGGAAAAAGTTAAAAATCATCTTGATGAATTAAAATTATTATATAAATTTGAAAGTCTTTCTTTTGAAACATTAGTCTCGGTAAATTATTTTACACCCGGTGAGGATTTAGTGAATTTTGCTAAAGATAATGGAATAGATTTATTATTTGTCGGGGTTAGAAATAGATCAAAGGTAAGCAAGATAATGTTCGGGTCAAATGCTCAACATATAATTCTAAACTCTCCATGTCCCGTAGTTACAGTTCGTTGAATTTGAATGTTAATGTAATATGTATTTACTAAATCAAGATAAATTTATTGTTTTAAAAATGGCACCTTCTAAAGGGTTTAGTTGTTGACTCTTTTTTTGATCGAAAGGTAGTAAGTAAGGTCTATCTCGTGATAAGGAGGTGCCAACTGATTTCCCCTCGGGACTGTATTTCTTTTTTGTTTTCATGACCCATTCTTCTTAGATTTTGTAGTCTCCGACAATACCGGGGCGGTTCAGCTCATATTTTTAATCATTGCTGTCCAAAACAGGACAGAGTTGAAAACTGTTCGTTGATTTTACGGGGATCACAGAGTGCAAAACCCGCATTTTCAAAACCAGGTTGCTCTTTTTCATTTTGCTATCCTTGTCGGCTGTCCAAATCCTGGCAGTCGAAGTTGCACCCCTGGAATATCTGGTGGATGGCCGAAAGGATCATGTAGCCAATCAACCAGGTCCCTATAAGTGAAGAGATTCAGGCGCAACATGGTTGCCAGGTTTGACATTGACCACCCGAATTTCGACAGATGATGGAGGTACTTCAGTAAAAGCAAGGCGATAAGGGCTGTCCAAATTTGGATACGAAGGGCATTTTCGCTTG
>NZ_FNJI01000094.1 GCF_900104445.1 Desulforhopalus singaporensis | reverse complement strand
CACCCCCACCACTTTGCCGTTTTTCACCAGGGGAAAGACGCTATTGATACTGTCCACTATTTTGCCGTTTCTGTTTTTATACAATACCGGACATTCGATGACCGGCCGGGACGTACGCAGACAGCGCATGATAAGGCTCGAATTTTCATCAACCTCAGTGAAATCGCAGATCTTTCGGCCGATAACGTCCGCGGGGCGCAAGCCATCAATTTCCGCATGGACAGAATTGTAGAAGGTGATCACCCCCTTATCGTCGGTGATCACAATCCCGATATTGAGGATGGATAAAATGGGGTGCAGATCGCCGTTGCTGACATCTAGTTGCTGGATATCTTCAGGATTTTTTATAAACACGTCACCATCATCCCCTGCAATAAAAATTTACTGCCAAATGTGCCTCTCATGCGAAAAGATACAGAGAAGTAACACGCGATAAAACAGCATACAGAAAGAGTGCCATAAGACTTCTGGTCTAATCATGCATCCTTTCGGTACGGCCCAGGCGTCGCATCTCAAGCAATGTGCAGCTTTCCGCCAACAATGGATATCAGCCAGCCTGGGGATTTGCAACGGTACCGACAGAATTCCGACGACAAGGCCACCAAGATGCAATCATCTAAGGCGGACTTAATGCCCGTAACCCAATATTCCAAATGAAAAGAACCGCTTCTTTTGTATACAGAAAGGATCATCACAAATTTCAAGAAATATAAAAAACAGCAACTCATGAAATGAGTTATAGAAATATTTTCAGTTCTGGTCAAGGGTTCGATTGAGGAAAGATGGCAAATTAAACAGTTTTTCAGGTAGATAAAACAAAACCTCAAAATCAAACCGATAACGTATAATATTTTTCGCACAATTTTTTGAAGCGGAGGCCCTCACCGTGGTTAATTGGCAGTCGCCAAACAACCGTTAAACCACAAAAGAGAGGCCACTATGGAGCATTATACAGAGAAGCTGGGTAAAGTCATTGAGATAAACGAGAGCCAGATTCAGGACCACCTAGGAGAGCTGGTTCGTGGAACAGTCGAAGAAACGCTCAACGCGATGCTCGATGCAGAGGCAGATCACCTTTGTAATGCAGCACGCTATGAGCGAGCCGAAGCTCGCAAATATACTCGTGCTGTATATTACGAGAGAGGACTTCATACCAAAACTGGTGAAGTACATTTGAAGGTCCCCAAAATTGAGACAACAGAAGTTCGAGACCGCCATTATCGAACGATATCGTAGGAGGGAATCATCAGTCGAAGAAGCTTTGATGGAGATGTACCTGGCTGGTGTATCGGTACGTCGTGTAGAGGATATCACCGAGGCTCTGTGGGGTACCAAGGTCAGCCCGGGAACCGTATCGAACCTCAACAAGAAGATCTATGGCAGGATAGAGAAATGGCGTAATCGCAAGCTGGTAGAAAATTATCCATATGTTTATCTGGATGGAATCGTACTTAAGAGGAGCTGGGCAGGCGAGATACACAATGTTTCGGTGCTTGTGGCTGTAGGTGTCTCTTCTGGTGGACGTCGGCAAATCCTAGGTGTTTGCGAGGGTGCCAAAGAGGACAAGGCGGGATGGTCTGGTTTTCTGCGGCATCTCAAAGACCGTGGTC
This sequence comes from Desulforhopalus singaporensis, assembly GCF_900104445.1. Lineage (GTDB taxonomy): Bacteria > Desulfobacterota > Desulfobulbia > Desulfobulbales > Desulfocapsaceae > Desulforhopalus_A > Desulforhopalus_A singaporensis. The sequence continues at coordinate 1,179 of NZ_FNJI01000094.1, read as the reverse complement.
TCAAAGAAGTTGAGTTGATCATAAGTGACGCATGTCTTGGGCTGGTCGAATCGGTTGGGGACTTTTACCCTAAAGCGCGGTGGCACCGTTGTACGGTTCATTTTTACAGGAACATCTTCAGCCATGTCCCGAAAGCCAAGATGAAGGAAGTGACAATGATGCTCAAAGCGATCCACGACGCGGAGGATCTGGAAGCAGCAAGGGAAAAGGTAACTGCAGCAGTAGCAAAGCTAAGGGAAATGCGTCTTCAACAAGCTGCTCAACTTGTTGAGTAAAAAATCGAGGAAACCTTGACCTATTACTCTTTTCCAAGCTCGCATTGGCGAAGAATACGAACGAACAACCCTTTAGAACGTATCATGCGTGAAATCCGGAGACGGACCAATGTGGTCGGTGCCTTTCGCGATGGGAACTCAGCATTGATGCTGGTCGCGGCCAGACTGCGGCATATTGCAGGAACGAAGTGGAGCCATAAGCGTTATCTTAATATGGATCTACTAAGAGAGATGAAACTTGAGCAAATGAAAGCGATCTGACAACCTCAGCAGTGCCAAATTACAAGGCCCAAGCCCTGCGGGTGCTCCGCTCCGCTTCGCAGCCTTGTAATTTGCCCCTTTGCTGAGCTGAAACTGAGGGTGAAGAATTAAGGAAAATAGAAGAGAGAGGCTACCCTACAAAACCAAAAGTGCGAAAAATATTTGACACTACCGCCTAGCGAAGGGCAAAACAGATCAGTTCTTCTGTGAATTTCGACTTTTTCATCGTTGATTCCTCCTGCGTTCATACTATGGGGTTTCACCGAATTTCTCTACTTTTCCCGGTACAGTTTTCGGGGATCAGGTCACTCACCTCATAATCTTTTTTTTCCTAAAAAGATTGATACGGGATTGAATGATTGCAGATTCATAGAATAAAAACGCGATGTGGGCAGTAAAATTAAAATTTGCGATGAGCAAAAAATACTCAATAGTTCAGAATAACACTCGTCATTATCTACCAAGAAAAGTTGAAAGGACCATGAGGAGCTTTTTAGGCTGTTCCATGTGTAACCAATGGCCGGCATTATCTATGGTGACGATACTGGATTTAGGAAAATAGCTCAATCTGTCTGATTCGTGTTTCGGCAAGATGTAATCTGAGTTCTCTCCACGTACAAACAAAGTTCTTACTTCAGAATGA
>NZ_FNJI01000093.1 GCF_900104445.1 Desulforhopalus singaporensis | reverse complement strand
TGAAAGAACAAGAGCCAATGAAGTTTATGAGCGAATCAGATTGGCACCTCGTATTGCATGATAGTGTGTCAGGCAAACACGTTGATACCACGACAAACGAAAGTATCACTATCTAATGAAAATTCTAAAAATGGAGCAGAAATGATACCATTGGGAACGATTGTAAAAGACAAGGTAACTGGATTTATCGGTGTTGCGGAGAACCGTGCGACTTATCTGTTCGGTTGTGATCGGTACTGTATTCAGGCTCGTGTTGGAGAGGACGGCAAAATACCGGAAAGTGTCATGATTGACGAGCCACAACTTGAGATAGTTGAAGGTGAAAAACGTGTAATGGCCCCAATCGGTACTCCCGACAAAAGGGTGGAGCTTGGACAGCTCGTGAAAGACCCGGTACGGGACCAATGTGGAACAGTAATTGGTCGTGCTGTATACCTGAACGGGTGCTCTCGTGTGTTAGTAGAGCCAAAACAGACTGGAATAAATGAAAAAGAAAGTTGGTGGGTAGATGAGAAGCAGGTCGAGCCGCAGAACACTTTTCTCGGCAAGAAACAGATCGTCAAGGATCCGGATCCGCCAAATAGATATAGCGGTGGACCTGCGCCGAGCAGTTCCAAATATTAACACTGAAACACGCGATTAATGCAACGATATGGCAACTCCATCTCCATTAACAGATATATCCAGCACAAAGACAGTTCGCCTGCGAACAGCACCTGGTTGGTTGCCGTGGAAATACCGCACGCGGACTGAGCGTATTCGCGTGCGCTTTACTCCGTCTGCTGGAGAGCGGCGCTTTTTCAAACGTAAAAAGCACGAGTTGCCTTCGGTATGGGCTCCTAAGTACCGCACTGTCACATATGGACCGCTCAAGGGTTCTAGGTGGGATAACTCCTTTATGCCTCACATGCGGGGTATACTCGATGCGTCATTTTATCCGTCTGTCCGCTATATCGGTAATTGTAAGTCTCCACAGGGCGGTAGCTCGGCAGGGGCAGACACGATTCTCGGATATATTGCCGACATGCAGCCTGGGCCCGCTTTTGTTGTATACCCTGACAGGCCAACAGGTTCTAAGCGGTTCAAGGATTACCTTCAGCCGATGTTTGAAGAGTCCCCGAGATTAAGGAAGTTGTTGACAGGGATGTCAGACGATATGGCATCGATGCGCATCAAGTTGCAGACAATGCTGATTTATCTTGGTTGGGCCGGCTCGGTAACATCGCTTGGTAATATCTCCGCCCGTTACCTGATAGGCGACGAGATAGACAAATGGGTGGCCCAGGCAAGTAAAAAAGAGGCAAACACACTGCAGCTCTTTTTCGAGCGGTTCCGTTCCTATAAATACGGTGGAAAGTGCTGGCTGATATCAACCCCGTCCGATACCGACGGACCGATCTGGCACTACTTATCCAAGGAGGCCCAAGTAATATTTGATTATTGGATCCGCTGCCCAGAATGCGGAGAGATTCATAAGGTTGCATTTGCCCATATCAAGTTCGGAGACGAGCGCGATCCGAAGGTCATAGAGGAGCAGGACCTTGCCCGCTATGCATTCCCCTGTTGTGGGCTAATGGTTGACGACCGCGGCCGGACTAAGGCGCTGCAGCACGGCATCTGGCGGGAAAGGTTGGATGAGGAAGAGGAAAAACAAGGTGCCGTCGGCCGCGAGCTCTTTAATTGTCTGCGCGAGCTTAATCCAAAAAAGATTTGTTTTCATTCTCCTGGGTGGATCTCACCGCTGGTAGGAAACTCAGAGATGGCCGCGGCATTCCTCCGCGGTTTAGACGATCCGGCGCAGATGCACTATTTCGACAACCAGATCGCCGCAGTCGCCCATACCCCGTTTCGTCAGAACCGCAAGGTCGACGCCATCCTTAAACTGCGCGACGACAGGCCAGAGGGGCTAGTCCCAGGCGGCGGAGTGGTATCTGCTTTGGTTGCCGGTGTTGATACACAAGACAACTCTTTTCCTTTTTCTGTCAGAGCTTTCGGATGGGGTCAGGAGATGGAGAGTTGGCAAATACGTCAGGGTGAGGTCGACAGTTTGGCGGCATTGGCGAAGGTACTGTTTGAAGATGTCTACCAGGACAGCGACGGACTCTACTATCCTATCCACTGCGCTGTTATCGATACCGGTGGTCACCGCACCGCGGAGGTTTATGACTTCGCCAGGTCTTTTCCGAGCCGTGTGATTCCATACAAGGGTGCCTCTGGTCGCAAAGCAAAGCCATACAAAAAATCATTTATTGATGTTTACCCTGGGACAAATATCAAAATTCCCGGCGGAGTCGAGCTTTATATATGCGACACCCATCACTACAAGGACCAGCTGGCGACAAAGCTGCGCATTAAATCGGACGACCCAGGCGCCTATCATCTCCATTCCACTACATCGGAAGCCTTTTGCCACGAGATGTGTGCCGAATACGTCGACGACCGTCGGCTCTGGCAGTGTCCAAAAGGCAAGGCAAACCATGGATGGGATTGCGCGGTGATGGAGTTGGTGGCAGCAGATCTACTCTACCTCAGATACTCAAACAAGGAGGCTCAGTAAATGGCCAGACAAAGCGCTGTTGTCGGTCGCATAGCCGCTGCAAGGCAACAGGCTCAGGGCGGGGTTGACTATTCCCCTAAAAATGGAGCGCGATGCCCATGGTGTGATCAGCGGGCAAAAATATACAAGACAACTCCGTGGGAGGATAATGTACGCGTTAGATATCACCGCTGCATTGAGCCTGGGTGCGCTTTGTCATCCATGGGGGTGACTATAAAATCAGTTGAAGTTGACACGGTTGATGGCTCGTGAAAACGGATAAAACGAAAGTAGTACCGGTCAAAGGAAATTTTAAAAATGGAGCAATTAAATGAGTTGGCTCTTTTCGCAGGTGCTGGTGGAGGAATACTTGGA
>NZ_FNJI01000102.1 GCF_900104445.1 Desulforhopalus singaporensis | reverse complement strand
AGGCGCACCTGGGGTGAGTCAATGCGTAAGCAATCCACTCGCAAACTTTTTAGCCCCATGGTGCCGCTTAAAAAAAGTGATTTTGATGAGTATTGGCAGCTGCCTCTGTATCGGGTCAGGGTCAATGGAAGGTGGAGCTCTGATGCTGCAAAGTGGACATTTTACACCAAAGGGCAAGTTGTAGAGAAATGGTTTTGAGGAGCAGATATGAACTGGAAACCACAACAAGAAGCCAAATGGCTTGAGGTCGAGATTGACGGCAAGGTTATAGGGATTCTCGAAGTACACCCGGAAAAACCAAAGCAGATCGAAGAAGAAAATAGGCTGAAAGATTTAAAAGGTATTGTTCTTCGTCCTGCTTCTTTCGAATCCATGGTGCGATGGAACGCAAAAACCATGCTTACAAAACGCATGATAAACACCATGCGCCGGCTTTACCTGAAGTCTCGAAAGAAAATAGAGGCAGCCTCATGAGCAGGGTTCTTTGTCAGATGCAGACAGTCGGCCATAAAAAGAATCTTGAGGAAGTGCCAAGGGCCTGGTGCAGAAAGACCCAATATCAGGCCCTCTGTGCCAAGTGCAGATACAACGAAGGAAGAGAAGTGTCTATTTATCAGCAAGAGAAAAAGCAGAACCGTCGAGGTCTGGAGGATAGGTAAAGGATGAACACAGATATCCGAATAGCCGTGTCATTCCGTGGCAACCGCAAAAGAAAAAAACTGGCTCTTCTTCTCGGCCCGGGTGCGACCGATTACCTGCTTGATTTATGGATAGGTGTTGCTATGAGCAATCCTACCGGCATGCTAGTAGCATGGGACGAGCATGACATAGCATTAGAAGCAGGATGGCAAAAGGACTCAAAAGAGTTCGTTGATGCACTTATGAAGGTTGGATTTTTGGAAATAAACGATGATGGAGTGTACCAGTTGCACGATTGGGAGGACCATCAGGGGTATGTAATCCACGCACAAGACCGTCGAGAACGGGCAAAAAAGGCAGCGGCAGCAAGATGGGAAAAGAAAAAAAATGATAAAAAACAAGAAGATAATGCTAAAGGCAAGCAAGACGCATGCGTCGAGCAATGCAAAGAGCATGCAGATAGCAATGCCCCTACTCCTACTCCTACTCCTATTCCTACTCCTATAGTAACAGATTATTGTCCGGAGCCTTCTGAAGAAGTCGCCGAACCGGAAGCGACAGATGAACCGGTCGAATCTCCAGTGTTGGTTTTTCCGTTGATCCCTCGTGATGGAGATTTCCCCGTTTTGCAAAAAGACATCGACGAATGGCAAGAGACGTTCCCGGGCATTGACGTCCTCCAGGTGCTCAAGCGAGCTCGTCAGTGGAGCATTGACAATCCAAAGCGGCGTAAAACCAAAGCCGGTATCCGGAACCACATCTCGACCTGGCTCAGCAAGGAGCAGAACAAGGCAAGGGCTGCACCTGGTTCTGTTCCTCATGGCAAAGTTAACTGCGAGATCTGTCAGTACAACCAGCGTGCACCCTGCAAGAACCTGAACAAGGAGGGTTTCGACAAAGAGAGGTGTGACTCGTACAAACCGATTGCGAATTGATGTTGGCAGGAAGCGGTCTTTGTACTGAAAAATGAAAAAGGAAGAGGTAATGGCAAGACCGAAAGGAACGGGAAAATACAAACCGGAATACGATCAAATCGCATACGTGGCATGCGTTGAAGGCGGTTTTACGGTGTCGAAAGTAGCAAAGCTGTTTGGTGTCGACAGGGCAACAGTTTATCGGTGGATGGACAATCATGAAAGTTTTCGCGACTCCATAAAAAGCGGCAGGGATAAATTCGATACAATGACCGCGGAAGATTCTCTCCTCAAGCGCATCAAAGGATATCGAACGAAAGAGTCCACCCAGGAGCTGAAGATAATCATTGATCCGGAAACCGGAGAAACAGAGGAGAAGCTTGTCACGACAAAGACTGTGAACAAGGCGGTCGCTTCTGATGTTACCGCTACGATCTTCTTTCTGAAAAACAGGGCCCCGGAACGCTGGAGGGATGCAAAGCATTTGGAACATACGGGCAAAGACGGAGGCCCCATCAA
>NZ_FNJI01000096.1 GCF_900104445.1 Desulforhopalus singaporensis | reverse complement strand
GGCGACTACATCCAGCGTGTAAAACTTGCGGGGCTCAAGTGGCCCCTTCCTGAGGGGTTGAGCGACGCCTCCCTCGAACAACAACTTTTTCCAGCGCCAACGCCCCGGCACAGTTCAAAACTGTGTAAGCGTCTCAACGACCTCATCTTTTCTCGTGGTTGAAATCATGGTTCAGTACGCCACCAATTCAAAGGAGGCATACGATGACAACCAGGACACAAGGGAAATCCGCCCAATACAAAGCCGCGTTCTGGCGGTATCATATTGAAAACCATAGTCGCAGTTCTCTGAGCCAAATACGTTACTGTCGAGATCACGCTCTGGCATTGTCAACCTTTCAGCACTGGAAGAGAAAACTCAATGCTGACGGGCTGCAGGAGAAAGCACGTTTTTACCCTTTAACCGTGCAGGCAACTCCACCCCAACAACATAAATTACCATCTTCAGGATTAACGATGCGTGTCGGTAACGATGAAGTGCTGGTAGAACTTGCGGAAGAGTTCTCTGCTCGCGCGCTTAAAAAACTCCTGGTGGTTCTAAGGCAGTTATGATTTTCCAGCCAAATGGCACCAGGGTGTATATTGCTCTGGGCGCAACTGATATGCGAAAATCGATTAACGGCCTGTCTCTTCTGGTCGAAGACCAATTCGAGCTGGATCTTTTTACAGGCAACTTGTTCGCTTTCTGCAACAGAAGGCGAGATCTGGTGAAAATTCTCTACTGGCAGGACAACGGTTTTTGCGTATGGATGAAGAGACTGGAGGAGGATATCTTCCGTTGGCCTGACTCTGAGGAGGAGGTGATGGAGGTAAATCAGGTAGCGCTTGAGTGGCTTCTGCAAGGTCTTGATCTGAGCCATGCACACCAGAGATTACCCTACAGCTCAGCTGGATAAACACCTTGTTATTACATGTAGTTTTCTTGATTATATCTGGTGTGTTAACGGTCTGTATGGTAGAGTGTTTTTATGATTTCGAACACTTCTACATTGCCGGATAACCCGGAAGAACTCAAGGCGCTCATTGAGCAACTTCAGAGTTCTCACCTGGCTGAGCTCGAAAAATTGAAAGGCCGGCAAGAGGCGGAGGTGCACTTGCTTCAGGAGCAGGTTCGCCACCTGTACGACAAGCTGTTTGGCCGTAAGAGCGAGAAAAGTCGCTATGGCGACAAATCACCGCAACTCAGCCTTTTCGACATGCCGGAACCCGATCCAGATGCCAGGGCAGAGGAAGCTTTAGAGGTGAAGCAGCATACCCGACGCAGGGGCAAGCGAAAACCGCTTCCCGATAATCTGCCACGTGTCGATATCGTTCACGACATAGACGAACAGGAAAAAATCTGCCACTGTGGCTCCGCACTCAACCGAATAGGTGAGGAAGTCTCTGAGAAACTGGATATCATCCCTGCTGTTATTCAGGTCGTACGCCACATCAGGCCCAAATACAGTTGCAAACAGTGTGAGAATGCGGCTGAGAACGGTCCTACGGTCAAGATGGCGCCAGCCCCGGCCCAACTCCTTCCCAAAGCCATTGCCAGCGGCGGTTTGATGGCGCACATTCTCACCGCCAAGTTTGCAGATTCCCTGCCGTTTTATCGGCAAGAGCAACAATTTTTCCGCCTTGGAGCGGATATTCCCCGGGCAACCATGTCTCGCTGGGCAATGCGGGTCGCGGAGGCCTGCCTTCCACTGAAAAATCTCCTTCGCCAGCAAATCCTCGCTGGGCCACTTATCAACGGCGATGAGACCACGGTTCAAGTCTTGAAGGAACCGGGTAAAGCTGCAACCAGCAAGTCGTATATGTGGGTCTTTCGGGGCGGATTACCTGGTGCGCCTGCTTTATACTTCCACTATCACCAGACCAGGGCGACCGATGTCGCAGCCGAATTCCTCGATGGCTATAAAGGGGTGGTACAGACTGATGGCTATGCTGGCTATGACTTTCTTGATGAAAAGCAGGATATCATCCACCTCGGCTGCCTGGCCCATGCACGCAGGAAGTTTAAGGAAGCCCAGAAGGCGCGGGGGAAAAATAGTAAAAAGTCCGGTGCCCCCGATATGGCTCTGAAGTATATCAAGGCGCTTTATCACCTTGAAAAAAAGGCAAAAGCGCAGAATCTTTCCGCAGAAGAGTTGCAGGATCTCCGGCAAGCTGAGGCGAAGCCGATCCTCGATAATATGTACGCCTGGCTTGTAAAGAAATCGACCCATGTTGTGCCCAAAAGCCTGCTGGGTAAAGCAGTAACCTATACCTTGAACCAGTGGGACCGGCTGAACGCGTATATCGATTATCCTTTTGCCACCCCTGACAACAACCTTGCCGAAAATGCTATACGCCCGTTTTGTGTCGGACGTAAGAACTGGTTGTTTGCTGGAACACCGGCCGGGGCTGAGGCGAGTGCCACCATATATTCCCTTATCGAATCGGCAAAGGCCAACAGACTGGAACCGTACAAGTATCTACGTTACCTGTTTGAACAACTTCCATTTGCTGCAGCTGTGGATGATTACAGAAAACTGATGCCCAGTAATCTGACTCCGGAGATCTTGGAGGAAGCCCCTAAAGTAAGTTCTGTCTGATTGCTACGGTAGCAGGCTGAGAAAATGTGCCTTTATTGGTGTGCTTGGTGAAACGCTTACAAAACTGTTCCCTGATTTCCAGGAAGTACATAAGGAACTGCAGGCGAGAAAACACGTCACTCTGATGCTGTTATGGCAGGAATATAAGGAACAA
>NZ_FNJI01000070.1 GCF_900104445.1 Desulforhopalus singaporensis | reverse complement strand
TACAGGCCAAACGTTCATAATGAACTATAGGGTAAAAGTCGGCAGTCACAAGTCAGACTCATCAGGAGGAACACATGGAAACCATTCATTACATAGGACTTGACGTCCTCAAAAAAACGGTATGTTACTGTGTGAAAACTTACCAAGGGGAGACCATTGATCAAGGCACTGTTTTTGCCACGAGGCCAGCTTTGCACTGGAGTGGTTGAGTGATTTGGCGGTCATATCAACCTTCATCATGTCATGTCTATTATTCAAACCAAGACAGTCCTTGGGTACTCGTTTGCCGGATGAACCTCATTAATTGGTAGTTAAGACGGCATTGAAAACCCCTATTGATAGTGTTGCAAATAGCTACAGGGAAAACGTGTCTTTATTGGTCGGAATACAACATGTTGCTCACGATAGTGTCTTGATTCGCTACACCATATAGACGAAATTATCATATACTGTACCATTATGCAATAAACTGCTAGGAAGATGATTCGATAAATTATTTGCAAAACTAGAAAACGACAAAATATAGATATTTATTTCAATATGATAGGTAGTTTATTTACAGGGAGGGGTGGGTTTTGGCATAAAATTTGTATAAAATGATTCTGGTTGCATCATTTTGGCTAAATATGAACATCGCGAATTAGAAAGTTACAGTTGGAGGGATTATTGAAAGTAAACATTGAACCTATTGGGATTATGAAAAATTATTTCCCTCTACCTCGTATTGAAATCACCTTGCGGGAGTCTGCGACGCTTGCTGACTTGTTCAACGAGGTCGGCGTATCACTAGGAGATAAATTGGCTGATGCCATTTGGAATCGAGAGAAAAGCAGATTCAGAGGACCGGTATTACTTTGGTCAAATGGCGAACTCATTAAAGATGATGCTACTCAGCTACATGATGGTCAGAAAATTGAATTAAGACGTTATTTAGTAGGCGGATAAAGGAGGTGTTCATGAATGGATATGCTGGATTTTTATTACGTGTTGATCTGAGTTCTGGAGTGTGTACGAAGGAGTCTCTAGATAAAGATACACTTCGTAAATTTGTTGGCGGTGCAGGTTATGCGGCTGACCTCCTTTACAAAGAAATAGGCCCTGGTATTGATCCACTCGGGCCCGAAAACAAAATTGTTTTTGCGACTAGCCCATTATCGGAAAATCCGGTTACTGGTGGGGGGAGTGTCATTTTATGTTTCAAGTCCCCACTGACTAATGGATGGGGTGAAACTAGGTGTGGAAGTGATTTTGGGCCTAATCTTAGAAGGGCCGGTTTCGATTTTGTCGTTATAGAGGGCAAATCAGATGGCCCGGTGTTCCTTGAGATAATTAACGGGACTGCATTATTAAGGGATGCTACTGATATTGTTGGGAAGGACGTATATGAAAAAACAGATTGGGCCGAAGCTCGCTTGCCGGCTGAGATCAAAAACAAATCTGTCATGACCATCGGCCAAGCTGGAGAGCATCGAGTTCTTTTTGCTTCTGTTATGAGCCGGGATCGAGCAGCGGGTCGTTGCGGCGGCGGCGCTGTCATGGGATCCAAAAATTTACTTGCTATTGCTGTTTGTGGAGATCTGAAAATTAAAAAAGCTGATCAAACAGCTTATCAGAAAGCTGTAAAAGAGGCGCTTTCTACGGTTAAATCAAATGAATTGTGTGCTGGCCTCAACGAATTCGGCACCGTGGGAGATTTGGCTGCAAACGATCAGGATGGGGACTGGCCGACAAAGAACTGGCGATCAAACAGCTGGGGCAATGGCGCAAAATTGTTTGATCATTTTCAGGAATCAAATCTGGTGCACCCCAGTCAGTGTTACAAAGGATGCCCTATTGGTTGCGGACGGATATGCGAAGTTAAAGACGGCCCTTATAAAACTCCAGTACATGAAGGCGGAGAGTATGAATCTCTAACCGTATTTACTTCGTACACCGTGAATGACGATATGGATCTTGCTGTGTACTGTGACTATCTCTGCAACAAATGGGGGATTGATACAATATCCGCAGGCGCGATGATCGCATTTCTCATGGATTGCTCTGAACATGGTCTTTTGACTGATATTGACACTGAGGGGCTTGATCTACGATGGGAAAATTCTTCTATCATGCCTCAACTGCTAGAAAAGATAGCTTTTAGGGACGGTATCGGAGATCTGCTTGCAAATGGTGTTAAAAGAGCCGCTGAGAGAATAGGGAATGGTGCTCAAAAACTCGCTATTCATGTAAAAGGGCTTGAAGGTCCTGCCCATGATCCACGTTCTGGAAAATTGCTTGGAATAGCATATGGAACGGCCAATCGCGGTATGTGCCACATCCATCCTCTGGAAGGAATGGCGTATGACAGAGGCAAACTTGACTGGGGCATGGGTCATTACGGTGCTCGAAACCCTAAGATTTTGGATCGTTGGGATGAAGCGGGAAAAGGAAAGGATTGCGCTATATTGCAGAACGGGATGATCCTTCCTGATATTCTCAGTACCTGTAAGTTTATGAGTTATGCTGGTATTACTCCCGAACACTGGGCAAACATTCTGCAAGCAAGCACCGGGTGGGATGTTGATGGGTATGAACTGGTCCGACTAGGTGAACGTGTGGTTAATCTCCAACGCTTGTTCAATATTCGGGAAGGATTTAGCCGGGAAGATGACATGTTGCCCGATAGACTTTTGGCTGGACCAGAGTTTGGTCCCTATGAAGGTAATCAAGATTGTGTGATCAGCAATTACGAAGCGCTTCTGGACGAATACTACATTGCTAGGGGGTGGGATATAAAAACGGGAACTCCTTCCCGAGAGAAATTAAGTGAGTTGGAATTGGCGGATTATCAATAGCTCAGGACTTATCTTATATATAAGAACCAAGTGATCCCAATGTTATGTCAGGAATATCCTTGACCCAATCGTCATCGGCGCAAGCCGATTTTGGCATAATTTTTATTAAAACAGGAGGGTATTTTGATCAAGTGTAGGCATGATACGACAGGAGTATCTACCACATTGGTTGAATGCGAAATGGTCCAGTTAGAAGAGTCACCAACCAAAATTATTCTCGACGCCCCTGTCGGCATCATTGAAATAGTTGTACATACGTTGAGTGTTACGTGACCTTGCAAGCTAAGGCAGTGAATAATCTAAATCCGGCTCTCTTTGGCGATGCATGAGTTTTATTCTATTAAATAAATTTAACATGGGAGTAGTGATATGAAAGAACTTAAAGGAACCATGGTGGTTATGGTTACTCCATTTACTGAAGATGGACGATTTGATGAACAAGGTTTCCGATCAAACATAGATTGGTATATTGCTGAGGGTATCCATGGGTTGATCTGTACTGGTAGTACAAGTGAGTTCGCCAATATGGACATTGAGGAAATTCACCGCTGTATTGACGTGACTGTTGACCAAGCTGGAGGCCGAGTGCCAGTGATGGCTGGTACTGCTGCGAATACAACCAAGAAAACGATTGAGTTGACTCAATATGCACAGCATGCTGGTGCTGATGCAGCTTTGATTGTAAGTCCATTTTATGGACTGCCAAACCAAGATGAACTTTATGAACATTTTAAAGCAATAGGAGAAAATACAGATATCTCGATCATGATTTACAATAATCCTTGGTACAGTGGCGTTGATATATTGCCCGAAACCGTTGCCAAAATCGCAGGAAGTCCGAATATCAAATATATAAAAGAAAGTACCGGAGACATTCGCCGGGTGCATGAAATCCAGCGCTTGTGTGGAAACGATATTGATGTTTGGTGCGGCTGGGAAGATCTTGCCTATGAATGTTTTCTTATGGATTGCGGAGGTTGGGTATGCCCGACAGCGAATCTTTTGCCGGCAAAATGTGCCAAGCTATTTAATTTGGCACAAGATGGCAAATATAAGGAAGCGAAACAATGTTACTTCGAACTTTTAGTTTTTTTAAATTACCTCGAGGCAGGTGATTTACTTGCCAAAGTTAAATCGGGCTTGAATCTTCTCAGACATAGCGGGGGAATTCCACGAAGACCTTTCTTGCCTCTTGCCGAAAAAAACATCGCTGAACTCAAATGCATGTTGGTAGAGGCAGGGGTATTGTCAACGTGAGGTAAATATCTTTCTTCAAAGGAGGCTATGAATGAATCTTGGTTTTATAGGTGTTGGGAACATCGGCAAAGCTATAATAACAGGTTTATGTACGTGTCCTACACCGCCGGGGAAAATTTTAATTTATGATGTAGATGAAGCGAAATGTTTGTCGATTGCTAAACATCACAAACAGGTTGAAATTGCTCTGGATAACCAAGACCTGTTGGACCGGGTAGATTGTGTTTTCCTATGTGTTATTCCACAAATAGCACCACAGGTATTGCTTCCACTTAATTTTCGCGAGGACCTCTTAGTAATTTCCGTTATTGCCATCAGGCCAACTAAGGAAATTGGAGAATATGTTGCCCCTGCCAAGATTCTCATTCGTGCGGTACCACTACCGTCCATCGCTTATCAGGTCGGGCCATTAATATATTATCCTGATAATGATACGGTTGCTGAGTTGTTCGCCCGCACCGCACGAGCAATACCAGTAGAAAGCGAAAGTGATTTGATAATTCTTTCTGCAATTACCGGACTCATTGCTCCTTACTATTCACTGGTAAATGCGTTAAGCGGTTGGGCTGCTTCAGCGGGAATCGATAAGGACATCGCCATTCAATACACTCTAGGTATGTTTGACGTATTAAATTATCAGGCTATGAAGCATGAAGCAACCCTTGATGAATTATCAGCGGAAGCCGCAACTTTCGGAGGCTTGAATGACCAGGCCTTACGTGAATTAAAGAGACACAAGGCATTTGATCCGTTCGTAAATGCTTTGGACCTGTTGCTACAACGTTTGGGATTGGAGGCCAATCAACGCTGAGCGTTGGAGGTTGTTTCATGCTTATGGCGCAAATAGATCCAATCACGTTAATCGCAAATGTGAAGCGGCCTAACAGAACCTGCGAAGATTTGCGATCTTGGCGATTTTTGTTATTGGATGTGTTTTTGTATAAACAACTTGGCAATTGCTGAGAGTTCCTGGATACCATTTATTGTTATCTTCCTTGCCGTGGAAACAGAAGAGATGAATTTTACTGGCTTATTATTATGTGTAAATATATGGTTAGGAGAATGAATAATGATCAGCAATAGAGTAATATTAGACACCAAAAATAGGATCGCTAAAATTAGAAAAAAAGAAAGTGATTTTTTTTTAAATACAAAACTGATCCCTTTTGGGGAGAAACTGATGTGTCAGGCATTTAATACCAAAGATATTCAAAGAGTGGAAAACCTGATGCAAAGATTTGCGCCATTGCTCGCCCAGTTGTTTCCTGAACTTGAGTCCACTGCAGGAATAATAGAGTCTCCCCTTGTTGAAATGAGAAAAGAGCCAAAATCACTTTCTCCTCGCTGCCAAAAGGGAAACTTTTGGCTTAAGTGTGATCACACATTACCTGTTGCTGGATCGATTAAAGCTCGTGGAGGTATCTATGAAGTGTTGGTGCATGCCGAAAACTTGGCAATAAACTTAGGATTACTAAAAGAATCTGATGACTATTCTGTTTTTAATACCCCAGCCATAAAGAAAGTACTTGGGCAGTATACCGTTGCGGTAGGCAGTACTGGTAATCTCGGCCTTAGTATCGGTGTTATGGCAAGCGCATTAGGCTTTAATACTTGCGTTCACATGTCCTCTGAAGCCAAAGAGTGGAAAAAAGAGCGATTGAGAAAATGTGGTGTTACTGTGGTTGAGCACAAATCGGATTATTGCGGGGCTGTTCAAGCTGGACGTGACATGGCATTACGAGACGATAAAGTGTATTTTGTTGATGATGAGAATTCCGAACAACTGTTTTTGGGTTACAGCGTTTCTGCAATTAGATTGGGTAAACAACTATCTGAAAACGGGATCAAAGTAGATGACGACCACCCTCTATTTGTTTACCTGCCTTGTGGAGTTGGAGGAGCTCCTGGAGGAATTACATTCGGGCTAAAGCAATATTTTGGTGATAATGTTCATTGTTTCTTTGCTGAGCCGATTGAGGCACCTTGCATGACACTTGCAATGCTGCATAACTTCGAAGATTTTCCATCAGTGGACAAGTTTGGATTGATGATCAATACAGAAGCAGACGGCCTTGCTGTTGGTAAAGCTTCCAGGCTCGTGGGATCGCTCATTGCTGAAATTTTATCAGGATGCTACACCGTGACAGACGAAGATTTGCTTCTTGGGTTGTATGATTTAAAGAATGAGGAAGGTATTTCTGTGGAACCTTCTGCGGCGGCTGGATATCTTGGCCCAAGAATGCTATGTGGTGCAGAGGAAGGTATTTTGTATCTTCAACAGAATAATCTATTAGATAATATGAAAAATGCCAACCATATCATATGGACAACAGGTGGAGTTTTTGTGCCTGAAAAAGAGTATGCAAGTTTCTATGAACAAGCTAGAATAATTGCAGCTAATAAGTGTCATTATGATGATAATGAAAGGTTCGGATTGATATTACAAAAACAATTATAATATTTTCTTAAAGAAGATTTGCAGGGTGACGGGTGATAGCATGTTATCAATCCGGCGGGCTTTTTCATCAGCCACAACACACACTAACTGTCTGATTTTAAATGATTTTAAAGTTACAAATTTAACCTAAATGCCCACCGGATTAATACTACTTTTCTGGTACCATATATGTCACATATCCAAGCTGTCTGCCTGATGACTTTGGCCACTCTGCTCGCTTCTTCGGGAGGGGTAGTTACCCGCCACCTTGAGGCGGACGCCAGTTTTGAAGTCACATTTTGGCGAAGTGCTTTTAGCGCGCTGGCTCTCGCCCTGATACTGACTATCATTCGCGGTCCTGCACTGTGGCGCTGCCTGTTTCGCTCTCCAGCTGTCCTCTGGCTTTCCGGAATCTGCTGGGCCACAAGTTTCACTGCTTTCATGGTTGCCATGACCTTGACGTCGGTGGCAAACGTGTTGATCACCATGGCAATCGGACCGCTGATCACCGCGCTTTTCGTCAGATTTTTTCTCCACCACAATTTACCTCCAGCCACCTGGCTGGCCATAGTCGCCGCAGGTCTAGGAATTGCCTGGATGTTTATGGGAAAAGGGGAGGCCAACCTCTCAGTGATCGGTACCTTGGTGGCGATGGGGGTACCGTTCGCCACTGCGGTCAATTTCACCGTGCTGCAAAAAGTCGGGATGGACCGGCTGAAGGCAATCACCCCGGGCGGTAAGCCGGTCCAGGACATGCTGCCGGCGGTGTTGGTCGGCGCCGTGCTTTCTGCCGTAATAACATCGCCGCTGTCCTGGCCTTTTCAGGCATCAGTCCACGACCTGCGCCTGCTGGGAATGCTTGGTGTGGTACAGCTGGCTTTGCCCTGCCTTCTGATGGTACGATTGGCCAGGGAGCTGCCTGCTCCGGAAATTTCCCTGTTGTCACTGCTTGAAGTGATTTTCGGTGTGACATGGGCCTGGCTGTGGACTAATGAGCCTCTTTCGGTCCACACCTTGCAAGGTGGCACGCTGGTAATCGCAGCCTTGGTGGTCAACGAATTGGCACGGCTCATGCGTCAAAATAGGCAAATGCGGAAAGCCAAAATGCAAATCTAGATTGAAGAACCCAAACTGCATTTTTTGATATTCCTGTAAAGGGTGCTTCTCGCGATACCTAAGCTTCTTGCGGTTTTGCTAATATTGCCATTATGGGTTCGCAAAGCCTTCTCAATCAGTTGCGTTTGATTTTCTACCATAGTACCGAGGTTTCTGTTTGTTGCTGTTGGGCATTTCGCCACATATTCCGGGAAGTGTGACTCATTGAGTTCGTTGCTGGTTGTAAGTAACAGCGCACGTTCACACAAGTTTTCCAACTCTCGGACATTTCCTGGCCAGGAATAACTCTGAATGGCTTCCAGGAGTTTCTCGGAAATTGCGGGCACCGGAATTCCAAGATTATGGCAATGCCTTCGTACTATGAATTTGGTTAATGTAACAATATCATCCGGACGCTCTCTGAGCGGGGGGATTTCAATCTCTATTACGGCCAGACGATAATATAGATCTTCCCTGAAATCTCCTGCCTTAACCGCATCTAATAATTTTACATTGGTTGCAGCAATAACCCGGGCTGTTATGGGGATTGGCTGTTGATCGCCAATACGTACAATTTCCTGCTGTTGTAACGCCCTTA
>NZ_FNJI01000032.1 GCF_900104445.1 Desulforhopalus singaporensis | reverse complement strand
CGGGGTAAGGACCAGGAGCAGAACCGGGTACCCGTCATAGCTGAAGCCGGTTTCCCCCATAAAAGCCACAGTACTGAGAAAACTTGCCACCAGGGTGCCGACTATCATCACCGTCGGCGCGTTGCGGCCGACCACATAGTAATCTTCCATCCCTTTTACTTTTTTACCGGCATAGTTTCCCACGATCACATAAACAATAAAGGTTGCAAAAACACCTATGGCATAGATACTCATATGTTTTGCTCCTTATCCGTTTGGGTGGTCCCCGGTTGTTCCGCAAAATCCCTGCGCAACTGCCAGATCGCAATAAGTCCTATAAAAACAAGCACTCCGCCATAGTAAATCGAAAAAAGGTTAACGGCCAAAACATACCTCCTGTTGGGAATAGGTTTATGGTTTACAGCTTTCAAACGTTTTTTTTTACCTCTTGGCCAGCTTTGTCCTCTAGAGTCACCGATCAGCCTTCAGGAAAACCGTTTCCCGGCAGGGTGGACGGTGTTCCGGGAGTGGTGTCGGTAAGGGCGCAAACATGGTTATATGAGTTTTTCTCCCTCCTTGTTTGAGATTGTCAAATTTGTCCGCTAATAATTCCAGCCACGGCCTGCTTCACTCCCTCACCGGAAACAAGATATATGCCAACCTCAGGGGTTTTATTGAAGCCGGTTTGATAGTTGTTGGTTATTGAGCTGTAATCACATGAGAAAAATCCGGTTTGTTCGGCAAGAAAAAGGTTGTGAATGTATATGTAGTGGAAGTCCGGGGGCTGAGGATGAATCACAACTGCCTTGCAGAGATATCTGTTGACCCGGTTGAGTCTGGGCAGACTCAACCGGGTCGGTCGGTTTGTGAAAATGAAAAAAAATGAAGATTCGACGGGTTAATCGACAATCGGTACGCAGGGCTGAGAAAAAGGTGGTTGATCGGATTCAGTCTTGACTCATATCCCTGTTTTTCTCTTTTCCAGGTATCCGGCAAGCTTCTTATGGTAGCCAAAATTTTTTTCGAATATAATGGCCCACCCTTCGCGTCAGGTCAAATTATCCTGTTCATATATGGTTCATAGGTAAACCCTGTGATAAAAATGGGGATATTTGATGGCGGTCGGGGCAATTGTGAATTGGTCACCTTGCAATTGAACTACACGGATTTTTCGTTTCAAATGGTACTGTCTGCTTTTTCCGGACCGACAATCGGCCGTAACGCAGCATGATGGAAAAGTTATCGAGGCAAAAAAATATGAGTGGGAACAACGTATACCAGGAATTAAAAAAACAGATCATTCTTCTTGATTACAAGCCCGGAGAGGTAATCCGTGAAAAAGAAGTGATGGCAAAATTCGACGTCAGCCGTACCCCGGTCAGGGAAGCGTTGATGCGGTTGGAGATGGACGGGCTGGTTCGAATTATTCCAAATGTCGGAAGTTTTGCAGAGGATGTCAGTTTTCAACAACTCAAGGATGTGCTCGAAACTTATGCCTATCTCGTTAAGCTGTCGGGAATTCTTGCCGCTGAACGAATCAGCAAAGAGGATATTGCAAAGATCCGCGAGCGTGTAAACGGCATGAAACAGACCAAGGAGACAAAAGTATTGATGGGCCTCGATGGAGAAATCCACCAGATAATAAATGATGCGACCAAAAACAAGGTGCTCATAAAAATTTTGAGCGGACTCTATGACCAGTCCATGCGAATCTGGGTATTTGCCGGGGCAGGGGGGAATTACTGGAGAGATCTTGAGAACCAGTTTGAAAATATCGCCAATGCGCTGGAGCGGCGCGACGGGGAGATGACCGCCCGGCTTCTTGAGGAGCACACCAACGGGTTCGTGGAGCATATAAGAAGCCAGCTTGCATTTTAAAATCTGCAGTCATAAGAAATCCTTGTGAAAAAGTTGCCATCTCCGGCAGGAGAGCCCAACGACAATGAAAACAAACTCCACAGGTTGTAAGGCGGGTAACTTGCTGGTAGATTGTTTTGCTATCACGATTGTCCATAACTTCTTTCAAAGGGTTGGTCCATGAGCAAAATGAAATGCCCCAAATGCGGTCATCAACAGGAAAGCAGCGGTAGCGAATGCGAAGCGTGCGGCATTATCTTCGAAAAATATTACAACTACCACAAGAAGCTTTCCCGGCGCAAAAAAGAGAGTGTGGAGAAAACCGGAAGTGGGTTGCCAAAGAAACTTCTGCAGTTTTTACTCGTTGCGGTGATCGTTTCGATATCCGTGTACTACTTTAATGACCATCTGCAGGAGGACCTCATCAAAGGGGTTTCTGTGGAGGGGAAAAGCGTTGATGAGCAGACGGTCGCAGGTTCCTCCGCTGATACCCAATTGAAAACAGCAGGCGATGAGTCGGACGCTCAGGTACACAGGCAACAAAACCCAACTCAGCCCAATGATGCAGCCGATGATCGAAGCGGGCTTGCAAGAGCCCGCAACGCCACCGTGACAATCGAAACTCCATGGGGAACCGGGTCGGGATTTTTCCTCAATGAAAACTACATCGTGACTAACCGTCACGTAGTAGAGTTCAGCCGAGAACGGTTGGAAGAGTTTCGCCATGAGGTTGAAACCGCCGGACGGATGATCGAACTTGAACGTCAAAGAATTGAGGAGCTGCGGCAGCAGCTGGAAGAACTGCCCGACGGTCCGGGACGGGAACAGCTGAAAATTTTCATCGCCGAGCGGGAAAGACAGCTCCAAAGCGTACTGCCGAGGCAGCAGGAGGCCCAGCAGAGACTGGAGATACTTGAACAGGGTTCGGAGCCTTCCGATATCAAGATCATTCTGGCCGACGGCAGTGAACATTACGCCAGTTATCTGCTGGTAAGCGACAATTATGACCTGGCCCTGATGTCGATGTTTTCCGGCCAGCCGGAGCCGATCAAGGTCCCGGTTGCCGGACTGAAAATGCAGCAGGGCGACCGGGTATTCACCATAGGGAGCCCGGTGGGGCTCAGGCAGACGGTCACCTCCGGTATTTTTTCCGGTTATCGCCTGTATGAGCCGGAACAGCAAGTATATCTCCAGACCGATGCCGCGATAAATCCAGGCAACAGCGGAGGACCGCTTGTGGATGAACGAGGCTATGTACGCGGTGTCAACACCATGATTTTAAAGGATACCGAGGGGATCGGGTTTGCAATCCCCATAGATGTGGTATTTGAAGAGTTCGGCGCCACTTTGTTTTAAATGAATCCCTGATAGTTTGACACCGTCGCTTAAGTGTACTATTGTCCGTGGAACTTGCAGGGGTGGCCTCTGGCCTGAGATGATACCCATTGAACCTGAACTGGTTAATACCAGCGGAGGGAGTTGCAGGAAAACAGCAGATCCGTTTCTCGTCTTTTTCCCGATAACAGCTCCACCATCTCAACTGTCGTCCGCCCTTTTGCCACCCAACAAAAAGTGATTGGAGGATAACAGTGGATAATCTTGCCCGGGAAGCTGCCCACAGCCTTACGCTACTGAAAAACAGGGGGCCTCTCATTCATAATATAACCAATTTCGTGGTGATGAATTTCACCGCAAACGTCCTTCTGGCAGCGGGAGCGTCACCGGTGATGGCACACGCTGAAGATGAAGTGGAAGAAATGGTCTCACTTGCGTCCGCGCTGGTGTTGAACCTCGGTACCTTGAGCAGCAGTTGGGTCCGGGCCATG
Source organism: Desulforhopalus singaporensis (assembly GCF_900104445.1). Taxonomy (GTDB): domain Bacteria; phylum Desulfobacterota; class Desulfobulbia; order Desulfobulbales; family Desulfocapsaceae; genus Desulforhopalus_A; species Desulforhopalus_A singaporensis. Next base: position 48,669 of record NZ_FNJI01000032.1, on the reverse strand, counting down.
GTGAAAGCGGCAGAGAAGGCCCGCTTCCTTGGGATTCCAATTGTGCTTGATCCGGTTGGTGCCGGAGCAACCAGGCTGCGAACGGATTCCGCGAAAATAATCGCCGAAAAGATAGGGGTGAGCGTCATCAGAGGGAACAGCAGTGAGATTCTCTCCCTGGCCACCGGCGGCTATTCTACCAAAGGGGTCGACGCGCTGCACGATGTTGACGAGGCCGGAGAGGTGGCCAGGAAGTTGGCCGAAGATCTCGGCACCACGATCGCCATAACCGGAGAGGTCGACCTGGTAACCGACGGCAAAAGAGTTGTAAGAGTTGCAAACGGCCACCCGATGATGCCTGTGGTGACAGGTACCGGCTGTGCGGCGACGGCTGTTATAGGTGCCTTTGCAGCCGTGGGCGACGATCCCCTGGCGGCAGCGGCAGGGGGGCTTGCCTGTTTTGGCCTTGCAGGTGAAAAAGCAGCAGCGGTGGCTAAAGGACCGGCAAGTTTTGCGGTTGCACTGATCGATTCGCTCTTTGGGCTCACGGAAGACGAGCTTTTGCAGGGAGCGAGAATTGTTGAAGGGTAAAGTGGTGATGGAATCATGAACGAAAAAAGAAAAATGCGACATTATACCAGGGTAGTGACGATTGCCGGATCAGACAGCGGAGGAGGAGCCGGAGTCCAGGCGGATCTTAAAACAATCTCGGCTTGCGGATGTTACGCCATGTCGGTCATCACCGCCCTGACAGCACAGAACACCGTGGGGGTGTCGGCAATTCACCCGGTGCCTGTCGACTTTGTCCGGCAGCAGATTGGTGCCGTGATGGACGATATCGGGACCGACGCGGTGAAGCTCGGGATGTTGTACTCATCTGAGTTGATCGAGGCGGTATCGGGACAATTGAGCGAATATCGGATGAAAAATATTGTCCTTGACCCGGTGATGGTCGCGACCAGCGGTGAAAAACTGGTCAGGAGCGAGGCGGTCGAGGCGCTCAAGAGATTTCTTATCCCCAAGGCCGATCTCATAACACCCAACGTCCCTGAAGCGGAAGTGCTGCTGGAGCGAAAAATTTCGACCAGAGATGATCTCGAACATGCGGCGGAACAGCTCAGCGAACTCGGGTGCGACAACGTCCTCATCAAAGGAGGGCACCTTGCGGACGGCAGCTGCAGTGATCTACTCTATCTGGGGCGGGAGAAAAAGAGTCTGTGGTTTGACGCCGACAGGATTGCGACCAACAACAGCCATGGTACCGGGTGTACCCTCTCTTCGGCAATTGCCTGCGGCCTCGCCAAGGGGGAAACCCTGGCGGAAGCGGTGCGGCTGGGGAAGGAATATGTGACCGGGGCAATTGCGGCGGGAGCGGATTACCAGATCGGCAGCGGCCATGGGCCGGTGAATCATTTTTATCGATTTTTCAACAGCTGATCATCCCACTGACATTCCGGCAAGCCAGCCGGTGGAAAAAGCGGCTTGGAGGTTGTATCCGCCGGTGTCCGCCTGGAGATCGAGCAGTTCGCCGACAACATGGAGTCCCTGTACCAGTTTCGATTCCATGGTTCTCGGGTCTATCTCTTTTAAGCTGATGCCGCCTGAGGTGACGATCGCTTCATCCCATGACCGAAACCCGGTCACGGGCAGGCGAAAATTTTTTAACCAGTGGACCAGGTTGTTTCTTGCTTTTGCCGGAAAAGATGTGGTGTCGATCTCTTGTGCAATATTGCAATCGGCAAGACAGATATCGACGAGTTGCTGTGGCAGTAGTCCGCGCAGAATTGAAGAGACAGGTTCTCCCCTGCGGGCTTTCAGGTCGCGCATCAGCCGGGCGGTCAGTTTTTTCTCGTCAAGGGCAGGCTTGAGGTCAACACAAAGAGTTACCTCGTGATTGCGATTGAGCGCTTCCACCGCTATACTGCTCAGGGTCAGGGCGGTGGGGCCCGAAATAATGTGTCCTGTGATGTAGAGTTCGCCAAATTCCTGGGTTTTCTTTTTCCTGTCAATAAAAAGGCGCAGTAAAATGTTTCTGAGTTCGACCTCGGGGACCAACTCCAGGGCAGGATGGCTTGACACCAGCGGGACCAGGGCCGGCTGGAGTGGCGTCACCTTATGGCCGATCTCTGCAAGCAAGCCATATCCGTCGCCGGCGGACCCTGTGCGTGGATACGACATGCCCCCGGTTGCGACCACTACGCTGTCGCAGGGGTATGTTGCGCCGCTGCATTCAACCCCGGTGACCCTGTTATTTTCCGTGATGATCCTGGTAACCCGGCGTTGATGGTGCACGGTTACACCAAGAGCTTTCAACCAGTTGTTGAGTACCCGTACAACATCAAGGGCGCGGCCGCTTGCGGGGAAATAGCGCCCTCCGCGCTCAAGTGTTACCGCAAGACCCTTGTCAGCGAAAAAATCGATAAGTTCCTTACTGAAAAAACGGTCAAAGCACTGCCTGAGAAAACGGCCGTTTTTGCCGAAATGGGTCAGAAAATCGGTCAATTCGGTACTGTTGGTGAGATTGCACCTTCCTTTCCCGCTGATCCCGATTTTCCGCCCGGTCTGTTTCATCTTTTCAAACAGGTGCACCTCCATGCCCCGTTCGGCGGCGATACCGGCGGCCATAAGCCCAGCAGCGCCTCCACCTATGACTATTGCGCGTTTTTTTTTCATGGATTGATACCGGCTCCGTAGGAAATCCGGCCGGAGTTGCCGTCGATGGTTACCGTCTGGCCGTTTGCCAGAAGAGTTCTTGCATCACGGACGTTGCAGATCACCGGGATGTTATGTTCCCGGCCGATGATGGCCGCATGGGTGGTGAGCCCGGGGGTTTCGGCGATAATTCCCCTGATTTTCCGGATATGGTCGAGGATGTCGTCGTCGGTGCCCGAAACTACGGCAATGGCGCCTTCAGGAATAGTCTTGAGATCCATATGGCTGCTGATGATATGAATTCTCCCTTCTGCCACTCCGCCGCCGCATCCCTGGCCGGTAAAACAGATATCGGCCATCTGCCGAACCTTGAGCATATTGGTTGTCCCGGTGGTGCCGATCGGCATGCCGGCGGAGATGACCACCAGGTCCTTATGGTGAATAAATCCCTTTTCCCGTGCTATATTGCAGGCCAGGTCAAGCTGCTGGTCCATGGTCGAAGCGGCTGCGCCATGAAGGGTTATCACTCCCCGGACCACCTGCAGCTGGCGGAGGTTTTCCATGTTCGGGCTCACGGCGATGATCGGTGCCTCCGGACGATGCCTTGCCACCATGCGGGCAGTGGAACCTGATGTGGTACAGGTTATTATCGCCCTGGCACCAAGGTCAGCTGCGGTTCTGCAGCAGGCGTAGGAAATGGCGTCGGTTATGGTTTTTCGCCTGTTTTTCAGTCCGGTGGCAAGAATTGTCTCATAATCAAGCGACGCCTCGCTTATGTTCGCGCAGCGTGCGAGAAATTCTATCGCCTGAACCGGATATTTTCCCACCGCGGTTTCAGCTGACAGCATCACCGCATCTGTGCCGTCGAAAATGGCATTGGTGACGTCACTTGCTTCCGCCCTGGTTGGCGAGGGACTGGTAACCATAGATTCGAGCATCTGGGTCGCGGTAATCACCGGTTTTCCGGAGCGGTTGCATGCTTGTATGATCTTTTTCTGCAATACCGGAACCTCTTCGGCGGGAAGCTCGACGCCAAGATCTCCTCTGGCGACCATGAGCCCTTCCGCCGCCTCAAGGATCTCGTCAAGATTGTCTACCCCCTGGCGGTTCTCTATTTTTGCTATAATCGCCTGATTGCCGCCGTTATCCTCAATAATTTCCCGAACGGCCCAGATGTCGTCGGCCTTTCTTACGAAAGAGGCGGCGATAAAGTCGACACCCTGGACCACGCCGAAAGCTATATCGCTTTTATCTTTATCGGACAGGGAAGGCAACTTGACAATGGTGTCGGGGATACTGACCCTTTTTCTTCTGGTGAGAACGCCGCCTACCATAACCCGGGAAATTACATCGTCGTCTCTAATATCGACCACTTGCAACCGGAGCTTACCGTCGTCGAGCAGGATTGTGGTGCCGACCGCAACATCGGAGGCCAGACCCGGATAGTTAACGCCTATCCGGTCTGCTCCGCAGCTGTCCTGGTCTGTAGTTATGACCAGGGTCTGCCCGGCACTGATTTCAAGCGGTTGCGCCAGGTCACCCACGCGTATTTCAGGGCCCCTGGTGTCGAGGAGAATTGCGGTATGACTGCCGGCGGCCTTGCGCGCCTGCTTGACCTGGTCGATGGCGTTCCGGTGACTTTGCCGGTCGCCGTGGGAGAGGTTTATCCTCGCAACATTCATTCCCGCTTCGATCAATGCGACAAGGCTGTCAACGGACCCTGTGCTTGGCCCGAGGGTGGCAATAATTTTTGTCTTTGTCATGTCAGGTTCGGCAATGTGGTGGTTGAAAGGGTGTTGTTGGTTGCGAAAATTCAGCAGTCGAGTCAGCTTACTAAAGAATAGCAAAAAGGAAAAGGATCACGTGCGATTTGGCAACAGGAAGAAATGATGCTGGAAATAGACGTCGATAATGGCGCACTTCTACGGCCCAACCGGTTTTTTTAGAAGATTGGCGAAAGAGTGTGGTTGTATAATGGTATAAGATGGTTACTAGTAGTAGCCCTAAGCGATAGGAATTCTCAGAGGTTTTGAAAATTTCGTAGTGAGCTGCTGGTGTCGTTAGGGGCCTGATGGTCTGTCGCCGGTGTAAGTTCTAACATCTTAATAGAGGTAAAAACATTAAAAGTCGGTAGAGGCTTGAGGGAGAAAAATGACTGAAGCAAGAAAAGGCGATAACGTAAAAGTTCACTACACCGGTAGTCTTGACGACGGTACTGTTTTCGACAGTTCCACAGGCAAGGAACCGCTCTGTTTTGCCTTAGGTACCGGGCAGGTCATCGAAGGGTTCGAGCAGGCCGTGGAGGGGATGAGCGTGGGTGAAGAGAAGACTGTCCTTATTCCGGCGGACAAAGCCTATGGGCAACGTAACGATCAGCTGGTTTTCCAGGCGCCGCTCGAACAGGTTCCTCCCGACCTCAAGCCAGAGGTGGGAATGCCTCTGGAGATGGGCGGTGCCAACGGTGAAATTCTGCGGGTCGTTGTGGCGGAACTGACCGATACCCATATCACCCTGGATGCAAATCCGCCTCTTGCGGGCCAGGATCTGACCTTTAAGATTGAACTCGTGGAGTGCACCACACCGTAACTTCTTACAATATAAAGTATAAATTAATATTTTTTGTCAGCTTGTGGCCGAAAGGGATGGGATCTCTTTCGGCCTATCCGGCTTGTGACAGGATTTTCCGGTAGTACGATTCGTATTCTGTTACCACCCCGCCAAGTAAAAACCTCTGGCGGTGTTTCTTTTTTATTTCATCAAAACGGTGTTCAAAAAGAGGGTAGTTGCGGTAAATTTCAGTAATTTTTGCAGCAAGAGCGTCATGACTGGTCACCATCTCACCCGGCAGGATTTCTGGGATGAGGCCAACCGGGGTTGAGAGCAGGCAGTTGCCGTAAAATAAACACTCGATCGCGGTCTTGGGACCGCCTTCCTTATGCGAGGCTATGACGACCAGGTGCGCCGCGGCCATCTGCCTGTCGATATCTTCCCGGTGACCGAGGAATTCAACTTTCGATTCCAGACGGAGCGATTTGACAAGGGTTTTGAGTTTGTCGTGTTCCCCCCCTGTTCCTGCTATCTTGAGGGAAAAGTCAAAATTGAGCAGACCCGCCTGGGTTATGAGTTCAGCAAAACCCTTGATCCTGTCGAGTCGGCCGACGGAGAGGATGGTGAACGTATCAGGTCTGGGGGCAGGTGCCAGCGGAAGCGGTTCAATGCCGTTGGTGATCACCTCGACCAGGCCGCAACTGTTGGTGATTGAAGCCTTCACCTTGGCAGATACCGCGCTCACCCATTGCAGTCTGTTAAAAATTTTTCCTTTGCGGTCATTATGTTTGGTACCGAGGTGAGGAATTTTGCAAAACCGGTTGATTCTTGAAATCAGAATGGAACCCTTGACTGCGTGAGTGTGAACCAGATCCGGACCGATGTCTTTTACGATGCGGTAAATTTCATAGTGGAGCAGCGGGTTGTTGATGGTAGGGTGTGAGGTGAGAGGCACGATGGTGACCTTCTCGTCGAATTTGTCCCTGTATACGCTGTCGGCAAGTATAATGGCGAACACATCATGGCGGGCGGACAGCTTGTTGGCGAGCTCCACCATCACCATCTCCGCGCCGCCGTATCCTGAGGAAGCCATGAATTGAATGATTTTCATCGGATAAAAAAGCTGGGGTTCATTATCGGGTGCTTGGTCATACCACAGCGAATATACGCCAATGTCTTTTGGCTTTTTGTAACCCGCTGTTCTTTAAAAAATAGAGACTTTGTTTTTTATGCGCTGGGGCGGTCTTCTGGAAAAAAGGAAATTTTCAGTTGCGCCGCGATGCTAAAGGGGCCGTATAACTTTTTGTTGCCGCTGCCGGGCTGGGATGTTAAAAAAGCGGCGGCAGGGTCTGAAAACGACAAAGCCCTCAACCGAAAGGTGAGGGCTTTGTCGTCTGTTATCAGTCGTCGGTTATATCTGGACGACGTTTGCAGCAGCAGGACCCTTGGGGCCGTCTACCACTTCAAAAGTTACCCGTGCACCTTCGTCAAGTGATCTAAAACCTTCGGACTTAATCGCCGTGTGATGAACAAAAACGTCGTTGCCGCCGTCCTGCTCGATAAAACCAAAACCTTTTGCGTTATTAAACCACTTTACAGTTCCTTCAGCCATCTTGTACTACTCCTTTGTGCTCGGCTTCTTCGAAGCCAGTTTGGTAAATGCCGAAACAATAACTCATCGTTCGACGGGGTATCTGAGGGTGCTCAGATGAACTCAGCAGCCGCCAGGAAAGGCCGGACCTGTCCCGGAGCCGCTTGATGTTATATCTATTGTAACTTTTAATCGTGCCTCTTGGTAGGATCTGCCGTCACGTTCTGAAATCAGTGTTGACATCTCTTCATGGCGGCGTCGGAGTACCCGACTCCCCCATTGACAGGGAAAACACCAGGGAATTGAATATTTTTCACTGTTCGACACAATAACCAAATGTGCAGAATTAGCAATAAAAGAATTGGCACCTTTTAAAAAAAAATCCTTGGAAAAGCAATCTTTCAGGAGATTTGTTGTTAATTCGCATAGTTGTGCCAGTAGCTTTTTTTGAACTTGAATTTACCTGTGGAAACAAGTTGGTGGCACACATCAACTACCTTGGCATCATAGAGCTGGCCCCTGCCGTTTGATATCTCTGCAAGAGCGTTTTCAAGACCCATCGACGGACGGTAAGGCCGGTGAGAACTCAGCGCTTCCACCACGTCAGCTACGGCGATGATCTTGGATTCGAGGAGGATCTCCCTGTCCTTCAGACCGCGGGGGTAACCCGAACCGTCAAGCCGTTCATGGTGCTGGAGGATTGTTTCGGCAATAGGCCAGGGAAACTGGATATCCTTGAGAATCTCGTGACCGATCTCCGGATGGGTTTTAATGATGCCGAACTCGTGTTCCGTCAGTCGTCCGGGTTTGCTTAAAATATCGGTCGGAACACTGGTTTTGCCAAGATCATGGATGGACCCGGCGAGCCTGATGCCGTTGATGGTATCTTTGGGCAGTCCCATGGCGGTGGCAATCGCCCGCGACAGATCGGCAACCCGACGCTGGTGCCCGGCGGTATAGGGGTCCCTTTTTTCCACCGTCATGGCCACCGCCTGGATAGTACCGCCGAGGGCTTTGCGCAAGGTCTCCAGAGTTTGTCGCAACCGGCTTTCCGACCGTACGAAATCGGTGATATCCCGAAAACTCCAGACCCGACCGACAGTTTTTCCTTCAAGGATCTGCGGCAGGGAGACGCGTTCGAAAATCCTGCCATCTTTAAACTCAACGATGTCATGATTTTCCACTTCGGGATGGGCGTAGATCTGTCCAGTTTTTTCAAGAAAGATTTCCGGGTCCCTGACCAGCTTCAGGATATGGGCCAGCACCTGGTTGTCGTCCTGGGAGGTCATCAGCTTCTGCGGAATATCGCACAGTTTCAGGAATCTGCGGTTGAAGTTGACGATCCTTCCAGCTCGGTTGACTACCACGATGCCGTCTGCGGTGGATTCAAGGGTGGCCTTGAGCACGGAAGTTGTCTCAGCGCTTTGATCTTTTATGATTTTATGCTGAATAGCTTCTCGCTCCAGGTACTTTATCCGGGCGACAAGTTCATCGTAGGTTGGTTTTTCGGTCATGACACCTGAAAGATAGAAGGTAGCGCAACAGGGACTGTAGGCAATGGGGGGTGGTGTCTGGCGAACGCTTTTGCCGGTCACCGTTACCAGGGCCTATGCCGCTCTCATCATTTAATGCTATAACATAACGACAAAAAATAATCGTTCATAGTACCACAATCTGATCGGAAGCCAAAGCGTAACATTTACTTGCTCCTCACTTTTCAGGCTCTTGGTCCGAGCGGCTGGCGGCGAGGGCGACGATGTCTTTTTCAGGTCCGACCTGATCCAGCTGTATTACAGGGCAATCCGGTGCCGACAGCATAATTCTTCATAAGAAAAATGGGGCATGATTGGAGCCAAAAGAAGGCGGGTCCCGTAGCAGGATAGCGGCTATCTGCTCGTTACGCTTGAAATCTTTTTCCAGGAACCTGCGGATATCGCCGCGGTTCCATCCCTTGGGGTGGACAAACTGTCGGTAGATCGAAAGGTCGCCATCGTAAAATTTTGAAACCTCAAGGTCCGAGGCTTCCCGGGCACACAGCGGGAGATTGAAGATAGAAAGATTGAGAAAACTTATTTCCAGGTGGTGGTCAAGTACGAAATCCATGGTCCTGAAGGCCGCCTCCCGGTCTTCCTCCGGAGTTCCGAAAAGCAGGTAGATGTAGGTTCCGATTCCGGCTTCACGCAAATTTTTCAGAGCTGTTGACGCAAGCTGCAGATCTATACCTTTGTTCATCGCTTCAAGCACCCGGCTGTCACCCGACTCGAGACCGATTTTAAGCATGGCGCAGCCGGATTTTTTCAGCTGGAAACAAAAGTTTTTGTCCGCGAGCAGGTGGTTGAATCGGACAAACCCGTACCAGGGCGTAACCCGCTGTTGCCGAGTTGCAAGCATCTGCAGGGTCGTGGGGCTGATGGCATTATCGAGAAAATGGATCAGCATCGGGCGATTATGTCGGCTGAGGATATCGAGCTCGGTGGCGGTCTGGTCCGGATGGTTGTGCATATAAGGGTTCGCCTCACTTTTTTCAGGACAGAAATTGCACTTTCTCCAGTAGCAGCCGTAGGAACTGGCAACCGGGAGGGTAACCCTCGGGGAAAGGTAGGACTGTTTGTTGAACTGTGTGAAATCCGGACCGGAGCTGCCAACGTGAGAAGTACGCCCTGTGAGCAACCGGACAAGAGGTTCTTCGCCTTTTCCGGCAATGAAATGATCGACGATTGCGTGAAACGGTTCGTCGTAGCGGGGGTGACTGAGCCAGGTGGTCGCGAGTCCGCCGCCGATCACGATCCGAATTTTGGGATGGTGTCTCTTGAGGTAGCCGATCATGGCAAATGTGGTCAGCGCCTGGCTGAGATAATTGAGGGAAAAGCCGGCGAAAGTGGAATCGGACCGAAAAAGCAGTGTTTCAAACCTGTCGCTGAAATAGGGATAGAAAAGATTTGACTCAAAGTTGGCCGCAGCCTCCAGCAGATCGCGGCTGTTCAGCGGAGAGAGGGTGTTGTCCTGGTAATTGGCTAAAGAGAGCTGGACGTCGCATCTTCTCCCGGATATTTCGAGAACCCTGTTTATATCCGAGACGGCACGCCGGTATTTGTCCCTGTTGCCATAGGTCTTCTCCCACCGCAGTGCATGAAGATTTTTATCTATATTGTTAAAAGCCCTTTTCGACCATGTGTCATTTGCCACAGTAGTCTTGTGAAGAAGGAACTCAAGAGCTTCGATATTCATATCGCAAAGTGTACACGGCAGGTTATTCACCTTGAGTGCTGCGGCAAGGTATGCAAGTGAGGCCGGAGGTTCGGACGGTATGGTTAGGGGTGGATTGATTATTAGCATAGAATAGTTGGAAAAAATTAAGGCAAATTTGACGACTTGTTATGGCATCTCGTAAAAGAGGTACTATAATGTAGCGCGGGTTTGATTATGATCAACGAAAAACGAAACGCAGTAGTCTGTCCGGCTGCTCTCCTTTATGTAAAAGGTCAGTCTGTCGGCGAAACAAAAGGATTATCGATGAAAACATTTTGCAGAACTTTGGCACCTGTCCTTCTGGTGTTGCTTGCATTCAGCCTGATTGAAGCAGGAATCACTGCCCAATACGCTGATGCCCGCTCAAAACTGGGAGGACGCACGTTTAAAACAACTAAAACGTATAAAAGCAGCCCGTCTGTATCACCACAGCCTTCCGGGGTGAAACAGAAGAGCGGCTTCGGCAGCGGCCTGATGGGAGGGTTGCTGGGTGGAGCCCTTGGCGGCATGCTCTTTGGCTCGATGTTCGGAATGGGTGGGAGCGGTATGGGGATTCTCCCCCTGCTGCTGCTTGGCGGAATAGCCTATTTTCTGTTCAGGAGGTTTTCTTCTGTTACCAGGGGGCGCCCGGGTCCGGGTTCATACCCGGGCTACGGCAACCAGGCAAAGCAGCAACCCTTCGGCTCGTTCGATTCACCTGAAGGCGGCGGTAATCAGGGTGCGTCGTTTACTCCAGACATCGGGACCAGCCTGCTGGAGGAAGGTCTTGCCCAGATACAGCGAACCGACAAAAAGTTTGATCCGAACTATTTCAAGGAAGTGGCATCGGATGTCTTTTTTCAGGTTCAGGCGGGGTGGATGAGAAGGGATGTCGATTCCTATCGGCACCTGCTGGGGGAGCAGCTGGCAAAAGAGTACGAAGACCATTTTGCCGGGATGCGTGCGAAGGGTGTGATAAACAAGCTGGAATCGATTGCCATCAGGAGCGTGGAGGTGGTTGAGGCGGGCAGCGACGGCCGTGAAGATTTCGTGACCGTACGTTTTACCGCCAACCTGCTTGACTATTACGTTGACGATAAAACCGGAGAGTTGGTTGAAGGCAGTATGACAGATCCGGTGAAGTTTGAGGAAGACTGGACCTGGGCAAGGCCTGTCTCCACCCAGGACTGGAAGCTTGAAGGGATCAAGTAGCATTGTCGGGAGTGTGCGGTGGTGACCGCACAGGTATGAATCCGTGATGCATCGACAATAAAAAATGGTGTGCCGGTAGCCCCCATATTTGACAAGACAGGGGGGACCGGCACCGTTTATTTGAAGGGAGAAAAAGGTGGATTTAAGTCAGTTTCGTCGCGAATATCTCAAGGGCGGATTGTCCCGTTCTGATCTGAAGGATGATCCGGTAGTGCAGTTCAGCGACTGGTTCAGCCAGGCGAGAGAAACGGATATCGCCGACCCCACCGCCATGATTCTGGCAACGGTCTCCAGGAACGGGATGCCAAGCCAGAGAACGGTGCTGCTGAAATACTTCGATGAAAGCGGATTTGTCTTCTTTACCAATTTCGGGAGCAGGAAGGCCCTGGAGATTAAGGAAAACCAGAAAGTGAGCCTGCTCTTTCCGTGGCTAGACCTGGAACGGCAGGTAATGGTCAACGGTATCGCGTCAAAAATATCAACTGCGGAATCTGCCAAATATTTTATGAGCCGGCCCAGGGAAAGCCAGATGGCGGCCTGGGTTTCAAGCCAAAGCAATACCCTCTCCTCAAGAGCGATGCTGCTCCAGAAGTTTAATGAGATGAAACGGAAAATCGGTGAAAAAAAAGTCCCGCTGCCTACATTCTGGGGGGGATTCCGGGTGAAACCGCTGCAGATTGAATTCTGGCAGGGGCGTAAAAGCAGGCTCCACGACCGGTTCCTCTACAGTCTTGACGAAACCGGGAAGTGGTCGGTGGCCCGTCTCGCCCCGTGAACAGGGCATTATCACCCATGAAACCAGTTACCCTTTAACCACTGCCAGGGGGCTCAGGGTAACTGTTTTTTCAACCAGATCCTGCTGATTTTCAAGTACCTCGTGGACGTCCTTGTAGGCGCCGGCCGCTTCATCCAGGTCCTTTTTATGGCGAATGGCGTGGATAACGCCTCTTTTTTTCAAAAATTCGATCTCCCTGGCTAGATTCAGCTGGCGCCGCGCCTGTTTCCTACCCAGTTTTCGGCCGGCTCCGTGGGAACAGGACATAAAGCTTTCTGGCGCGCCGAGTCCTTTGACTATGAAACTGTTGCTTCCCTGTGAACCGGGAATTATGCCGATACCGTCCTTTACGGCTTTGGTAGCACCTTTGCGGTGAACGATTACATCTTCGCCGAAGTGGTGTTCCTTTGACGCGTAATTGTGGGCTATGTCGACGGCAGGCGCAAAGGTTGCGGTCGGGTCGGTGTCGGCAATGATAGCGCAGACTCGAGACATCATCTCTTTACGGTTGGCGGCTGCGAACCGGACGCAGTACTCCATCTCCGTGAAATAGTTGCTGCCGTTTGTGGAACAAATCGGCAGGTAATCGAGCTGCCACTTGGGGTCTATTTTCAGTCCGCCGCTTTTGTGGAAATCCTTTGCCAGCTGGTTGTAGTAGCCGGCAATCCTGTAGCCGATGTTTCTGGAGCCGGAATGGATCATCAGCCAGATGTGGCCGTCGTTGCCCATCTGGATCTCTATGAAATGGTTTCCTCCACCAAGGGTTCCGAGCTGGTACCTCCCCTTTTCAAACTCCCTGGCGATCACCGGGAGGCTGCTTTCGGAGATGGCCGTCGATAGGTCCGGCATCAGCTTCGCAGGCCGCGGTTTTTTGTGATGGTTGAAGCCTAACGGGATTGTCTCGCGGATGCGGGCGACGATTTTTTTCAGCTCGCTCGGTTCGATGCTTGTAAGAGAGGTTCGTACGGCACGCACTCCGCACCCTATGTCGACTCCGACGGCGTTGGGAATTACCACGCCTATGGTGGCGGCTACCCCGCCAATGGGCATGCCGTAGCCGACATGTGCATCGGGCATGAGCGCTATGTGGTGGTGGGTAAAAGGAAAATTCGCCAGGTTTTTCACCTGTTGGAGCGTCTCCCTGTCGATATTGTCCAGCCAGAGCTTGATAGGAATTCTTTCGGTGGTTATTATTCTCATGACTTTGTCGTAAATATTTACTTTTTATTTACCTTTTAACCGGCGTTAAAAATTTATAATGCCAGAAGACTGACTCTTGCAGCTGTTTTGTCCAACAGCACTGGAGGTTGCTGCCGGCAAGAAGGTCTGCCGGCATATTCCGCCTTTGCCACCGTTAAACTTCTACCTGTATAGATAGTATGATATTTCCGTTTCAAATGACAGGCAACCCGTTCTTCAGGAAAAAATGGGTACACATAGGTGCCGGGTGTATAGTGATATGTCTTCTGCTGGCTGTTCTGGTACCTGTTGCGGCGAAAATATATCTGGCCGACTGGCTTGAAAAAAATGGCGCCGACAACGCAACGGTTGAAAGTCTGTGGTTCAATCCATTTACGGGGCGACTCACGGTTGGCGCGGTTGTCTCGCAGAGCCACGGCCGCTCTCTTTTACAACAAAACGAGCTGATGCTGGATCTGAGTCTGGTTGATCTTTTTCACCGGAATATCAGGCTGGAAAGCGGGAGTTACAGCGGACTGGTGCTCGATGTGGAGCAGTACCGCGACGGCGCATGGCGGTTTGGCACCTATACCGTTGGCGGCAGGGATAAAGGCGACCGCGGCGATGAAGGCGGAAAAACCGGGCAGGTGGCGCAAACGCCGGGGGAGCCGTGGGGATTTCTTGCCGATAACGTGGTCTTGACCGACTGCAGGCTGCACCTGAAAAGTGACCAACTCGATTTTGAGCTTATCATTGACGAAGCAAGAATACGTGGTATTTCCACAAGAGAGGGGGCTTTGCCCGGAAGTTTTTTTCTTCGCGGTACCCTTGATGGCGAGCCGCTTGAGTTTGATCTTGACGTGGTGACGATCGCGCCCTACCTGGATATTGGCGGAAAGGTCGCCATAAAACGATTCAAGCTCGCCGAGATTGCTGCATTCTTGGAAGAGAGTCTCCCGGTGTTTGATGGTGACGTCAGTGTAATTGGCAAAGCTGAAGTAACAATGAAAGAATCTGGGCTGGTTGCTCATTACGACGGAGCCATAGATCTGCAATCGGCCCGGATCGGCTCTGATGATTTTGTGACCGGTGCAACCTCGATGGGCTGGCAGGGCCAGGTAAATTTTGACGACAGCTCTACGTCCGGCATGACAATAGTAACCGACGGTACGTTGAAGACCGGGGACTACATGTTCTCCATGCCCGGCGGGCAGTTGAAGATCGAAGAAGAGCTGATTGAGCTTGGCGGAAAAACCCGGGTTGTTCTAAGAGACGGTGTCACGGTGACAAATGACGGCAGCCTGGTTATAGCAAACGGATCTTTTGCGTCGCCAGGCCTCGCGGTAACACAGGAAAATTTCCAGTGGCAGGGCAAGCTCTCATACGCTTTGTCAGATCAGAAAGAAGGCCATGACATTAAGGGCGAAGGGCGGCTCCTGATTGATGATCTCTCCCTGCACCAGAATCAGCAGACGCCACTGCTGGCAATCTCCAAAGTTGAGATAGACGGTTTGCAGGGAACAGGAGAGAACAACGTCGCAGCAAAATCGTTTGTGGCCGAAAGAATTCAGCTCACTGTCCAGGGGGATATGCCTCTTGATGTGTCCGTTCCGGTCCTTGAGCTGTCGCAGGTTTTTGCCGGCGAGTTCGGCCGTAGTGCGCATGCAGACAGTCTGCAGGTGCAGAATCCCCGCATTGTCTCTCGTCAAAATGGTGAAGAACTTGTCAACGTCGGGGGAATTTCGGTGCAATCCGTCGCCCTTGAAAACGGTACGAACGTCAGCGTGAAAGAGGCGGATTTTGTGGATCTGGCTTTTCTTGGTGGAGGGCACAATGGCGAGGAGCAACCGGGGCTCAGCTTTACTCTGGCCACGCTGGCAGGTATCGACTGGTCTGTTGCAGGTGGGTTTGGTTGTTCAAAACTTTTAGTAAATGATCTGGTCGCCAGCGTGATAAAAAGCAGTGATGGAACACTGGAGATCAACCGGCGGCTTGAAGCCATGAAGAAGACCGCGCCCGCTGCCGCGGATGAACAAGAAGAAGGTGAGGGTGAGAGAAGCGCTGCTCCGCCTTTTGTCCTAGGGGAGGTTGTTGTTGGCGGCACCAGCGTGTTGTATTTTGAGGACAAAACCCTGGCTGTACCTTTTAAAACCGATCTCGCCCTGAAAGAGTTCACGGTCACCGGAATCGATTCAGCAAGTCCTGATGAAAAAACGAAATTTTCTGTCAAAGCTCTCCTGGAGAATAGAGCCCCTGTCGACCTTACGGGTGAGCTTCAGCCGTTTACGGCTCCGCTGGCGCTGAGCTTATCGCTTGGACTTAAAAATTATCCCCTGGAAAGTATTTCACCCTATACCGTACAGTCGGTGGGAACCGCCCTTGCATCTGGACAGCTGCAGCTAGATACCAACGTTCATCTTGAGGATGGCTATCTCAAGATGAAGAACAAGGTTACTCTTAAGAAACTGGAAACCAAAAGAATTTCCGAGAAACAGGCGCAGGAGCTGGACAATCAGCTGCCAATCCCCCTGGATGCAGCGCTTTCAGTATTGCGGGACAAGGATCGGAATATTGAGCTTAACATCCCCCTGAATGGGCCGGTCAGTGATCTCAGTGTCGGGGTCGCAGATGTCGTAATCACCGCACTTGGCAAAGCCATAGTGCCGGCTGCATCCGGATATCTTATGTATGCCCTGGGGCCATACGGCGCTCTGGCATATGTAGGGATGAAGGTGGGTGAGAATGTGCTCAAGGTTGACTTTCCGCCGGTACAGTTTGATCCCGGGGCGGTTTCGATTACCGGCCAGCATGAAGACTATCTTAAAAGGATTGCAACGATTTTGCAGAATCGTCCCGAGACGGACCTGCAGCTCTGTCCTCAGGTCGCCTCCTGGGAATTTATGGATACTGACGAGGTTGCAAACGCAGAAACAGAGGAGATTGAACCGCCAGAAGAACAGCTGGAACAATTAATCGGGCTCGGCCAGCAGCGCGGTGAGGCGGTGCAGCGCCATTTCGTCGAGGACTACGGCATTGCCGCCGATCGATTGCTCATCTGCACCACTCAGGTGAATAAGAAGAAAAAGGCGGTGCCCGCCGTTCTGCTTCAACTTTAATATCTTCGGTTATCCGCCAATTTTCCCGGAAATATGCGGATAACCGATTCACAGTTTCCTGATCAGCTTGCCGACCGCCTCAAGGTTAAATGATGCGGGATCAAAATCGGGGCGTCCGCTGAGTTCCAACAGGGTCATGTGGTCTTTGGACTGCGGATCGGTAAATGCGCTTACCAGCTGGTTATATTGGTGCACATCGCCAACCTCTTCGGGGGGACAGCTGTTTTCTCCGGCCAGCAGGACCGGATGGTTCAGTTCTTTGCCTGGGGGCACCACTTCTTCGAGCGTGATCTCATGTTCCCACCCTTCTCCTGCATCGTAAAGATAGGAAAACATGAACTGCATTCCTTCCTCAAGGGTATGCAGTTTGTACTTATGTTCGTCAAACCTCTTTGATTCCCTGGGGATGGAGGATTTTATGGTAGGCTCGTAGCTTATCTTGCCCACCATGAACTGGTGTACGAATGAGTCGCTCCAGCCCATTGCGGTCTGAATTATTTCGTGGAGCCGGGCCAGGGAATAGTCTCCTGGAACCTGGACTTTTCTCCAGATAAGAGGGTCGGAAAACATCAGTGATATGTGCAGGATATAGCTTGGAACCGGCTCTTTGGGGGGCGCGGGTTTGTCTTTGGCTGTTTCCGGGAAGACACCTTTTATCACTTTTGCCATATTCTCTCCTTTGGTTAAAAAGGGTAGGTAAGCGGATTCCTGCCGTTTGTGGTCATGAAATCGTAACCAGAATACTTCTTAAATAACCAGACAAACCTCATGAAAACAACATTATTTCAAAGAATTATTATTGTCTGCAAAAAAAAATGACGTGGTATCCGCGCACTGGTGGCACACAGGTTGGAAATGAACAGCACCGGGTTGTGGGCGGTTAAATCCGCACCGTTTCGCCTTGTTTTCATGACATTATGTTCTGTGATACTGCGATTTCATCGAGGTTTTGCTCAGGTTGCGAGCAATTCGGCGGTAAACATGGAGCTGTTTAGTATGCTGGGGTTCGGGAAAGGCGAAGGATTTGCAGATATCGGAGGGGGAAGAAGATAAGACTGGTTTGTTTTTTTTCGCAGGTTGGCGGGCTGCAATACGTGAGAGGTAATGGAGCACTGAGATGATTCCGGGCTATTTTCACCCGGTCGGATCGCACTGGTTTGCCGTCAAAGTCGTGGTTTTGGCAATAAAGCTGAATGGGCAGTTTCAGCCCTATTGCCAAGGTGACTTTAGTCCGCTCAATCATTCTGGCGCATCCTGGCCCTTCGGTCGCCATTAATAATCGTCGAATAACTCCTCGCCGAAAAAATCATCACCGCCATAGCTGTCTTCAACAAGCTGGAGCTTGACTGGGAACGTACTTGAGATGGTGTATTCGGTCCCGCATTCGTAGCAGATGATTTCGTCCCCTATATCGAAATAATACTCGACAGGAATGTTGCACAGGCAAATTTGACATTTGCCGAATCTCTCTCTTTCATCACGTTGTTTTTTGGTAGTTGCCATCTTACCCTCCTTGGTGCTGTTGATGCTTGTCCGCACAATTGCCGTAAACACTGGTGCTTCTGTTGTACAGGCGAACCAGGCAGCTGATTCTGCCAATCGCGTAACAAAGAACGTGCCAGAAAAATGGTGTTGTGTAACGTGCTGAAAGTACGAGAGAAAACGATAAAAGAAGAGGTGGCAGGTGTGCAGGCTGCCGGAAATTGTTGTTCCGATTACCTATCGACTGCCGAGGATCTATGAAGCTATATTATTGGTATTGTGACATGTTTTGAAGAAATTCTGATTTACCTGAAATCTTCCGATTTTTTAAAATCCTCTTTTTTCAAGCCGTGAATTTTCATTTTATTATAGAGGGCTCTCGGGGTCAGTCCGGCGAGTTGCGCGGCTTCGCCGATCCGCCCGCAGGTATAGTCGAGCAGCTCGACCAGGTATTTTCTTTCCGCGGATTGGGAGAGAAGATTTTTGTATGATTTCAACGTAATGCCCGGCCTGAAAGCGTTGTCGGGAAGGCCGGCTACAGCAAGCGATGAGTCGGCTGCGGAAATTCCCTGGGTCTGAATGAGATCTGCGGTTATGGTACTGCTCGAGGCGAGCATCACCGCACGTTCGATAACATTCTGCAGTTCCCGGACGTTTCCGAACCAGGGCGCGGAAAGAAGTATGTTCATCGCCTGGTTGTCCAGCCCCCTGACATATTCCCGGCCGTTTCTCTTTTTCTTGTTTACAAAATGCTGGACAAGTATGGGGATATCCTCTGTTCGGTCCCGTAAAGGCGGAATCTTGACCTGAAATACCGAAAGACGATAGTAGAGATCGGAACGGAGAATGCCCGACCCCACAAGTTCCACCGGATCGGTGTTGGTGGCTGCAATCACCCTGAAATCGGTGTTGATATCTGTGTTGCTGCCAAGACGCTGCAGCGTTCTTTCCTGAAGCACTCGCAGCAGACGGTTCTGCATTGCGGCGGACATCGCCTCGACTTCATCGAGAAACAACGTCCCCCCCGTTGCGTGTTCGATTTTACCGATGCGTCGTCCGGACGCACCGGTAAAGGCGCCTTTTTCGTAGCCGAACAATTCCGATTCCAGCAGGGTGTCGGGAAGCGCGCCGCAGTTGACGGCCATGAAGGGGCCGGACCTTCGCCGCGACTCGTTGTGAAATACATTGGCCAGCAGCTCTTTTCCCGTTCCGGTTTCCCCGACCAGAAGTATGGGAGATTCGGTGGGGGCGACATCTTTTACCAGGTCGATCAATTGTTCCATCAGGGGGCTTTTGGTAACAATGGTGTCGAGGTCAGGATGTTTCTGGACAAAACCTGCAAGGTATTTTTCCCGGTTCTGTTCCTTCTTGTTGTGCATCAGCTGCATGAACAGCGGAACGGATTGGCTGTACTCGTTTTTCTTGAAAAAGGCAGCCTTGTCCGACCAGTTGACGGATTGGTTGCCGCTGCCGCCGAGCACGATTATGTGCGGAACGGCACGGGGCGCTATCAACTCCTCTACCACGAGTTCCTGGAAATCTTTATGGGAACCGTCAAGTATCCACAGGTCAAACACCCGGGAAAAGGCAATGGAATAAAAGTCGATGCCGCTGTTGATATGGAGGAATTTGCAGGAGAGCGACTTGAATTCCTGCTTCATGTCTGCAAATAGATCGGTGAGACCGAAAACAAGAATATTATACATGACAAATTTTCCGGTATGAAGTTGGTCGACAGCGTCTGGTTACCAGGGAGTTCATGACCTTTACAGCAAAGAACATGTCCGGTACCTCGGTCAATACCATTTTTTAATTTTCAGGTAACCGACCATGGCGACAACGAGCACGGCGATACCGAGGCAGATCGTGAGAAAACCGTAAGGACTCTCGGCGCCCGGGATGCCGCCGACATTGATGCCGAGCAGGCCGGTCAGAAATCCGAGCGGCAGAAACAGAGTCGCCACAAGCGACAGGGTGTACATCCGCTGGTTCAGTATCTCCGACATGGTTCTGAGAAATTCTTCATGAAGAACAATGGCCCGATCCCTGGTTGAATCGAGTGTTTCCAGGTAACGGTTGAGTTTGTTGACGCTTTCCCGGACAGGTCTCTTGTCTTCCTTTGTTATCCAGGGAGGGGCGTCGGCCAAAAGCTGAATGAGCGCTTCTTTTTGCGGGGAAAAATACCGCTTGAGCCTGATCGCATCGCGCCGCAGGTCCGAGAGCAGGTTGCGCTGCCGCAAATTGTTGGTGTCGATCGTTTCCTCCAGGTCCTCGATGTTGTCTTCAAGCTCTTCCACCACCTTGCCCGCACGCAGGGTCACCCGCTGAATCAGGGTGGTGATAAAGGCTGCAGCTGAACACGGCCCCTGGCCGCTCAGCAGGGCTGTGCTGATATCCTCAAGAGAGAGCAGTTTTCTCCTGTTGGACGTGATGATATAGTTCTCCGTCGCCCAGAGACGGACAGCGATCATGTCTTCAGGGTCCGATCCGGGGTTGAGGTTGACGCCGCGAAGAGACAGAAAAAGATTGTCATGGACATGCATGCTGCGTGGCCTGGTGTCATCGTCAAGCAGGTTCTCCTTTATGATCGGGTCAAGATGGGCGATGTCGTGCAGCCATTTTCTCGCCTCGGCGGCACTGTAATGTAAATGGATCCAGAACAGGTCGTTTTGCTGGGAAGTGATCTTTGTTAGTTCGGCGATATCTGTATAATTCCCCGACCCCTTTTTGTTGAGAATCATTATCTGTACAGGAGAATTTTGGTTTTCCATGATGTTTTTTTTGATCCACCCGGGTTGCGGTTATTTAAGATGTACGTCCATCTGGGGAAACGGAATCTCTATGCCATGGTGGCGAAACGCCTTGTCTATGGCCATGTTCAGTTCGCTTCTCACCTTGAGTTTCTGGTCGATGTCCTTGAGGTGGCACAGCAGGTCAAAGTTGAGCGAGCTGTCTCCGAACCCCTGAAACCAGGCTCTGGGGACCGGAGTCGAGCCGTCGGTGATGACCTGGGGATGGTTGTCGCCGGCTTCGAGCAGAAGTTTCTGCACGAGCTCGGTATCGCTGCCGTATGCTACCCCAACGGATATCCTCAGCCTGCCGCGCTGGTCCTCAAACATCATGTTGGTGACCTGGTTGGCGATCAGTTCCGAGTTTGGGACAATTACGTCTGAACGATCAAAGGTCTGGACGATCGTTGACCGGATGCTGATCTTTTTCACATAGCCCTCGGTAGATCCGACAACTATCCAGTCGCCCTTTTTTATCGGTCTTTCAAACATCAGTATCAGTCCGGAAATAAAATTGTTTACAATGTTCTGCAGACCGAAACCGATCCCCACCGAGAGGGCGCCGATAATGACCGTAAGGCCTGTCAGTTTAACCCCGCCCACCCCAAGCATGATTAAAAGTATCGCTGCGTAGCCGATATAGCCGAACACGGTGAGGATGGTATCGCGGGAGCTTGAGGAAAACCCTTCTTTTGTAAGCCACCTGGTGTCAAGTATCTGTTTGATATATGCTATCGACGGCCAGCAGATGATGAAGACAAGCAGTGCAAGGGTAACCCGTGCCGGAGATATCGGAAATCCGTTGAGCTCGGATCCGTGCAGGAAAAAGTCGATAAGCTGTTCGTTGTCGACATTGGTGATACCCCACTGGTGGAGTATTAAAACGGTGGATGCTGTCACGGCGTAGGCCTTGAGACCGAAACTTAAAATCTTGTGGGTTCGCATCCTTGTGCTTTTGGCTATCCTGGTAACACCAATCCCTGATGCAAGTTTTTCCATGTATTTCCGTAAAAACGCAACGACAGGGTCGACGGAGTCGTAACAGATCAGGCCGACCATGGCCAGAAAGCAGGAACAGCCGAAAGCGCCGGCGATATGGCCGACCAGGTTGGCATACCCCGCAAGTTTCAGGCAGCTGAGGATTATAAGGATTATCAGCAGCGGTAATCTCATCATCTGCCATCCTCTCATGGTCGCAGCGCGGGTGACATGGCGTACAGCCAGGTAAAGGGCGCCGAACCAGAGCAGTAGTAACCCGGAACCGAGCAGCGGATCTCTGCCGAAGACCAGATGGAAATACCCGTACTGCCGGGCGGTGGTGATGACCATAACGGTGAAAAAGGAAAAAAGATAAAAACCGATGCAGTCGATCTTCATTTCCGGACAGCCAGAATCGTTCTGCTCTACCCGGTGAAAACGAATTGTGGTAATCCGGATAAAGAACAGGATGACAACGTAGTTGAACAGCAGCAGGACCGGTTCAGCCAGGTATGGATAATCTGAAAAGACGGGAGGCAGCAGGTTTATTAAAACGGTCAGTATGCAGATGGTTCCCAGGAAAAACCTTTTCGCCAGCGATTGCCGGAAAACGGTGAGGATAAGGTTCCGGACGGTGTTGTTTGCAGGACAGTTGTCTGTTATGAAGTTGCGGATTCTGGCGGAAAAGTTGGCAAACCAGAGAAGGGCTGCGACCAGCGCGACCAGCAGTTGCCTGCCGTCTTGTTCAAGAACCAGGTTGAGGGGTGGTTTTGGCAGGGAAAATTGGTAGCTTTCACTGGTCACGATTCGCCACAACGGCTCATCTTTGAAAAACAGACTGCGGGCCTGCCTGATATAAATGTAATTATCAAGTTTTTTTAAAATTTCCTGTGCTGAAAGGATCAGCAGCCTGGTCTCGGCGAGCTCGAACTCCTTTTGCTGCTTGAGTTCTACAAGGCTTGACAGGGCGCCGTGGATTACCGGCGAACCGTCACCGTTTTTTTCCCCCAGCCCGTCCAGGACAATACGCAACCGTTCTATCTCCTTGAGCACGCCTTCCTGCTGATCCTTGTAGCGGACAAGGGAAGCTTTCAACTTTTGCCTGGTCTCGTCCGCCCAGGCCACTGAAGGATCGGTACTGAGGGTTTTGAGGATCTCGTTGAGTTGTCGTCCTCCGGCGGATTTATTGAGATCAATGCCAACCGTTGCGTCGGCGATCTCGTCCTTTGACTGTGAAGCCGAAATGGCAACGGCCGACAGGACCACCTGGAGCAGGGTCGCCACAATGAGAATCGTTTTAATGGTAACAGTAAAATAAGGTTTCATCGACAAGGGTCCGTACTGTGTGATAAAGGTGCCGGGCTTGGTTTGTAAATGCCGACTATCGCTTAAAAGACAGTTTTTTTACACCCGTTTTTCATCCTGGTCCCGTCCACTTTACCATGGGAGACCTGCGCCGGCCTGGTGAGAATTTCGGCCTGTCCATGCTGTTGCATTATATCCGGTAACAGCCGCGCTTCACAGGGAAATCCGTAGCAGGGGGGCCTGATGGAAACAAGTGCGGATTGTAACGGCACCTTTTATCCGGCGTATTCCGATATCTCTTCAAGACACTGGAGGATGAGTGTTCTGAAGTTTTCGTTTTCTGCGGCAGAAGCGGTGATCCTCGATTTTTGGAGGACCTTGAAGAAATCGTGGCAGATTTTTATCTTTGCCGTTGACCAGTTGCTGGTAAACCCCAGGTGTTCGCCACCGGACGGGGCAACCTCGTTATTTGCCGGGTAATCCCTGCGTCCGTGAGCCCAGTTGATGGTGTGGCGGTAATAGAGCAGGGCACGGTTGAGCAGTACGAAAAGCAATTCGATGGATTTGGCCGGGCCTATCTGGAGCTGCTCTCCTCCGAGAGAGACTCCGGGAAGGTTTATCCGGCTCGTCAGTTTCTCTCCGCCGATAAGGGCTCCAAGTGCTCCGGCAACTCCGCCCATGGCGGTAAAGAGACCGAGGGCATGGCCGAGTGTTGCAACCTCCAGGCCTGCTCCAAGCGCGGCTCCCCCGAGCCCGCCTGCCAGTATCAGCTGTTTTCTGGTCAATCCCATCAGCTGCCACGTCTGCTGGCTGAACAGATCGGCGTGTACTATCGAGTGGGGAGGAAGATCGTAGTTGAAGATATTGTGCTTAAAAAGGCTCCTGATCTTCTGGTGGCAATGATGCTCTTTTTCGGCAAGCTGCTTTTTGTACGCTGCAAACAGCTTTTGCTGGATCGCTTCGCCCCCTTGTCTCGTATCCGTCGACTGGCGAACCGTCAGGGTGAGAGCTTCACTGATTAATTGGTAAATTGCATCGGAACTGGTTGCGTTTCGTTCTTTCCAGTCCTTTTTAAATGCATCGACAACCCTGGACAACACCGGCTGCCAGTCCTGATCAATGGCCTTGAGTGCTTCAAGGAGCAGGATACGTTCGGCGTAGGTTGCCCGGTGGGCATTAAAGACACGGTTGGCGTTGAAGTTTTTACGGAATTCGACTTTCCAGTCATCAAGATAGGTGTTGTCATCCTCCTTGCAGTTGATAACGGCCATTCTCGGCTTTCCGGTAAGGCGAAGGATCTCCATTTCGGCGCGGTCAACATTGCGTACGGGCCGCGAACCGTCGACCACATAGATTATTCCCGCACCTCTTTCCACCGGAGAGAGGAGCTCGCAGTCATCATGGAGTTCGGGGACCGTTGCAGCGAACTGGCGGAACGACTGCAGGGGATCGCTGTTTTGTTCACCCCGTTTTCGCAGCTCCGAGAGCACCCTGGCTGGGTTCTGAAACCCGGGGGTGTCGGTGAACCTTACCACCTCCCGTCCGTCGATAACCACCGGAAAGGTCCGGCATTCAGTAGTCTCTCCCGGAGTTGGGCTGACCCGTACCGAATCGTCTTCGGCAAGGGTTGAAAGGACGGAAGACTTGCCCTCGTTGGGGTGGCCAAGTATTGCAAATTCTGGTGTCATGTCGGTTCGTTATCGTGTGAGAGCAAAGATATCTGTGTACGGGTCGCCCAGGGCTTCGACCTTCTGTTTCCACATCAGCAGATCCTGTTCTGAGACAGGGGGGAAAATCGTCTCTGCTGGTCGTCCGACCAACCCGATGCTGATAATGGTGGTGGCTGGCAGGACGTTTCGCAACTGTTGCAAATAGGATAAAAAATCTACCAGCGGCACCATCCATCCTTCCATGATCAGCAGGAGCCCTTCTCTTTTCTGCCAGGTTCTTGCTGAAATTTCCCCGATGAGGCGCTGGTCGTCTTCATAGCCGGTCTGGAAACGGTGGCAGGATAGACCGATAAAGCTATGTTGGGCGAGGGTTGCGGTGAGTTCTTCCTGGGTGAATGATCCGAAGATATCGTCCGCTACCAGGATGATCTGTGGTACCACCATGTTGTCTGCACAGGGGGTTGTCGTCCTGTTTTTCCCGGTTTCCGGAGATGCGGGGGCGACTGGTTCCTGAATGGTCTCAGGGGTCGCCTGGGTGGAGACCACAGGGGTCTTCATACGGCGCAAAAGGGCCCTGCACTGTGGTGTGTCAAACGGGAAGGTCTTTAGTCTGCGGTTTGCGATAGCGAGTCCGAAAAAAAGAAACACCAGGCGAAGCACTATGCCGTAGCAGACAATGGAGAGTATGAGAAAGGGCCACCAGGCCACCAGATCGCCGGTTGAGAGGTGGTAGATGCCTTCTTTGAGTATTATCCGGCTGCCTTCGATTTCGGCCAGACCGGGATACCCTCCCCCGGTGATAAACCATGACCAGGGAAGGGCCAGCAGCTGGACCAGTTGCAGGACAGCTTCACCGCTCAACTGAATGGTCGACTGCCATCCGAATGCGAGATCGCTGGAAACGACTTTTATAAAGGTAACCCCCAGCAACCCGACATTGAACGATAATCCCAGTAGCTGGGCCAGGGTGAAAACAGGCCAGTAGAAGATGGACCCGTATACCCGCTTACGACCCGTCAGGATGCCAAGGGCGTGTTCTGCGCTTGCCCGCCGCTCCCCACTCAGGTGGCGAAACCAGTGTTTGCGGAAAAAGGCCACGATGGTGTTGAGTATCGTATGGAAATAAAAGGAGTTCAGCGGGATAACGGTTAGACCCGGAACCACTCTTCTGACAATCAGCAACAACAGTAGAATCAAGCCCAAAGCGAGTTGCGGGGCGATAAATAAAACCATGAACAGGAACACGTTGACAGGCATCGTCCCTTTGTAGGTGAAAAATACCAGTCCGGCGACAGTGCCCGCGAGAAAACCCTTGAGACAACTTGCAATGCGTGCAATGCGCAACAGGTCGCAGAAAAGATCGCCGGGACTCTTCCTGTCCGGTCCGGTAAATTCGGTCCCGGCTCTGGCCCTGATCCAGCCTGTTATGCGTTCTGGCGAAGACAGGACGGGGTGGCCGCCATCCTGTTCCAGCGCCATGGATATGGCCCGGTCGCGCCGGCGAAGGGTGTCGATGTCGGTTGCGCTATCCTGGTGAAAAAAGTATTCCAGGTTTATAAGGTCCTTATATTGCGGTGATGATTTCATGGCGGCCATTATACCAGATATGTGAAATCAGCGAACTATCCAAGGACAATGCACGCAGTTTTTTCCGGTCGGAGCGGTTCTGTAATCGGTCCGGTCACGGTAAATGCAGAATAGTTACTGCAAAATTTTTTTTTACTGGCTATCCTTGGGCGTAAATGAAAAACAGAGCAGCCTTTCTGGTCGCAGCGTCCGGCCGCCATAGCGCTGAAAACCCTACGGCGGTTGTGTGGTGCCCGGATCGGCTGCATGGATGTATGGCATTGAACAGCAGCAAACGGAACAGCGAGAATATATGCAAAAGAATGTTTTCAGGGTCCATTTCACATGGAAAGAGAAGGAGTATGTTTTAAAAGCCCACGACCTTGACATGACCCACCCCTATTTTGTGGCGATCAAGGCTTTGGTGCTGCCGGAAGAAAGCAGTGTCCTGATCAATCCAGCAGATGATGAAATCAGGAAAAAATTTGGCAGAGTGAGGCAGCTGATGCTGCCTTTTCAGTCGGTATCTCTTATCGAGGAGTACAGGGAAGATCCCGATCTGAAAAAAAATGAGAACGACGTCGGGAAAAAATCGACCAAGGGTGAAGTTCTGACCCCGGAAAAGTTCATCCGCAAATAAGAAAGAACGGGGCCGACAGAAATAAGCTTCCTGCGGCCCCTGTCTTTTGCCTCCCTGTTTTATCCGCACTATCCATTGCTGCTCCTGAAAAAAAAATTACCCCGCTGTGCTGCAGTTGCCTGCTGTTTTCCGCTGCAGCGGGTAAAACCAGAAGAGTAAAAATCTACTGTCATGGAATCACGCAACCTGCCTTCAACAGACGAACTCAACGAAATTTTTGGCGCCGCCTGTGCCAGCCAGCAGCAAGGAGCCCTGACCTCGGCCCAAGCCGGCTTTCGCAAACTACTGAGCTGGTTTCCCGAAGCTCCTGTGCTGCACTATAACCTGGGGTTGGTCTATTACGAATCCGGTGATTTTGAAAAAAGTTCGGAATGTTTTGCAAAGGGGGCAAGTCTTGCCCCAGACGATACCGATATTATATTTAATCTTGCCTTGTGCCGCAAACAATGCGGCGATATGCAGGGGGCGATCGAAGGTTACCGGCGACTCCTGCAGCTGACGCCGGACTCTGTTGACGCGCTCTACAATCTGGGGGGATGTTATAAAGATCAAAAGGAATATGCCAAGGCGATAGGAGTTTACCTAAGGGTACTTGAGCTTGCGGCCGAACACCTCGGGGCGACGAAAAATCTTGCCTATGTCTATCATCTCACAGGTGATGGCGCCAATGCTGTGGCACATTACCAAAAAGCGCTGCAGCTTGCCCCGGGAGATACATCCATTACCCATATGCTGGCAGCCTTGACCGGACAGACTCCGGAGTCCACTCCCCATTCTTATATCGCCGAAATGTTCGATGAGTACTCCTGCTCTTTTGACCGGAGCCTGGTCGATGAACTGGAGTATCTGGTGCCGGCAAAAATCCGTGCGGTGATCGACAGGGAAAAGCTGTGGCAACAACATTTCCGTGCGGGACTGGATCTGGGCTGCGGCACCGGCCTGAGCGGCGAATCGATCAAAGATCTGCTGGAAATCCTTGACGGGGTGGATCTGTCGCCGAAAATGCTTGAGATTGCAAATGAAAAAAACATCTACACCAATCTTTATCCAGGTGCCATAGACGACTTCATGAACAATCGGGACAACCGCTACGATTTTATCCAGGCGGCCGACGTTTTTGCTTATCTGGGAGAACTTGAAGGGATTCTTCGCCTGGCAAGGTCATGCGTTGCTGACGGAGGACTATTCTGTTTTTCCACCGAGCGGTGTCAACAATCCGGCTATATTCTCGGCAGCACCGGCCGTTTTGCCCATGGTGAAAAATATGTTGAACAGGCCGCACGAAAAGCCGGATGGCGGTTGCTGGTAAAGGAGTGTATTTCGCTCAGAAAAGAAAAAGACGAGTGGGTTGAGGGGCAAATCTGGTTCTGGCAGCCGCTCATTTAAAATGGCGGAGTGGAACGATAGGTCAGCGTCTTGCCGGTGACAGGGTGGGTGAAACAGAGTGAGGTGGCGTGCAGCAGCATGCGGTCGCCTTCGCATCCCCGGCCATACAGGCTGTCTCCAACGATGGGCGCGGCCAGTCCCAACGGATGTGCCGAATGAACCCGTAACTGGTGGGTGCGGCCGGTAACGGGAAAGAACCGGACGCGGGTGGTTCGGTGGTTGGCCGCTATCTTTTGCCACACCGTTATCGCCGATTTTCCGTTGACCGGGTCGTAGATCTGCAGCGGCCTGTTCTGCGGATTGAGGCGAAAAGAGAGGCGTATCTCACCGCCTGGGTCACTGAGGACTCCTTCAACTACGGCCTCGTATATTTTTTTTACTTCCCGTCTGGCAAACTGGTTCGAAAGATTTCGGTGGGATTGTCCGGTCTTGGCATATACCATGACGCCGGAGGTGAACATGTCGAGCCTGTGGACCGCGGGCTGTTCTATCATCTGTCGAAACATTTTTTTCAGTCGCGTGGAAACACTATCTATTTTTTCGGGTCCGCGGCCGGGAACCGCCAGCAGCCCCCCCGGCTTGTCAACCACGACGATGGCGTCGTCAACGTAGAGCACGTTAAGTTTTGCTGGGATCTTTATCATATTCTTGTTTGCCGGGACGCAGGCTTCGGTCAGTTGTCTGCAAGACCACAGAGGAGAAAACCGAGGATCGGGGAGCATCTCTTCGCGCACGGGGCGGAAAAATCACCATGGCGGTAGCTTCCCGACTTGGTTGCTCTGCCGATGTAAAACTCCGCCATTCCCAGTGGCTGCAGGTTGTTTCTCGCCGCGTAATCAAGTAGTTTTGGCGCGCAGCAGTCTCCGGTACCGGTAGGAATCCCTCCGCTGCCGGTAAAAGCCTCGGGCAGGGATGCGCTCTGGCCGTTGAAATTGTGCAGCCGGTAGAGGTTGTGGATTTTAGCCGTCAGTTCTTTTGATAATAACCGTCTTCTCTGTCGCAGGATTGTTTTTTCCGGGTGTCCTTTACCATAGGCGGCGAGCTCTTCTGTGAGTCGTTTTATCTCCTTTTCTGTATCGCCGGTTACGGTTATAAACTCGTCGACATCAAAAAGCGGAGGCACCCAGCCGTCAACCAGCCACCTGCCGTTGTACTGTCCGGAAAAGGCGTAAAGCGTAAGGACCGATCCGTCAGGCCGCAGACATTCCATCACGCCGAACATTTTTCCCCTGGCCGCACCCCACAGGTAGTCTGTTGCCAGGGTGGGATCTTCTGGTGTTGTCTGCCCCCGATCGTTTCGAGCGTAGAGTGCAATAGTCCTGCTGCCGGTAAGCCATTGTATAAGCCGACGGGCGATTTCATACCCGCGTCCGCTTCCGAGACGGTGGGTTTTGTTGCAGTGTGGGCAGTAGCCGCTTGTCTCCGGCAGGGGGGCAAGGGCAGGGGCGAGAATAGTTTTCACCGGTTGTTGTAATTGTCTTCTGCAAATGTTTGTAACGTGCTACTATCGACACGACAAAATAGCCGAATCCGGACAAAAAAAACAACCTCTTTGTGCGGTTGGATAGTTGGCCGGCTCCATGGTGGATAAACATTATATTTATATAACTTCCAGGGATAATGATGGATATCAGCAGTAAAACCGGGCAGGGCGATTTCCTGCCGCTTGGACCTGACACGGTGCTCAACCTTGTCGAAAAGGCAACAGGGACACGCTACACGAATCTTTTTCGCCCCATGAACAGTTACATAAACAGGGTCTTCGAACTTGAGAACGAAGCGGGCGAAAAAATTATCGCCAAGTTTTATCGTCCCGGTCGCTGGTCCGAGCAGGCCATACTCGATGAACATCGGTTCCTGGTGCAGCTGGCAGAGAGGGAACTGCCGGTCATTGCTCCCCTGGCGCTGAAAAACGGTAGGACTCTTGGTGTTGACGGTCGTTTTTGTTTTTGTATTTTTCCGAAGTGCGGCGGACGCAGCGTCGATGAGTTCACCGATGAACAGTGGCTCGAACTTGGCCGGCTGATCGGCCGCATGCACTGTGTGGGGGAAATCGATTTCGCGCACCATAGACCGGTGATGAGTCCTGATCAGATCACCTCGCAGCAGCTTGAATTTCTCATGAAAACCAGATGCGTGCCGAAAGATTTGAAACCGGTGCTGGAGCGGGCGATACGGGCTATCATCGGTGATATAAAAGATCTTTTTAAAAACGAGAAGCTTATCCGGATCCACGGCGATTGCCATTTTGCAAACCTCATACAGCGGCCGGGGGAGTCCCTTGTTGTCATAGACTTCGATGACATGGCTGTGGGGCCCCCGGTACAGGATGTCTGGATGCTGCTCCCGGGCGGGCTTGAAGATGCTTTTGTTGAACTCGATCTTTTCTTGGAAGGATACGAAACCTTTCGGGGTTTTGACCGGAAAAGTCTCAGGTTGGTAGAACCCCTCAGGGCAATGCGTTTTATCCATTATATGGCATGGTGCGCCTATCAAGTTGAAGAAGACGGGCTGACCAGGGCCATTGATGGATTCGGTTCCCATGCGTACTGGCAAAAGGAGATAGAAGATCTTTTTGATCAGAGAGAGAGGATAGCATCCGGTACCTTTAGCGGGGGCAACATTCTCTGATACTTGACTGTTTGTACAAGGTGTAGCATACTGTTGTGGATTTTCACCAAAAACAGGAGACACCACTGCAGCGTCGTGCAGTGCGTGGGGCAGAGGAGAGAGTTCGTGGAACAGCAAAAACCAAAGATCCTTATCATGGATGATGAGGAGATGGTCGGCGAGATTACGTGCCAGATGCTTGGCTTTCTCGGTTTCGAGGGGGTGCATGTCTACGATGGCCTGGAGGCGATACGGGAGTATGCGCTGCACAGAGAACGCGGCACTCCTTTTGCCGCGGTTATCATGGATCTTTCGGTGCCTTGCGGGATGGGTGGCCGGGAAGCCGTCGGTAAAATTATTGCCATGGATGACAGCGCCCTGGTGTTTGTCTCCAGCGGGTATTCCAATGATCCCGCCATGGTGAATTATCGTGAATACGGTTTCTCCGGGGTGATCGGCAAACCGTTTAACCTTGAAACACTTAAAGATCTGCTCCAGGTCTGTGCATAAAAACGATGAATCCGGGAACAGCGATTCCGTCTATCTGGTGAGCGCCGGGTGAAATCCATCTATTTTGCCACTGTAGTAACATTTTGTTCACTCTATGCGGCGCAGCCGATTCAGCCACTGTTCCAGGAACAGTTCCAGCTCAGCAGCCTTCAGGCTCTTCTCTTCACCACATTGATGATGGCTCCGCTCAGTGTCGCCCCGCTGCTGTACGGCTTTATTCTCGAAGCGGCTTCGGCAAGGGCTATGGTCAGGTGGGCTCTTGGCCTGCTTGGTGTCCTTGAGCTGATCTTTTCCCTGGTGAATAATTATCTCGCCCTGCTCACCATCCGCGGCGCACAGGGACTTATCATCCCGGCCATTCTGACCTCGATAGTCAGTTACATCAGCTACACCAGCGAAAAAGAACAGGTGCAGCAGAATGTCGCCTACTATATAGGCGCTACCATCCTTGGGGGATTTCTCGGACGTTTCCTGAGCGGGATTTTCACAGACCTGTTTGGCTGGCGTTTCTTTTTCTTTGTGCTCGGTCTGCTGCTGCTGTGCAACAGTTACCTGCTGAAGTCGATGGTGCACGACGCCAAGATGAATTACGCTAGGCCAAAGCTGCGCGAGATTGCCCTTATCCTCAGGAAAAGATCGTTCTTTTTCCTTTATGGATGCATCTTCTGCCTGTTCTTCGTTTTTGCGGCGATGATGAATTTTCTGCCCTTCGAGTTGAAAAAACTCGTTCCTGGAGCCGGGCAGTCCGGTGTGGGATTTCTGTACATCGGGTACAGTATGGGGTTATTGGTCTCGATAAATGCCAAGCGCATCGTGTCGCGTCTTGGCAACGTTGTGAACGCGGTTACCACCGGGATTGTTATTTTCGGTACCGGCTGTCTGTTCTTTCTGGTGGAAAACTATCTGGTGATGTTTGGTTCAATGTTTGTCTTCTGTGTGGGGCTGTTCATCGCCCATTCGCTGCTTTCTGGGCTCCTCAACAGGATGGCGACGGAAAACAAGGCAATCGCGAACGGACTCTATATTTCGTTCTACTATACCGGCGGCACCCTCGGATCAATTCTGCCCGGATTACTCTTTGCGGAGTATGGATGGCGGGGGTTTGTCATGTTCTTGTTCTGCATGATTGCAGTCGCCATGCTCCTCCTGCGTCTGATGGCGGGTGAAGCCGTAAAATCCGGTTCACGTCTATTTTGAGTGATCGATGACGAGCATTTTTTTCCACCGGCCCGATTGGTATCTGAGAGCGGACGCAGTGAAAAGCGATGCTACAAAGACCAGTACCCAGCACCAGGCGGCGGTGATGGAAATGTGGTAAAACTCCACTCCTAAGTACACCGGTAGAATGAGCAGCAGGGGAGATAGGCAGCAACCGGCAATCATCATGAACCTGGTGTCGCCGGCCCCGCGGAGCGCGCCGCTGAAAATCATGTAGAGGGCGTCGAAGAAAAGGTAAGCGGCGACAATTTTCAATAACACCCTGGCATGATAGAGGACTTCACCTTCCGCTCCGGTCCCGTGGTAATTTTGCAGGAAAGGCGCGAGGATGAGATCGGGTGTGAAAAGAAAGAACAGATCGACCAGGAGAATATAAAAAAGCAGCAGTTGGGAGCTTCCCCTTACGCAGGCTGAGGCCTGGGCCGGTGAATTACTGCCGAGCGCCTGTCCAACCAGAACGCTGACTCCCTGGGATGCCCCCATCGAAGGCATGAACGCCAGTGAATTGATCGACAGTACGATATTGGTCGCTGCAAGCTCGGCTTTGCCTATTCTGCCGACAAGAAGTATAAAAAAGGTGAACGCGAGGATATCCATGGTGAACTGCACCGAGCCCGGAACGCCGAACCTCAGGAGCCTTGCGGTAAGTTTCGGCCTGAAATAAAAATTACTCAATACTCCGAACTGCTGATTGTTCTTGCGGGTAAAGAGCAGGAGCAAAAGCAGTATCACGTTTACCGCCCAGGCACCAACCGTGGCAAGCGCGGCTCCCTTGATGCCCATTTCGGCCATTCCCCACTTACCGAAGATCAACGCGTAATCCAGTGGGATGTTTATAATCACCCCGATAAAGGTGATGATCATAACCGGCCTGGTGATTCCCCTGCCGGAAAAAAAGGTCGCCAGGGTAACCATTGAGAGATGGAGCACCGAGCCATAACTTAACACAGTGAAATAGATTTTTTCCAGTTCCTGCACTTCCGGGGGGTGCCCCGCGAGGGAAAAGATTTGATCGGTTGCCAGGAGCGCGACGAGCGCAATGAAAATTCCTGAAAAGATGGAAAAATAGATCCCCTGCCAAAGAATCGAACCGATCTTGCGATGTTCACCGCTGCCTGTATATTGAGCGATAAATACTCCTACATAACCGCCAATTCCGCCGAAAAAAGCAAGAAACAGGTAGGAGGTGATGCCGGCGGGCAGTGCCGCCGAAATTGCATCGATGGAATAATTTGCCAGAAAAATCCGGTCGGTGAACTCCATGATGGTGGTGGCGGACAGGCTCAGCACCAGAGGCAGACAAACCCGCAACACCTCACGGTAGCGGTTCTTTGTTATAAGTTTTTGCAGATAGAAGAGCATCTGGGTATATTCACTTCGGAAATAACGAGTCGCCCAACTCAGGATAAAAACTCTCTTACTACACCTTTTTGTCCGTAATGTGTAGTAAAAAAAATAGATTACGGTATCCGGGTGAAAAATAGAAATGACAATGACCAAGGAGCGGATAGTGGTAGACCAGAAGGCTTGCACCCGGTGCAGGGAGTGTATCCGGGTCTGCCCCCACAATTCGTTGAGCCTGGTGGAAAACAGGATATGTTTTGATGACAGTGCATGTTTTTCCTGCGGCCACTGTCGTGCGGTATGTCCGGCAGACGCAATCGGGATAGGGGCTGTTCCTGAAGCGTTAGAGCTTGTCAGTGTGGCGGATGCAGCGGGGAGCTGGTGGCAGGGGGAAATGGCGATCCAGGAGCTGGTCGCACTCATGCGAATGAGGCGATCCTGCAGGAATTACCTGGACCGGGATGTGCCGGATGCGGTATTGACAGACCTGGTGAAGATCGGTACCACTGCGCCTTCGGGTACCAACAGTCAGGGGTGGGGATTTATCATTACATCCGGTCGCAAGGAAGTTGAGTTTCTTGGTGCGCTGGTTGGTGAGTTTTACCGTCGACTCAACAAAAAAGCGAAAAATCCGCTACTGTATCTCGCGGCGAAGATTTTTGCCGGCGACGCCTTGGGACGATATCGGCGCAACTACTGTCAGCAGGTCAGCGAGGCGCTCACGGCCTGGGAGACTCACAGGGAGGACCGGCTTTTCCACGGCGCCCCAGCCGTTCTTCTGATAACAGGGAAAAACAGTGCAAGCTGCCCCGGCGAAGATGCGCTGCTGGCTACACAGAATATATTGCTCGCCGCGCATGGCATGGGGCTTGGCAGTTGTTTGATAGGGTTTGCCGTGGAGGCGATACGCAGGGATCGCGGATTACAAAGGGCGCTTGGTATGGTGGACGACGAAAAACTGTACGCTGCCATTGCCCTGGGGTATCCGGCGGTGAAGTTTCTGCGACCTGCAAACAGACGTCGTGTTTTACCACGAAGAACCAGATTCTTCAGGAAATAGTGCAATGAGTGAGGGAGTGCACCGCCAATAGCGTCGCTCCCATATCCGGTAAAATAACAGGAAGCGTATCATGACAAAAAAGCAGAGGCTGCGGGTTGTACTTTTTTCGTTTGGCTATAAATACGGTTCGCCGACCGGTCTGCAGCTGTTGCTGGACGTCCGGTTTCTGCCAAACCCCTACTGGGTAAAAGAATTACGTCCCGGAAGCGGTCTTGATCGGAATGTCGCGGATTATGTCCTTGAAAGTGAGGCCGGAAAAGAATTACAGGAGCAGCTCCGGTCCCTGGTGGAATTACTGGCCAGACAGAATATCGCCGCGCAGAAAAAAGTGATGCGTTTGGCGGTTGGCTGCACGGGCGGTCGGCATCGTTCGGTGGCGCTTACTGTCTGGCTGGCAGATGTGCTCAGACAGATGGATGTCGATCTCGAGGTATTTCACCGGGACATTGAAAAAGACAACGATCACTTGTAATCCACTTTTGAGCGTGGTCTTCTCCCAGACGCATTTCCCCCCTGATAGGCTGCTTCGGTCAAGGTGGGAAAATTCTTCCTGCTTGCATCCTGTGACTGGGTAAAATTTACCAAGTTGCACGCCTGAGATGTTTTTGAAAAAAAAAGGTAGACCTATAAAAGAACCTAAAAACAGCATCTTCAGTGTTTTTGTTTTGAGGTGGCACACCCCTTGCTTTGTCTAAGGTGAAAGGACAACGCTGTCACAGGGGGGCCGGGACGCCGGCAACCTTTAATGAACACGGATTGTTATCGAAAAACAAAAACAATGGAGATTGAATATGAAAAAGAAAATTGTAGCTCTAGCGATAGTCGGAACTCTTTCACTTGCAACGGTAGCCACCGCTAACTGGCAGGGAGCCGGATACGGCGGATATCCGAATTGTCCGCAGGCACAGGGGATGTATCAGCAGATGGATCCGGCGACAAGGGATAAGGTTGAAAAGTTTTTTGCCGACAACCAGGCATTGCATAAAGAGATGGTTATGAAGCGTGCGGAAAAAAGGTCGCTGATGAGGAGTGCCAATCCCGACCCCAAGGCGGTTGCCGCAATAACAGGAGCCATCTATGACCTGCATACCACCCTTTATGAGCGGGCAAAGGCCGCCGGCGTCGAGCAGTATATCGGCAGGGGAATGATGTCCATGGGACAAGGTCCTTGTGGAAAATGGGGTGGCCCAGGCCCCCATCACAAGGGACAGGGAATGCGCGGTATGGGTAATATGAACGGCGGCTGTTACAACTGGTAAACCAAAAGTTACTCCTCCCCCCGGCCCCGGCTGCGGATACTTTTTCATTGTATCGGTAAAAGTATGCGCTTCCGGGGTTTTTTTTATGGCTCAACTACTTGCTGTCCTCGGAAAAGAACTAATTTTATCGTGATATCAGGAGGCTGTCATTATACGGCTGCTTTGCGGCATGACACCATTTGACAAGAGCCGGAGAGCAGGGAAGTGTGCTGGCACCTGGGAACCTGTTGTCCAGGGTGCTGCATCGCTGCTGATATTGCACTTTGGGAAAATATTGCTTGTAAGAACTCCTCTCAGTTTCTACTGTTTCTGGTATAGTGTTGGGTTTTAAAAAAGATGAAACTACGGTTACAGAGGATATCCGCTCTTGAGCAAGGAGGCATGCCATGAAGGTAATACCGGTACCCTGTCATTTTGATAATTATGCCTATGTGCTGGTATGCGAACAGACCGGCGAGGCAGCAGTGATTGACCCTGCGGAGTACTATCCGGTTCGCAAGGTCCTTGAAAACCTTGAAGTGACCCCGACTGCTGTTTTTTGCACTCATCACCATGCCGATCATATAGGAGGTCTGGAAGAGTTCTGTGTTGAAAATCAAGCGATTAAGGTGTACGGGTATGGCGGGAGAGAACCGAGAATCAAGGAGGTGAACCATACTGTGGGTGATAACAACGAGGTTGTGGTGGGCAACTGCCGGGGCCGTGTGTTTTACACCCCGGGGCACACAAGTGATTCTGTCTGCCTGCATATCGGGAACACTCTTTTTACCGGAGATACTCTTTTCGGCGCCGGTTGCGGACGGTTGTTCGAAGGCAGTCCCTCCCAGATGTATAGTTCCCTTGTCCGGTTGACGGAGAATGTTCCGGCTGATACCGAAATTTATTTCGGACATGAATACACCCTGCAAAATCTCAGATTCGCTCAGTTCGTTGAACCGGAAAATGAGCAAGTAGCACGACGCGCTGAGTTGACTAGGGCAAGAAGGGATGACAATCAGCCGACGTGTCCGGCAACACTTGCGGTCGAATTTGCCACCAATCCGTTTCTCCGGTGCCGGCTTGTCGATGCGGTCGAACAGGTGGCGAAGAACCTTTTCCTCGAAAATCGTGATCCGGTTGCGGTTTTTACTGCACTGCGCAAACTCAAGGACAGCTTCTGAAGCTGGTGGCTGGCCGTTATTCCCGTGACCGGTCCTAAAAACCGTCGTTGACCTGAGAACGATAATCGGCTAGAAGTCGAGTGGGTTTATTTGTTCATGTGACGCGAGGACAGAAGAAAGACATACAGATCAAGGAGCTTTTGCATGAAAAAACTATCTTTGTCATTGGTGGCGGCCTTTTTTTTCCTGATGCAGGCCATTGCCGGTTATTCGGCGACCATATCGGTCAGTCAGTTTGTCGAACACCCGGCTCTTGACGCGGTGTTGAAAGGATTCCAGGATTACCTCAGGGACAAGGGAGTAGAGGTGACCTATAAAGTGCATAACGCCCAAGCCAATATGGGAACCGCGACGCAGATTGCCCAGCAGATGGTGGGCGAAAAAGCTGATATTATGATGGCGATTGCGACCCCATCAGCGCAGACCTGTGCCCAGGCACTGAGCAAAGCCCCAGAGGATCTGAAGCGTCCGCTTCTGTTTACTGCGGTAACCGACCCGGTTGCGGCAGGTTTAGTCAAGGATCTTAATAAGCCCGGTGGCGGTATCACCGGCGTCTCCGATCTGCTGCCGGTGGAGGAACATATCAAGATGGTGCTCTCATACAGTGACAGGATCAAGACGCTGGGGCTGCTTTACAACGCAGGGGAGGCAAACTCAAAAGCCATTATCGGTGAGATCAACCAACTGCGCGACAAACTCGGTTTCCAGACGGTGGAGGCCACCGCTGCCAAAACTGCGGATGTCTACCAGGCCGCAAAGAGCCTCGTCGGCCGGGCGGACGCGGTTTTCATTCCCACCGACAACACCATCATCTCCGCCCTGGAATCGGTGCTCAAGGTCGGCGTTCAGAATAAGCTGCCGATTTTCGCCGCAGATGTCGACTCGGTCAAGCGCGGAGCCGTTGCCGCAATGGGATTTGATTACTACAAACATGGCTACCAGACAGGTGCCGTGGCGGAGAAAATCTTAAACGGGACCAGGCCTGAGGATATTCCTGTTCAGTTTCAGGAAGAGTTGCAGCTGCATATAAACGTACCGTTTTCAAAACAGATGGGATTGACTCCGCCGCAGGCCCTGCTGAACAAGGCTACGAAGATCTACCAATAAAGGTGTCAGACGGATATGACTTTATATGCAGCGCTTGGCGCCGTAGAGCAGGGACTTGTCTACGGCATTATGGTTATTGGGGTGTACCTCACTTTTCGCATTCTCGATTTTCCGGATTTGACCGTCGACGGCAGCCTGCCGCTCGGCGCATCGATCTCGGCTGTTGCCATTACCAGCGGGGTAAACCCCTACCTGTCGCTGCTGCTTGCTTTGGCCGGCGGTTTTGTGGCGGGCATGGTGACGGCTTTGTTGAACACCAAGTTCAAAATTCTCCACCTGCTGGCCTCTATCCTGACCATGATCGCGCTCTATTCGATCAATATCCGAATCATGTCCGGACCCAATATTGCACTTTTGGGCGTCGATACTGTCTTTGATTCGGTTATCAGGCTGGGAGTTCCGAGCCATCTGGCCGGCCTCATAGTTTTTGGCCTGTTTGCTTTGCTGGTACTGCTCTGTACCATCTGGTTCCTGTCGACCGAAATCGGTCAGGCGATCCTTGCAACCGGTGATAATCCACAAATGATCCGTTCCCTTGGAGTGAACACCCACACCATCATCATCCTCGGTGTGGGGCTTTCCAACGGACTCGTGGCCCTGAGCGGCGCCCTGGTCGCACAGAACCAGGGTGCCGCCGATGTGGGCATGGGAATAGGCACAATTGTTGCCGGGCTGGCTTCGGTTATCATAGGTGAAACTGTTTTCGGCTGTACAACCATGGCCCGGGCGTTTATTGCGGCACTGCTTGGCTCCATCGTATATCGACTGGCAATAGCGTTGGCCCTTGGGCTGGAATTTGGCGATTTTCGATTTAATCCCAGCGACTTGAACCTGATAACGGCGATTCTGGTCATCGGGGCGCTCATTGCTCCAAACCTCAAAAAGAGGCTGATCCAACGGTGATAAGCTTAACGGATATAATAAAATATTTTCACAAGGGGAGTGTGAACGAGGTCTTCGCGCTGAACTCCATCAACCTGGAGATATCCGAAGGGGACTTCGTTTCGGTAATCGGCTCAAACGGTGCTGGAAAATCAACGCTTCTCAACTGTATCGCCGGTGTATTTTTCCCAGATTCGGGCTCAATACGCATAGGTGGTACCGATGTTACCGGCTGGCCCGAATATAAACGCGCACGTCTTATTTCCCGGGTCTTTCAGGACCCGCTCCTGGGTACCTGTCCCTCGGCGACCATTGAGCAGAATATGGCTCTTGCCCGTTTAAGAGGGAAAAAAAGAGGGTTAGGAAGGGGCGTGAAAAAAAGCGATCGAGATTATTTTAGGGAGCAGCTGCAAAAACTGGGGCTGGGACTTGAGGACCGGCTGCTCGACAAGGTCGGGTTGTTGTCCGGCGGCCAGCGCCAGGCACTCACCATGCTGATGGCGACGATGATCAGGCCGGAAGTGCTGCTTCTTGATGAACATATAGCGGCGCTTGATCCGAAAACCGCCAACCAGATACTCAACCTTACCCAGGAAATAGTTTCTTCCATCAAAGTGACCACCCTGATGATCACCCACAATATGAAGCATGCCATCAGTTTCGGTAACAGGCTGATTATGCTGCACCAGGGCAGGATACTCCTTGATCTGCGGGGAAAAGAGAAGGAAGGACTTACCGTCAAGGATCTGCTGACCCAGTTCTATCAGGCGCAGGGGGAGGAGCTGGCCATGGACTCGCTGCTGCTCAGCTGATATCGGAATCCACCCGGGTCAGGGGCAGCACCAGAGGGAGGTCTTTTCTATTCTTGCGACCAGCTTTGCGGTGGTTCCTCCCGAAAGATTATATTCTTTGAGTTTATTGCGCTCTATGCCGTGCTGGCCAACGGCAACAGCGGCATACTTCTCTTGTTCGGTCAGGGTCAGGATTGCGCCGGGAATCGAGATGCTCCAGTAGCTCCGATGGGATATGCGTTCATCGTTGATGCCGTGTTCGTGCAGGATCCTGTCGGCGCGCTGGAAAAGGGATCGGACGTCGCTGATCGCACTGTTCTCAAGATGCAAAAGGGTAATTCGGTGCTGTTTCTGATGCGACAACATGTAGCCGACATGGTCCACCGCCCGGAAACTGTGTTCGGACCCGTCAATTGCCACCAGGACGTCTCTTCGGTCCACGTCCGGTTCAGGACAGACCCAGAGCGGCGTGGTAAAGCAACTGTCTTTGATCATTGCATGGGGTGTTTCTTCCGCCGGACGTTCAAAAAGCCACTGCAAGGTGTATGACGCCCGCCTGCCAAGCACGATTGCGTCGTAGAGTCCCTTTGATCCTTCTGTGAGAATGTCTTTGACTTTACCGTATTTCTCCTTTACCGCCTTTGTCTTGAGCGATGCAATAGACATCTTTGACTGTCGGATAATCTTTCTTGCTCTGGTTATCGCCCGTTTCCCGCCAGGCGTCAGCGCATTTATGCCGTTACGGTCCGGATCCTGCCACATATCCAGAAGCTCTTTTTCCATTTCCGTGTTATCGATCCGACAGATATGCAGCAGAGTCAGCTGGTGTCGTGAGAGCTTGTCGAAGAAAGAGGAAAGAAACTTGACTCCCGAGAGGTTCTGGCAGTCGTCACTAATTGTAACCAGCAGATGTTTGTCCATAGCTTTATCAACAT
The DNA here is from genome assembly GCF_900104445.1 of Desulforhopalus singaporensis. Taxonomy (GTDB): domain Bacteria; phylum Desulfobacterota; class Desulfobulbia; order Desulfobulbales; family Desulfocapsaceae; genus Desulforhopalus_A; species Desulforhopalus_A singaporensis. Next base: position 7,698 of record NZ_FNJI01000032.1, on the reverse strand, counting down.
GACTAAAAGAGAATGTAACTTCCTGATCTGTGTATACTTTAATACAGCAGATTACCGATGACAATAGGATATCCGGTGCATCAGCTATCGGATAATAGGGGAAAAACACAAACTCAATAGTGCAAGGCGTACTGCTGGTGCAACTGTTTCCGGGGGCGTTGAGCCCAAGAGCCCCCGGCCTCAACGACGGGGCTTAGCCGCCTATGAGTTTATCCCAGGCAAGTTTTTCAAAGGTCTTGTGGAGCATGTGATCGTCGTTGACAATTTCTACCGTGAGGTCTGAAAAAGTAGCTTCAGCCAGTTGGATTACCGGATCAACGGGGGTGACGTTATCATTTTTTCCAATGACCACATACGTCGGCACCAGGATTTTCCGTGCGGGGGGAGTGAAGCCGCCAAAATTTAAGGCGGGGGCGAGCAGGATCAGTTTTTTAACCTTTTGCGGACAATTCAGGGCGAAGCACACGGCCATAAGGCCACCGAAGCTTGAGCCGACGAACTGAAGTTCGCGGTATCCTTTTGACATTGATTCAAGTTGCTGCAATCGGTTGTCAAGGTTGCCGGTGAAATCGGGGCACTTGATTTTGGGGTAATTGCTCGCGAAAAATTGTCCTTTGGTACCCTTACCCGACGATTCGAGGCCATGGAGAAAAAAGGTTTTTATCATTGTCGACTCCGGTTGGTTGATGATGCGGCTGGGTCAGGAAGAGGGAAGAAAAAAACTGGTCTTCAGTATTACCCAGGCAATCGGAAAACGGCGGGCACCAAAGGTGGGACCGACCAGCTCTTTTGAATAGGAGGTAAGACTCTGCTGAAGTGGTTCCAGCTTGACCGTGGGGTAGTGAGTACTGCCGGTAAATCCGGAAAGGCCGCAGACATGAGCTTTGCCGTCAATCTCAGTGGGAGTTCCGTAAGTCCGGCAATTTATAGGCCTGACCTCATGGGCGAGACAAAGATTGCTGTCGGAGAGCAGGGGGCATCTGACCCTGGCGGTTGATGGATCACTGTTCTCTGTCATCAATCGTTCGAACTGGCAGGCGGCCTCGTTCGCCCGCTGTCGCTGCTCTGTTATGATTTCTTTATGTTCGACAAGAAATGCGGCAAGGCGGGCGGCCTCGATGAACGATATGTCAAAAAGTGCGTGACAGCAGTCGGCACAGCCTGGCCGGCACTTCACCTCGGTGGGGTACCGGTCGTGTACAGTCTGGACGGTCTGGTCGACGAAGTCATAAAGAGCGGTGAGTTTTGCAAACATAATCGACAAAAGCAGTATATTCCCATTGTGTAAACATTAACAGACAAGCAGGTTACACCAATGAAAATGAGAAAGCCAGGCAAATTCTGTCTCTTGGTGGAGTTGGAAAGGTTGACTGGAACCTGGCTGTCGCAAAGAGGAACATCCCGATTGCCGGACAGGTGTCGGCAGGGAAAAGCAGGAGGTGGCAGTTTACTGCCACCTCCTGTGGTGCTGTGTAGAAAGGGCTCCTGTGGCTGATCTCTTAGTTTATCGCTATTTTTTTGGGGAGCTGTTTCTCCGGTCTGGTGATCGTCAGCCTGAGTATGCCGTTTTTGAAATTGGCTTCGACATTGTCGGTTTCTATCTCAAACGGCAGGTTGAAGCTCCTCTTGAATGTGCCGTAGCGAGTCTCTTTTCTGTAGTAGTTGTTGTCAGTCACCTCTTCATTGCTTTTTCTTTCGGCTGTAAGGGTGATGAGCTTGCTTTTTACATCGACGGAAATATCGTCTTTTTCCACCCCGGGAAGCTCGGCGTCAATGACGATGTGATTATCCTTTTCGTAGATATCCACCTTCAACTCCTTGGAGTTACGCAGAGTATTTTTGTTCTGTGTCCAGAAAGCCGGGGTAAGGAAATCATCGAAAAAATCATCAAAAAGAGTTGATCCGTTATTTAACGGGCTGGTTATCCTGCGGTTGGGGTTATAGCGTACGATGTTCATAACGTTCTCCTGTTACTGTTTGTGGTTTCTTCTGGTAATCTCCAGTTGCTGCTGAAAGTTCTTCGTTTACCTTTGTAGCGAAAATGGTAATAATAAAAATTAAGAAGTCAATATAGGAATATTACTTTTTGTGTGTTGTATGTATAGGTAATAGTGTCTTGGGGTAAGCAGGTCAAAGGAGGTGAAACATGGAGAGACGTAAGGGCTTTGTTCAACTGGAAATTACTGAAAAATCAACAGCCGATCTGCGCGGCAGGCAATCTGTGAGAACGACCTTCAAGCTGTCGGAACGGTCGATAAGTGCCTTGAGTGTGCTGGCAAGTCAGCTGGGCATAAAGCAGAAATCCCTGTTCGATCATCTGATAGAGGACACCCGGGCACTGGCGTTGATAGCAGAGGGGTTTGAGACGTTTGATGAACGGTCTCATCGTGTACCCAAGACCTTTGTCATATCGAGAAAAACCCTGGAAAACCTTGAAAACGTGTCTATGCAGTACGATACTCCAAGGGATGCTCTGGTGGAGTATTCCATTGAGCGGATTCTCCCGTTGATCGAGAAAGAGAAGAAAAAGCATGAAAAGAGAAAGATCCTGTACAAGGAACTGCGGGAATATCTGGACCACGGGCTTGCCATGCTCAACTGGTCCGAACAGGAACTGGGGGAGGAGGACCCGGCTTTCCATGATCTGCTGTCAATGATGAAAGGGGTGACGAACTGTGTTGAAAGAGTTGGCGAACATGTGCGCAAGGGGAGAAAAATAGAAGATTTTTGAATTGAATAGTATACTGATGATACGAACCACCGCTGAATCGACAATTCTGATCTTGACAACTTTTCTGGCAAGTCATTACAATCAGAGCATATAAAAATACTCGACAAAAAATATGGACGAAACGAAAAATAGCACTGACCACCAGTGGGTCTATCTTACCGGTAAAGAGATTTATAATTTTTTTAGCCGGGTAAAGGGGAAGTGGAAGGGGATCACCGTATATGCTCTGGTGGGCAAGAGCGGAACCGGGAAGAGTTTCAGGGCGAAACTGCTTGCGGAAAAACTCGATATTCCTCATATCATCGATGACGGACTGCTGATTCATGGTGACACCATCATTGCGGGGAGATCGGCAAAACAGGAGAAGCTGTATCTTAGCGCCATAAAAACAGCACTTTTCTCTGATCAGCATCATCAGGAGGGGATTGTCCAGGCCCTCAAGGAGCAAAAAGTTAAAAAGGTGCTGTTGCTCGGAACGTCGAGAAAGATGGTTGAGCGGGTCGCCGATCGGCTTGGACTTCCGCCGATAAGTCAGTATATCCGCATCGAAGAGATTGCAAGCAAGAAAGATATTGAGGATGCGATAAAATCCCGCTTTGAAGAGGGCAAGCACGTTATTCCCGTGCCGGCGATCGAAGTCAAGAGGGATTATGCCCAGATTCTCTCGGATTCAATCCGTATCTTCTTTAGTTGGGACAAGCGCAAGGAGGGAGAAAAAAAATCCCGCTTTTTTGAAAAATCCATCGTACAGCCTGATTTTCATGATGAGGGACGATCGGAAGGAAACGTTACCATAACGGAAGCCGCCCTCACCCAGATGATTTTTCACTGCATCGATGAGTATGACGATGAAATTCAGGTAAAAAAAGTGAAAATCAAGGTGCATCCATCGGGGTATTCAATTTCCCTTGATATTATAATCACCTATGGAAAAACATTCAACTCGATCCTGGAAGATCTGAGAAAGTACATCTGCGACACCATCCAAAGGTATACCGGAATTATTATCGAAAATCTGAACATTGCCGTTGATGAGGTTGTACCAAGGGATAAACTGCCGGAGAGAAGTGAAGTCCTGGACGGTAAAAAAGACGGGAAAATTCGATCAATTCCGCTAAAATCCAAATGAACCGACCCCATGCTTGTCGTCGGTAAGTTCTCCGGTGAGATCTTTCTTTTTCATTGTGGTTCCCCTGAAGTGACTCTTGTCAGGAAGTTGTTGCCGCCTGAACCCATATCTGCCTTTTCATGAAACACTGCAAAGGTGATTGTTCATGGTTGTCGGGCTCGCGCTTATGCTTTTCTGGTTGGTTTTTGTGGTGTAACTTTGCAATATTGCGGGGCTATCACCGGTGGTGTGCATGGCAACATACACTCTTTCCATAATTATAAATGGCAGCTTGGATGGCTTGTCGATTACAGGGAGGCGAACATTGAGCTGTCGTGGAATGTTGCCTGCAAACACCCTCTTCATTTTTTTCCGAGCTGCCGCAAAGCCTCTGCCCACCTGGAGTTTTCATTTCTTGACAACGATCGCCTCATTGCTGCTTCCCCTCCCTCGCAAAATCAATATCAATTTCAAGCCGATAAAGCATTACTGATTGAAATTTAAGCAATATTATTGCACGTAGTGGTAAGCGGAAAACATCCCCACGGCATGGTTGACATGGACAAGTAAATGTCGTGCGGAAGTCTTCTTCCACCGTAATTACCCCACGCGAAAGATACCTGGAAGTCCATTATTTGTCTCCTGGCAATATGCAAAAAAAATATTCTTTGTAATCAATATCTTATGTCATATGAAGAACGAAGATTCAAGGCTATAGTCAGATCATGGCTGGTTGTGATGCAGGTTGGCGAAACTGCACTTTGGTAATAGCTGACGATTGTTCATATCACTTATGCCTGACAAATATATATCGACGATTGTCTTTTTAAAAAATATTATATTAAATTTTTTGATTAAATGGATATAGTGTAACATGAAAATGATACGGCCTAACCGTATATTGATCCATGTAATTAGCAATAATATATTTCTTGTTGCTGCTGTATCAGGGTGCAGATTGTCAACCATTTCCATAGATTTGTCTGTCACGTATGTTATCTTTGTAATTTCCGCGCATGTGCGATGATGCCAATAAAAATGGAGTGGTATCAGTTCCTCTGACGGTTTTTGTGTTAGTTATATGCTGTGATTACAATGTGTAACGCAGCATGTGGCCTTGCCCTGTCTGTTGTTATATGTTTCCAATATTGCAACAATGTTGCTTCCTCTTCGGACAAAAGCTCTCATTGAGAGTTCTGTCGGCAGGCTTTTCGATATGTGTAAGCTTGCAAGAAAATTCCAGCTGGTATGATCCTTGAGTTAGCAGTCGAACGTAATTTTAAAAACTAATATAGCAACCTGGTTAATTTCATTTTCTAACAGAAGTAAACATTTGGTAAGGTTTTTGTTGATTGGTTGCCAAATGATCTCAAGAGTAATTATACTGGTTTCGGATTTGACCACACTCAAATAGGTGTCAAAGCAGTTGGTGTACTTTTTTATCGTAAAGAATTGATGTCGTTACGTGGTCAAATGGAGATTTGGCATCCAAACTCTGGAAATTTGCTTTGATGTTTGCTCGTTGATTATTTGGAGAACAAAATGGTTGAACAAAAAATGATTATTGTAACCGGAAAATTTTCGCATAGTAGTAATGAGATGGGCTTTTATAGCGGGAGCGAAAATGCAATTAAGCTGGATGGCGCTTCAGTTGTTCAGTTGCCTCTTAACCGTGAGGATATAAAAAGTGTATCCAGGGATGGTAATGATCTGACTATCGTTGCACAGGACGGTACGGTTTATATTTTACGAGATTTTTTCTTGGAACAGGACGGGGTGCGAAGTGACCTGGTGCTGCAGGATGATCAGGGTAGTTTGTGGTTTGTCGGTATCAATGAGCAGGGAAGCCTTCTGGAAGGATTTTATGAACTAGCCAGTGTAGAACCGTTGCTGGTGCAGGAGGGTGGTGGTGAGTATGCTGCATGGTTGCTGCCTCTACTGCTTTTCGGGGGTGCTGCCGGAGCCGGTTTTGGTGCCGGATATGCGGTTGGCGACGAGTCCACGCCGGAGCCTGAGGTCGTAACTGAGACGGTAACTGAAACCAATACCAATACTGAATATAAATATCTTACCAAGCCGGCGATAGGCGACGTGAGCGACAACGTCGGTCAACGTACTGGCACGATCAAGAACGGCGATACTACTGACGATAACACACCGACTCTTAACGGTAATGGCGAACCGGGATCTGTCGTCGCGATTTATGATAACGGCAAATTACTTGGTACGGCTAAGGTCGGAGACGATGGTACGTGGACTTTCACCCCCAAGGTTGAGCTTCCTGACGGAAACCACTCCCTTACTGTCAAGACGGTCGATCCGGAGGGTAATGTTGTCGACGGGGATTCTTCAATTTCGTTTGTGGTGGATACAAAGCCTGTTGAGCTCTCTGTAACAAAAGCGATTGATGATTTCGGTAAAGTCGTTGGCGATGTCTACAGTGGAAGCGTCACAGATGACAACGCCGTACAACTTGTCGGTAAGGGAACTCCAGGGTCCACCATCACGGTCACGGATGAAAATGGAGTGATTCAGGGAGAGGTAACTGTAGACAAGAATGGCAGCTGGATTCTGCAGTTGCCGGAGCAGGCTGATGGAGACCACACCTATACTGTAACAGCGACCAACCCCGCCGGAAACTCGGTGGATGAAACCTTTGAATTGACGGTTGACCAGACAGCTCCGCCGCCGGCTGAAATCGGCACGGCGATAGATGATGTCGGAGATACGGTAGGAAATGTGGAAAACAATGGTGTCACTGATGATACCAAACCTACGATCAGCGGTGAAGGAGCGGAGCCCGGCTCAACTATCAATGTGTATGATGGAGACGAGCTTATTGCCGAAGGTGTTGTCGTAAATCCGGACGGCAGCTGGAGTTTCACCCCGGACGAAGATCTATCGGAAGGAGATCATTCTTTTTCCACCACTGTCAAGGATGAGGCCGGAAACGAGAGTGACAAGTCTGGCGATTTTACCATTACAATCGATACAACACCCCCTGGTGCAACCACTGGCTGGGACCTGGTGGACAATGCCGGCGAGCAACAGGGAACGATCGAAAACGGTAGTGTAACTGATGATAGGACCCCTACCTATTCCGGGGTCGCAGACGCCGATACGGACAGAGTCGAGATCTGGGATGAGTATAACGGCGTTAAGACCCTGCTGGGTACCGCAAAGGTCGATGAGGACGGAAATTGGAGTTTTGAGCCTGACGCCGAACTCCGTGACGGGGATCATGTTTTTACAAATGTGCCTGTGGATAAGGCAGGAAACAAAGGGGAGGAAAGCGACGGTTGGCAGTTTACCGTAGAAATCGAGCCGATTGTCGTACCTTCCATCGAAACGGTTGCCGATGACTTTGTGCCCAATGTTGGTTACCTGGAAAAAAATGACGTCACCAACGATACCACACTGACTGTAGCAGGTAGGGGTGAGGCGGGTTCCACCATCTACCTGTACAGTAACGGTGAAGAGGTTGGACAGGCAGTTGTCGGCGATAATGGGCGATGGTCTATCACGACCTCCGATCTCGGCGAGGACGGCCTCAAGGACCTGACGGCAAAAGCTGTCAATACCGCGACCGGCCAGTCCAGCGACGAGACCGGCGCCTACCCGGTTTACCTTGACCGTAACGCCCCCGACGCACCGTCTGACGTGATCATAACCGACGATGTGGGTGACGAGAAAGGGCCCATCGACGAGATAAACAATATAACCGACGACGGCAAGCCGACCTTCGAAGGCACCGGAGAGCCCGGATCGACGATCGATGTGATCATCGACGGCGAGTCGGTCGGCACCGTGGTTGTTGGCCCTGAAGGTACATGGGAGCTGACGCCGGATGAAGCGCTCC
>NZ_FNJI01000091.1 GCF_900104445.1 Desulforhopalus singaporensis | reverse complement strand
AGCCTTGCTCCTTTAAAATTCATCATGACAACCTCTGATACCTCATGAAGAGTTGCGTCTTTGGCGAATAAGTCGCTAAAACGGGAATAGCTGGCCCTCTGTTGGATTGCCAGATCTCGAGTTTTTCCGCCAGCTAGTGTTTATTCCAGTCACAAAGGTAGCCAGAAATTCGGGAAGAAATATTTTTATAAAATCTGATAGCCGGGGTAATCCCCCCGAAAGAAAATAGCCAACCCTGGCCGACGAAAGAAGATCGGCCATGGTCCCATATCAACGTGCTACGCTCGATTGACTAGGCTTGGGTTTATGCAGAAACTTGTATATCATGATAAAAATATTATCAAAGCAGGTCATTAACAGAAATATGGTGAAATCGTCGCCGAGACTTCCTCTTTGCCCCTGGGTGCATCTCATTTTTTTTTGGTTTGTAAAAAAGCTTGACCTTGCCCAGAGACAGCTTCTTCGCCTATTATCCTTCTACTGACCAGTGAGAGCTACGATTCAATGAAGACAACACTTCTTTTTCGGTTTAGTGTGAGAGTTTTCTATCAGACATAAGATGAGGGTTGGCTTGGACCTCCTGACCGATTGTGTGATAATTATTATGATAGTTCGTTACACTGTAACTTGTTTGCAATAACAAGATACTATATGAATCCATCACCCCAACGTTGGTATTGCCCATGAGCTTTTTGCCCAAGACACCCCCTTCCGAACAATTTAAGCTGTCACCTATTAAAGCCATGGAGTTGGCAGCCTCACGTGTGCCAAACGTTGTCTCCCTGGCCCAGGGAATTCCAAGCTTTCGCACACCACGCCGAGTCATCCGCTTTGCCCAGGAAAAAATCGCCGCCGGTCTCTGCGACAAGTATTCACTGACCACCGGCCTCACCGAATTACGAGAGGAAATAGCCCTGTCACTGGAAGCAGACGGGCTGTCGTATGACCCGGAACGTGAAATCCTTGTCACTGCTGGCTCAATCGAAGGTATTACCGCCACCCTGCTGGCCTTCACTTCGCCGGGCGATGAGGTATTGCTGCCCAGCCCCTCCTACACCTCCTATCTGGGAGCAGTATCTATTGCCGGTTGCGTACCGAAATATGTTGAGTTGGACGAGGATAATAATTTCGATTTTCAGGTGGAAAAAATTGAACAGGGGATCACCAAAAAGACCAAACTGCTCCTCTACTGCAGTCCCAACAATCCGACAGGCACCCTCTTCTCCCGAGAAAAGACCGAACAGCTGGTCCAAATCTGCGAACGGCACAACCTGACCATCCTCATCGACGAGGTATACAAAGACTTCTATTATGTGGATGAGCCCCATTTCTCAGCCACCCAGATCCCGGAAGCCCGGGAGAGAATTATCCGAGCCTGCTCGTTTTCCAAAGCATACGCCATGACTGGCTGGCGGGTGGGCTTTGTCCACGCCGATAAACAGCGAATCAGCCGCATCGTCAAATTTCACGATGCCATGGTAACCTGCGCCCCGGTGCCGTCCCAATACGCGGCGATCGGCGCCCTGCGGTTCGGCGCTGATTTTCTCGAGGAATTCCGCACCGAGTTCAAAAAACGTCGTAACTACTGCATCACCCGGCTGGACGAACTGTCCCAGGTCATGGATTACCAGGTACCCAAGGCAACCTATTTTGTCTTTCCCCGCATCAAGGACATTGTCAAATACAGTGAGGACAGCCATAGGTTAGCCTATGACATTCTCGATAAAGTTGGGGTAGCGACCGTGCCCGGCGTTGCCTTTGGCCCTTCAGGAGAATCACACCTTCGTATTAACTTTGGCCGGGAGATGGAGGACCTGGAGAAAGGTTTTGACCGACTTGAGGGGTATTTTTTTAAGGTCCACCCCAGGCAAAGGCAGCATAAGACAATCCCTGTAAAAAATCCCCAAGAACCAACTTCAAAACAACCCGGCCACACAATGGTTGGCAGAGGTGCGCGCTTGCTGCTAGCCCATGCCAGCCGCCACTATCTGAAGCGGAATTCGGCTCTGGTCATCGGCATTACCGGTATCAAGGGAAAAACGACAATAAAAAGGACCTTGATTGAGTTGCTCGGCTCAGTGAACAAGACCCGGGGAACCTTGCTCTCCTATAATACCGAAGTGGGCCTGCCGCTCTCCATCTTATGCCTGAAAAACCCGAAAACCGTCAAGGCCAAGCTTCTCTTTCCTCTGCACCTGGCCAAACAGGCGATCTTGGGAAGAGAGGAGGCCGATATACTTATATTTGAATACGGCATCCGCTCCCGCAATGATGCTGAGACCCTGCTGAATATTGCTGTCCCCGACTGGCTCATCGTCAGCGGTGTGGAGGCTGACCCGCATCTGGATTACCCTGCCATTACCGAAGGTATCGACCACATCTCAGCCTGCCTGCCGCCGGAAAGATTACTCTGGATCGGCGACGATCCCTTTGTCAGCACCATGGCTGCGGCCCGACAGGCCCCCCATGTCATTCATGACAGCCAGTTATCGGACGGTCGCCTGAGCACCACCACCACCTATGCCTGCACCAGGGAAACCGTTGGTGCCAATGCCGCCCGCGCTTTGATCACCGCCGTTACGATGGCCGAATTGCTCAACACACCGGCAGATACGATCAAACACTTTCTGCAGGCATAATTATAGCGTAATCTACCCTGCCAAGCCTACATAAATGGGTTTGTTTGTCTGGATCACTCGATTGCAATGTTAAACGCAGCTCCAAACTTACTCTTGCTGACAATTACAGCACGGTTCAATTTGTGCTCGCCCAGAAAATGTCATTAAAAAAATTCTCCATATGATCTGAGATAGTTCCGATTTGATCAGACACTTCACTTGAAAAGGTGAGGGTTACCAGTTTTGATATAGGTGCCAACCAAACATCAAAACATAAGGAGGTAACCCTCATGATCCATGGTAACCAACGCATCGTAAAACA
>NZ_FNJI01000088.1 GCF_900104445.1 Desulforhopalus singaporensis | reverse complement strand
AGAGTCCTGCGGATAATAGTTTTTGGCAGCAAGGAGGCTTTCAAAACGTAATGGCTTCTTGCTCAACCCCAAAAACGTTGTTTCAAAGATCAAAGCCCCATGAAAAAATCATATTTCCATGGGAAAATGGATTGATGTGCCCAAGAAACAGTCAATTTTAGGAAAAAAAGACTTCATCTCCGGATAAATCGTAGATGAAAGCCTTGCTCCTTTAAAATTCATCATGACAACCTCTGATACCTCATGAAGAGTTGCGTCTTTGGCGAATAAGTCGCTAAAACGGGAATAGCTGTTTTTGTGTTGACATCAATTTTGCCATAAGACATTTTTTGGTAGTAATCTAAATGACGATTACTGAATATCAATGAAGAATGTTTCCCAGCTTCGTACATCTTACGACATATACCTTTAAGACTTAAATTGTCAGCGTGATCAACTTGGGCATTAGGTGTGTAGCTGATGGTAGCATTAGATTTCTTACTACATAAAAAAAAATCAATGTCTTCAAACCCATAAAATTTGTATTTTTCCGAGAAACCACCAACATTTGTATAATGTGCTCTCGTGAAAGCTAAGTTGGCTGTTGTGAAAGGAAGGATTTTGCTTTTCACATACGCTTTTTCTCTACGATCACTAATATCTTTTTGGTATCTGTTCCAAAAAATAGTGTCTTGACTTTTTGATACTATTTTCCCACAACTTACAGAGCATTTTTCTAATGCTTGCAAACGCCATTTTTCAGGATAGTTGCCGCATTTTTTAATCAAAATAATTCTAATTGAGAGGAGTTTCCTCGGGCATTTGACCGGAGTAGCCTCCAGCATTGGCAATATCAAGGGTCGAGATAAACGCTCCGCTCTGCTCCGCGCCCTTGACATTACCAACGCTTCCGGCTGATAGAGCCGTTAAGAGATGATTTTGCAAAAAAAATCATCTCGATTTTTCTGTTCTTTGACATCGGTCGTGTTGTTACGCGACCTTCAAAAGTGGCTGGGCCTTCGTTTCGCTGTCTTTTGGACAGTTGAGCCATACCTCCTGAACCGGTTGCCAGTTAACGCTTTTACCACTCCATCGATTGGGACGCTTTTCTTTAGCCAAACGATAAACTGCTTGGCGCTTGGTCAGCAGAATTGAGTCTTCTCCCCGGTGACGTTGAGCCGGAGTCACATAGCGGATTGCGCTGTGCAGATGCTCTTCATTGTACCACCACACGAACCTCCGGACCCACTTTCTAGCTGCATCGATATTGTCAAAACCTTTCACCGGATATTCCGGGCGATACTTGCAGGTTCGGAACAGAGACTCCGAATACGGGTTGTCATTGCTGACCCGTGGCCTACTGTATGACGGCGTTACCCCCAAGGCCTCCAGCTTCGCTTTCATGATAAAGCCTTTTTGCGGACCACCGTTGTCCGCGTGCAGCACCGGCGGATCGAGCAGGCAGTCTTCTGTCAGAATGGCCTTGTGCAAGAGCTTTGCTGCAAAATCTGCGTTCTCTGCAGGATTAACTTCCCAGCCAACCACTTTGCGGCTGTAGATATCAACGATCATATACAGATAAAAATAGAGCCCCCGAATCGGTGACGGCAGCCAGGTAATATCCCAACTCCACACCTGATTAGGACCCGTTGCACAATATCCCTGCGGCGGCCTTTGCCGCCGCGGTTTTGCATTTCGACCACGATGATGTTGCTCATCTGCTTCGTGGAGAATGCGGTAAAAGCTTGATTCTGAGGCAAGGTAGCACCCCTTATCGGCCAGCCGGGGAACTATCTGCCCGGGTGGCATACTTGCATACGCCGGCTGATGGCAGGTGTCCAGAACATTTTGCCTTTCGTCCGGTGTCAATTTGTTCGCCGGTGCCGGACGAGAGACCAAAGGACGTTTGTCCGGCTTGACCCTGCCTCCCTTGGTCCAACGCTGGTAGGTACGAACGTCAATACACGCCACCTTACAGGCCGCTGCAAGGCGGGCACCATCCCGGCGAGCCTTGTCAATCAGCATAACGATTTTACGGCGATCAGGGGTGCTGATCATTCGTCCTCGGGGACCTCCCAGATCGCTTGTACCTTTTTTTGCAACACCAGCAATGCTGCTGCCTCGGCAAGGGCTTTTTCCTTGCGCTGAAGCTCCTTTTCCAGATCCTTAATGCGCTTGCGGTTGGTTTTCTGCTCCGACTTCAGCTTGATGCCGGCTTGTTTATCCCAGTCATTGGCAGCTTCACAGGCTTTCCGCCATACTCTCAGTTGGTCCGGATAAATGCCTTTGCGTCTGCAGTATTCGGCGGTCTCCTCTTCATTTAGTGATGCGGTTTCCAGGACCGCCGCAAACTTGTCACGAGCAGTCCAACCTTCAGGACCCGTATCACCATCCGGCAGCAGTATGCCTTTTGATCTTGCCTCATTACGCCAGTTGTACAATGTTGCTTCGCTGATGCCTTCTTCTTTGGCCAATTGGTTAATAGACCGATTGTGCGGTGGCATCATCTTCTTCAACACCGACTCTTTCCGTTCTGGTGAATATCTCATGCATGAACCTCCTGCCCCCTCTTATAACGGGTTTCTGTTCATGCGGCAACTTCCCTGACACTGGGGGCAAATGTGCAAGTATAAAAAATTTGCCTTGGGGGATACATTCAGAATCGAGCAATATAATGATCTTACCTGTTCCTGAATTACACCCACTGTTCCTTGACGATGACCGGCCAAGATTTTTTTCATGATGAATGATGTCGTCAACAAGATGTGAAAAAATATTTATCAATTTAGTGTATGTATCCTTTTCAGAACCATCGTTAACAATAATAATTCTTGTATTCGCGTCATATGGAAGAATTTGTGAATTAATTGAGGTGATTATGTCATTAAGTTTATTAATATTATTATATATAGGGATTATTATATCGATTTTCATTTAACGTCTTGTTTGGGATAAATATCTCATTTTTCTATATGGTAAATATAATGACCAATATAACATATATATGTAGTTCATAATAATATTGGGACAGTTTTTTTTATGTACATTTTTTTCTTCATTGAATCTTCTTTTTTGTGAATTCCAGTCAGTTTTGGAACTTATACCTGTTAGACGAATTGTCGAAATTGTAAAGTTTTTAACGGCAAAAGATGCTCTAGAACGATATGATCTTAGAATAAAGTCATAGTCCATGCATATTTTAAAGTTTGTATCAAAATTTCCGATTGAGTTAAATAAATGTCTTGAAATTACTTGACCTTGATGGCATGAATTCATCTTGAAATTTAATTGCCAATTTATATTTTTTGATCTAAATGTTGTATTGTTTTTCTCGAATATTTTTACTTGAAAAATATAGAAATCGGACATGTTGTGTAATTGTTCTGCAATGTTGGACAACACAGAAGAGTTTGTTAGAAAGTCATCTGACTGTATAAATAAAATATAATCTCCAGTTGCCAGTTTAACACCTTTGTTCATTGCATCGCCAATTCCTTTGTCCGGTTCGGAAACAACAATATCTATTTTTTCCTTATATTTGTTTATTTTTTCAAGAGTACTATCATTTGACTGGCCATCAATTATTATGAACTCATAATTTTCGTATGATTGATTAATGATACTGCAAATATTACATTCTATGTAGCGTTCAGCATTAAGTGTTACTGTTATAATTGAAAATTTAATTGAGTTGTCTTTTTTATATTTCTTTATTTTTTTCATTATTATTTTGGAGTTTGGAGTTTCATCCGCCATTTTGCATGCGAGCAAGGTGGCGAAATAAAAGATAAAACAACAAAAACATATTGACATCATTGGAAATTTG
>NZ_FNJI01000104.1 GCF_900104445.1 Desulforhopalus singaporensis | reverse complement strand
AGCTTAGTACGAACATTACCGAGAGTGAAATCAGCATAGGAGTGCTTAATTTCAAATACAGTACCGTCAGTACCGACATCTCCCAGAGGCTCGCTACCCCAGTTGTAATCAAATTCGAACTTGTTTACGAACTTGAATCCGTCGTTGAATTTTGCGGTGTAGTAGAGACGGGTACGGCTGTCAATGCGTCCGTAGCTTTCACCGTCCTGATTAAATTCATCCTGAACGAAAGCGCGGGTACGCCAGTATCCGCCGAATTGATTTTCCACTGCAGATGCAGTGGTAGCTGCCACACCACCAGCTAACATAAGGCCAACGGCTGAAGCAATAACCTTTCTCATTGTAATCTTCTCCATATTTTATTTTTTTAGCCCTCTCTTAAAAAGGCCGTTTTTATCTTTCACAGTTTATCTAGCTGATCGTCAGCTAAAACCTCGTAAAACACCACGAGGTCAACCGTGAAGATATCCTGCTATGGTTGGACAATTTACCCAGAGCCCGGACCTATGGATAAATACAAAAGCTGAGATCAAAAGGTAGAAGAACTCAGTGCCTTTTTGCTTTTACAAACGAAACATTGAATACTGAACTTCTCCCTGGTGACAATGCATAAAAGGGCTCTTTTTTCAGTAGTCAGTTTATATATAACGATACCCCAAAATGCAGAACCCATAGTACGAGCAAGCTTGTAGATATGCCCCCCTCTTACCTGAGCTATTCCCCGTTTTCTGCAACTCATAAGCAGAAAAGTTCGGCTGTTTGAGCTTGCTCTCGGAACTCATGTGAACAGATACCGAGAACTAACACACGATAAAACGGTATATACAGGAAGAGTACCATAAAACTTCTGGCATAATTCTGAGTCATTCCGGTACAGTCCAAGCGACGCATCTCGAACAACGTGAAGCCTTCCACAAACAATTGGCATCAGCCAACCTCCTAGGAATTTGCAACGGTACAGACGGATGCGTTAAGGTTTATTTCTGGCACGCTTCTAGTGCTAAATCACTGCCGGTTGCAGCATCAGCAGCAAAATAGTCCGCGCCAATTTTGTCGCAGTAACTCTGTGTAAGCGGAGCACCACCAATCATAATCTTTACCTTATCTCTGATACCCTTCTCAGTAGCTATCTTTACCACGTCTTCCATGATCGGCATCGTTGTTGTCAGCAGCGCTGAGCAGGCAATAACATCTGCATTCTCCTCAATAGCAGAGTCGACAAAATCCTGAGGTGCAACGTCAGTACCTAAATCAATGACTTTGATTCCTTTGCCTTCAAACATGAGTTTGACCAAATTTTTGCCAATATCATGCAGATCCGTTTTATAATACCCTATTACATAGACAAAATTTTCAGGCATCACGACAACACATTCCTAAACGAACAAACAAATTCAGCCCATTTTCCTTTATTTTCACTGTTTGCAGTACAAACATTTCCTTATCCAAGCCTAACTAACAAGTTGACATCCGGCGATGTTTCCCATAACCTGGCCAGCCAAATCAAGAAGCCATAATCCCATTGGCCAAAAATAATTTTATACAATTCCAGGCGGTTATTGAATTATTCCCGAATTGTTGCATCCAGCTCTATCATATTACACTCCTCACGTTATGGGACGCTCGCGACATATTTAGCACAATTTCGATAACACAAAGCTGTTCCGTGAACTGATCGACACAGCTAATTTTGCAAGTTGCGAGCCAAAATATTGCAATTTTTTTCACACTTTGATCTAGGGAAAGTTAAGATGGAAGGAATCAACAGAATAACGAGGGGATAAAATACATTTATAGAGCGCGGAGTCCTGAAAAGGACTGGAAAATATCCAGGGGGCGAAAGCAAAAAATGAAACATAATTTCCGTCAATTGTGTTGCATTTTGCACGAAAAATTGTGGCATCGTTATTGGACATAATGTTTATCAGAAGGAGACCTACCTACCTTGCCAGTGTGGGTTAGAATGAAAGTGTGCAACATTCACCCCAGAGCCATAACCAAGGAGGCAGGTCATGAGAAAGCATACCATAAAATACGTAGGATTGGAT
>NZ_FNJI01000087.1 GCF_900104445.1 Desulforhopalus singaporensis | reverse complement strand
TTTTTCAGATTTCAGAGAATCTATCTTCATATTCAATGAGAAAGCGGTTCATAGCCGGTTTCCAGTTCCGAATAGGCATGGTCCATCTTTCAGAAGCTTTCTGGATAGCCAGAAACACAACTTTAAACGCCGACGTGTCATTTGGATGTCATTCAGCGTTGAAATTTGACTCTATTCCGCTTTGAATATTGACCCCTTTGCGGGATGAAGGACTGAATATCTTTTGTTTTGTAAAGTCTCTCATATTAGATAATTAAGAGACCATAAGCGTAAAAGCTATTTAAGCCAATGGGGTCAACCTTGGACGCCGATTGGGGGGCAATTTTCAACACTGATTGACAGCCATGATGCCCTTACATCAGGTATCAAGCCGTTCATTCGACTAGGGTTGACCATCAATAGGTTCAAAGAACAAATCCTCAACTATTTTAAGCATCATATCACCAATGCGGCGGTAGAGGGGATCAACAACAAAATCAAGACGCTTAAACGGCAAGTTTACGGCTTTCGAGACATGGAATATTTCAAACTACGACTCTATCATTTGCATCGGACCAGGTACTCGTTTGCCGGATGAACCTCATTTTTTTGTAGAATGCTAACGTTGAGTCCTGCGGGATCAGCGTTTTTTTGCTGCTTCCGTAGAAACGTTTTGTTATGCATCTATTTCATCCATTTCTTAACACGACCTTTGCCAATATTATTATAGACACCAGTTAAAACACTTTTTTGAAATACTTTACCTGCAACAGCAGCTTTTGATATTCCTTTTGCTACCATATTTCTGGCAGTGTTTGCTTTTACAGAATGTAAATAATTCAAACAATAGGAGTGTGCATAAATTTCTGCTTCCAGTAAATTTACACTCGGCTCAGGCTTTAATTGAAAATTACCTTTAGCACCCCTGAGTATATCTTCAACGTGGCCAAGTTCATGGGCCAATGCACACAGATTGCATGCACTTTTCACATAGTTGTATTCTTCATCAGATTCTTTGCTTTCACGAGGAGGTCCTTTCTGAACGAAAATTACTTGCTCTATCAGATTATCTAATTTGATAGTAACTGTACATCCTAGGATATTGCTATTAGCAGCACCTCCATGGTTTGAACCATAAGGTTGCCCTTTTACTTTGTATCTAATAATATTTTTAACGGATAAGCCTATATGCTCTATTAGGTAATTTTCACCTTTTGCAAACAACTCATAATCTATAAAATTTAATGAATGGATTTTCAAGCCATTCAATTCATTTTCCAGTTTTTTTAGAGCACCACCATAATCAAATATCATATATTTTTGTGTGCATAACGTATAGGGTAACCGGCGAGTTTCAGCGAGTCCGCGTTGACCCGTTTGATAGCCAATTATTAATTAATCAATCTCACTAAAACATTGCTTTGGAGAATTTAACAAATATTATTTTACCATTATCTAATTCAATTTTATCTATAATGTAATCTTCGACCATTTTAGCAACAGATTGTTTGTAATCTTTTCCTTTTAAATCCTTGAGAAGAATTTTGAACATTTCAAATTCTTCAATTTTATCTCTTGCTGTTGGAAATGAATATGGCGAATCTATAGAGTTCCCGTCACCATGATATTTTGGAAGTTTCTTGGAGAAAATTCGAGAAGCTTTAGCTCCTCTTTTTTGAGATCTTTGCAACCAGCTATTAAGTTTTAAATTTGCTCTAGCATCGATAAGCCCTAGTTCTTTGTAATAGAGCCAATATCTAAGGCATTTTTTTACAAATAAAATATTTAGGTTCCGAACATGTTCATTGGGACTGTCGATGAGTCCCTCTGCTAGATTACCAGATGTGACAAGGAAGTTGCTTCCATAGTTGGGGTGTACGAAATCACAGAGAAAATCGTAATCAGCTTTCACTATGTGTGATTTTGGGAAAGGGTCAATCGGTATTCCAAATCTTTCAATAGCTTCATCTTTTGTAAATGCTTCTTGAAATAGAAAACTATGATGTGGTGAGTTTGTGTTGTCAACCTCATTTGAGGTGTCTATTTTCCCAAAACAACTATCAAGGGTTTTAATTGCATCATGAATATGAATGGGCTTTTTTGAATTGTGCTTTTTCTCGTTTCTGTTACCGGTTCCATAATACGAAATATGATAATTTAAACTAAGGTCATTTAATAATTTTTCAGTTACATTTTGATTAGTCTGTCCAGTTAATTTATCAATTGTAAATTCTAATTTATTAATAACATGGGCATAAGCTGCCGTGTGTTCTAGTGTCGAGCGAGAAAAAATTGCTAAACCAATAACATTATCGGATGTAAAACAATTACTAGCACCATTAAAAATGTACTTTAGCTTTGCTGCAGTTAATAAATTGAAAAATGTTTGTTCATAAATGACCTTTTGCAGCAAGTCTCTAATACCTTCAATACCCTTCCCAACGGACGGCTGTGATGAAATATTAGATTCCTTAAATTCGTCAAAGTTTCTCGCATATTTGCTCGATTTAGAATCTTCGTTGAAATATGCAAGAACGTCAGCAAATGGATTTTTCTTGCTTGTTGAATCTGACATTTTTTATAATTTAATTTTGTGCTAAATTGAATGCTTTATGGCTAACAAGTAATTACCAGGAAGACTGAATGAAGTGGAATTCCACCTACCGTTTTTTCTTTACTCAGCCCCTCATATTAATAAATAACACCAAAATTCAGGCAAATAGACTGTTTTGATTAATCCAAGTTGTTAGAGTTGCTTTTCTGGGTAACACCACCAGAAATCATATTATGCTTCCTTTATTCTCAAGGTTCCGGTGCCAGCTATTTTAGTTGTACCGACGTATGTCAGAGTCAGATGAGCTGAGTGTCTTACTCAATCTGGAATTGCCCTGCAATACTAGGTAATTGTTAAAACTATCCTCAGTAAGCCTGGATCCCATGCTTCAACAACAACCTAGGCAAATAATCATCCAGATTCTGCACATGCTCATCACTTAACTCAATCAAATTAAATCCATACTTCTCGTAAATCTCCTGCTTCGCTGCTTTCCTTTTCAAATACCTCGGATCATCCTCATATCCCCAATATTCAATGTAGACCTTACCCGTAGGAATATAGAAGTCAGAGTACACATCCTCCTCGATCGGCAGCTTACGTTCATACGCATGGACGATCTCAGCCATATACAACCAGTTGTCGATCAGCATCTCAGCTTTTGATCTGACGACGTGGCCATCGGTAGATCTGTGCTTAGCCTCAAACTTTTCTCTGAACCCGATCTCTTCTTTCTGCGTATCATCTTGAACAGATTTTTCATCTGCATTCTCAGTACCACTGAACTGATCGATCGAATTTTTGAGTATCTTGTTATCGAGAATCGAATCAGGCCATCGGACATAAGGAACACCAGTTCTCTTATCCTCGTCATGGACAGCGCCCTGTTTGACACCCTGGGGTGTAGTGATCCACCCTTTCAGACCCTTGTATACCCAGCCGAGCTCAGAAAGGATGAAGTTGATCTTAATTGCTGACAGGCCATACTTCTTGCCTATGCCGGTTGAGGAGATGAGTTTTACCCCCTCGTCTATATCGAGTTTGATATTTTCAGGCCAAGAGATGTACTTGCCAAATTTTTTATGCTCGATGAACTTACCGCCGCGTTTTACGCCTTCCTGGGTCAGATCCCAGACCTCACCCTTCTTCTCAATAAGCCCGAGATTGGTGAGTTTGAGAAACATGTCTTTGGTAGAAAGATTGAACTTTTTCGATAGGGCTGTAGTTGAGATCTGTTTTGGGGGAGTACTCATCTCCTGAACCTTTATCCTACGTTGTAGGATACAAAATATGTTAAATCAGTTAATTATCCACTTTTCATTTATTCCCTAACATATTATATCCAGTAATTGCAATGAGCTTAGTCGATTTGGAGAGAGAAAGCTGTGTATGAGGTAGCCGAAGACTCAGTACGTCTTCGTCCTTTTGACGCTTAACCTTTGACTATTGATGAGCCATGCCACCCAACGACAGACAAGAAGCAAATAAGGAAAAAGTCTCCCCTCTCACCAAAGTCCTTATCCATAAGGTCCACGGATGTCATTCAGCGTTGAAATTTGGGTTCATCCGGCAAACGAGTATTAATCAGTTCATTGATCAGTAGACATGTGTTATACTCCGGGCATGGAAACTGATGATGGAAGAAAAATTGACCGCAAAGGCCTTGAAGCCATCCGCATACGGGCTGTACAGCGTGTGGAAGCTGGAGAGAGCCCCGAAACTGTCATAAAGGCCCTTGGATTTACGAGAACCGTTATCTATCAATGGATTGCGAAATACCGAGAAGGCGGCATTGATGCTCTTCGCAGCCGTAAAGCACCTGGCAAGCAACCCAAACTTAACGG
>NZ_FNJI01000085.1 GCF_900104445.1 Desulforhopalus singaporensis | reverse complement strand
CCTGACTTGTTCTTCATCAACAAGGAGCTCGCAGAACGCTCTCTCTCACACTTTATCCGGCAAGCCTGGAAAGTGATCGAACCAGGTACGCCCTACATCCACAACTGGCATATTGATGCTATTTGCGAGCATCTTGAAGCGGTTACCAACGGCCAGCTTCAGGACCTGGTCATAAACATTCCGCCGCGGCATCTAAAATCCATTGCAGTGTCCGTTTGCTGGCCGGCATGGGTATGGATCACCAAACCGGAAAAACGATGGATTTTTGCCAGCTATGCGCAGTCACTCAGCACCCGGGACAGTCTCAAATGTCGCCGGGTTATTCAGTCTCCCTGGTACCAGGAAAACTGGGGAGACAGATTCCAGTTATCCGGAGACCAGAACGCAAAGATCAAATTCGAAAACGATAAAACAGGTCACAGAATTTCAACCTCGGTCGGCGGATCCGCGACAGGGGAGGGGGGAGACTTTGTTGTTGTGGACGACCCGCACAACGTAAAAGAAGCGCTGAGCGATACGATCAGGGAGGCGACTGTCGAGTGGTGGGATCAGGTCATGTCTACCCGACTAAACGATCCCAAAACCGGATCCAAGGTGATCATCATGCAGCGAGTGCACCAAAACGATCTCTCTGGCCACGTTTTAGAACAAGGTGGCTATGAACACCTTTGCATTCCTGCTGAGTACGAGAAGAAGCAATATCACACCGCCATAGGCTTTAAGGATCCCAGAACTGAAGACAAGGAACTGCTCTTTCCAAAAAGGTTTGACCGGCAGGCAATTGAAAAGCTCAAAACTGTTCTGGGTACCTATGCCGCGGCCGGCCAGCTGCAGCAACGACCGGCGCCGGCAGAAGGCGGAATATTCAAGCTTGAGTGGTGGCAGTATTACAAAACGAGACCGAAAATTTCATGGATCCTGCAGTCATGGGATACCGGTTACAAGACAGGGCCGAAAAATGCGTATTCCTGTTGCGAGACTTGGGGGATCACCAACAGCGGGTATTACTTGCTCGATCTTTGGCGGGAAAAAGTAGAGTATCCGGATCTTAAACGGGCGGTAAAAAATCTCTACAACAAATGGCGTTCCCGGGTCGTCCTCGTCGAAGATAAAGCAAGCGGTCAATCGCTGGTCCAGGAGATAAAGCGCGGGACCAAAATTCCAATCAAGGCCGTAACAGTCACCGACGGCGATAAGGTCGTCAGGGCATCCCTTGTTTCCCCGATTGTCGAGGCTGGCAACGTATTCCTCCCCGAGGATGCACCTTGGCTTGCTGATTTCATCGATGAGCATACGCATTTCCCCAATGCAGCTTATGCAGATCAGGTGGATACAACCTCCCAGGCGCTGGATTATCTGGGGCAGAAAACAGGTCGGATTATTGGCGGGGCAAAAGTAATAAGCAATACGTGAGGAGAGAGAAGAGATGAATTGCCCAAATTGTAACGGAAAGACAAAAGTCTGGTGGACGGAAAAATACGACAGTCATGTCCAGAGAACCCGTATTTGCCCCAAATGCAATGTCGGGTTTAAAACTGTCGAGGAAATGGATCGTGACACCATTAAACCGAGAGGAAAAGACAGTGCTGCAACTATCAGATAGCTACCTGGAAACCGCGGTTCAGATTGAAGCTGAAATCCTGAAACGGCGAAAGCAGCTTTCCCTGGAGACTTTGCTCGAAGATCTGAAAACGATCTTGTCCAATGCCTGGAAGAAGTCCATCAAGGATCTTCTTATCAGAACCCTTAGGCTGCTTCAGGCAATGACCGGTCCGGTTACCCGGGATGAGTTGCTGTTTATTGAAGAAAACGTTTCAGATGGTCTGAAAATGCCCCTGGATGAGGCTAAACGCGTTCAGCTCATCGATATACAGGAGGCTTTGTTCTTGATCGGTGCCGGCGAAGCAGCCAAAGGTGCCGGGGTTAAAATCGTATGGAACCTCGCTGATCAAAAGACTCTCAAGATTCTTGACACAAACCTCATGTTTTGGATCGGCAGTTATTATGACGATAATCTTTCGGAAGGATTCAAGGCTACCCTCCAGGACTTTTTTGAAGGTGGTTACAACAGAAAAGATCTAGCCGAACTCATGAAGGTTCATTTTCGGGAACTCGGGACCAAACCGGACCATTATTGGAACCTGTTGGCGGATCATACCGCAACCAAAACCCGGGAAATTGGTCGAGTCTCCGGGTATGAACAGGCTGGCATCAAGGCTGTCCGTATCAAGGCTCATCTTGATGAAAAAACCACAGAAGTGTGCCGGCGCATGCACGATCAGATAATTGAAGTCATTCATCTGAAACGGCAGGTGGATAAGTATCTTGCAGCCTGTGAAACCAAGGATAAAGAAAAAATCAAGGCATCATGGCCGTGGATTTCTGACGCACAGGCTGAGCGCTCTCTGGGCAGTTCAAAAGGAATCAAGCGGCAGATTAAAAGGGGAAAAATTGGGCTGCCTCCTTACCACGCTCGGTGTCGGACTATTACCGTTGCTGAATTTTGATGATGTGAATATGTGCTCCATATGTAGAAATCCAGACTCTTTTTGACACGCAGTGATGTAATGTTCTAATTTTATAGAACAAGCTCACTGGTATCCTCATCTCCCGAGATTTACACCTCTCGCTGACGTAAATGACAATACTGCTGACCTTCACCGTGGCAATGTTAACCGTACAGCTCAGCTGCCGAACTTACCAGATCAGAAATCACCCAAACAAAGCATATGCCTACAGCCGCACTGGTGTCTCACCTTATTTATCTTCCACGGTGTTTAAGCCCCACCAGGGCTATTCACAGCACGGTCAGGGTTGAGAATGTACATGCAATGGCGAGCACAGTTGGACTCCTACCTTGGGGCCAATCTATCACCCTGTAGTATTGACTGCACAACAGTGCCTGACGTACAATTTTTTTATAGTACTGCAAATAAGATAAAGCCAAACCTGCCGGACGACGGGGACGGAAAGCTACGGGTCTATCGGATAGCCGGGCTGCCTTACTGAAATGGCAGCTTGGTTTTTTTTTATTAAGACTAACCCAACACCCTACAAAAAGGAGGACTCACTATGTTCGCAACTATTAGAAGATACAAAGGATTCCCCCAGGACAAGATGGATGAGATAGTCAAAAGAGTAACTGATGGTTTTGTACCTCTAATCAGCGCTAGCGAAGGGTTCATTGATTACCGCTTTATAGACTCAGGAGGTGGTATAATTACTACCATCAGCGTATTCGAGACAATGGAAGATTCTGTAGCATCTAACAAAGCGGCGGCGGATTGGGTTAAAGAGAATCTTGCTGAGTATAATCCTTCTCCGCCTCAAATTACTACAGGAGAAGTGAGAATAGACAAGTAGGTATATGCAATAGAATCGGGCACTTTTAAAGGCTGCGTCAAGAACATGGGGGTATTCGAAGTGCCGAAAATAAGCATATGAAATCTCATGAGGCAAAAACCATTTTTTGCCTCATGATCTGCATACGATGTTATTAATCCGGCGGGCATTTAGGCTTAAACTTTTCGTATATATTAGTTAGACGTCAAATTGATTGACGTAAAAACAGCCAGATAGTCAGATGCGAACCCGAAAGCAGAATCCGGACTAGACGTATTTGCCCACCGGATTAATATTCACAGGTTATCAACTATGATAATTGCTCCATAGTTTCAGAATCAAATAATGGATTGTCTTTCGTATCAAGGGTTGATATTAGCTGTATGAATTTCCTGAGAGACCATTGCCACCAGATGTTGACCTTATTCTGTGAATGTAGGGGGGCGCCTGTCTATTGAGTGGCATTTGCCGTGAACGGGACGGCTCTGAAGGGATACAGGAATAAGATCAATATCGGTACTCAGAAGTCCAACTTGATATTTTCACGGGTAATATTACAAGAACGATGT
This sequence comes from Desulforhopalus singaporensis, assembly GCF_900104445.1. GTDB lineage: Bacteria > Desulfobacterota > Desulfobulbia > Desulfobulbales > Desulfocapsaceae > Desulforhopalus_A > Desulforhopalus_A singaporensis. The sequence goes on along the minus strand of NZ_FNJI01000085.1, from coordinate 709 downwards.
CTTCGTAACACCGCGCTAATCGGAAATTTACACAGTTTTCGTTACACTCTCGGTTATGAAGAATCATTTTTTGAAATGTGAAAAAGCTGTGGATGGGTGTGTTTGTCAACAATCAGGGTATTTTTGAGGTAAAAACAACTGATGACAAGGGGAGAACTGTGTTAATGCACCATGTGCACAAATTGGTAGCAAAAACGGAGTTATTTGGATAGGATTGTAAGCAATAAATGCATGGAACCAAGTAAAAAGAACGGAGAAAGTTAGCGGACGCTAAGAAAGCGATTACTTATCACTCACTATGATCCCCAAAACAATAGAAAGAGAGCATCTTCTCCAAGCAATTACAGTAATCGATAATGAAGGGTATGATAGAAAACACAAATCCACTAAACACGACCTTTTACACAACGGGAAAAGCGGAATGTGTCAATGAAAATGAGACACCTTTGTTGGTAATTTAGACTACCTTCTTTGTGTTGATACGAGTAGCATGTTGGCCATAACAGTCAAGGCCAAGCCCTTCGGGTAACTCCGCTGCGCTCCGTTAACCTTGAATGCCATGACCAACATACTGAACCTATGTTTGTTATTGAGAAAACAAAAATTCATTTTGTTTTTTCATTAGTTGCCTGCAATTTCGGAGGATTAATCCAGGCCGCGTTCGGTACGGCTAGCGGCTGTGGGATTTTGCCTTTAAACCGTTGCGGAT
>NZ_FNJI01000082.1 GCF_900104445.1 Desulforhopalus singaporensis | reverse complement strand
CGGGATGTTCTGGAAATCTCGCCGAATCACTGCAAGAAGAGAATCTGCGTTGAGGTGTTTTCTCACTTTTCTGCCAGATGCTATTGTCGGGGGTAAAGCTTTGCTCGTTTGGTATGCTGATACTTTCATCGCGTCTCCTATGTATGGGCTTGATATCACATAGAAAACGCGCGACACTTCTTTGTAGGTTTGTCAAGAAAAAAGTGTCATGCTAAAAAATATTTTTCACATTATTTCAATAGATTAAGTTCATACTTCATATTAAATGTTTACGAAAGATGATTTTACCGAATGGCGCAATTTCAATGATTTAGATTTACATCGGGAATAGCTGACAGAGGGCTACTGTAAAATTTCTATATCTTCAGGCAGGATCGGAACAGCTTTTACCTTTCCTTTTTTTGTGAGAAAATAAAGTATAATAAGCTTACAGGCCTATTGATCCAAGACGGTACTCTGTAACTAGGGACAATCAGAAGTCTTTTATTAAGATTTAAATGGAGAACTCTGATGAATATATATAGAAAACCAAATATTTCATTAAGTATAATTATCTTGGCCTTTATTATGCTGATTCTACTGCCGTTTGTAGGATACGCAATTGACTGCATACCTAATGTGCCAGCAAATATAGAATCTGGACCTCTACCTGTTTCATTGGTAATTGACGATTCTAATTCAGACAATTTAGTGGAAGGCAACTCACTGGCCCCAGGGCGTTGTTACAGAACCCCCAGCCTAAATTCATTTTTATCTGAATTAGAGCGATTTGAAAGAGATAATTTACAAATTAGCACCTTATACATTATTTCACATTCAGGTAGTGATTTTGGGCACATAATTGGCGAAGGATTTTTGCAGTTCAGGCAGGGATCACCAATTCAAATTTCACTCAGCGACCTTGCCACTCGAATCAGAAATAGATTTAGTAATGGATACGCAGCTCCCCCAGAACGCATTTCTTTTCGTGGTTGCCGTATTGGTGGTAGTAATGAAGCGTCACTGCAAAACTTTCGAGGATCATTAGGAGCAAAGTACGCTGATGGTACAGATTGCTATACTGTGACCATGCAAAGTACTATGATCATCAATGGTCGCGAAATTAGACATCCGATTCAACTTACACCACAAGAGATGGTGTTCTTTAACGAAAATTTTGATGATTGGCTTAGAGAAGCTTTTGTTGCCCCTAATGGCAGAGAAGTTAGAAACTGTATCGTACCTCTCAAGCGAGGCGAATCAGCTCTGGAATATAAAAATGCCTTATATATTTACTATTTCCTAAATAGAGGTGCTTTAGTATCAGTATGGGCAACCCGAGATCACAATAATCATTTTACTGAAAATTCTGCATGCATGAAACATCTGCAGACGCATCAAGGGCGATGTAGATTGATAGAGGTTTCTGACAACAATAGTATTGTTTTCGCCAATCCTTCCTATGGTGGAAAATTTGTTGATTGGTGTTTGCATTGGGGAAAAGACTGCGGTGCTCCTGCTGCCACTGCATTCTGTAACATAAATGGCTACCAAAGAGCTGTTGATTGGCATGCCGAACCCAGAAATCCGACATATGTGCTTGGTGACAATAAAGAGTGTACGTTTGATTTCTGTAATGGATTTAGCAGTATTACATGTGAAAATTAGTGATCGATTATTTAGAACTGATTGCGAAATATCTTTTCGATTTTAAAACCAAAAGAGAAAACAGATCTCGATCATACAGAAATACCTCCAGATCGCAGATAGCTTGAGAATGAATTTCGGGAGGCTGTTAATCTGGCTGGCATATAGAATAAGTTATCGCGGCATCATGTCTGTTACTGCTTTTGGTAGTGTGTAGCCCATTTTTTGTTTTAAAAAGCCCACCGGTTTAATAATCTGATCAGCGACAGTTGTTCGCTGGAATTGCATAGTGTTGTCACAGAATTTGACCGTAAAGCCGAGCCTGAAATAGGCTACTCAATTTAAAAAAATCGTTTCACCTATAGAGCACTTTTCCCCTCGTAACATATAAGGCAACTGCCAAACAAGAACTCTAGCAGAGAATGCCCAATGAGCCTGAATGATTCAAAGGTTGCGGAATGTATTTGCCCCAAACAGGATTGCTGGCGAAGCGGTGACAAAAAAATGCCGTCCTACTGTGTGGCCAACACATATCTCGAGGAAATCGAGGCGGCGAAAAGAGAATACCGAAAGGATGAAAACATCCGACTCTATTCGGCCGCCTGTGAGGTAGGGGCAGTTAACGATGGCTTCAGACCCCGGATTGAAGAGGCCCTGCATTTTGCTAAACAGCTCAACTGCACAAGGGTCGGCCTTGCGGCTTGTGCGGCTTTTGAAAATGAGACTCGTATCCTGAAGTCTCTATTTCGCAAGGAAGGGATACAGGTATTCTGCACCAATTGCCCGATTGGCGGGGTCACAGCCGAGGAGCGAGGTCTTCCCCAACTTGCAGAATACATTAACTCTGCCTGCAATCCCATAGCTCAGGCAAAGATCCTCAACCGTGAGAGGACCGAGCTGAACTTTATTGTCGGGTTATGTATGGGACACGATATGGTCTATGTGAAAATCCAGACTCGATTTGACATGCAGTAGTGTAATGTTCTAATTTTATTAGACAGGCTCACTGATATCTTCATCTCCCAAGATTTACAGGAAAAAAATAAATGGATGGCTTGGAATCCGCTCTATAGATTAAGAGGTGACTATCCAGAGGCGGTAAAAACGGCAATATTTGTTTTGTGGTCTAATGGCATTGTCATGCTTTCAACTCTTTTATCGAGGTACTATGAAACAACGAATAAAGGACCTAATTACAAGAATTAAAGAGTTGGAAAATGAATTGTCGATTGAAATTGAAAATGAATTGAATGAAATTCAGAAACGGTTTGAATACACTGTTGAGCGAGGCAGAGTTCGTTTTCAAGAGGGTGCTCTCGCTACCCAAAAAGCTTTTAAGAAAAATCTGTACCGTTATTTTCGCGAGTCAAAGCTCATTTTTTTTCTAACCGCTCCCATCATTTACTCGGTTCTCATCCCACTCCTGTTGTTTGATTTATTCCTGACTCTTTACCAGGTTCTCTGTTTTCCTGTTTACCAAATTAGAAAAGTTAACAGAAAAGACTATCTCATAATTGACAGACAACACCTTGCTTATCTGAATCTTGTGGAAAAAGTAAACTGTATGTACTGCGGATATGCGAATGGACTTCTTTCGTACGCCTTAGAAATTGGTTCAAGAACAGAAAAATATTGGTGCCCGATCAAGCATGCTAAAAAAGTACGGGACCCGCATTCCAGGTACCGTGCATTCCTCGAATACGGAGATGGTGAAGGGTACAAGAACAAATTAAATGAATTTAGGAGGCCAAGAAAATGACATGAAATATCAGTTCGTTATGGCAATTGCATTGGCAGCGTAAAATGGAAGTGTATTGTTTTATTAGAGGTTTCATCGGCCAGTCTCAACAACGGGCTCTGAGATATTCATAAAGAGCTTCATTCACCGACATATGCTAACGTGGAAAGATCTGGTTGGTATCAATTAAACAAAAGGTGCAGCAGAATGCTGAAAGACATCATTTGCTACTGTTTTAACTACACTGAGTCAGACATTGAAGCAGATATTCTTGAAAACAGGAAATCCACCATTGAAGAACGTATTAAGGCAGAGAAAAAGGCCGGAACCTGTGAGTGTGTATCTAAAAATCCATCTGGAAAATGATGCTTAGGTGATGTTCACCGTGTAGTGAACAAGATTTACCAAAAAGAAGGAATTACCCCACCGATAAGCATTTCCTTAATGTGATATTCGCACAGTCATAATCATTTTTCATCCTGTACCGCTGAAAGTGTATTTTGATAATTAAATCCCTCGTTTTCCATCTAGCCGGTTGCACCTTTTGTTTTGAGAAAAAAATTGATACATTAGGACGTTGGCTATGAAATTAGCTGAAAGGTTTAGTAATTAAGTTAATTTTGCTAAAACAATGGAGGAGGGGAGAATGGAACAGCACGAAAATATTGAAAATCGAAGTAGACGGAGAGCTGTTAAAACCATTGTAGTCGGAGTGGGAGGACTTGCCGCATATCATACCTTACCTGTAAATTGGTCGGCGCCAGTAATCAATCAAATATTCCTTCCCGCACATGCTCAGACGAGTGGAGAGATTCCGAGTGTAGAGACTCCGGTGGCCACTGCAGGACCTGTTTCCGTTACCTTTACGGGTATATTTGAAAACCCAGTTGATGAAATATACCTAGATTTTGATGGAACAAACGCTACTCTATACGGAGGGACTAGTGGTCCCAATTCAAACACGGTATTCCAAATTGATGGTGATTGGGATTTTGCAAACTGGGATTGGTATGTTAATGGAAGTAACTGGCCACAAACACCTGATAACTGGAGTGGCCCCTCACCTACTCCCTCTGGCACAGGGGAGAACAACCAACAGCCCGGTAGTTACTCCTTTGAAGCAGATTATGGTGGACCAGGAGGAGGTCGTTTTAGAATCCACTTTACAGTAACCATCACTCCAACCACCCCTTACACATCACCAGCCAACGACAATGATTCTCGCACAATGACAGTTAGTAACGTTGAGATTTATGCTATCTGATTAATTTAGAGTCTAAATCTAAAATTTGCCCCATCTTATTAAGCAATAATGGTGGGGCATTTTTTTTTCATGAATCAGACGGTTCTTGATTCCTATATTTTTCGAGGGTGTTCAAAATTTTGTGTCAGTACGAAACTGGCCGAACCCTGTGGTTCGAATGTTTCGTTTCTATAGAAGCAATGGAATTCTAGAAGGCTTCCATCGAAAGATGAAGCTTATCCAACGAAGAGCTTACGGGTTCAGAAACTTTGAAAATTACCGATTACGGGTTAGAGTGCTGTGCGGATAAAAAAGGATAGAAATTTGATCAAGCTACATGGGGCCTATAAAGCACATCCCCTTTCTTGTTAATCAGCGTGCAATAATGACCCCTTAGAGAAGAAAACAGCGTCGAAAATTGACCCCTCTATGTTATCCCGTCCGTGATGAAATTATCACGGAGGAAATGGAGGATGTTAATAGTGGAGACCATAGCAAAAATACGTCGTTTACACTTTTCAGAAGGGCTTGGGATAAAAACGATTAGTCGTAAGCTTGGACTGTCTAGAAATACAGTCCGTAAAGTTATTCGTAGCGGTGCAACGGAACATACTTACGAGCGCAAGCTTCAACCCCAGCCTCAACTTGGCGAGTATGTTTCCCAGTTGGAGGAGTTGCTTGAAGCGGATTGGGAG
>NZ_FNJI01000015.1 GCF_900104445.1 Desulforhopalus singaporensis | reverse complement strand
ATTTCGCAATCCATTGATAGATAACGGTTCTCGTAAATCCAAGGGCCTTTATGACAGTTTCGGGGCTCTCTCCAGCTTCCACACGCTGTACAGCCCGTATGCGGATGGCTTCAAGGCCTTTGCGGTCAATTTTTCTTCCATCATCAGTTTCCATGCCCGGAGTATAACATATGTCTACTAATCAATGAATTGATTGATATTAGCTATTTTGACTGGTACAACCGATATCGACCGCATTCATGTCTTAACAGACAGACACCGGACGAGGCCTATTGCGAAAAGTTGCCAGCCATGGACTTGGCGGTGTAAATTTTGGCAGGTTTTCCACTTAAAAAAAATGAAAAAATTTTTCAAATGATCTGAACCACCTCTGGCATGGGTGACTCAGTCCAAAGAAAAGCAAAGGTGATTTATGCGTGATGTATTGCTGGATAATTTGAAATTTGTCTTGATATCGCTTGTGATAATCGGTCACGTTATAGAGCCTGTTATCGGACGATTTGACTGGGTGAAGTCCATCTATGTTTTTATATTTATCTTTCATATGCCTATGTTCGCTTATGCCTCTGGCGCAGTGTCTTCAAGAAATATTGACAATTCAGTTGTTAATAATATCGTAGCGAAATTATTAATTCCGTATCTGTCTTTGGAACTTATTTACTCATTTTTTGACTATTTCATGTTCTCTAGAGATAGCTTAACTATTTCGCCTCTGGTCCCATATTGGATACTGTGGTATTTGTTTAGTCTGGCGATATGGCGATTATTGTTGCCAATATTTAACCAATTGAAGTTTCCAGTTTTATTTGCAATCTTAGCAGGTCTTGCCTGTGGGATTAACAGGTTTGATTTCTATCTTGCTTTTTCAAGAACTTTTGTGTTTTTTCCATTTTTTATGATAGGGCACTATTATCATTTGTCAGTTATAAAAAAAATACATAATTCAGGTATTATTAAAATAATCGGCGTTGGTTTTATATTTGTATTTTTTGTCGTTATGCTAGTTATTCCTGAGAATCTTGATTTTAATCTTGGCTGGATTTATGGAAGCAGATCTTATTCTCGATTAGGTGTTGATTGGTTGAATGGTGTTTTTTATCGATTATTGGTGTATATTGCTGCAATTATGTTAGGTTTGTCTGTCTTGTCGATAATTAAAACAGTTCGTTGTGCTGGTACCCGGTACGGTGAAGATTCTTTGTATATATATGTGTTGCATGGTTTTTTCATGAAGAGTTTGATAGCTATGGGATTTTATAGGTACATTGATAAAGGATATAAAGTTGTTGTCTTGATGGTCGTATCATTGTTACTTTTACCATTATTGCGTTTACCAATTTTAAAAATTATCTGTGGTAATATTATGAATCCATTGGGATCATTATCCAATGGCGGACTTGCTCGACTAGTTTTGCATAACCAACCTGAGGGCAATTATTCCTCGGCTCGTTTAAAGAGCCGTTTGGGTATTGGGGAGTGATGGTGCAGTCTTCAGTAAGATTGTCAGTCATCGACCCAATATTGGACCGATTGTTGAAATGAAACCTGGAATAATGATAGGCAAGCAATATACCCGGTTTTCTGGTGTGTAACCCGCTGTTTTTTGTCAATTTACAGGAGGAGTGAAGATGTCGTACTATTTCAGTAAAGTAGTCGATATGACCTTTGATGATGCAATATCGAAGGTGACAGAGGAGCTTAAAAAAGAAGGATTCGGTGTTCTCACAGAGATCAATGTGACAGCAGCACTAAAAAAGAAAATCAATGTAGATTTCAGAAAATATCAGATTCTTGGTGCGTGTAATCCAGTTTTTGCTCATAAAGCGCTCCTGGCTGAAGACAAAATCGGTACGATGTTACCATGTAATGTTATTGTCCAGGAACGAGAAGATGGTAAAATTGAAGTCGCAGCCATTAATCCCGTTGCATCTATGCAGGCTGTTGAAAATGAAGGGCTTGGCGAAATCGCATTGACGGTGCAGTCGAAGTTGAAGCGGGTAATTGATAATTTATAAAGCCATAGCCCATACCGGCGCAAATGGATTTTCACTTGTGGCGGTCTGTGAACAGTAATGGTTGAGAGATGAGAAAATGGAAGAAGTGGTGATTATAGCGTTGGCTTCCTGGCTGGCTGGAATCGCCTCTTTTATAGGCGGTGTTGTTGCAATGTTTATTGGTACCGCCGAGACGGAGGGTCGGCAGGAAATCATACACGGAACTGTGGCTTTTGGTGGCGGCATCCTGGTAGCAGCAGTAGCCTTTGCCTTGGTGCCGGAAGGTCTTTCCAGTCTCTCGCCTGTCGTTCTTGGTATAACCTTCTGTGCTGGAGGCCTCACTTTTTGCGTGCTCGACATTATCATCAGCAGGAGTGGGGGGAGTAAGGCGCAGTTTATGGCGATGTTGCTTGACTTCGTTCCTGAAGCTATGGCCCTTGGAGCCTTGTTTGGCGATTCTCACAGGACGGGGATGCTGCTTGCGCTGTTCATCGGTGCACAGAATCTGCCCGAAGGATTTAATGCGTACCGTGAAAGCATCCTGGCGGGTGCCAAGGGGAAGGTTGCGCTGGTCACCCTGCTGGCGGTCAGTCTGCTGGGCCCGTTATCCGCGTGTTGCGGATATCTTTTTCTTCGTGACCAGCAGACCCTGACCGCCAGTATCATGAGTGCTGCAAGCGGCGGTATACTCTACTTGGTATTTCAGGATATCGCACCCCAGGCAAAGATGCGTTGCCACTGGACTCCGCCCCTTGGAGCCGTTTTAGGTTTCATGGTCGGCATGATCGGCAAGCAGGTGCTTGGCTAACAGCAAAAATCGGCGCCGACAGGCAGGATGGATTGGTCGCTTGTTTCTGGCCCTGTTGGTTCACCTGTAGCTAAACTTTTAGTTATCTCGTCAAAGAAAACTATAGTTTCGTCAGGTGACGGTGATTCCCCCAGGTGCCGCAGGCTTGAAACTGCCTTGCAAAGTGTACCTGGAGCCCGGGTGGTAGAAAGTGCTGTATGTTGCTATTGTTTCCTCAACCCAGGTTCTTCGATAGAGTACGAGGCACGGTTCAGAATCATTTATTTTTAAGAGGTCACACACCCATGGGTCGGGGAGCATGGCTTCAACAACATGTTCCACTGCTGTGAAAGGAGATTGCGCAATAAGATACTCGCTGATGGTAGATTTTGTAAAATCCTGGTCGAGTAAATTCGGTGCAATTTTCGGATTTATATACCTGTCGGCAAGCTGTATTGGAATGTCGTTCTCGTTATGCTGGATTATTGCATGAAACACGGTTGAGTAAGGAGCTAACTCCATTTTTGAAGCGAGGGCGGGTTTTGCTTTTTCCTTATTGAGTAAATGAATATTGCATGAATGGTTCCCACCTCGTGATTGTATTATTTGGTCAATAGGTTGTATTTCAAAAAGTGGTGCTTGGGGTTTTTTATGCAGGACAAAAGTTCCTTTTCCCTGGATCCGCTCCAATAGTCCCATCGCAGTAAGTTCTCTTATTGCTCTGTTGACGGTCATCCGTGAAACATTTAATGCAGCAACAAGCTCCGCCTCAGATTCCACCTTCATTCCTGCCTGTAGCGCTCCTGAGTGTATCCTGTCCAGGATGAAATCCTTGACGATTTGATATCTTGCTGTTTTTTTTCTGCTTTTTTCGGGTTGTTTCATCTGTTATCCTGCTTTCTCTATTGACCCGACAATCGTAACAAATAGATATTCGGCCTTTGGTGGTGACGGGTTTTGTATATACAATGAAAGATGGCACCTTATGATCATGGTGGCAGTGGCTTTATTCTTAACTCTTGAGAAATTCTCTTACCTTAAAGGGTAATCAATATTGCTCATGCGTGCAATTCTTTGTTTCTTAATGGCGAAATTGTGCTTGATGCAAAGGATGTTTTCTTCATTGGGCAACTTTTTATCTTCACTTTTCAATGAACGCAAGAACTATAGGTTTTCAGAAGAGATGGAATGCCTGTTAACATTGTTTGTGGATTGACATTTCGCCTAATATGGAACGTATATGTATATACAAATTCTTTGATTGCCGTGTCAGGGTTGTGGTCCGGGCAGGACTCGCTGTATCAGTGAACATTGGCATGACCGATCTTGCTAGAGTTTATTTTGTGACTAGTTGTTGGTGCAACATGTTGAAAATATATGTTTTTGTTTGTTGGTGGTCATGAGCTGGCAGTGGTGCAGGAACAACAGATGCAGTTTCTTCTGTTGCCGGAAAATGTTATGTGTTTCTGGGGTAAACAATTTGGAATTACAAACATTATGTGTTAGGGCTGGTGCTGTTTGAGCTTCATCTGGAAATTTGTCTTGGATGGTATCTGTATCGTAATACCTGAAGTGGGAATTTGCTGAAAATATCTCGATAATAACTGGTTGCAGAGTGTCGAGGTGTTGAAGAATTCACAAATCACCCTTCGTTGGATATTTGAATAAAAGGAAATAACCATGAATAAAGTTGTCGTTCCGGGAGTGTGTGGAGTGTGTGATGCGGGGTGTGGCGTTAATGTACATATTGTTGATGGCAGGATAACCCGGCAGACTATGCTGAAAGGACACCCTTCAAACACACTTTGTCATAGAGGAATCCACGCTTCCGAAATTATCTATTCCAGGGATCGTCTACTTTATCCGCAACGCAGGGTCGGTGAAAGGGGAGAAGGGCGGTTTGAGCAAATCGGTTGGGATCAGGCGTATGAGATCTGGGTTGACAAACTCGAGGAAATAAAAAAGGAATATGGGCCTGAAGCTGTATGTATGTATACCGGACGAGGTAATTTTGAGTTCGGCGTTCAGGAAACCTTTCCTCCGTCAGGGACCAGTGAGTCATCTGCAAGCTCAGTCTTGTTTCCATGGGGGTCTCCAAACACAACAGGTGTAGGGGCGCTCTGTTTTGTCGCGTATGGCATGATTGCGCCCCAGGCTTGTTATGGTGGCCATTATAGAAATGTAGAGGATGACCTGGATAATGCTGATCTGATCTTGGTCTGGGGGGCAAATCCTGCTACCGATTCCCCTCCCGGGAAGATGAAGTATATACACAAGGCAGCAAGAGACGGGGTCCGAATTGTATGTATTGATCATAGAAGAAGCGAAACCGCCAAGGCTGTTGATGGTGAGTGGGTCGGTATACGGCCAGGGACCGATGGAGCTCTGGCTCATGGCATTATGCATGTTCTTGTTAACCGGAATCTTTATGACAAAGAGTTTGTTGCCGAGTGGACCCACGGTTTTGACGAATTGGCAAGATATGTTCAGGATTTTACCCCCGAGAAGGTTGAACAGATAACAGGTGTGCCAGCTGGTTGTGTTGTTGATCTGGCGGAAAGTATTGGTAAATCGAAGGGATGCTCAATTTTAATGTATACTGGGCTGGAGTATTGCAATGGCGGAGTCCAGTCTATTCGAGCAGTCTTGTCCATTCAAGCTTTAGTAGGACACATTGATGTGGTGGGCGGTAAAGTCTTCAAGATGCCCAACAGAGTACAGCACAATCGGATTACCACTTCGCCCCCTGAAAATGCCAGGAAGCCGATAGGGTATGATGAGTATCCACTGTATTACCAGCTGCGAAATGAAGCGCATGGCGTTGAGTTGCCAAAGGCCGTGTTGCATAACGACCCTTACCCTGTTCGTGGTCTCATTGTCAGCGGTGCGTCCCTCATAACATCCTGGGCGGATTCAGAGCTTTGGAAAAAGACACTGGCAGCTCTCGATCTTGTTGTTGTGGTAAATCGGTTTCCAACGGCTGATGCTCAGTATGCTGACCTGATATTGCCTGCTGCCACACCTTATGAGAGCACCTCTTATCAGATGCACGACGGCTGGGTTCAGTTGCGACAGCAACTGATTGAACCTCTTGGCGAGGCGCGGTCTGATTTTTCAATTTTTACCGGGTTGGCCCAGCGATTGGGGTATGGGGAGAGGTGGCCCGGAAATGATGAACAAAAAATAAGGCATGGTCTGGAAGGAACAGGGGTAACTCTTGAAGAATTAAGAGAAAATCCCATAGGCGTGCGTCTGCATGTGCCGAAAATGAAGTATCAAAAATACAAAACCGGGGAATTGAGAGCAGATGGCATGCCAGGGTTTGAGACTCCAACCGGGAAGTTCGAGTTTACTTCTGAATGGTATCGTTCCCATGGCTATAATCCTTTGCCCGTATATACCGAGCCTGAAGAGGGGCCTGTCAGAGCCAGGGAAAAAGCGAAAAAATATCCGCTTGTGCTGAATTCAGGCGCCCGAACGCAGTCCGCTTTCAGGAGTCAGCATCTTAATATCCCCAGCCTTATTAAAATGCAGGAGAAACCGTTAGTCTGGATACATCCGCAAGATGCGACTGAACGTGGCATTGATGAAGGGGATAAGGTCTGGGTGGAGTCGCCTCGCGGCAAGGTCTGTTTCTGGGCCCGTGTAACCGAAGATATAGTGCAAGGTGTGGTTGAGGTAAATATGGGAGGCGGGGGACCGCTCGGTCCTCGGGAATGGCATAGAGCCAACGTGAATACCTTGACAGATGCTGAAAATAGAGACCCAATATCCGGGTTTCCGGTGTATAAAGCCCTCCTCTGTGATGTCTGTAAATGTGTCTTAACTCAATAAAGAAAATGTAGAGGGGAGTTGGTTGAGCAGCACTGCAGGGGTGTGGTTTCTGGCTCGGTGAAGGTGTCTTTGCGGGCCTGATCTGTTGATAAATATTGGTCTGTTTGTGGAAGTAGTTTTAAAAAATTATGGAGGAGTGAGATGGTAAGTCGTAAAGATGCGACGTTTGGGCAGGCGTTGTTTGTGTTTGTGTTTCTGGCGGTGTCCTTGCTGGTGACAATCAAGGTGTTTGGAGGGTCTCCCCATATACCGCTGTTGATGACAGCCGTTGTCGCAGGCAGTATTGGCCTGGTCAACAAAATGCCGTGGGATGACATCCAGGAAGGGATTACTGAAGCTTTCAAGAATGCTTCTCCTGCGATTGTAATTATGACAATAATTGGTGCGGTTATTGGGACCTGGATCGCTGGCGGTATAGTGCCGGCATTGATCTATTATGGTCTCAAAGTTATCTCTCCGGACTATTTCTTGGTTTCTTCTTGTCTGATATGTTCCGTAGTTTCTTTGTCAACCGGCAGCTCATGGTCTACTGTTGGCACAATTGGGCTGGCTTTGATGGGAGTTGGGGCCGGACTGGAGATGAATCCGGCGATGACCGCTGGAGCAGTTATCAGTGGAGCATATTTCGGTGATAAGCTCTCTCCCTTGTCGGATACGACAAATTTGGCGCCTGCCATGGCTGGCTCCAAACTTTTTGAGCATATAAAACACATGCTATATACAACGATTCCAAGTTACTTCGTCGCGTTGGCATTGTTTTTGTTTTTAGATATGTCCAAATCCGGCAGCGCCAGCGTGGAAAATGTAGCAGCACTTTCCACTGTCCTCAGTACCAATTTTAACATTTCCCCATTGCTGCTGCTTGTGCCTGTGTTGACAATGGCTATGATCGGTTTTCGAGTGCCCGCAATTCCTGGGTTGGTAGCTGTCGCCCTATTAGGTGCTGTCAGCGCCCTGTTGTTTCAGGGAGGTGATGTAAGCTCTGTTATTAAGGCCGCTCACTATGGATTCTCCATCGATACCGGATCTGGAATGGCGGATAAGCTGTTGAACAGAGGTGGTATTCATAGCATGATGTGGACTATTTCATTGATTATTATAGCGCTTTGTTTTGCAGGGATAGTGGAGAAAACAGGAATGATTCTTGTGGTTGCTAAAAAAATATTAAAAATGGCGACTACCTCCGGGTCGCTTGTCTGTGCAACCATTGTAACCACGATGTTCACTAACTTTGCCAGCGGGGTCCAGTATGTCGCGCTGATTGTGCCTGGGCGTTTGTTCAGAAGCGAATATAGTGAAAGGGGACTGCATCCTAAAAATCTATCCCGCGCTCTTGAAGACTCGGGAACACTGGTCGCGCCTCTTGTACCCTACGGAACAGATGGTGCTTTTCTGATGGGTGTTCTCGGGGTGTCTCCTTTTGCATATATCCCATTCTGTTTTTTCAATATGTGCAGTCCGATTATATCTATCTTGCTCGGATTTGCGGGCTGGACAATAGAGCCTCTTGAACAGGAAGCTGAAGAGAAGGCGATCGGCCCTTTTGCGCAGGAGTTTGCCAAGACCAAAGATGGGATGGCCAATTGACAGGCAAGTAAACTGAATAAGGATTTAAGGCCGACCACCTTGGGTGTTATTCAAGGTGAGCCGGCCCGTTCAGCGCACAGTCAAGCGTGATAGCCAGACGCGACCATTGGTGAGAGGAACTGTCTTCCGCTTCTGTTTTTAGCTGAGGCTAGGCAGCAGATTTTCTGTTGTGAATGTATTGAAATTGCCGGAAAGTATGAGCTCCATCGCTTTGTAGATGTCGGGTGCAAAGTATCTGTCCTTGTCGTAAAAAGGTACCCTTTGCCTGAGTAGTGCTTTGGCATTTTCCAGTGGTTCAGAGGTCTTGAGTGGTGCTCTGAAGTCGATTCCCTGGCAGGCCGCCAGCAGTTCTATGGCCAAAATTCCGGCCGTGTTTTCTTTCATGTCGGCTAATCGTCTGCCGGCAAAAGTGGCCATTGAGACATGGTCTTCCTGGTTTGCTGAAGTCGGCATGCTGTCAACGGAAGCGGGGTGTGCCAGCGACTTATTCTCACTTGCCAGGGCGGCGCAGGTTACTTGTGCTATCATGAAACCTGAGTTGAGGCCCCCTTTTTCAACTAAGAAAGGAGGGAGTTTGGACATATGCGTATCAATGAGAAGTGCCATGCGTCTTTCAGAAAGTGCGCCTGTCTCCGAAATGGCAAGCGCCAGATTGTCAGCAGCCATGGCAACCGGTTCGGCGTGAAAGTTGCCCCCGGAGATAATATCCTCTTGCTCGGAGAAGACCAGGGGGTTATCCGAAACACCATTTGCTTCTACTGCAAGTATCTCGGCAGCATTTCTGATCTGGGTCAGGCAGGCGCCCATTACCTGGGGCTGGCAGCGAAGGGAGTATGGGTCCTGCACCGACTCACAATATTTATGGGATGCTTCAATTTCGCTGTGGCCTAAAAGATGTCTGAAATTGGCAGCAGTGTCAATTTGGCTCTGGTGGCCCCTCACCTCATGTATCAGCCGTTCGAAGGGACGCCTGCTTCCGAGGGCGGCCTCCACGCTTAAGGCTCCGCTGACAAGCGCAGCAGCAAACAGGTCTTCCGCAGCAAACAATCCCTGCAGCGCGAATGCTGTGGATGCCTGTGTGCCGTTTAGCAAGGCAAGACCTTCCTTGGGGCCGAGCGTTATTGGGCTCAGGTTGGCAATTTCCAACCCTTTGATTCCTGGTAATTTTTGTCCCCGGTGGGTGATTTCGCCTTCGCCGAGCAGCACTGTACTCATGTGGGCTAAAGGCGCTAAATCCCCTGAGGCTCCAACTGATCCTTTCTGGGGAATACATGGGTAGACCTCACCATTCACCAGTTTTATGAGTGCATCAATGACCTCTTTTCTTATACCTGAATATCCTCTGGCCAGGCTGTTGATTTTCAGCGCCATCATGAGTCTGACTGTCGATTCATCCATGAGGGCGCCAATCCCTGCCGCGTGGGATAACACTATGGAGTGTTGCAGTTCTTCCAGTTCTTCATTGGGGATGACAGTGTTGGCCAGTAGGCCAAAACCGGTGTTTATCCCATAAATTACTCTTCCCTGTTTAACAACTTTTTCGACTGTGTCTACAGCTCTGTCAATAGTGTCGTAGGATGCAGGGTCCAGTTCAAGTGCGACTGGGCCGGAATGAATAATTCTTGCCTGTTGAAGGCTGAGCTGGCCAGGCTTGATGGTGATTTTTTTCATAATGTTGTCTCTCCCGGACACGACTCGATTACGGAGTGAGTTGTTATCATATATTGCAAAATTGAGTATAATGTATATACAATACAAGAAGGCAGCGCAAGAATAATTGTATCTTTGCGGGGTGGGTAATGATCTTTTAGCTTGGATGGTGATTGGATTTGCGTGAAAAATGTAAAATGTCTGCGGTGTCGGATTTTATTTGTCGTCCAGCTCGGATTAGTTCTTGTATATACTATTTGAAGATAGTATTTTGAGAGAAACCATGCCAGGGTGTGGGAAGGGGTTCTTGTAACATAACATGATCAAGGAGTATGTCGTGGCCAGGAAAAATCTAGATAATGGATCTATGAGAATTCGTTTGAGCGATAGCCTGCCAGCGCCGAAAAAGTTCAGGCCTGGTTTGAGAAGGGCGCCGGACAGGGGCTTTAGGCTGAGCAAAGCGCAAACTGTTGTAGCGCTTAAAAATGCACTGCGTTACATCCCTCGTCACAATCATCGCGCTGTTATCCCGGAATTTCTTGAAGAGTTACGGCTGTATGGGCGTATTTATGGGTATCGCTACAGGCCTGAAGGTCAATTGAAAGCAAAGTCTGTCGAGGAGTATAAGGGGAATTGCCTGGCTGGAAAAGCCTTTCAGTTGATGATTGATAATAATCTGGACTTTGACGTAGCTCTTTATCCGTATGAGCTTGTCACCTACGGAGAAACCGGAAGTGTTTGCCAGAACTGGATGCAGTATAATCTGATTAAGAGATATCTGGAGGAAATAACCGAAAACCAGACGCTTGTAATGCAATCCGGGCATCCTCTCGGGCTTTTTCAGTCGAGTCCGGATCAACCCAGGGTAATTGTAACCAATGGGTTGATGGTCGGGCTTTATGATAACCCGGACGATTGGGAAGTGGCTGCCCAGATGGGGGTCTCGTCATATGGTCAGATGACTGCGGGCGGATGGATGTACATCGGGCCTCAAGGTATTGTCCATGGAACGTATAACACCTTGCTCAACGCTGGCAGACAAGAGTGCGGGGTGCCTTCGGGGGGGGATCTGGCGGGCCTTCTTTTTGTCTCCTCCGGTCTCGGTGGCATGAGCGGAGCCCAGCCGAAAGCCGCGAAAATTGCGGGGGCCGTCTCGATTATCGCTGAGGTTGACTATTCGCGCGTCCTTACCCGGCATGAGCAGGGCTGGGTTGATACGGTGTCAAGCAGCCTTGAAGAAGTTTGTGATATTGCCACGAAAGCTGTTGCGGAAAAAGCCAACACCTCTGTGGCATACCATGGCAATGTGATCGAACTGCTGGAATATCTGGGAAAGCATCACGTAAAAGTGGATCTGCTCTCTGACCAAACTTCCTGTCATGTCGTGCATGATGGCGGCTATTGTCCCCAGGGGATAAGTTTTGCAGAACGTACCCGGCTGCTGGCTGAAGACCGGAACAGGTTCATTGAACTTGTCGATGAGAGCCTGAAGCGGCATTTAGGGGCAATTGACGTGCTGGTTGAGCAGGGGGCGTTTTTCTTTGACTATGGCAATGCATTCCTGAAGGCGGTTTTTGATGCAGGTGTGACCTCGGTGGCGCGCAATGGCGTGGATGGTAAAGACGGTTTTATATATCCTTCTTATTTTGAAGATATTATGGGGCCGATCTTTGATTACGGTTACGGCCCATTTCGCTGGGTTTGTCTGAGTTGTGACCCTGAAGATCTTGACAAGACCGATTTGGCCGCGATGTCATGTCTTGATCCTGGTCGCCGTCCGGAAGACAGGGACAACTATATCTGGATAAAGGAGGCCAAGAAAAACAGATTGGTTGTCGGAAGTCAGGCGCGTATACTTTATGCAGATGCCAAAGGGCGCAGGAGTATAGCGTTGAAATTTAACGAAATGGTCAGGAATAAAGAGGTTGGCCCGATAATGTTAGGCAGGGATCATCACGACCCGGGCGGGACCGACTCTCCATTTCGGGAAACTGCGAACATTAATGACGGCAGTAATGTGTGTGCTGATATGGCAACGCACTGTTTTGCCGGCAACGCAGCGAGAGGGATGACTCTCGTTGCGTTGCATAACGGTGGCGGAACGGGGATCGGTAAAGCGATAAACGGCGGTTTTGGAATGGTTCTGGACGGCAGCGCCAGGGTTGATGAAATTTTGCGTTCGGCAATGACCTGGGATGTCATGGGCGGGGTTGCGCGCAGAAACTGGAGCCGTAACCCTCACGCAATGGAAGTGTCCATAGAGTATAACCTCGAAAACGAAAACGGCGACCAGATCACTATTCCCTACCTCGCTGATGAGGCTGATGTGGAAGATGCTGTCAGGGGATTGTTTGCAGGACTTAAATAACTCGATGGATATGGCAATGAAATTACAACTCTTTAGAAACGCAAGGATTTTCACGCCAGAAGATCGTGGAAGACCGAGCTCCGGCAATAATCAGAGCAGAATCATCAGGTATGACCACGGTGCGATGGTTGTACGAGAGGGGATAATAACCAATATAGGGGCGGAAGCAGATGTTCTCAGGGCGATTGGTGGTGAGCGGTTTATCGATGAATATGATTGCCTGGGGAGGTCAATGATCCCGGGATTTGTCGATCCGCACACCCACTGCTGTTTTGCCTCATTGAGAGAAGAAGAGTTTGAATTACGGGCTGCCGGGACACCGTATCTTGAGATATTAAGACGGGGAGGAGGAATCCTGTCATCGGTTAACGCCGTTTCTAAGGCAACAGTTGCTGAGCTGTCTAACATGACAAGAGATCTTGTCCTGAGGGCTCTGAAACTCGGAACTACGACCATTGAAATAAAAAGCGGATATGGTCTCACCACTGAGGCTGAGCTGAAAATGCTCGAAGCCATTGGTAACACGGCACAAGAGGTTCCCCTGGATGTGGTCGCAACGTTCTTGGGGGCTCATGCTGTCCCCGCGGAGTTCAGGGATCGCTCCGACGATTTTATTTCTCTTCTCATTGAAGAGAGCCTGCCCGCGGTAAAAAAACAGGGAATAGCAAAATGTTGTGATATCTTTTGTGAAGAAGGTGTTTTTTCAATTGATCAGGGCAGACGCCTTCTTTTGGCGGCAAAGTCGCTGGGGTTCAGCGTGAAAATCCATGCCGATGAGGTGCATGATCTTGGGGGAGCCGGTCTTGCGGCGGAACTCGGGGCAATCTCAGCGGATCATCTGCTGGCGGCAAGTGATGACAATATCAGGGCGATGGCGAAAGCCGGGGTGGTGGCAAACCTGCTGCCGGGTACAGCGTATAGTTTGAGAAAACCGTATGCCCGCGCCCGGGACATGATAGAGATGGGGGTTCCCGTAGCTTTGGCTACCGATTGCAACCCCGGGTCAAGCTATACCGAGTCAATGCAGTTTATCTTTGGTCTTGCCGTGGTCAATATGGAGATGTCGCCGGCAGAAGCTCTGGTCGCAGCGACTCTTAACCCTGCGTATGCGCTTGGTATCGCGCAACAAGTCGGCAGTCTGGATATCGGCAAACAGGCGGATTTCTTGCTTCTGGACGGAGAAGGGCCCGCTGTTTTGGCATACCATGCCGGAGTTTCGTCGGTACAGGAGGTTTTCAAAAAGGGCGTAAGGGTAACCTGTTGAATGTATGACAACGCTATGCAAGGTGGAAAAATGAGAAAAATCGTTGAATGTGTGCCGAATTTTTCGGTGGGACGAGATCCTGACACAATAGATGCTATTGCAGGCGCTATCAAAGGGGTCGACGGGTGCCGTCTGCTTGATGTAGACCCGGGGTATTCGACCAACAGGACTGTTTACACCTTTGTCGGTGATCCTGAATCCGTGATAGAGGGGGCGCTGGCCGGAGCGCGTGTCGCCAGAAAAATGATCGATATGCGGGGCCACAAAGGTGAACATCCAAGATTTGGTGCAATGGATGTATGTCCGTTTATTCCGGTCGTCGGGGTAACTATGGATGAATGTGTCGAAATATCGAGGCGTTTTGCGCAGAAAGCGGCCGACGAGCTTGCGGTGCCGTTTTACCTCTATGAGCAGGCGGCCCCTGCTGTTTATCGCTGCAAACTGTCAGACATCAGGCAAGGCGAGTATGAGGGGTTGGCCGGGAAGCTTGAGGATCCTCGCTGGAAACCGGATTTCGGGCCGGATACCTTTGTTCCCGAATGGGGAGCGACGGCAACGGGGGCACGTATGTTTCTCATAGCCTATAATGTGAATCTTCTGGCAACTTCAAACCAGGCGCACCGGATAGCTCTGAATCTGAGGGAAACAGGAAGAGGTGAGGGGAGTCCTGGAAAACTGCAGAATGTGCAGGGGATGGGCTGGTTCGTTGATGAATACGATATGGCGCAAGTCACCGTGAACCTGACTGATTACAAAATCACTCCTCTTCATGTCGTTTATGAAGAGGTTAAAAAAGAAGCAGAACTGCTCGGGTTGCCGGTAGCCGGTTCTGAGATAGTCGGATTAGTTCCGCTGGAGTCACTTTTGTCGGCGGCCGATTATTATATCGAAAAAGAAGGTCTCTTTATCTACCGGGAGAACCAGAAACTCCGCCTCGCCATTGAGCGTCTTGGCCTGAACTCAATTGTGCCGTTCAGGCCGGAAGAGAGAATAATAGAGTATATAACCGCAGAAAAACCTGAGGAACCGCTTGCTTCAATGACCACCAGAGCATTTATCGAAGAGGTCGCGTCACGCAGCTCTGCCCCTGGTGGCGGCTCTGTTTCGGCTGTCTGCGCCGCCATGGGCGTCGGGCTTGGAGCCATGGTCGCCAAGCTTACCTATGGGGTGAGAAAATTTGAGAACGTGCAGGGGCATATACAGAAAGTATTACCGACTCTGGATTCTGTAACGCAACAATTAATAGCAATGATTGATGCTGATACATCCGCGTTTAATGAATTCATGGACGGCTTGCGTATGCCGCAGAATACTAAAGAGGAACGGCGGTTGAGAAAAGAGAAAATGCAAAACGGACTGAAAACGGCGATTGATGTTCCATTAACAACAATGCGTCTGGGAGATTTGGCCTGGGGTCCTTTTGAAGTAATCGCCCGCTATGGTAATCCAGCCTCCAGGTCCGATACCCAGGTCGGAGCAGCCAGTTTGAAATCGGGGATCTGGGGGGCTTACCAGAACGTGCTTATCAACATGGTTGATATCGAAGACGGGGAATACCGGCAAAAGACCCTGGAGGAGGCTGAAAAAATTAATCAGCGCGCCGCAGATAAGTGTGACAAGGTGTTGTCATTACTTGAAAATAGGGGGTAGCTACAGTCCCTGATCGCTGTTGTCTTTGTCAGTTTTTGCTCGAAATAGCTGTCCCGCCGGGCGGGGCAGCTATTTCTTATTAGTCCCTCTTTAGCTGCGGGGGCGTCCTGGCAGACTCTCTGCCGATTTTGCCCATAGTCGTTATCAAAGGGCGATATCCAGGCCGACCCCCAACTCCTTGGCCATTTTTATCGCAAGGTCTGCGGTAATCAGGTCCTGTACGGCGACCCCGACCGATTTGAAAACGGTTATCTCGTCACTGTTTTCGCGGGCGACAACCTTTCCGGTTACAATGTCTCCGAGCTGCCCGTGGATATGGTCCGCCGTGATCAACCCTTGTTCAATGGGCTGGAGAATGTCGCCCGCTTCGGAAAGGCACGCCTGTGTCTGGTCGACAACGACTTTGGCCCGGGCGATGGTTCTGGGATCGATCTCGGCCATATCCGGCTTGTACGACCCGACTCCGTTGATATGAGCCCCGCTTTTGACATTCTCGTCCATGAAAACGGGATTGTTTGATGACGTCGCGGTACAGATGACGTCAGCTTTTTTAAGAGTGTCAGGCGACGTGGCGGGGATCACTTCAATGTTGAGTTTCTCGGCCATTTTAGCGGCAAAAGCTTCTGCTCTTTGTTGTTGTATGTCAAAGACGTAGGCCCTGTTGATATCTCTTGCTGCACATACCGCTTCCAGCTGGGTTGCTCCCTGGGGGCCGGTGCCGATTATCGCCGCGCAAGTCGCATCGCTTCTGGCCAGCAGGGCAGTTGCCAGCCCCGACACGGCTCCGGTCCTCATTGCGGTTATCACTTCGCCGTCCATTACCGCAAGCGGCATACCGCTTGCGGCGTCAAAGACCGTTATCATCGCATGAATGAGGGGCAGCCCTTTGCCGGGGTTGTTGCGGGCAAGGGTGATCGATTTTACCCCGACCTTGCTTATCGCCGGCAGATAGACGGGCATGAACAGGGCTGTGGAATTTTCCGCTTCCATCTCCAGCCCGGTCCGCAGCGGCATTATTGCCTCTCCTGAACTCAGGGCGGCAAATGCACCTTTCATCGCCTCGATGCATTTGTCCATGGTCAGAATTTTTGATAAATCATCGCCGGAAAAAAAAAGTATATTGTTGGTGTTCATCTGGTCCTCTGGTTTTTTTATATGAACTGTTACTTGACAGTTCGTTTGTGTCTGGCGGGTACGCAGCGGCAGTATCGCCGGCGCCCCGGCCTCAGTCTATTATGACCAGGCACCCCTCAAGGGTGTCGATCTTGATATTCTGCCCGGTCCGCAGCTGCTCAAACTGATCTTTGTCCATGGCTACGATTGGAATTTCCCGGTGGTAAAAGTGTTTACTTACAATCGGACCGGTCGCCAGGATCGGCTCGGTCTTGATGTTGATTATGGCTTTCGGCTCCTTGCCGATCCTTACCAGTTCGAGCATGATAAGAGATCCGGTGCTGGAGCCTTTGCCAAACGGAAAAGCCAGGATTTTGCCAGAAATCGTCTGGCCAAACAGTTCATGGCGGGGATCGCAGATCGTTCCAGTTCCAGGGTCCACACCGCCCCAGAAACTTATTGACTGCGAAGTCTTGATTACCTGTCCCCGGCAACGGCCGGGGACTATGGTGCGTGCCTTCAGGACTGTTGCCATGACAAGCCTCTTCTGATGATTTTTCCATAAACAGCGGTTTCAACGCAGTCGGCCATGCTTCCGAAAGCTACTTCCAGCCCGGTCTGGGAAAAGCAGTAGTTGGCGAATTTCGCCGAATCTGACATGGCAACTGTAAAGTTCCAGTTTTTCTTCGGGTATTGCAGCGGACAGCCATCAACGAAAACAGTTACACCGGCTTGTTCAAGTTCTTGTAACACTCCGCTGTTTTCGATCCAGGAGTAGACGCTCCTGCTGGTATTGACCCAGAATGAGACGGAGTCGTGAACCTTCCGCCCGGCAAAACAGTCGCGCAGGCGGCTGAACTGGACCGCCGAGTAGTGCGGGCATCCAAGAGATATGAGATCTGCCTCCCGGCCGTTTGTTGTCCTGAGCCTGTCCTCGGCGTTTTGGATCATTTGCGATGTTATTTCCAGGGTCTTTTCAGGTGCTTCCCCCTGAAAGGCCATTTCCCTGGTCTGTGCCTCCGGGGTGACGCCAATAATATGAAACAGGCCCACCGCCCCCGAGGAAGCTGCCGCGGCGCTGAAGGCTTTCAGGTCATCAACCTCTACATCCTTCGGCATGCCCTCGAGCGCACCGATCCTGTCTCCGGCCAGCTCCCCGAACACGAACCCCAGCAGGGGAAACAGTGTTTTGTCCCTGAACCGGTCTGACCCGATATCAGCAAGTTTTACCAGAAGCTGGGCCTTGCGGTTCCTGGTGAGATGAAGACCGAAGCCGGGAGCTTTACCGATAATGGCAACACAGATATCCATGAGGTCTGCATACCGGTTGGTTCTTGCTCCCAGGATCGAGTTGGCAAAAGCTATGGCGTTTGATTCTCCCCAGGCGATCTGCTCGCCGAACATCGGGACCAGGCCCTGCTGGTACGGGGCGCAGGTCCAGGTCGGGATGGCCCCCATTTTCAGGTACGCCCGCTCAAGTCGTCTGCTTTTTTCCAGGATCTCGCCATCTGCTCTTAATTTTTCAGGCCGTTGCAGGTCTACAGCGCTGGGGTTGAGCTGCGTCGGTATGGAGAACCTAGCCCCCAGTTCGCATAATTTTTCCACAAATTCGACACCGGCATCCACCATGTAGATAGTCGTGTCTATATGGGCCTGGGAGACCGGTATCAGTTCTTCAGCGCCGAACAGTTCCCCTATATCGACTATTACCGCCATGGCCAGACGTGCCGCTTCTCCATGGTTGCCCTGCAGTGTGTCTTGTTCGTCGGATGTCAGTTTCATTGAGCTTTTCCCTTGATGCGGTGCGGAGGGTGATGGGAGATTTCCTGCGACCCGGCAGGAGATAAAAGGTTAAGAGTAAAAGATTCTCTGGCGAGCTTATTTCACGGATAAAAAAGAGATGGAATCATTTTCTCGGTCTGGTCCTGCCCAGGAAACAGTGATGATGCTGTGAGTGGATCAGAGAACTTTACTGAGTTCATTGGTGATGACGCTTAAGTGCTTTTTCATCCAGAATGATGCGTCCTCGCAGTTATGTTTTTTTACAGCATTGAACACTTCCGTTGCGGTGTCAACGGAGATCTTCTTGTAGTTTTGGCTCAACTGGTCCGTTTTGAATTTGGTATGATGTTCTGCCAGTTTGTCCAGGACAAGTTTTGTCATCTCACATATCACATCATTTTTGGTCGCCTCGGCAAGGGTGATGTGGAATTTGAAATCGTCTTCAAGAAACAGGTTGTAACTTTCTCTTTCGGCTGTGATTTGCGCAAACACCTTTTCAAGCTTTTTCAGGTCCTTTAAGTCCGCCCGCTCTGCCGCCAGGGCGGCGGATTTGCACTCCAGCAGTAATCTTGCCTCCATCAGGTTGAAGATGGAGCTCACCTCGACTGCAGTTGATAATCGCTCAAGTCTTTCGTCAGAGCCCGGCAGCACCGATTTTACAAAAGTACCTTTTCCCTGGATCGGTTCCAGGTACCCCTTTACCACCAGGACATTGATGGCTTCCCTGACTGAAGATCTTCCAACCCCGAGTTTCTGGGAGAGATCCCGCTGGGAAGGCAGCCTCGATCCGGGAGGAAGGGTGTTGTTCTTGATCTGCAGCAGGATCTGTTCCGCCACCTGATGCACCGCAGATTCCTTTCTTATTGTTTTGAATCTCATAACGCACACATAAATGTAGATAACCCGTAATCAAGGGTTACGGTTCCTGGGCGCATCACAACGGCTGTTAGCTATTGGAAGGTACCGGTGCCCGATACATACGCACTGTTGTTCTCGTAAACGGCGAACGTGATAAGACAGTAAGTGATTTTGCACGACTCCTGTGGAAGATGCAACAAGAAGATCTTCTGGATCTCCCTTGAACGCATAATTTTTACAAAATTGGTCTGAAGACCTGATGTTCAGTTGACAGACCATGTCGTGTAAGGTATAAAGGGACGGATAGACGCATGGATACGGATGTATCCCGGTCGGTCGTGTCGTTCCAACCGGAAGGGCCGTGGAGTAATCCCCTTTGTTTTCTGTTCGCCTGAGTAAAAGTTATGCAGAGGAAAGTTGAGAAATGGACAATATCCTGACGAAATCAACGGCCAGAAAGAGCTACCGGTGCTTGTATAACTGCTGCATGCTCTACCAACTATTGCTCTCACCCACTCTTTTCAAGGATGCACTCTAGGTTTAGAGGTGTGTCTCAGGTATTTGCCGGCAACAATGCCGAAAATAATTTGAAAAATAGATACGGAGAGAGCTCATGTTTGAACAAATAAAGATCAGTTCGGATGTTCCCGAGAGGATTGCAGCGGCAGAAGGAAATTTTTACCCATCCAGTGAAGTGCCTATCGGTCCGGGGATGAACCCCAGAATCCAGAGACTTCGCAAACTAAGTGTTGAAGCCGAGCCGACGATTTCCATCGAACGGGCTCTGCATGAGACCGAGTTTTACAAGGAAAACTACGGTCGGTATTCCATCCCGGTTCTCCGGGCTATGACTTTTCTCGATCATTGCCGAAGAAAAACCATCTATATCGGCGACGATGAGCTCATAGTCGGCGAGCGGGGACCAAAGCCCAAGGCGATTCCGACCTTTCCCGAGCTGACCTGTCACAGTGTTGAGGATCTTCATGTGCTGAACACCCGTGACATGCAGCGTTACCTGACCTCCCAGGAAGATATAGCTGCCTACCAACAGGAAGTTATCCCGTTCTGGCAGGGCAAGACCCAGCGGGAACGTATATTCTCTCATGTGCCGGATCAGTGGAAAGCCGCCTACGAGGCGGGGGTCTTTACCGAATTCATGGAACAGCGTGCTCCCGGGCATACGGTGCTGGACGGCAAAATCTACAGGCGGGGCATGCTCGATTTCAAGCGTGAAATCGAGGATAATATCAGAGGCCTCGATTATCTCAACGATCCCGACGCAACGGACAAGGCGGAGCAGTGGAAAGCCATGGCGATTTCCTGTGACGCCGTCATCGTTTTTGCCGAGCGCCATGCCGATCTGGCCGAAAAAATGGCCGCTACGGAAGGCGATCCTGGGCGGAAGGCGGAGCTTATCAGGATTGCCGAAATCTGTCGTCGGGTCCCGGCGGAAAAGCCGAGGACCTTCTGGGAAGCGATACAGATGTACTGGTTTGTTCATCTTGGAACAATCACCGAACTCAATGGCTGGGATGCAATGAACCCGGGCCATTTTGACCAGCACCTGGCGCCGTTTTTCGAGAAGGAACTGGCGGAGGGCTCCCTCACGAGGGAGCAGGCGAAAGAGCTGCTCTGCTGTTTCTGGATAAAGGTCAACAACCATCCGGCACCGCCTAAAGTCGGAGTTACCGCCAGGGAAAGCGGTACCTATAACGACTTTACCAATATCAATATCGGCGGAGTTAAAGCCGACGGTTCCGACGGTGTAAGCGAAGTGTCGTACATGATGCTCGAGGTGATCGAGGAGCTGCATATCCTTCAGCCGGGCTCGTCGGTTCATATCAGCTCCAGGACTCCGGATAAATTTCTCCATGCCGCGGCCCGCGTCATTCGCCAGGGGCACGGTTACCCGTCGGTCTTCAACCCTGATACCTATATCCTTGAACTGATCCGCCAGGGCAAATCCCTTAGTGACGCCCGGGAAGGCGGCGTCAGCGGCTGTATCGAGGTGGGTGCTTTTGGCAAGGAAGCGTTTTTGCTCACCGGCTACCTCAATGTGCCGAAAGTGCTGGAAGTGACCCTCAATGACGGCAGGGACCCGGTGAGCGGGGCGGTTGTCGGCATACAGACAGGGGATCCGCGTTTATTTTCGGATTTCGAGCAGCTGTACGATGCCCTGATGGAGCAGGTGAGGTTCATGGTGGACCAGAAAATGCGGGTCTCCAACTATATCGACCGGATGTTCGCCAAGTATGCTCCGGCGCCCTTCTTGTCCGTTGTCGTCGAGGACTGCATTGCCAAGGGGAAGGATTATTACGACGGGGGGCCGAGATACAATACCAATTACATCCAGTGTTGCGGCCTGGGAACGGTGACGGACAGTCTGGCCGCCATAAAAAAACATGTGTTTGAAGATGGTCGCTTCACCATGGAACAGCTGCTCGATGCGGTGGCGAAAAATTTTGCTGGCGAAGAGTTCATGCGCCAGACGATCATGAACAAGACCCCGTTCTTCGGCAATGACGACCGTTATGCCGACGATATCGCCGTCCGGGTCTATGACGACCTGGTGGATATCATTGACGGTAACCCCAACGTCAAGGGCGGAGAGTATCACCTGAATATGCTGTCAACCACCTGTCATATCTATTTCGGCAAGGTCCTCGGAGCAACGCCGAACGGCCGTCTGGCGGGTAAATCCATCTCTGACGGAACATCCCCTTCCCATGGTGCGGATGTCAACGGCCCGTCGGCGGTGATCAAGTCCCTTGGCAAGCTCGACCAGGTGAAGTCGGGGGGGACCCTGCTCAACCAGCGTTTCCTGCCAAGCCTGCTCAAAAAGGATGAGGATATCAGGAAACTGGGACAGCTTATCCGGTCTTACTTTACGCTCGGCGGACATCACATACAGTTCAACATCGTCGATACCGCCACCCTTCTTGCGGCAAGGGATTGTCCCGAGGATTACAAGGACCTGCTGGTGCGAATGGCAGGTTACAGCGATTATTTCAATGACATGAACGACGATTTGCAGCAGGAAGTCATCGAGCGTACCGAAAACGACACATTTTGACCCGCAGTGCAGGGACTGCAGCACAGGAAGGCCGGCAGCTTTCCTGTGCGCGATGGGGTCGCATCCCCCATCGCTTCGTTGGATAAAAATATTCTTTGTAATCAATATCTTCTGCAGCGTTGTATGATCTTCGACATCAAACGTTATTCTATAAATGATGGCCCGGGAATCAGGGTTACTGTGTTCTTTAAAGGGTGTCCCTTAAACTGTGCGTGGTGCCACAACCCGGAAAGTATTTCCACAAACGTGCAGAAAATGTACAATAGAGATAAGTGCATGGGGTGTGGAGGCTGTGTGCAGTTTTGTCCTGAACAGGTCTGTGAAAGGACGCCCGAAGGTATCGTTACCCGGCGTGACCGCTGTAGCGGTTGCGGTAGATGTGCTGATATTTGTCCGACAAGAGCCACGGAAATGTCCGGCAGGGCGGCAACGGTGGAAGAGATTGTTGAAGCTGTCGAAAAGGAAAGGATCTTCTTTGACCAATCGGGCGGCGGAGTAACTTTTTCCGGCGGCGAGCCGCTGCTGCAGCCGGAGTTTCTCATCTCTTTACTGCGCGAATTCGGTTCACGCTCAATTCATCGTGCGGTTGATACAACCGGGTTCGCCAGAACCGAGACTTTGCTTGAGGTGGCAAAACACACCGATCATTTTCTGTACGACATCAAACTGATGGACTCGACCAAACACAAAAAATGGACAGGTGTAGACAACAAAAAAATACTCAACAACCTTAAGGCCCTGGCCGAGACAGGCGCCAGCATCAATATTCGTGTGCCCCTGGTGAAGGGTGTTAACGATGACATCCCCAATATCAGCAGGACCGCCTCTTTTGTCGCCGCCTTGCCGGGAGAAAAAAAGAAGGTCAATGTACTGCCTTATCACAATATCATGATAGCCAAGCACAGGAAGCTGGGTTCTTCCTTTAGTGCGCAGGAAATGGCGGAACCCACCGCGGAAGAACTGGAAAATATAATAAATATATTTACAGAGCAAGGCCTTGCCGTGCAGACAGGCGGATGAGGCGCAGTTGCCGGGCGGATTCATCCCGGTGTTGTATAACGTGACGAGCAGATGGGCAGGCCCGGTTCGCCTGCAGCAGCAGGTGCCCGGAATCTAGATAAATTCTTGATAAGGAGAAGAGCGCAGCTAACACAACATTTTGGATCGTGGCAAGTATACTTAACTTAAAATTTGGAGGAGAGTCTAGAATGTATTCAAAAATCAAATCTATCGGTTGCACCGCTTTGGTACTCATGTTTGTAGCGCTTGGCTGCAATACAGTATTTGCAGCACCTGAACTGGTTCTCAGGTTTGCAGGCCAGAATGCCGCCGATCATCCGGCAACCAAGCAGATGCATGAAATTGCCAAGGAAATTGGTGAAAAAACCGACGGCCGCATCGAGGTCAAGGTCTATCCCGGCAACCAGCTTGGCGACTACACCCTGGTCTATGAGGAGCAGATCCGCGGAACCATCGACATGTCGTGTATTTCCGTTCCCAGCCAGTTCGATCCGAGGATGGAGTTGATTTACATCAACGGTTATGTTTCTGACTACGAAGATGCCAAGAAAGTTTTCGCCCAGGACGGATGGTTGTTCGGTAAGATGAACGAGTACAATGAGCGGCTCGGAGTGAAACTTCTGGGTTTTTTTATCGAGGGCATGATCGGTACCGGAACCACCAAGCCTGCCAAGGATCCTCTGAATCCTGCAGCTGAGCAGGATGTCCTTATCCGTGTTCCCAACATGGACGTGTACAAGCTGGCGGCGGAAGCCATGGGATATCGTACGGTCACCGTGCCGTATGCCGATGTCTACCAGGCAATCCAGACAGGTGTTGTAAACGGCGTTAACGGCTATCCGGTTGCCGCAGCTTACACCGCCCTGGGAGATGTCCTCAAATACTGGTATATGACCAACTACTCCCTCGAAGTTCTCAATTACATGATCAGCGGCAAAACCTGGGAAAAGATCAAGCCGGAAGATCAGGTTATCATCAAGGATGTTCTTGCCCGCGCGACTACCAAAAGCATCGAAAACGCCAAAAACGTCGACAATCACTATATGGACCTGATGAGGGAAAAAGGTATCGAGGTTGTGACCTATACCAAGGAAGAGCTTGCTCCTCTGATGAAGGCGTGCGCTACCACCTGGCCCAAACTTGAGAAAAATATGACCAAGGAGCTTATGGACGAGTTCAGAAAGGAGCTGGCGCCTAAGTGATTTTTTCTCTGTGTATATGCTATAACATTTATCAATGAGATCCGGGGGCCAGAGCTGTCCGGTCCCCGGATCTCATAGCGGTTGGGAGCATACCTGTGGCCGATAACAACAACGAGATAAAATGCAGCAGTTCGTCTGAGTGCATAGAATTATTCAGCACCCGGAAAAATATCTTCGACCGGATAACGATCAACGGTTTTTCCATCATCTGTTTTTCTACCTCTGTAATACTGACCCTTATCATCTGTGCGGCCACCTTTTTCCGCTATATCGTCAAGGGTGACCTGTACGGCTATGAGGAATGGGTGAAAATTTTCGCTTTCTGGCTTTATTTTGCAGGTGCTTCCATCGGCGCCTATAATCGTACCCACGTTTCCGCGGACCTTGTCAACGCCTACCTCAAAGAAGGAATAGTCAAAAATTTCCTGGTGTTTCTGAGAAATCTCATCACGGTATCCGTCTGTCTTCTCTTTACCTGGTACGGTTATGAGTTTTTCATGTTCGGATTCATGGGGCCGCTTGGTACCGGGATTGCCATTCCCAAGACCACTGTGTGGCGAATAAGCTTCTGGGTCGGTTATCTCTCTGTCTTTTCCGGGCTCGGGTTTATGTCCGTCTATTTCATCAGGGATCTTGTGATAAGCATCCGTGCACTATTTGGGAGGAAAGGCAAATGATTTTCGTTGCACTTGTAATTCTCATGTTCTGTCTGGTTATCGGCGTCCCGGTCCCGGTAAGTTTTATGGCATCTGCGGCATGGCTTATCTTCTTCGGCGGTACGGGCGGGGAGGGGTACCAGGCTTCCCAGCTGCTTCCCTACGGCTATGCCCAGATGAATTCGGTGTCGCTGATTGCAATCGCCCTTTTCATTGCCGCCGGCGGTATTATGGAGAGGGGAAAAATCGGTGAGAAACTGATCGATTTTGTTGACGTCTTTGTCGGACACCTGAAAGGAGGCCTGGGGATCGCGGGTACTATATCCTGTGCCATAGTCGGTTCTATCTGCGGCGCTGCATGTGCCACCCTGTCTTGTGTCGGCTCGATCATGTTTCCCAGGTTCAGGGAAGAGGGGTATCCAAGAGGGCTGACTGCCGCCCTGCTGGCAAACGCCTCTCTTCTCGGGCTTCTCATCCCGCCCAACGCGACGCTGATTATCTTTGCCTGGATCAGCGGCCAGTCGGTTCTCGCCTGTTTCCTGGCGACGGTGGTTCCCGGCTTTATCACTATCGTGCTGCTGTGCCTGGTGAACGGGTGGCTGCTTAGAAACCATGAGACCGTGCTCGCCTCCGACAAGAGAAACAGGACCATGTCGGACAAGGTACGGCTCTTCAAGTCCAGGGGCAAAAAGGCCATGCCCGCACTGTTGCTCCCGGTGATTGTCCTGGGCGGTATCTACGGCGGGATCATGACCACCACCGAAGCATCGGCCATGGCCGTTCTTTATGCGATTCCGGTGGGCATGTTTGTCTACAAGGGGCTCAACCTGAAAAATTCCTACGAGGTACTTGTCGAAACCGCGGTAACCACAGGCGTGATAATGGTCATGCTCTACTCGGTGGCGATGCTGAGCCGTCTCTATATCCTGGAAGATCTTCCCGGCGTGCTGCTCCAGCTTTTTTATGCGGTTTCCGATGATCCGCTCATCATCATGTTCATGATCAATATCTTTCTTGTTATCATGGGTATGCTGATGGATGATATCAGCGTGGTGGTCCTGTCGACCCCCGTCCTGATGCCGATCATAATGGAGCTTGGGTTCAACCCGATCCACTATGCGGCAATCGTCGGGGTGAACACGGGGCTTGGATGTATTACGCCGCCGGCTGCGCCGGTCCTTTATCTGTCGGGGCGACTGGGGGGAGCCCCCATAGACGAAATGATGAAGCCGTGTATGTGGTTCATTTTGTTATGCTGGATGCCGGTGCTTTTCCTGACGGTCTTTTTTCCGAAAATCTCCCTGTTCCTGCCCCACTTCATTCTGCAAACGCCATGGTAGGATAGAACCATGAACTTTTATAGAAACCTTTTTGCTGTCATTTGCTTTGCTTTTTTTCTTGCTGCCATTACCACCAAGTCGCCTTTCGCCTTCCTGGTTGCCATGGTGTGCGGAGCGTTGTCAAGGACCGCAGAAAAAAAAGGATGGTCCGATCCTTTTAAAAACGATCCGCCTTAATACTCCAGGCTCCTGCCTGGAGTATTAAGGCGCTGCTGTTTCTCGATGCTGTTCACGGTCGCCCCGGATGGTCGGAAACCGTGAACAGGCCTCTGTAAAAATGGTATAGCTGGTCGCTCACTCTTATGCTGGCGTCATTTGCCGGCAAGTTGCGATTCCAGTTTTTTCTCGATGCGTTTTGAGGTCGGGGCAAGAGACAGCCCTCCCAGCGCCGTACAGCGAAGTTCGTGCGGGATGGCTCGTCCGACACTGTCCATGGCCGCCACGACCTCGTCAAAAGGTACCACGTGGTCAAAACCCGCCAGGGCCAGGTTGGCGCAGGAGACTCCGTTGCTTGCCGCCAGGATGTTTTTTCCAAGGCAGGGCACTTCTACCCTGTTGGCGACAGGATCGCAGACCATGCCGAAGATATTCTGCAGGGCGATGGAGGCAGCTTTGAGCGATGTAACCGGGTCTCCGCCCATCATTGACACCATCGCCGCCGCAATCATTCCCGAAGAGACCCCGCATTCCGCCTGGCAGCCGCAGACTTCCGCGGAGAAAGTGGATCGCGTCGCCACCAGCACGCCGATGAGTCCGGCAGCCAGCAGCGCCCTGGCTTTTGCCTCTGTTCCCATCTGCATGGCGTCGGCTGCGGCGAGCACCGTACCCGGAAGCCCCCCGCAGGACCCTGCCGTGGGCGCTGCGACGATGACGCCCATCGAACTCTTGACCTCCATCAGGGCGGTGACATAGGGAATGACCCGGTCCAGTATGCCAAGATCAAGCATGGTGCCCTGCTTGTGTCTTTTTTTATACTTGCCGGACTGGAAGCCCAGTATCCGGTCCGCAAACTCTGTCCCCAGCAGACCTCGTTTTATAGAATTTTCCAGGACATCGACGAGATATAAGGCTTTTTTAAGTACCTCGTCCCGCTTGATTCCCCCCCGTGCCGCCTCATAGTCGAGCGCCAGGTCGGCCAGGTTGTCGATGTTTTTTTGTGCCGCGTAGTTCTCCATTTCGGTGCCGGTCGTAAACAGCACCGTCATCTGTTCTGCTGTAAGGATCGGCAGCACCGGCGTAAGTGTCCTGGCGCGGACCGATTCCTGCTGTTGGGTTATGGCGTTCAGCAGCTTGTCGTCAAAGGGGGTTGATCGAGTTGCAAAAACCAGTGGTTGTGTACCGGAATCGGAAACGGTAGTGGTGCAGCCGGCATCGCTGAGCAATTCGGTAACCGCGTGGTGCGGCCTGGCGGTCCAGACCGCCAGGCCGTAGCAGTCGCCAGAAAAAGAGACCGGTAAACCGTCTATCTCCGTCACCTCGATCATGCCCCCGCCGGTTGAGATGGCGACCAGCGAGTGGCGTTCGGTGCTGTTGGCAAGGGTCAGGTTGTAGGTGTTGGGGTGTGGGTCGCCCAGATGGCCGGTGGTGTAGTGTACGCTGAGATCACCCTTTTCGAGTTCGCTCCGATAGTTGGGAAGTCTTTCGTCATCGGCGTCAAAGCCGAGCAGGCCGCCGCACAGCCCCATGTCAGAACCCTGGGTGAGGTAGGTGGTGGGCAGTGACCCGGCAAGGTCGAGGCTAACCTCGACCCGGTCAAGGTCGCCTCCCATCAGCTCCCTGCCGATTCTGCCGATCCGCACCGCCGCGGCGCTGTGTGAACTTGACGGGCCGCGCATTACCGGCCCGATGACATCGTTTAAAATACTGGGATACGTCATATTGATACTGTTCTCCTTCGTCCGTCTGTTTGGGTGACGGTTGCTCCTTGAACCTTCTTCTGACAATAGCTGGTGGTATACCGCAAAACCACCAGTGGTTCCATATTTTTCCACAACGAAATGAGTAGAGGGGACGCTGGTGGAAACCTGTCCGGATGTTTGCCAGCTCTTGGCTTGCATCACCCTTGAAACGGATGATATAATTTAACACGCTGAAATCAATTACAGTATGCACCATTACAGCAAGATGAACGATCCCTTAATCAAGAGGTGAAAATGTCAGAGAGAATATTGTTGCCACTGGATGGCTCTGCGCTGGGCGAAGCGGCAATCGCCTATGTTGACGGACTGATCGCCAGGTTAGCCCCGGAAGAGCGGATTGAAATCACCCTGTTTCATGTCATTACCGCAGTCAGGCAGACGCTGCATTTACAGGGAGGAGGGATGATCTCGGTGCCGTACAACGAGGACGAACTGGCTAAGCTGAAGACCGATGCCACGACATATCTTGAGAAGGTGGGCGAGCGTCTTCAACATAAACAGATCACCCTTGGGGTCAAGGTTGCGGTAAGTGAAAATCCGGCGGAAGAGATCATCAGGGCCGAGGCCGAAGTCAACGCAGACCTGGTGGCCATGTCGACCCACGGCAGAAGCGGAGTTTCCCGTTTCGCGCTCGGCAGTGTCGCGGAAAAGGTGTTGCGGGGAGGCACGGTGCCGGTGCTGATGGTGAGAGCGGTTGCCCAGGAGTCAGCCGCCTGAGTGTAATCGTCCTGTTTTTCTCCTGGCCCGCTGCTGGTAAAACAGATAACCCCTGCCGGAGAGGCAGGGCTTATCCCATGCAGAGGTGGTTCCGTGCGGCACCGGATCGGCGGCGGTGGCCATCGCCGTGTCGGAAACTGTTCTGAAAATATGCTGCACCCTGGCTTTGTGCTCAGGGGTGTGACGGCTGTATTTGGCAGAAAACTTTCTTGTTTTCCGGATGCTAGACGCCATCCTTGGACGTGGCTTTCTTGATCTGGGCTTCGATGCTTTTCTGCAGGGTCTGCTCCCCGTCGTCAAGTAGGCCGATCACTTTTCCCTGGATCGATATAACCGTTTGCTTCTCATCGATTTCGTCTTTGAGCCTGCCTATCTCATCGCTGAGCGCCGCTTCTTTTTCCCTGGCGGCGGCAAGCTTTGTCCTGAGCGCCTTTATCGTTTTGCTGTCGGCGGTGATCTGCTCTTGCTGCCGGGGGTTGTCTATGTTCAGGGTTTTGAGGATGGGCGTGGAAGTACACGACGAGACCAGAATGGTCAGTATGAAAAAAGTTAATCCGGTAGCAATTGTACGCTTCATGTGGGCACCGCTTATTTACTCAGCGTGATTATTATTATTTTTTTATTGCATTAGCTTGAAAAACTGCAGGCGGCCGTAGAAAAGCTTTAACGGCCTGCGGCAACTTTGCTTGCTCTCCGGCATGGTTTAAGAATATACTGCTTGGCAGAGAGGGGGGCAGCCCGCGGGAAACGTTTCAGGTCGATTGCCGCAATCGCAGAATCTATATCATATTTTGGTCTCGTTGGTAAGTGGCAGATCACATGGGATGCTAAAAAAAATAGCAAGCGCAATAAACGGTTCCGATGCGAACGGACTCAAGTCCGTTCTCTACAGGAGAGGGACGAAAAGGTTCATACATCGACAGCTGCTGGTGCGGTTGATTGTCGCAGCCGCGATCATTTCCGTCTTTCTTGCGGCGATGGTGTTCCTGTTTGAATACAGGCGTCTTGGAAGTCTCGTCAACAATCGTGCCGCCGAGGTCGTTGCAAACTTCAACAGTCAGCTGCAGCAGCTGGATCACGGTATCGATGAAAACCGCGAAGAGATTCAGCAGGAACTGAAAATGTTGCTGATCGCGGGAAAGTCCAGGCCGTTGGCCGGTCAATTGATCTATTCGAGCATTTACGATCTTGACGGAAGGCTGATAGCCTCCGAGACTGATGGTGGGCACGTCGGTGTCGAATCCTTTACGGAACTGGTGAAATCGATCGAGCCCAAGATCCCGGTACGCCGGCAATCCTTCCGACGAATCAAGGGGACGCCCTACCTTCACTTAAGTTTTCCGCTGTATGACAAGACCGGTAAACAGGCCGCGTTTATAGAGGGAATCTTCGAGGTGTCGGCTAAGGCGCGGCAGGAGGTTACCGGCAGGATTGCAAAGTCCCTGTTCGGCGCAATCGGCATCGTTTTGCTGACCACCATGATACTTTACCCCGTTATCAGCAGGCTCATTTCTCAGCTGACGATCCTGGCCGGCAACCTGGTGGAATCAAATATCGAAACCCTCCGCGTCATAGGCAGTGCCATAGCCAAGCGGGATAGCGACACCGACAGCCACAACTACCGGGTCACGATCTATTCCGTTGAGCTTGCCGAACGCATTGGGTTGCACCCCGACATAATTCAAGGGCTGATCAAAGGAGCCTTTTTGCACGATGTCGGAAAAATCGGCATAAGCGACCGCATTCTGTTGAAACCGGCCAGGCTGTCAAGCGAAGAGTTTGCGGCGATGAAGCTTCATGTCCAGCATGGAGTCGACATCGTAAAACAGTCGGGATGGCTCAAGGATGCCGTGAATGTGGTCGGCTATCACCACGAAAAATTCGCTGGAGACGGCTACCCGACCGGACTAAAAGGTCATGAAATACCTGTGAATGCACGAATATTTGCCATTGCCGATGTCTTCGACGCGCTGACTTCCACCCGGCCTTACAAAGAACGGCTGTCCTTTAAACAGTCGATGGAGATTTTAAACCGGGATAGCGGAACACATTTTGACCCGCTGTTTCTCGATCGTTTTAACGAGATTGCCAAGGTCCTTTACGAGAAATACGCCCACGGCTCCGACCAGGTCCTGTATGAGAAAATGGAAGCTATTATTTTTAAATATTTTTCCAAGGAGTACAGGTACGGCGGCCAGTAGCCCAGGGGCTCTTCAAGAGCGCCGGTTGCCGGGATCGATTGAGAATTCAACCTTTACATAACTCCATGGGCACTGTTTCCAGAGATACCGACTCCGCAAGATGTGGCAGTTTTCATTACGGCTGGGTTGTCCTTGCTGCCGGAATAGCCGTCATGTTCGCCTGTCTTGGCATCGGGAGGTTTGCCATCGGCATGCTGCTTCCGTCCATGGGTCAGGCTCTCGGGTTGAGCTACGCCCAGATGGGGTTGATAAGCACCGCCAATTTTGCCGGTTACATGGCATCCGTTCTTTTTGCCGGAACGGTTGCAGGACGTCTGGGGCCGCGTCTTGTCATAAGTCTTGGCCTATTGGCTGTGGGGGTGTCCATGGCTCTAGCGGGTAGTGCCGGAGGAGTCTTAACTGTCCTGGTTCCTTATGTCATCACCGGAATCGGCAGTGGACTTGCCAATGTTCCCATGATGGGACTTGTAACGGCCTGGTTTGCAAGACAGTGGCGGGGGCGTGCGGCGGGGTTTATGCTTGTCGGCAACGGATTGGGTATCGTCTGTTCAGGTCTTCTCATTCCTCAGCTTAATCTGCAGCTGGGAGCCGGAGGGTGGCGGGCGGCCTGGCTGGTACTTGGCATTGTCGCCGTTGTCATCAGTATCGGAGCCGGCCTGCTGTTAAAAAACGATCCGCAAAGTCTTGGCTGCAGGCCGATGGGGGCGGTGAAAGAGCGTGCAGGTGGCGGGGAAAAATCTTTTCCCGCCACCACAAAAAAGGAGGTGAGGTCGCGGGAGTTGATCCGGCTGGGGATTGTCTATTTTCTTTTCGGTTCCTCTTATGCAGTCTACGTAACCTTTATCGTGACGGCGCTTGTCAATGAACGTGGATTTGCCGAGCAGACCGCGGGACATTTCTGGTCGGTGGTCGGGGTCTTGAGCCTTTTTTCCGGTCCTCTCGCCGGATGGATCTCCGACAAGTTCGGCAGGCGGCTCGCCCTGATAATCGTGTTCGCGCAGTTTACCGCATCATACCTGCTGGCCCTGGCTTTTCTGCCCCTTGGTTGTCTCTATCTGTCCATCGCCCTGTTCGGTCTCTCGTTGTGGGGAATCCCCACGATAATGACCGCAGCCGTGGGGGATCTGGCAGGACCCGCACGGGCGGCGTCACTGTTTGGTTTTATAACCGTCTTTTTCGGCGGCGGCCAGATCGTTGGACCGGCTGTGGCCGGATGGCTTGCCGAATCTACGGGAAGATTTTCAGCTGCCTTCCTGATGTGCGCGTCACTAGCTGCCGTTGCACTCATCGTTGCCGCCTTCCTGAGGATTCCTCCGGCTGTCTCAACGCGCGATCAACCCCGCTGTTGATCGGCTCGGGGTTGATCCTTGCTCCACCGGGGACGGTGTTTCCCGCTTGTTGCTGATCACCTCTGGTGAAAAGGTGGTTCTAGCCGACGGAGACGAGATTTTTGCCCTCGTTCTTGCTCTGGTAGAGCAGTTTGTCACTGCGGCTGAAGAGGCTTTTCGGGGTGTCGTCGTCAAGCGCGATGGTTGCGCCGATAGAGACGGTAACGAAAAGCCGCTTCTGGTTGTGGATGATATAGGACTGAGATATTAACGTGCGGATTCTCTCGGCCATGGCCTTCATTTCGTCAAGGGTCTCGTTGTTGACGATACCGATAAATTCCTCGCCTCCCCATCGGCCGTAAAAATCAAAGGATCTTGAGCTGTTGATCAGGGTTCCGGCGACACTTTTGAGTATCTCGTCGCCGATCATGTGACCATAGGTATCGTTTATCGACTTGAAATTATCGATATCCATGAGCAGTATACCAAAAGATTTATTGAGACGTTTCTTTTGCGCAAACTGTTCGATGAGTTTTTCTTCGATATAATGTCGATTGCCAAGTTGGGTGAGGTTGTCGAGGAACGCAAGCTGCTTGAGTTCGGAGATTCGCTGTTCGTTTGCCTTGAAATTGCTTATATCCGTGAACAGTTCGACGCCCCCGATCACTTCGTCGTTTTCATCAACCATGGGGCTCGTTCTCACCGATACCGGAATCCGGAACCCCTGTTTATGGCGCAGGTACACCATTTGAGAGTGGCAGTTGCGCGTCTGGATTGTTTCCGACATGGGGCACGATGAGGTGCAGAGATTTTTCCCGTTTTTGTCAATATGGGCCAGAAGATTGTCGGCACATGTCCTGCCGACAACTTCATCGGCGGTAAAACCGGTTATATTCTCGGCCGCTTTATTCCAGTATATGATTTTTTTATCACAGTTGACGAGATAAAACCCGTCATTGAGATTTTCAATAATATTAATGAGCGAGTGGTATGGGAGATTGATCATTGATTTTCCCTGTTTGGTGTCTGCTGTTTCAATGTGTAATCGCGCGTAGTACGATCAATTTGCCGATAACTCAAGAACACGTCTCGGGACGGCAAAATTTCGATGAAGAAAAACATGACAGCACCTGTCAGCCGGCAGGTCACAGCAGGCCAAGGGAGACTGCCGGCGCTGGTCCCGACTTCTCGCGAGGTTTGGAAAAAGACCTCGGATATTGTAAAAAAAATATCGTGTTTCCAGGAGGATAATTTTGGCAGTGAGTTGGCCTGCGAGAACAGAGTGTACTCAAGTTAAAGACGAATTTCAAGTAGCTGGCAAACGGCAAATTAAAGTTGATTTCAGGGATTGTACCACTGTCTCAGCTGGTGGCGTGCATGTCGTTGTGCAAGGAAAAAACTGGCGTTGGCCCCGGAGAAGTTACACCATGTGGTGTGACACGATCAGGCAGAAAGAAATAAAGGGTGATGCAAGAGTCCGGACCACAAGGCAAACAGTATCGATCAGCCTTTGTCAGGTCGCCGAAACCCAGGTGGCCGGGCTCTGTCGCTTTTACCTGCCATATCCTTGTTATCAGGACATGACAGGTATCTCTGGGGCGGGATATCAGCGCTAAAACTCAACACCTTTCTGGGCCAGGACGCCGTTTTCAAAAGGATGTTTCACCGGGTTCATCTCCGTTACCAGATCGGCGAGTTCCCTGATCTCCCTGGAAGCCATGCGGCCCGTCAGGACCAGGTGCAGATTTACGGGTCTGTTCTTGAGAACCGACACCACTTCCTCCCGGCTCACCATGCCAAAGAGCATGAGGTAGGTGAACTCGTCGAGGATGATCATCTGGTATCTGTTGGAGAAAATGGCCGATTTTGCTTTCTCCCAACCATCGTTTGCAAGTTTGATGTCGTGATCCGGATCGCCGGACTCCCAGGTAAACCCACCGCCGAGGACGTGAAACTCGATTGTGTCGCCGAATTTTTTCAAGGATTCCATTTCCCCGTATTGCCAGCTTCCCTTTATGAACTGGAGAAAAAGAACTTTCATTCCATGACCTGCGGCACGTACCGCCATGCCTATTGCCGAGGTGGTTTTTCCTTTGCCGTTTCCTGTGAAGACCATCAGCAGGCCGCGGGATTGATCTGACTTGATCTGCATTTTCGCTCTCCTTGTGTGACGTAAGGTCAGAAATATCCGGGTGGGCGCGTTCCCTAGTGGTTTCGCCGAGCCGGTTTCCTGATAGCTAAAAATGTGGTCAGGGAATAAAAAAAACCCGGACCACTGTTCGTTGATCCGGGAATGCCCTGATGTTCCGCGATCTGACCAGACAGAATCCCCAGGTCCTCGAGGAACTCCGTCGCATTTTTTTCAGGCAGGTATTCTGACTTCCGGTTCTCCCTACTTTCCGCGTCTTCCCGATAAAAGATCCATCAGTGACTTGGTGCGGAGTTCGTCCCCGGTTACAGCGGCGGGCCCGTCCCGGATTTACACCGGGTTCCCTGTTAAGCTTATTGAAAAAGCACCTGAATTCTGACAAAAAGTAAACAATAAACAGCCGCTCAAGTCAATAATTTCTTTTTTAAATTAGTATGATACGTCGTGGTATGGCGACTTCGCGAAACAGAGGGTTCGGCCGGCTGTTGAGATATGCGGGTTGTACTTTGGTGTACTATTGAACGACATTGGGAACGGACAGCCGTTGCCAGGGGTGCAGACTTTTTGTTCCGGTCATGAGCAGAAGCGTCCGGGCAAACTTGTTTGGTTGTTCCAGCAGGTCGGCGAGGAGATAGATCATGTTGTCGCTGGAGGAAATATCGTTGAATGCGGCTGCTGCGGCGACCAGCACTGCTTTGTATTCAAGAGCGAACCCGGGATGGAGTTCACAGAGATGGCGGGCCACCTCCCTTGCCCATTCGGTATAGAACTCTTCGCCGGTAAAGTCTCTTCCTGCCAGATGGGCGTCCAGGGCCGCCATCAATTCCGACCAGGGTTTATATGCAACTGCGCAATTCATTTTGTTCTCCACTGATATTTGTGGTTGTCGGGAAACGGTTTTGCGCCTTCTCCCGGAATCTTGTGCTTTAACCGATAGCACAGGTTTCGCATGGTACTGCAACAGGACGAAACTGGGCTTTTAGGCAACAGGGTCCCGTGAAAAACCGGGGTCAGTTCCGCCTGGCAATCCTGTACATCGCTTTTATGACCAGGTCGATCTCCTTTTCGGTGTTGAATCGGCCGAGGCTGAAACGAATGGTTCCCTGGCCGCCCGTACCCAGGATCTCATGAACCAGGGGGGCGCAGTGCAGCCCTGAGCGAACGGCGATATTGAAATCGGCGTCGAGGATGGCGCCGAGGTCGTCGGGGTGCATTGGCGGGATATTGGCCGAAAAAAGAGCGACATGGTGGAGAGTTATCGGTCCGCCGTACAGCTCGATCCCGGAAATTTCGTCAAGACCGTCATAGAGCTTTGCGGCCAAGTTGATTTCCTTATCATGGAGGCGCTCAAGGCCAAGTTGCAGAAGATTGTCGATGGCTAGGGACAGCCCGATAATCCCCATGAGATTATGGGTGCCCGCCTCAAGGCGATGGGGAAATGTCTGGGTGTGGACCAGGCTTTTCGACTCCAGCCCGGTGCCGCCAAAACGTGTGGAGTTAATGGTAAAATCGGGGCCGAGAAGCAGCCCGCCGATCCCGGTCGGCCCGTAAAGCGATTTGTGGCCGGTGAACACCAGCGCGGACGCCTGCATTTTTGCCATGTTCACAGGTATCTGCCCACCACTCTGGGACGCGTCCACCAGCAGGGGGATTCCGTGAGCCGCGCAGATCTCTCCGATTTCAGCTACCGGCTGCACACTGCCCAGCACGTTTGAAGCGTGGTTGACTGCAACAAGAGAGGTTCTGGGTGTGATAGTCTTTTTAATATCCTCAGGATCGATAATTCCCTGGCCGTCAAAAGGGACCACGGAAGTGCTGATCTCCCTGGTCTTTTGCAGATGGTACAGGGGCCGCAGAACTGAGTTGTGCTCGGTTGCCGTGGTTACCACATGGTCGCCCGGTGCAAGTGTTCCGAGCAGGGCCAGGTTCAGCCCGTCGGTGGCGTTGGCCGTGAAGATAACCCGTTCCGGATCGGGACCACCGAAGAATCCTGCCACTTTTTCTCTTGCCTG
This sequence comes from Desulforhopalus singaporensis, assembly GCF_900104445.1. Classification (GTDB taxonomy): domain Bacteria; phylum Desulfobacterota; class Desulfobulbia; order Desulfobulbales; family Desulfocapsaceae; genus Desulforhopalus_A; species Desulforhopalus_A singaporensis. The sequence goes on along the minus strand of NZ_FNJI01000015.1, from coordinate 73,359 downwards.
GCGGATATATTCTTGCGCGGAAACGGCCTGGTCGTAGCTGCCTCTGCCAGGAGATACGCCGATCTGCATAAACAGATCGACCATCTTGTCGAACTGTTCCCGGGGCTTGGGCCAGCTTGTGGCGCCGTTGTCCAGATAGATCTGTCTGTCCATTGAAATTTCTGGTCGTTTTGGTTACAGGCAGGCCTTGGGGTTGGGCAGGCCCGCAAGCCGCCTTGCACCTAGTCGAATACCTTTGGGAAACAACTGTTCCAGCTCCAGAAGACTCATTCCCGTGCCCGACTTGAGGTCCTTGTTCATCGGGGCGCGGCCATGGTAAAAATAGTGCTTTCGCATGAACCGGATGACTTTCCAGCAGCTTTCGTTCAACTCCGCCATCCCCATCTCTTCTGCCAGCGCCAGTGCCACCTCTTCATCCCAGTCGTCCGGATCCCACAGAAACTCTTCCCAGTCAAAATAGATGTCGCGACCGGCAATGGTGCGAAGATGCCGGTCGCGCGAAGGGGTACCGCTGTTGTCAAGCTTGTTGGCTGTCATCTGTTCTGCAGTGCCGCAACCACCTTGTCCGGGGTGGCGGGAAGCTCTGTAACCAATGCGCCGCAAGCTTTTTTGATAGCGTTAATTACCGCCGGAGCAGTCGATACCATAGACATCTCACCGACACCTGTAGCTCCCTGCGTCCCTCTTATCCTCGGGGTTTCCCGGACCACTACCTCCATGTCGAACGCGGTTTTCATGGTGGGAAACTTAAACGTCCGCCAGTCGGTTGTTTCACCGGCTACGTATTTCTCCCTGAGGGCGTAGCCGACGCCCATGTCCATTCCGCCTTCAAGCTGGCCTTCGAAGTTGTTGGGGTTGATCACCGGTCCGGCATCAACAGCGGTGGTTATCTTGAGCACATTTACCTCGCCGGTCTCGGTGTTGACCTCCACTTCAGCCATCTGGATGGAGTGAACGTCGGAATCCGCCGACGGGCCCTGGCCTGTTTCATGATCAAGAGGAGCTGTTTCCACGGCCGATTTGTTGCCGATATAGCGTGTCGGACAGTCAACTTGCCTGAACGCCCGGTGGTTTTTTGCTCCCACTTCGTCCATGGCCTGTTTCAGTTTTTTCAGCGCATCCTCGGCGGCACCGCCGATCATGTAGGTTACCCTGCTGCCGGAGGCCGGACCTCCGGCGGCGGTCCTGTCGGTGGTGCGCGTCACCGCCCTTACCCTGTTGAGGGGCAGATCAAGCACCTTGGCACCAAGCTGGGTCAGCATGGAGTCGTTCCCCTCTCCCGGGTCGGCAGCAGCCGCGTAAATCGTCACCATATCGTCTTCTTCCAGTTCTACGGCGGCAATCGACTTGTCACCCGGAAAACCGATTCCGAAAGCGGCTGCGCCAAGGCCGACTCCCCTTTTGACCACCGCCCCGTCGCCGCCGTTTGCGCTGTTTACCCTGCTCATCTCTTCAAGTGCCCGGTCGTAATGGGGCTTGAGGGCATCGCAGAGTCCCTCGAAGGCCCACTGTTCGGCGGGATGACCGGTGGCTTTTGTCTGCCCCGGTTGCAGTGAATTGCGCTTTCTGAGATCGAGCGGATCGAGGTTGAGTTTTTCCGCCAGCATGTCCATTGCGCATTCCAGGGCGTAGTGAGCCTGTGGCGGACCCGCTCCACGCGCGGCGCTGCCCCACGGATTGTTGGTGTAGCAAAGTCTTGACGCTACTCTTATGTTGGGAATGTAGTAGGAGCTCGAGAGCATGTGCAGCGCTCTGCCTATAATCACGTTGCCGATGGAGTTGTATGCTCCGTTGTCCACAGTGATATCCATATCGAGGGCGGTGAGTTTCCCATCGTTGTCGGCGGCCAGTTTGATCTTCATATCGAACGGGTGCCGCTTGGACGTGATCAGCATGGACTCGGCAAGACTCGGCAGATAGCGTACCGGGCGCCTGAACTTCAGGGCCGCTGCTGCTGCTATTCCTTCGGTGAATATCTCCAGCTTTATGCCGAACTGACCTCCGGAAAACGACTCCTCGTACCTGATGTTTTCATGGCCGAGCGCCGCCTGGAGGACCGACATATGCAGATGGATGTTGATACTGCGGCCCATTACCACCAGCAGGTCTTCGTCGTCGCCGTCACCCTCTTCGATATAAGCGACGCTGTTCTCCGGCTCCATCGGGGCCTGGTGGTTTATCTGCGTGACGAATCGGTCCTCGACAACTGCAGCACTGCTGCCCAGTGCTTTTTCCGCATCACCTTTTATGAGCGGCTGCCTGAAACAGAGATTGTCGCTGTCGGGGTGAATCCGGATGGCGTCCGGAGCCATGGCTTCCTCCGGACTTGAGATCACCGGCAGCGGATTGTAATCGACGACCACCGCTTCGGCCGCTGCAAGTGCCTGTTCCCTGGTCTGCGCCACAACTACGGCAACGGCATCGCCGAGCGTGCGGACCCGGTCCTCACAGAGCAGCGGACGATCTTCCACAATATACTTCAGACGGTTGGTCCCCTTTATATCCTTGGCCGTAAGGGTTCCGATCACTCCCGGCATGGCCTTGGCAGCAGTGCAGTCGATTCCTTTGATCTCGGCATGCATGTGGGGGCTTCTCACTACGGCGATCTCGGCGGCGTCTGGAAAAGTTACGTCTGCGGTAAAATGAGCTGTACCACAGGCCTTGATCATAGCGCTGGGACGTGGGTGGGAAACCCCGAAGGCGGGATCGTCAATCTTGGGCTTGATCTCGTCGGGACTGATTTCCTTTCTTACAAAACGTCCCGCCAGCTGTACGGCCTCGATGATTTTAGTATACCCCGTGCAGCGGCAGAGATTGCGGCGCAGACCGTGTTTTATCTCCTCGGCCGTTGGGTCGGGGTTCGTATCCAGCAGTGCTTTGGCTGCCATGATCATGCCCGGCGTGCAGAAGCCGCACTGTATCGCGCCAGCCAGCACGAACGCTTCCTGGATGAAATGCGGGTTGTCCGGCGTGCCCAGCCCTTCAACGGAGATCACTTCCGCTCCTTCGAGCCTGTCTACCCTGGTGAGACAGGAGAGGACGGCTTTCCCGTCGACTATTACCGTACAGGCACCGCATTGTCCCTTTCTGTCGCAGGACTGTTTGGCTCCGGTGAGATGGAAGTGTTCCCGGAGTAGATCCAGAAGAACCATCTTCTCATCGACCACCACTTGCTTTGCGCATCCATTGATTGATAGATTGATTTTCTTCAAAATAGATCCTTTTTCTGCAAAAATGTTGTGTAGTTGTAAATCTTCCTGAAAACCGAAAAATGATGAACCGTATGGCTTGCGGACATATCCTGCCTGACAGCTGCAGGGAATCGCCCCGCATAGCGTGAAAAAGATCATGCATCTTTAACAAAGCGTTATGACAGCGTATTGCTGTGCAGGTTCATCTATAGTTTCCGCGAAAATATCGGCAACAAAAAACGATTTTGCTTTCCAAGAAGACTAAAGAGTAACCAGGAATCAGAGGCTGCGGCCCGGTTTGGACCGACCTTTCTTTGGTGCAAGGGGCATCTTGCCTGTTGCAGGAGAGAGCTCAGACAGGGAAGAACAGGTTGTTGGTCAGTGTGGCGATTGCCCACATCGCAATCGCGTAGGGGAGGTTGCTCTTGATTATAGCTCCTGGTGAAATGGCAAAGCGGCTGACCAGTACCAGGCCGACTCCGGACAGGGGGCTGCTGCAGGTCGAGACGGCCCAGCTGCTAAGAAAGAGAAAGCCCAGCTGCGAATGATCTGGGTTGAGGGGGAGCAGCAGCGGACTTGCGATCGCTATTGTGACAACCGGATGAATTCCTATTATTCCGGCAAGGATCATGATTCCGAGGAACGTCGCAAACAGTTCCGGACTGAGTGTCGCGCTGGTGAGGCTGAAAAGGGAGGGAAACACCAGCATAAGAGATTTTATGCCGCAGGAAAACACGCCGGCTGCAAGAAAGAGGGCAAAGGGACCGGTGACCGACGAGATACTGTTGTCGATAAAATTCCGCACCGCAGGTATTCGCGGGCTGTTCTTCATGAACAGCAGAGTTCCGGCGGGGGCCAGCAGGCAGATGAGTGGCAGGACCGGTGCTTTGCTCCAGGCCAGGTGGATGAATATCACCATGGCGGCAAGGAACAGGGGAACAGCCAGGCTCTCTTTTTTAAGGGGATAGCCGGAAAATTTTTTCTTGCTGAATAGACAGACTTCACCAATGGAAAAACAGAGTCCGATACCACTCATTATTACCCCGGGCAGCAGGGTCTCTTTCCATTGCATCCCGGGGGCGTAGGTAAATGCAACGCCGGTCGCGATGAAGAACGGCGACCACCATGCCGCTGCGGTAAAGGACCGCGACAGGATGACCATCTGTTCCCTGCTCAGCGCTTCTTTTTTCCTGAGCCGGTCGCCAAAGATAAACAGCGCTGACAGATTAATTATTGCTCCGAGCAGATGGAGGCCGACACCGGTTAAAACGGCGGCGCTGTTGCCCTTTGGCAGGTCGTCCTCTTTATCGACCGGGTTGGTCAGACAGAGAAAGGAGACGGCAACGAACATGGCCAGAAGAGGGACGTTTATTGAAAAAATCCGGCCCCAGCCAAGAAAAACCCCGTGGGAGGCGGAAAACAATATTGCCCCGGCTCCGGCCAGCAACAGCACGAGCGCCTGGGCGAGCGCATTTCCGGTTAGATTTTCCCGGGTCAGGAAGGGACACAGCCAGGCAAGAACCGTCGCCACCGGCAGAAAAAAAGGCATGGCGACGCTTAACAGGTAAAAGAACAGGGTGCCGAATACTATCCAACCGATATATTTTTTCATGTCAGTTACCGATGATGCCTGAAAACGATCGAACCTCACCAGGAGCTCACCCCGCTGTTTCAAGTGGTTTTGTCCGGTATGCCGCCGCTTCCGCTTGTCGCCCCAACTTTGCGGCAAGTATGGTGTCGCAGACGGATTGGGTCAGGTGATAAGCGATGCAGGGAATGAGGGCCGTGGGAAACGAATCGGCGAGATAACCAGCCCAGACCAGGTAGGAAACCGTCAGTGTTTTCTGCGAAGTATGAATGGTAAACGCGGAGACCGATGGGGGGTCGAGTTTTATGAATTTTGCCAGTCGGTAGTTGAAGAAGAGAAAACCGGCATGAATAACGGCCATGAACAGGAACACCTCGACGATGGAGCTTGCGCTGTCAATCAGCCTGGCTGTTGACCCGGCAACAGCGTTGAAAATTATGAGCAGGACAATGCATTGGTTGAACACCGAGATATTTTTTGCGTGCGCCTGGGTGAAGCGCCTGACTTTTGGCTGCAGCGCCTGTCCCGCCGTCGTCGGGATGAGTATTGTGACGATCAGGCCGGTTATCATTTCCCGCACCGGCAGGTCGATGGAGACGGTGGTTCCTATCAGCACATTCAGCAGGGGCGGAATGGAGAAGATTGCTGCAATGTTTGACAGCACGCATATGAAAAGACTCAGGGATATATTGCCTTTAGCCACACCGGTCATCACCGTTCCCGAGGCGATGGTTACCGGAGCTGCGGCGATTATCAGGGCGCCGACGATAAAGTCCGAGTGGGTGGCGAAAAAAACGTGGGCGGCGAAATAGACCGCGACCGGAAACAGCAGCAGTGACGAGATAAGCGCTGCAAGCAGTACCTTTACCCTGCCGAACTGCCTGGCCACATCGGAAGTGTCCAGGGTCATTCCGGTAATGAAAAAGGCAACAAAAATTCCTGCCTCAAGGATGTGGTGTTGTCTTACGAACAGGCCGAGGGAGGGGGCCGAGAAGGCTAGGATCACCATCGCGCCAATGCCAATAAAAAACCAGTAATTCTTTATAAAACCAATCATCTCTTTATCATATATCGTTTTTATCCTGGGCCGGCATGGAAATCAGGACATGACCGACCACCTTGTCCCAGGACCATAACAAGCACGATTAGAGTAAATCGATATTTTTTGCAAGGAACACCTTATGTCCGGTGAAAAAGTAAATCCACAATACCACCAGCCAGGGACACCAGTCCTGCGATATCCCCGGTGGTGTTATTTGGGGTCATTATCGGTGATATTTTGTTTCGTCAGGCAAAAAAATTGTCGGATAAAGTCTTTGAGACTAAAGTGCTTGCCCTGGTTGTTATGGGAAAGAAGAGGTTTGTAACTATAGATCCGGTTGAACATTTGACACCCCCTGCTAAGGTCCGGGCGATCTTGCCAAGATATCGCGCAGGTATTGCAAAATGGTGCTGAATCGGCAAGCGTAGAGGTTTATTAAGGAGAGAATGATGAAAAAAGTGTTGTGGGCGGGCGCCTGTCTCGCTCTGGCTGCTGGGAGCCAGAGTGTTGTCCTGGCTGAAACTGCGAACCAGGAAGAAGGTGCCTACCGGATAGGTGAGATCGTCGTCGCGGCCGCCAGTGAGAGTGTGGTCGAACAGGCGGGAACGGTTTACCGGGTAACGGCGGAGCAGATCAGGAAACAGAATGCAAAAAACCTTGACCAGGCGCTTGAGCTGGTGCCGGGTCTTGTGGTGCGTGAAGGCGCGGAAGGTACGCCCCGGATTGACATCAGGGGGTTCAGGACCAGGCACGTGCAGCTGTTCATCAACGGTATCCCGGTTAAAAGCAGCTATGACGGCCAGTTTGACCCCACCCGCATCCCCGCGGAGATTATTTCGGAAATCAAGGTGACGTCGGGCGGCGGTTCCGTGCTCTACGGAGCCGGCGGCAACGGCGGTGCGATCGATATCATTACCAAGCTCGGAACCGCCGAAGGGCTCCACGGTTTAGTCGGCGGAGAGGTCGGCGAGGGCGGCAGCTACACCGGCAAGGGAGGAGTCTGGGGTTCTGGTGGCAAGCTTGACTTCTACGCACACGCCAGTGTCCAGAACCGCGATGAGTTTCTTCTTTCCGACGATTTCGTCCCCGTTAACGTTGACGCCGAGGACGGAGGGGACCGTGAAAACAGCGACCGCGAGCAGAAGAACCTGTTTGGCAACCTGAGTTATAATCTCAATGATGACAATACGCTGGGGTTTACTCTGAGCCGCTTTGACGGGGAGAACGGCAAACCGCCGGCAACCAACTACGACCCGTCCGATCCTTTTGCCAAGAAAACCAGTTACGAGCGCATCGACGACAGCAGCAACACGCTTTTGCAGGCCGCTTTTTCCCACGATTCAAGCAGTCCCCTCGATATCAGGGGGTGGGCATACTACAGCCTGACCAGTGAAGAGGAAAACGGCTATGACGACGACAGCTACTCTTCACAGAGAAAGAACGGCTCCTTCTTTCAGGACTCTGATACGGAAACTTTTGGCGTCAGCACCCAGGTACGTTACGCTGTAAACGATTTCTCAGGTGCCACCCTGGCGGCCAGTGCTGAAAATGAATCCTGGGAAGCCGAGGGATTTGAGATCGACAAAGACGGGAATCCTGGCGACCTGGCAAGCGACCATGATCTGCAGACCTATTCGGTCGCCCTCGAATATGAAAACCAGCTCGCCGACGGTCTTGGCATCGTTGCCGGTTACGGTCACCATTTCAATGAGCGCGACGAGGGAAGCGACAACGATTTTTCCTATGTGGTGGGCGCGACCTACGACGTGAGTGAGGCGACCCAACTGCGCGTCAATCACGCCAGGAAGATACGATTCCCCTCCGTCAAGCAGCTCTACGGAAAAGACGGGAATGAGGACCTTGAAACCGAGGTCACCTACCATTATGAAGCTGGTATCTCGCAGAAAATGTGGACAGCCGGAACCCTGGATGTCACCGGTTTTATCATTGATGCAGAAGACTTCATCGAGAAAATCGATACCGGCGGAAAGGATCAGAATGTCAATTTCCAGGAGTTGAGCCTGGCCGGCGTCGAAGCCAACCTGACCCTGACCCCGCTGGAGAAGCTGATGATTCGTCTTGGTATCTCCTACCTTGATACCGAGGACCAGTCGGAAGGATCGGCCAGAGAGGAACTGCAGTACCGGCCCGAATGGAAGCTTTCCGTGGACGGAAGTTATACTCTGGATTGCGGGTTCTCCGTTTACGGTTCGGTGCTCCATGCCAGGGATCAGTACTATTATGACAGCAAGCAGGAGCAAAAAGGCGAGCTTGACGATTTTACCCTGGTTAACCTGAAGCTGAGCCAAGACTTTCAGACAACCGGAATCGAGGTGTATGTAGCGGTCGATAATCTTTTCGATGAAGACTACGAGGAAAGTTACGGTTTGCCTCAACCGGGACGGATGGTCTATGGCGGGCTTGAATACAGGTTCTGATAATGCAGCGCCGGTTCTCACCGTCGACCGGCTCTGTTACGCATATCCTGGAGCAGCAAGCTGTACGCTCCAGGATATCTCCTTTTCTGTTGGGCCCGGCGAGTGTCACCTGGTTGAAGGGGTGACGGGGGCTGGCAAGACCACATTACTGCTCGCTATCCGCGGGTTGCTGCCCTCCGGCTCGCTGTCGGGGAATATTCACTTTCATCGCAAAAACCGCAAAACCCTTGGCGGTCCCGGGCTGGTGCTGCAAAATCCGAAAACCCAGCTGCTGCGCGAAAGTCTCGGCGCGGAAATAGCATTCGGGCTTGAAAATCACTGTGTGAGTCCCGACGACATGGTCCGGTTGGTCAGGACCAATCTTGGCCATGCCGGTCTCTACCGTCCTCTCGATTATCCGGTCGATGCCCTCTCGATGGGCCAGCAGTACCGGATCTGCCTGGCGGGGCAGCTGGCAATGGAGCCGGAACTGATAATGTTCGACGAACCGGTGGCGCAGCTCGATCCGCGCGGGGTCCGGTTCATCCTCGACACAATCACGCGTCTTAAAAAATCAGGCAGGTCGGTGCTGATCTGCGAACATCGCTCCGATATCATTGCACCGGTTGCCGACCGGATGTGGCGTCTGGGGTGTGACGGGATTTTGGCACCGGCGGAAGTCGGAAGGCCGGTCTGGTCAGGCGGTTGTTTTTCAGGTCGCCGGGAGGGGGGAGACGGGCCTGCGGCCGGCTTGAAAGACGACCGCGTCATCAGGGTTGAAAGTGTAAAGCTTGGCGGGGAATATGGCACCCTTGAGCTGGACGGGGTGCGCATCGATGCGGCAAGGGGGGAGCGTATCGCCTTGTGCGGGCCGAACGGCAGCGGCAAGACGACCCTGATCAGGATCGTTGCCGGGCTTATCCGTCCGGTTTCCGGCAGGGTCGAGGTGCTGGGCAAAAAATCGTCGGTGCATGATCTCCGCGGAAAAGTCGGCGTGCTGTTTCAGGACCCGGCCAGGCAGCTCTTTGAGACAACGGTCTTCAAGGAGGTGGCTTTTGCCGCCACAAGGATTGGCATGGATGATGACAAGACCAGTGAGTGGGTGCTGTTCCTGCTGGAAAGCCTGGGGCTTGGCAATCTGTTGGATGCTTCTCCCCACGGTCTGAGCTACGGGCAGAAACATCTTGTCGGGCTGGCATCTGTTCTGGCCATGCGTCCGGAAGTGGTCCTGCTCGATGACCCGTTTGCAGGCCTCGACCATGCGAGCAGAACAAGAGTCGCCCTTTTGCTTGCCGATCTTTCTTCGACCGGTGGCATGACAGTCCTTTACACCACCCATGACCCGGCGATTCCCGGTAACCTGGGTGACCGGGTGGTCGATGTTGCCGGCGGCGGATCGGAACCTGACGCAAGCGGCGTGTCGCCATCGGAAAAATGGCGTGAAAAACCCGTATCGCAAAGGCGGCTGCACCTGCCGGCGGGGTTGATGTTTGGTATATGCATGGTGCTCTCCATCGGCGCTTTTGGTGCGAAAACCCCGGTTCTGCTTACCTCTCTGACCATTGCCAACCTGGCCCTTGTGCTGCTGCTGGCCAATCGGCCCGTGAAGCTGTTGCTAAAAAGCGGTGCTGTTTTCCTTTACCAGTCAGCGCTCATCGTCCTGCTCTATATGATCCGGTTCGGACCCGCGCAAGGATTTGGTGCCGGGGGGCTGGTTTCCTGGCAGCTGTTTCTTGCGTTCTGGCCCGGAGTGATCTTCATGGCGGCCAATACGCAACAGCGGATAGTCAGGGTGCTGGACAGGATCATGCCGCAGAAAATCGCCTTTGTCAGCGCAACCTGTCTGCGCTTTCTGCCCATGCTGCTGGCTGAAATGCAGCAGATAAGGGAGATGCAGATTCTGCGCGGCGCAAGAATCATGGCCGTCGACCTGAAAAAACCTCGTTATTGGCCGGACTGGCTTTTTTGCCTGCTCATACCGACATTGATAAAGACCCTGTCCCTGGCAGAAGAGATCGCCACGGCGGCAACGGCCAGAGATTTCGGTATTTATCGCAACCGTACCGTCTGGCCCGGAGAGTAATCCCATGAAACTGACACTTAAGGAGACCCTTTTTCTCGGGTTCTGTTCGGTATTTATTATCAGCGCCAAGGCGGCACTGCGGCTGCACTTGAAAATTCCGGGGCACGCGATGTTTTTCACCCTGTTTTTCCTGATGATCGCCCGTGGCTCGGTGCCAAACCGGCTAGCGGCAACTTTTACCGGCCTGTTTGCGGGCATCATTGCCGTAATTCTCGGCATGGGCAAGGGTGGGCCGCTTATGGTGATAAAGTTTGTCCTGCCGGGGCTTGTCGTCGACCTGATGGCGCTGGTGCTGCCCGGTCTTTTCGAGTCGGTGATCCTGTGTGTGCTTGCCGGTGGCCTGGCGGGGGCGACCAGATTTTTCAGTATCTGGCTGGTCGATTTTGCGATGGGGATGGATCCGGATATAGTAATGCAGCATGCCCTTATCAAGTCGACCGGCAATATCCTGTTTGGTATGGCCGGAGGGGTCGCGGTACCGGTGGTCATCCGTAAACTCAGGGCCTACGGTGCCATCCCCGCAGCTGTTGAAAAAAAATCCATAATAACGAAGAAGGAGTAGATAATGAGAGTATATGTCGGTTTTGATGACACTGATGTTGCCGGCGCCTCCCGGGGTACAGGCAAGTTTGCCCGCTGGTTTGCGGAAAAACTGCCGGCCGGGGTCAGGCTGCATGGTGTCGTTCGCCAGCAGCTGCCTGTTATGGAGGGAATTCCATATACTTCCCAGAACAGCTCCGCGTGCCTGATACTCGATGAAGTCGAGCCTTCCCAGGTCCAGGAGCTTATCGACAGGGGCGCACAGCATATTTGCGAACACTATATCGAGGGGAGCGATCCCGGCCTCTGCGTGGTAGCCCCCGATGCCGGTTCGACGGACGACCTGCTGAATTTCGGCAGGGATGCTTCTTCGAGGATTGTCAGTCAGAAAGAGGCGATCAAGGCGGTGAACGGTTTTCATCTTTCCGGCCATGGCGGCACCAATGACGGCGTCATTGGTGCCGCAGCCGGCGTCGGATTGACCATCTCCGGCTGGAGCGGTCGTTTCATAGAATTCAACAGCCTGCGGGACTTTGCTTCGACCGTTACGGTGGGGGAACTGGAAGCAAGAGGAATCAGGGTCCTGTCAGTTGACCGCAACGCCCTGTACACCTCGCCGGGCGACACCGTCGACACCAGGAACTGGTTGCGGCCGAGACTGTGGGGAGGGGGGGCGGTGCTTCCCGTTGCCTCGTGCGGACAGGGGCAGTGGCGCTCTATCAGCGGCAAAAACAAGGCCAAATAGAGTTGATAATTTCTACACACCGCAATGCGGAATTATTGGTTGCCTGGGGGGTGTTTACATGATGCTGGATCTGCTGTCCAGAGGCGGTGTCCTCGTCTATCCTCTTGTCTGCTGCTCTGTCCTGGCGCTGGCGGTTTTTCTTGAGCGGCTGTACAGGATGTCGGCGGGGTGCAGATTCGAGGAGGAGCTGGCAAAACGTCTCGGGGCCGCCATCAGGGCCGGAGACGGCAAGGCGGTGGCAATGATAGCCGCTGATTGCGGCGGCCCTGAAGGACGACTCCTGCAAGAGGGCGCAGCAGTAATGGGGCGAAACCGGCAAACCGCAGACAGCATCCTTAACCACTGCCTGGAGATGGAAGTACGGAACCAGGCACGTCATCTTGACCTTCTTGCCACCATCGGCAACCTGGCTCCCCTGCTGGGGCTTCTGGGGACCGTAATCGGTATGATCAAGGCGTTCATGGTTATCCAGGACGCGGGGGGGGCGGTAAACGCGTCGGTTCTGGCCGGAGGAATATGGGAGGCGATGCTGACAACGGCCCTCGGTCTGGCAGTGGCTCTGCCGACGATTGTCGCCCATGGTTTCCTGGTTGGCCGGATTGAGAGGTTCGAATCATCCATGAAAAATATCACCGTGTTATTTTTACGCGATAATTGACAAACATATATGCCAGGGAACCGCTTTCAGGATAAGTATCTTAGGGTCGGCGTGAAAATACCGATGACACCATTGATCGATATTGTGTTCCTGCTGCTCATCTATTTTCTGCTGACTTCAAACTATCTCACTGCTGAGGCCATTCCTGTTGAATTGCCCAGAGCGGGAAGCTCCGCTTTGTCGTCTGCCGGACTGTCTGTTGTTACCATCGATGACAGAGGAGAGGTCCTGTTCGGGGGACAATCGGTCAGCGACCAAGAGCTGTTTTTCCAGCTTGAACGGAAAATGAAAAACGGTCAGGAGAGATCTTTGCTAGTGCGTGCCGACCGGGACGTTCCCCTGGCCAGGGTGGTGGCGGTTCTCGATGTCGCCAGAAGAAGCGGTGCAAAACAGCTCTCTCTTGCCACCGAACGTGGCAGACGACCGTTGCCGCCATGATAGGTTCGGTTCTGAACCGCCGGATCGACTGGTTGCTGGTTTTGATGTTGTCGATTTCGGCAGTTGCCCACGGTTGCCTGCTGCTGTTTTCGTGGAGTGAGCAAGGAGAAACTGACGACCCGGCCACGGTTGCCATAGAGCTCGGCTCGTTTGTTGTTTCCCCTGAACAGACGTTGCCGGTGACGACCGGGACCGTAGCGGTTTCTGGCAAGGTCCCGGCCCCATTTCCGGAGGTGCAGCTGCCTGTTGTGCGTTCATCAACCCGGCCGACGGTTACCGCAGCGGAACACTCCCCTGAACATATTTCCCGCCAAGTAGTACCGCAAAAAATCGTCACGCTCAGTTCCGCCGGCCAGAAACGACCGGTGCAGCCGGGACAGCAAGAGACGCAAAAGGTTTCTGCGGTATCTGATGTCAAAAAAGTGGTTGCCGCTCCGGCGGCCGAGTCTATGGTTGCTGCTGTGCGCCCCGGTGATATCACCCAGGCTGGAGCCGGTGAAAATTCCAGGGCTCTGCTGGTTGAAGGCCGATTGCGGCACGACGAATATATGCGTAATCTTTTACGGAAGATAGTGAGCCGTAAGCGGTATCCCTACCGGGCACGAACTCGGCACCTCGAGGGGAAAACCGTCGTTGCCTTCACCCTTTTGGGGGACGGCAGCATCGAACAGGCCAGTCTGGTCAAGAGTGCCGGCAGTACTATTCTTGACAGGTCGGCACTGCGGGCAGTGAGGGCTGCCTCGCCCTTTGCGAGGCCGCCGCAAAATATTATTTTCACACCGGTCCGTCTGGAGGTGGTACTCTCTTTTGAACTGCTTTAACCGGAAAACAGCCAGACCGAAAAAGCCGTCTTCCCCGTCCTGAATATTGCGCGCCCTACCGGAAAAACGGCTTCTATGCTGAAACATCAACCCTGGTGCTCTTTCGGCAGGATATGGTATAATTGCCTGATTTTATTTGCCGCGTTACATGTTTTGCGATATTTATAAAGAAGAAGTGCGCTTATTAGCCAAGTAAAGAGGTGTCTTCCATGACCAATGCGGAACCTCCTGCAAAAGCATTCGTTACCCCCGACGAACAGGTGCAGATTTTCTGTCCTGAATGTAGTTTCAGTAAACAGCTCAGCGTCTCGAGCTTTCGTGACTGCCGTCACCTGTTAAGGGTTAAATGCAGATGCGGCGCCCGGTTTGCTGTTCAGCTGGAGTTCAGAAAACAAAAAAGGAAAAAGACCGAACTCGGCGGAACCAGCGATTTTTCCGGTGCCGGCCTGGGCCGGTCGAAGATCACTGTTGCCAACATCTCCCTGGATGGGGTCGCCTTCAAGACACCTTTTGCCGGAAAATTAAAGGTCGGCAACCGGGGTGAGATCAGCTTCACCCTCGATGACAGAAAGAAAACGGTTGTCGTCAAAAATGTTGTTGTACGATCGATCAGCAACGACGTTGTCGGATGCCAGTTCGTTGACGACAAAGCCTACAACACGGCACTCGGTTTTTACGTGCGATCGTAACCCGACACTTTATACGACAATATCGATAAGGAGGAAAGTCTATGAGCAACCCCGTGCCACTCTGGAGTCCTTCAGAAGATCGAATCAGTAAATCGTTGCTGTCCCGGTTCATATCCCATGTCAATCTGGTCTGTGATGCGTCCGTCACGGATTACACCACTCTCTATCAGTGGTCGCTGAATGAAAAGGAGCAGTTCTGGTCGGCGGTATGGCAGTTTTGCGGCGTCAAGGGGGATGCCGGGCAACGGCTCCTGGTCAACGGCGCTGATATTGAAAAGGCGGTGTGGTTTCCCGATGCAAAACTCAATTTTGCGGAGAACCTCTTGAGCCGAACCGATGATGAAGTTGCAATATACTTCAGGGCCGAAGACAGGGTGAGTTCCACCCTCTCCTGGAAAGAACTCGGTGTTCAAGTGGCCTCGCTGGCGAAATGGATGAAGGCGAGGGGGGTGAAGAAAAAAGACGTGGTCGCGGGGTACCTGCCCAATATCCCGGAAAGTGTGGTGGCGATGCTGGCGGCAACCAGTATCGGCGCGATCTGGACTTCCACCTCTCCCGATTTTGGTGTTGAAAGCGTTGTCGAGCGGTTCAGCCAGACCAGCCCCAAAATCCTGATATGCGCAGACGGCTACTTCTATAGCGGCAAAACCATTGATGTCCGGGAGAAGATCGTCGCCATAAAAGATAAGCTGCCTTCCCTGGAACAGACCGTTGTGGTCGACCTGGTCGGTTTTGAGAGGAATGTCCCGGGGCAGAGGTGGGAAGAAATTCTTTTGCACAACCGCGCAAGTGAGATCGAATTTGTCCGGGTGGGATTCAATGATCCGGTCTATATTCTCTATTCTTCGGGGACCACCGGTAAACCGAAATGCATAGCTCACAAGGTCGGCGGAGTGGTGCTTCAGCATTTCAAGGAACTGATGCTGCACAGCGATGTGAAGCCCGGCGACAAGGTGTTCTATTTTACCACATGCGGCTGGATGATGTGGAACTGGCTGGTGAGCGCTTTAGGGTGCAGGGCGTCAATCGTTTTGTACGACGGCTCCCCCTTTTACCCCGATGCCGATGTCCTGTGGGATTATGCTCAGGAGGCAGGGGTAACGCTTTTCGGGACTTCGGCAAAGTATATCGATGCACTGAAAAAAAACGGCTTGTCGCCGGGGAAAAATCACAACCTGCAAACTCTGAAGACGTTGTGCTCAACCGGTTCGGTACTGGTGCCGGAAAGTTTCGGTTACGTCTATGAAGAGATCAAAAAAGATCTCTGCCTTGCCTCGATCTCGGGAGGGACCGATATCGTCTCCTGCTTTGTCCTGGGATGCCCCATTCTACCGGTTTACGCCGGCGAGTCCCAGTGCCGGGGGCTGGGGATGGCTGTGGAGGTGTTCGATGAAGACGGCAATGCGCTGGTGGGGGAAAAAGGCGAGTTGGTATGCCGGACGACGTTTCCTTCCCAACCCGCATGTTTCTGGGGAGATGAGTCGGGGGAAAAGTATCATAAAGCCTATTTTGCAAGGTATGACAATGTCTGGCACCATGGAGATTTTGTCAGGCTGTCAACCAGCGGCGGGGTGACAATCTACGGCCGCTCCGACGCAACCCTCAATCCGGCCGGGGTTCGTATCGGTACGGCGGAGATCTATCGATGCGTTGAACAGCTCGAAAAGGTGCAGGAGTCACTTGCCATCGGCCAGGACTGGGATAACGATGTGAGGGTTGTGCTGTTTGTCGTTCTCCGGCCGGGGGTCGTGCTTGACCGGGAACTGGAGCAGGCAATCCGGGCGACCGTCTTCAAAAACTGCAGCCCCCGCCACGTTCCGGCAAAAATTGTACAGGTCGGGGAGCTCCCCCGTACCAAGTCGGGCAAGATTGTCGAACTGGCTGTGCGTGAGGTCGTCCACAACAGGGCGGTGAAGAACATTGGCGCCCTTGCCAACCCCGAGGCTCTGAGGCAGTTTGAAAATATTGACCGGCTGCAGCATTGAAGATGGTTTTCAGGAATTGTCCGGACAGCGGAATCAAGAGGCGGGGGGGGGGACGGGTTCAGGTTGGTGTATGGGGAGATAGATGACTGAAATTGTGGAAGTGGTGCGCGGAATCGTCAGTCGGGTAACGTATCACAACCCCGATAACGGCTGGTCCGTTTTGCGTCTGTCGCCCTTTAACAGTCCTGAAACCATGGAAACGGTGACAGTGCACCAGACCCAGGTCTTTGCCGGAGCGACCATGGAATTTCATGGGAACTGGACGGTTCATCCCCAGTACGGCAGGCAGTTCAGGGCTGAGCGGGCTATTGTCAAAAAACCAGCCACCGCCTCGGCTCTTGAGAAATATTTGGGGTCGGGGCTGATAAAGGGAGTGGGCCCGAAAACAGCGGCCAAGATCGTTGCTCATTTTGGTGAAACCACCCTCGATGTATTTGAAAAAGATATCGAAAGACTTGTCGAGGTGCCTGGGATTGCAGCCAAAAAACTGGAGATGATAAAAGGCGCATGGCTTGAGCACCGGGCGGTCCGGGAGGTGATGATCTTCCTCCAGAGCCATGGCATTTCAACCCTCTTTGCCGTTCGTATTTTTCAGAAATATGGCGACCAGGCGATAGCGCTGGTAACCGAGGACCCCTACCGCCTGGCCAACGATTTCTACGGGATCGGGTTTTTTTCCGCCGACAGGGTGGCCCTTTCCATCGGCATTGCAAGGGATGGGGAAAAACGACTGATGGCTGCGGTCCGCCATGTTCTCGGTGCGGCAAGGGAGGAGGGCCATTGCTATCTCTACCACCAGCAGATAGAGACGGCATTGACAGCGCTTTTGGAGATCTCTTTGCCCCGTGACGGCTTAGGTGCGGTGCTTGGCCGCATGGAGCAGGAAAACTATCTCAGAATGCGGCCACTGCCAGGAGCCGGAGAGCAGCTGGTCCGTTGTTACTATGGAAAAACCCTCTACTACGATGAAGCGTATGTAGCTTCGAGGATACAGCGGTTGACCGACCGTCGGGAAAACGATACCGCTCCTGTTGCAGCCCTGCTTGAGCGCCGGCAACAGCAAAACCGGCTGTGTCTGAGCCGGCAACAGCAGCTGGCGGTCTGCCAGACCGTCTCCCATCATTTTTCGGTGCTCACCGGTGGTCCCGGCTGCGGCAAGACCACCACCACCCGGGTCATCGTGCAGCTGCTTGAAGATCTTGGCCGGCGGGTACTGCTTGCCGCGCCGACCGGAAGGGCGGCCCAGCGTATGAGCGAGGTCATCGGCCGGTCGGCCCAGACCTTGCACCGGTTGCTTGAATGGCGGCGGGGAGGGTTTGAAAAAAACGAAAAGAATCCCCTGGACTGTGATTTCCTCATAGTCGACGAGTGCTCGATGCTCGACATATCACTGACTGCCTCTCTGTTGAAGGCGGTATCTGAGGGATGCCAGGTGCTGTTCATCGGCGACAGCGACCAGCTGCCCTCGGTTGGGGCAGGCAACGTGCTGCGGGATCTGATCGCATCGAGGTGCGTTCCCGTGGCCAGGTTGACCGAAGTCTTCAGGCAGGCCAGGCAGTCGAAAATTATAGGCTATGCCCATGATGTCAACAACGGTGTCGTACCGCATATTCGTTCTCCCTTCAGGAATCCCGAAGTGTGGCAGCAACAGGAAGATTGCCTTTTTATCGATTCCGATGAAGCGACCAAGGCGCAGATCGAATTTATAACCCGGGCCAGAAAAGTTCTTGATAACCACGTTTCTGACCAGCGCCCGGATAAAGAACTGTTTACCTTCCGGTGCGGGGAAGAGATAACATCCGCCTACGAGAAAGATTTTGCCATCCCTGACAAATTTCAGCATGTCGACCTAGAACGGCTCAGCCGGGCCCGGGGCCCGGTGGAGGAGCTCAAGGTGGTCCTGGGCAAGGTACACCCGTGGTCGACGCTGCATTACGGTTTTTCGGCTGTTGAGACGGTGGTTCGCCTCTATGTTGAATGGATCGGTAAATATTTCGGCATGTCCACCGAGATTCAGGTGTTGTCGCCGATGACGAGGGGGAGCCTGGGCACCATAAATCTCAATCGGATTCTCCAGCAGGCGGTCAATCCGGAACGAAGCGGAAAAGCACAGCTTACAATTGGCGACCGGATCTTTCGCCAGGGTGACCGCGTCATTCATAAACGGAACAACTATGAGCTGGGGGTGTTTAACGGGGATATCGGAAAAATTGAGGCGATAGACAACCTCGAGCCGAGCATGGCGGTCGTCTTCGGACCCGAGAACAGGACGGTCACCTATCAAAAAGATGATATAGTCGAACTCGAGCTAGCCTATGCCATTACGGTACACAAGTCCCAGGGGAGCGAGTTCGAAGCGGTCATCATCCCGGTACTCACGCAGCACTTCAAGATGTTGTACCGCAACCTCGTCTACACCGGTGTTACCAGGGCCAAAAAGCTGGCCGTACTTGTAGGCACCAGAAAGGCGCTCGCCATGGCTGTCAAGCGCGAAGATACCGCAAAACGCCAAACCATGCTGCAGCAGCTTTTGTCGAAAAACCAATAAAAAAAATTGCCAACCTGCCTTGGATTGTGGTAGTAAATCCCCAATGTTATTGGTCGTTAAAGAATGCATTTTATTGATTTCACTGCAAAAAATAACCTATGAAAAGCTGGAGATTTTATCTGTACGGCATCGTCCTCTCGTTTTTGTTTGTCGGGACATATTACCACTGTATTCTCAATACCGCGGTGGTCGAGCTCAACGTTACCTCCGATACAAGAACCCTGTTTAAAATCTATTACCGGCAGGCCGGCGGGCACTGGTCGGAAAAAAAATCGGCGGTCCAGCTGGTGACACCGGCCAGAAAGGATTATTCCTTCCGGTTGGCCGATATGAGGCGGATTGATGAGTTGCGGATTGATACCGCGGAAAAACCCTCAACGGTTACGGTTCATTCGATTGTCATCAGGCAGGCGGGCTTTGCCCCGGTAGTCGTCGACTCCGGACAGCAGTTTGCCCAGATAAGAATCGGCACCGGAGTGGAAAAATTCAGCTATTCCGAAACCGGTTTCACCGTAGCCGCCAGTTCAACCGACCCCAATGTATTCCTGTCGGTAAAACCTTTCCCTGAGCACCGGACTGCGGCGGCGAGAATCGTGGAGACGGTACTGCTGGTCATGGCCGCATTCGCCGTTGCCCATCTTGTTGAAAACGGCATCGTCGAGTCCTGTGCCATACCTCTGGCTGGACTGGTGGTTTTGACTCTGATCGTGGCAATGGCTTCCATCAGTAAAGATAGCGTTCACCCCGACGAGTCAGTACATGTGGCGGCGGCGACCTATTATACCGGAAAAAATATGCCGCCCCGGGTGGGGGCTCCTGAGATAGCTCACACCTACAGCAGATATGGAGTCTCAAGACTTCATTCCCGGGAAATTGTCTACCTGGCGGCCGGTAAATTCGCCAGGCTCCTCCAGCCGCTGCAGTTGCCTCAATATCTGGCGCTGCGCTATTTTAACGTCACGCTTTTCGCGATACTTCTGGCCGGCGCGTGGCAGTCGGGTATCTTCCGGGTCTTCTTTATCCCCCTGCTTCTCTCTCCCCAGATATGGTATCTTTTCAGCTACTTCAACTCAGAGGCTTTTGCGCTCACGGTGATAGTGGCAGCCGGATATCAGCTTGCCTCCGAAGATTCGTGCTGGAACCATTTGTTGACCGGTGACGGGCAGAGGCCTGGGCTTGGCCGTTGCATGGGGATCGGCCTGTTGTTCGGCCTGCTGTTGCTGTTAAAGCTGAATTTTTATTTCTTCCTGGTTTTTATTTTCTGCTATCTGCTCTGGAAAATTTTTTTCTGCAGAGTTGGTGTTACCCGACAGCTGTTGCTGCGGGTTCTGCCCGTGCTGGTCACGGCGGTGATGGTAGCCGTGGTATGGTGCGGTATGGACAGCTATGTTAATGATTTCAGTAAGAAAGAAAAACTGCTCGCCGCCCGTGAACATTATGCGGAAAAAATGTTCAAGCCCAGCACGCCGTTGGGAGACAAGTTCGCCTTTTTGCAGATGAAGCAGCGGGGGGTAAGTTTTGCGGAGATGGTGCATCATGCCCGATGGGGCGAAAAAATATTCCGCACCTCCGTGGGTGAGTTCGGTTATACGTCGGTTGCCGCGTCGTCGGGCTATTACGACCTGGTCAGATACCTTGGCCTGACCCTTCTGGTGCTGGCAGGTGCGGCTGTTGTGATGCGGGGCGGATTCCAGGGTATCAGCCTGCTGCTGATAACGCTTGGCTGCAGCCTGGCTCTTATGGCCGCTTCTTTTTACCATGCCTGGACCGTGGATTTCCAGGCCCAGGGGCGTTATCTGCTGCCGATTGTCGGGATGGGCGCCGTTCTTCTTTACCATACCAGGCCAAGACTGGTCGGGACCTTGTGCTGGCTGCCGGCATCGGCGCTTTTTTTCACTTCCTGCTACAGTTTTATTTTCGTTGCGTTGGCGGGTATCGAAAAATACTCCTTTGCCCTCGGCTAACAACAAAAGCCGCCTTCACAGGTAATCGCCCATGAAAGCGGCAATCAGAAAGAGAGAGCAGCACCTCCTGATACCCGATATCAGGGGCTACTGTTTGTAGATTATGGTCCCTACATGTTCCCCGTTTAATGCTTTGGTGATGTTGCCTGGGATCATCCCGTTGACGACCTGAATATTTTCGATGACTTCACTGTTCTGGATCACTTCCAGGCAGGGTCTTTCTATCACCAGGTCGTCCTGACCCCGGTCAAGCAGGTCCTGGGCACCGATTTCCGGTATAAACTCAGCGTCCTCGTTCTTTTTGGGATCATCGGTGTAGAGCCCGTTTTCATCCTTGATAAACAGCACGGTCTTCGATCCGATCAGATCGGCCAGGATGACAAGGCCGACATCGGTCCGGTGGATGGGGATGCGACCCACTTTGGGTTTGATGGCAAAGTAGTCGTAGGGAGGCATTCCGTGCATCACGGGAATGATGTTTTCCGAGAAGTAGGTGGGCAGTTTTACGATATCCGAGTGGGAGATCTTCACCCCTCCCCAGGGTGACAGCAGGGTCGCTATCATGAGCGCGTTCTGTTCGGAGATCATGCTGCCGAATTTGGCAATTACCCCGGTTGGCATCCCCATCTCAAGACCGATCGTGTAGATGTGCCGACTTCTGGTGCCGCCCCCGGTGGTTATCAGCATCTTATGTCTGGTCCTGTTGCTGACGATTTCCTTGATGATTCCGGGCAACGCCTTTATCCCACGGTCGCATATCGACTGACCACCGATTTTCATTATTTTGACATCGGGGTAAAGACGTTCCTGGGGGGCGATGTCAAGGTTGTCGATGAACTCCTTGCTCACCAGGCTTTCACCCATAAGCGCACTTTTCACATGAAGTCTTTTGCCATCTTTTTCCCTAACCAGGGCCATTGTTCACCTCTGCGCGTTCTGATTTTTTTTATGAAGCATTTTTACTTGCCGGATCTTTCTGCAGGGCGACCAGGTCTGCGCCGGTCTCGGCGGCAAGTTGCTCCAACTCTTTTTTCCTGAAGTGGTCGGAGAATATTTTAAGATCAATCTCGCTGACAGCGACAATTCTAAAACGCGGGTTGCGCTGTCCTTCTTTTGATTTTGTTCGTTCCCGATAAAAAATTTTCCCAGCCATTGGACACCTCCTTGGTTGGATGCGGTTGATTGCGGACTGTTCCGGTAGCCAGGGTTTCAGGTTAACTCTGGCTGCCACACGGGATTACCCCCTTTTACCGTTTGCCGGGGAAAAGGGGAAACGGTTTTATTTCTCTATCTATAACAACCAGTTGTCGACCGCTGTAGATTCCCGGCTCTTTTTTCATGATAACTGCGCTTTGACGATTTGTCTAGTTTATGTCGGTCTTACCCTGCCATATATCCCGTCCCTTTTTTAAACCGAAAACCTGCCGGACCGGAAAAGCCATGAAAGCAGGATGCCGGCACCGAACCCCCAGGCGAGGTTGCTGGCCAGGGTGACGGCGAGGATAAGGAACACAACGAACATCTCTTTTCTTGCCGTAATATCGAGTATGGTGAGGCACAGTTCGCAGCCGGCAAAGATCAGCAGTACCCCGAGAATGGAAAAAGGTACCAGGTGCAGCAGGGTGAGCGCCTCAGGTCCCAGGGATATGGCGAGAACGAGAAAGAGTGCGCCGATTATCAGGTTTGAGCCGCCCGTTCTTGCGCCGAACTTGTAATGGGCGGCGAGGCCTCCGGCTCCGTGACAGAGCGGGATGCCGCCGACCAGAAAGGCGAGGGCATTGGCCAGGGCCATACTGAGCGATACCGACCTGTAGGTTATTTTCCGCGCACTCTCACCAAAATAACTGTGCGAAAGGTCGGCGTTGGCGACAATGGCGTTGCCCAGGGTCATGGGCAGCTGTGGCAGAACGAGAACGAAGAGGGCAAGGGTTAAGTCCGCCTTGACAGGAATACCGAAAGGCAGCAGCTGTGGCAGGTGAAAACTCGGCCGCAGCTGGTCGAGAAGGCCGGGCTTTATCAGCAGCAGACCGGCGGCAACGCCTGATAGAATCAGTACCAGGGCGGCTGGATAACGTTTGGAGCCAAGCAGGGATAAAACGATGCACAACCCAAGGGTGCCAAGGATGATCGACAGCGGAACACCGCCGATATCCTGCAAAACGAAAAAAGGTTCCGCCGCTTTAGCCGACAGCTGCATCGACGAGTTGCCCAGTACCATCTCTATTCCCCGGACCATCAGCAGTATTCCGGTTGAGAGCTGAATGCCGCGAACAACCGGTTTGGCAATAAGTCGGCCGATAACGTCTATGGTCCCTGTGCATCCTATCAGTGCCAGCAGCAGGCAGATAAGTCCGGCGGATGCCGAGATCTGGGACGCGGTTACCCCGGTCGCGATGGCGTAGGCACCGATGGCTTTCATCGGCTGAACCGGCACGGGAACGGCGAAATAAAGTCCGGCGAAAATGTAGAACAGCGCTATGGAATAAAAAATCCCGGTAACGCTAACGCCATTGACCAGAACCATCCCCATAACCAGCGGCAGAAGGGTTCCCAGGTCGCCCAGGGAACCGGCAAACTCCATCCTGTCAAATCGGTACGATGTGGACATAATTGCAAACGGAAATAACTATTTTTTTTAAAAAAAACGGGTCAGTACTACACATATACACTATTATTGACAGAGCATAAAGAAACTGTTTGTCGACATGGTATAATAATTTCTGTGTAAAACTTGCGGTACAGCTTTTTGCGGCAGAACCGCAGGGCGGCAGCCGTGATTCAGCAATATTTCGGCCAGGGGTTGTACCTGTTTTTTGGCAGAAGGAGCGTGTTGTTATGTACTTATGCGTCGATTTTGACGGAACTGTTGTTGACCATAGATACCCCCTGATCGGCCCGCCTGTCCCGGGTGCATTGTTTTGGCTCGGCAGACTGCAGAAATGCGGCGCAAGGATCATTTTATTTACTATGCGCTCGGACGGTGGCGCCAGCGGAGACGTGCTCCAACAGGCGGTAGATTACCTGGAGGGAAAGAATATTTCGCTGTACGGTGTCAACCGCAATCCGGATCAGGATTCGTGGACCTCAAGCCCCAAGGTTTACGGCCATGTCTATGTTGACGATGCTGCGGTGGGCTGTCCCCTGGTTCATCCCGAAGGGTTCAACCGGCCATGCGTGGACTGGGCGAAGGTGGGGCCGTATCTGGAGAAGCTTTGTCGAAAAAAACGGTGAAATCAGGAGGCATTTGTCCTTCTGCGCCATGATTTCTTGTCCTTGAACTCCTTGAGATAGGCTTTCAGGGCCGCCACCAGCTCTTCGGCTACGAGGAGGTTTCTGGTTTTTATGTTCTGTGAAAGGTCGCCCACCAGTGACGAAAGCATTTGAAAACCGTACATGCCTGAGACACCTTTGAGCGAATGGGCTTTGAGCAGTACCCTGTCGGTATCGCCGCCGTTGAGGCTTTCTTCTATCTCTCGAAGATCCTGTGATATTGTCTCGATCAGGGTCGGGATGATAGTTCGCAGGTTGTCGGGAATTCGCTCTGTCTGCTGGTGTTCCAGGCAGTAACCCAGGATCTTGTTGCCCAGTTTGTCGGGGGTTGGGATGCGGCTGTTTTGCAAGGTGAACCTGTAGAGGCACTGGACCAGGTCTCTTTTGAAGAACGGTTTGGTCAACACGCCGTCAAACCCTGCCTCGAGGAAGTTGTTCTTCTGTTCGTTAAAGGCGTGGGCGGTTATTGCAATGATCACCACCGGGCTGAGCTTTCTTTTTTGCTCTTTGCGCCTCAGCGAGCGGGTCGCCGTGATGCCGTTCATTACCGGCATGCGGACGTCCATCAGGATGATATCAAAGCTGTCCCGGTCAAAAGCGGACAACGCTTCCACACCGTTTCTGGCGGTGGTGACGGCGACCGGATAATCTTTGAGATACACCTTGAACAGGTCCAGGTTTTCCTTGATATCATCGACGGCGAGAATTGAAAGTACGGGAAATTTCTCTGGTGATATCAGGTTGATGTCAAGCTGTATGCTCCGCCTCATGGACGGAGCCACCGCCGGAAGGGGCAGACAACACTTGAAGGTGGAACCGTATCCCACCAAACTTTCGAGAACCAGCTTGCCGCCCATGGTCTGGGTCAGCTTCTGGCTGATGGCCAGGCCGAGACCCACGCCGCGGTACTGCTCGGATAATGACGTCTTGGCCTGGGTAAACCGGTCGAAGATTAATTTCTGCTGGTCCTCATGGATGCCTATTCCGGTATCGGTGACGCTGAGGATCATGTGGTCCTGGTTGTTGAAATCCTCGCGCATCTCCAGGGTAATGGTGCCCTCCTGGGTGAATTTGACAGCGTTATTGACAAGGTTGAGAAGAACCTGAAAGATTTTCAGCGGGTCGCCGACCCGTTCCATGATGAGCAGCTTATCATGCCTGACCATAAACTTGAGGTCCTTCTGGAGACATAGCGGCAAGGCGGAAGCTTCAAGCTGGTTGATGATTTTCTGCAGGCTGAAGGGTTCGGGGTCAAAAATTATCTGGTTTGCTTCTATCCGTGAAAATTCAAGTATGTTGTTGAGGATTTCCAGCAGCTGCCTGCCGGTGATCCTGAGGCTGCTCAGATACTTTGCCTGGACCCCCGACAGGTTGGTTTCGGCCAGCAGGTTGGCCATGCCGAGAATGATGTTGAGGGGGGTTCTTATTTCATGACTCATATTGGCGAGGAAATCTGACTTGGAGACGTTTTCCAGTTCCGCCTTCCGGTGAAACTCCTGCAGCTGGCTGTTGGTCTTTTTCAGCAGATAACTGTTGATGTCATCGATACTTTCCTGGCGAGTCCGCTGTTCCTCCATGCGGGTTATCTTGCGGCGCAGGTAGGCACATTCCTTTTCAAGGTCGTATATTCTCAGGTCGCGGGGATCGGAGGTGCGGTCTTCTCTGGGCATTAGCTCTTCGAGTCGAGGGAGACAATGACGTAGCTGTCGCTGTGGTAGTTAACCGGCAGACCGACTCGCTGGGGACTGATTTCCCCGTACCCGTAAAATCCGAAAAAGGGACTTTGTACCTGGGTGTTCAGCAGGGCGAACTTTTCTCCGGCTCGGGTGCCGAGGAGTTGTCTCAGGGACGTGCAGGCAAAGAGCAGCAGGATCTCGGGGTCCTGTTCTGCCCGGTCGAGAATTTCCTGGTTGGCTTGTTGTGCCGCAATACAGGTATAGTCCCGTGACACCTGGGTCAGCCGGATTGTGCATTTGTCAGGGAAGTTGCCGACAAAGCGAATCAACCTGTTGCGTTCGTCGAACACGTAGGGGTTGCGCAGGTAGTATTCGTTGCTGCCTTCCTGGTAAACGGCAAGGGGAAACAGGGCAAACTGTTTCTTGTAGCCGCCCATGTTTTCATGGTAGAAGTCAAGGGCGTTCTTGTCGTCTATCTCATAGACGACATTTTTCTCATACCTGTTTACCCGGTAATGGGGGCCGGTGGGTACCGGTCCCTTGCGCACCGAAACCGATACCTTGAGTTCCCCGCCAAGCAGGAGAAGCGGTGCAGCGTCGTGAAACACCCCGGTGTTGTAAAACTGCGAGGTGCCCTTGAAGGTGTAATGGTCTCCTGCCGTACCGCCGAAGATGGGGAAAATTTCGCCGAACACTTCCCGGATACAGATGTCAAGGGAGGTTGAGGTGGTTGTAAGACCGTCGGGAAACATGAAACCGCAGACCGGGTCGCCGCCGATTTTTCGCTGGGCTTCATCCCGTGCCCGGGAAAAAGATTCTTTGGCGTTTATGGAAATGTTCTCGGCTATCGCGGCACCGAATGTGGCGGTGTCCGATGCCAGCAGCAGAAGGGCGATCGAGTCTTCGATAAAACCGGACTGCCGGGTAATTTCACCGTCGGTGGTGCAGCCGATAAGTTCAATGGTTGGAAATGCGTCGGTGATTTTTCTCAGCATTGCCGGGAAGTCGCCATCCATACAGGACGTGAGCACGATCCCGACCTGGGGAGTGATGGCTCCTATCTTGTCGATGCATTCATCGATCACCTTTTCCAGGGCGTCCTCAAAGTAGATATCATCCGAGACCGCCATAGCCGTATGCAGCATCTGTTCCTTTTCTCCGCCGGGTGGTCGGTTTTTCCCTGCCGCTGCCCGGTAACTATTGATAATGGTTCTGATTGCTGTCGATTGTTACTATACCCTAATTTATGCCGAATAAAAATAATTTCATACGGAAATTTTTACCGTTTAATGATATGGTGCAACCAGGTAGGTAATCAATCCGCAAGTGGCGGATTTTAAGGTATTGTCAGGAGTCGGATCGAAGCGTTTTCCGGTAAATCGCGTGCGGTTTCGCACAATTTATCTGTTTTGGAACATAAAGGAATTCATTATGGGTGTGAACATCACACAGCTCTATCGAAAGATCGATGAAACAAGAGCGTACTGTTATAATATCGAGTCATCAAGACCGCTTACCCCGGAAGAAATACGGTGTTTGCGGCTTATCCTGGCGGATGGCTTTCTGGTCGAGACCGTCCAGGAAACTCCGGTACTGTCCGGGGACCGGGTGGTCGAGGTCGGCCCGCGGATGAATTTTGCCACAGCATGGTCCTCGAATATGGTTTCGATCTGTCAGTCGACCGGGCTGGGGGTCGTAACCAGGGTGGAAAGATCCAGGCGTTATGTCGTTCCTGAAGGTGTCGACCTGCAGGAGTTTATCGACCGCAACCATGACCGTATGACCGAGTGTCACTACCCGGAGAAGTTGACGACGTTTGAAACGGGGGTGGTTCCCGAAGCCGTATACGAGGTGGATCTTATCGCCAAAGGCGCCGATGGTTTGACGGAGCTGCCCGGGGTCTCCATGGATGAGTGGGACCGCAACCTCTATTACGATTATTTTGTCCGGCAAAAAGGACGCAACCCGACCATCGTCGAGATAATGGATCTCAATAACGCCAATTCGGAACATTCCCGTCACGGATTTTTCAAGGGCAGGCAGGTTATTGACGGCGAAGAGAAACAAAAGACGCTTTTTGACCTGGTGAGAGAGACCCTTGATGCCAACCCCAGGGGATCGCTGGTGGCGTTCAAGGATAACTCCAGCGTTGTCAAAGGGTACGAAATAGATACGATCGTTCCCCGGAGCCCCGGAAAACCTTCACAGTTTATCCCGGTGAAAGTCGACTATAATCCGCTATTGACCGCGGAGACCCATAACTTCCCCACCGGGGTGGCTCCTTTTCCCGGGGCGGAGACCGGCACCGGCGGCAGGATAAGAGACGTGCAGGGCACCGGCCAGGGAGGGTTTGTTATTGCCGGAACCGCCGGGTACTGTGTCGGTAATCTCAACATTCCCGGCTACGACCTGCCCTGGGAACACAACTACCCCTGCCCGGATAATCTTGCCTCCGCTCTTGAGATTGAAATTGAGGCGAGCAACGGCGCCTCGGATTATGGCAATAAGTTTGGCGAGCCTCTCATCCAGGGGTTTACCCGCTCCTTCGATATGCGCCTTGAGAACGGCCAGAGGTGGGGATTTCTCAAGCCGATAATGTTTACCGCCGGTATCGGCCAGATCGACGGCCGTCACACTGAAAAATCGGCGGAGGAAAAAGGCATGCTGATCGTGCAGGTGGGCGGCCCGGCGTATC
Organism: Desulforhopalus singaporensis; assembly: GCF_900104445.1. Taxonomy (GTDB): domain Bacteria; phylum Desulfobacterota; class Desulfobulbia; order Desulfobulbales; family Desulfocapsaceae; genus Desulforhopalus_A; species Desulforhopalus_A singaporensis. The sequence goes on along the minus strand of NZ_FNJI01000015.1, from coordinate 45,009 downwards.
GCGTCGGATTTGGCGGCGGTGCCGCCTCCTCCATGCTGCAAGGTGAGAACGAGTCGGCGCTGGATTTTAATGCAGTGCAGCGTGGCGACGCGGAGATGGAACAGAAAATGAACCGCGTCATCCGTGCCTGTAATGAAATGGGGGATAAAACCCTCATCGACGTGATCCATGACCAGGGGGCCGGCGGCCCGGCCAACGTCTTGAAGGAGCTGGTCGAGAAATCGGGCGGCAGGATAGAGATCAGGAATATCCGGGTGGGGGATCCCACCATGTCGGTCCTTGAAATCTATGTGGCTGAATATCAGGAGCGAACGGGCTTTCTCATCCGCCCCGAAAATATAGAAAAGTTCCAGGCGATCTGCGACCGTGAAAAAGTGGGGTGCGAGGTGCTTGGCGAGGTGACCGGCGACCTGCGGTTCGTGGTGCACGACGCGTCGGATGACACCACCCCGGTGGATATAGACCTTCCCGCCCTTCTGGGGGAAATTCCGCAGAAAACCTTTCATGACTCGCGGGCACCGCTCAAGTCGTCTGCTCTCAAGCTGCCGGATGGGTTGCGTGTGGCGGACGCTCTGGGTGATGTGTTGCGGCTGGTGTCCGTCGGATCGAAACGGTTCCTGACCAACAAGGTCGACCGGGCGGTTACCGGGTTGATCGCCCGCCAGCAATGTTGCGGCCCCCTGCAGCTTACGGTGGGCAATGTCGCGGTGGTGGCCCAGTCGCATTTCGGCAGGACCGGAATTGCCTCATCCATTGGCGAGCAGTCGATCAAGATGGTGGTTGATCCGGCTGCGGGGGCGAGAATGGCTGTCGGTGAAGCACTGACCAACCTTGTATGGGCGAAAATAGAGGATCTGGAGCAGGTAAAGTGCTCGGCCAACTGGATGTGGGCGCCGAAGCTTGCCGGGGAAGGGGCGGCGCTCTACGATGCGGCCGAGGCCATGCGCGGGGTGATGACCGAGGTCGGCATAGCGGTTGACGGCGGCAAGGACAGCCTTTCCATGGCGACCATGGTGGGCGAGGAAACGGTCAAGTCGCCCCGTGAGCTTGTCATATCCACCTATGGCGCAATGCCCGATATAACAAGGTCGATCACCCCTGATATCAAGGAAGTGGGGGCGCCGCTACTGTTTATCGACCTCGGTGGCGGCAAAGACCGGATGGGAGGGAGCGCCCTGGCCCAGGTTATGAACCAGATGGGTGACAGAAGTCCCGACGTGGGGGATGGCAAGCTGTTGAAAAACTGTTTTCTCGCCATCCAGCAAATGCTTGACCAGGATCTCCTGCTCGCCGGGCACGACCGCAGCGACGGCGGGTTGATAACCACGCTTCTGGAGATGGCGTTTGCCGGAAACTGCGGACTTGAGATAAACCTCGACGGGATGTCCACGGTTTTTGAAAAGTTCTTTGCCGAAGAACTCGGCCTGGTTGTCGAGTGCAGCCAGAAGAATCTTGATGCGGTAACGGCGATACTGGCCGATTACGGGGTCGGGTACGCCGAGATCGGACGCTCGACCGAAAAAGACAGGGTGCGGGCGCTCTACAACGGTGTTGCGGTGCTTGACGAAGAGATGACCAGGCTCCGCGGATTCTGGGAGGAGACCAGTTACCAGCTGGAGCGGCTGCAGGTGAATCCGGCCTGTGCCGATGAAGAGAAAGAGGCGATCTATAAGCGCAAGGGCCCCCGGTATAGCCTGCCTTTTTCTCCGGAACCGACCGCGCCGCAGATTCTTGCAAGAGAAGACAAACCCAGGGTGGCGATCCTGCGCGATGAAGGGTCCAACTCCGATCGTGAAATGACATCCGCTTTTTATTCCGCCGGTTTTGAGCCTTGGGATATCTGCATGAACGACCTTCTTGCCGGGCGGATAACCCTGGACGGATTCAGGGGACTGGCCGCTGTAGGCGGTTTTTCATACGCCGATGTGCCCGAGTCGGCCAAGGGATGGGCGGCAACCATTCTGTTCAACCCGCGTTTGAAACAAATGTTTGAACAATTTTACCAGCGGCAAGATACCTTCACCCTGGGCATCTGCAACGGCTGCCAGCTCTTCGGCCTTCTCGGCTGGGTGCCGGAGCCGGGGCTTGCGCCGGAGGTGCAGCCGCGGTTTGTGAAAAATATTTCGGAGAGGTTTGAGTCCCGCTGGTGCACGGTGAAGGTGCAGCAATCCAAGGCGATGATGCTGCAGGGCATGGAGGACCTGGTTTTCGGTATCCATGTGGATCATGGCGAGGGACGGTTGTATTTCCCCGACGGGGCGATCCTTGAAAAGGCGAAGCAGCAGGGTATGACACCGCTGGTGTACGTGGACGACGATGGCCGGCCCACCCAGCAGTACCCGTTTAATCCCAACGGTTCTGTTGAGGGACTTGCCGGCCTCTGTTCCGCCGACGGCAGGCATCTCGCGCTTATGCCGCACCCGGAGAGGGCTTTTCTGCCGTGGCAGGCGCACTACCTGCCCGCAGAGATGAACAACCTGGTCGTCTCACCCTGGATGAAGATGTTCCAGAACGCTTATGAATGGTGCATGAAAACCAGGTAGCGACGATCGAGCAAAACGGCAATAAAAGGGGGGAGCCGGACACCGTTCCCCCCCGTTTTCATGAAGATGATTCCAGGTGAGCTTTTACAAGCCTGATCTCACCATAGCTGAATCCGGGGCCCAGGGCGGCCTTGACGTCGGTTAGCCTGCCGGATTGACAGCTCTTCAGCTGATGCTCAATCTCTTCTCTTTTTTCCGGGGCAACGAGGGAGTCAACGGACAACTCGTTTTCGGCGATGTAGTAGGCCAGATGGTTTTCTATCGTGGTGGTCGTAAGGTTTCGCATCTTTGCTATCTGCTCTGTTGTGTTTCCCGCTAAGAAGAGCTCCAGGCTCTCTTTTCGGGTGTTTTTCTTCTTTGTCCCGGAAGGCTGCAACGCCGAAGAGACGTCTTTTTGCGAGGGTGCCGAACCATCGGTAATGTTCTCCCGGTTGCAGTAGTCGGTGACCATATCGACGAGCTCGTCGCCGTACCGGGCGGCCAGCTTGTCGCCGATGCCCTTGACTTTTTTCAGCGCCGCAGTCGTTGTCGGCAGCGTGGCGGCGATCTGAATGAGGGTTTTCAGGTGCATCACCTGGAATGGAGTGAGGTTTTCACCTTTGGCTTTTTGTGTCCTCCAGGTCTTCAGCGCGGCGTAGAGCTTGTGGTGCTCGATATCTTCCTCGGTGTAGCTCACGGTTTCACTGGTGCTGCGCTTTGGTACTGATTCCACCCCGGCTCGGGATATGGCCCGCAGGTAGCGGTGTGCGTCAAATCCGGTTTCGCAGCAGGTGACGGCCGCGAGTTTGATATGCGCTTCCTCCTGCAGCCTGCTGATATTTTTTTCGGCCTTTTTCTTCAGCTCGCTGTTGTCGCTTTCAGCTTCTATCAGCGCACCCTTGTCAGTCAGCAGCTGTTTTATTTTTTCCTGAAAATAGATCGAACCCTTGTTGATGCGGTCGAGAATAACGGGGTCTTCCGAGACCGGAACCTGGTCGTCGAACAGGCTGGTGAGCTGTCTGCCGAAGTTGCTCCCCACCGTGGTAATACCGGTTGCGACTTTCTGCTGCAGGGTGTCGATGGAGGTGCTGCCGCCAATTCGCAGCAACCCCCCGCTGTTTTCTGCAAGGCCGCATAACCGGTTGAGAATTGCCTGGAGCCTCCCAAAATTAAAGCAGTCCAGCAGCAGGCTTCGCTGGTAGCTGAGCCTGGCCCGGTGCAGTTTCTCCGGGGTTGGAATGTTGTTGCTGCTGGTTGCGGTGAATTCAAGCACGCTTCTGTCGGTTTTAATCCGCCCTGGAACGATCGGCGAGCGCAGGACAAGTCCTTCGAGGGTGCGGCAGCGGCTGAGCGCCACATAGACCTGGCCGTGGGCAAAGGCAGCCTTGGCGTCGATTGCGGCGCGGTCGAACGTGAGTCCCTGACTTTTATGGATGGTTATCGCCCAGGCCAGTTTCAGCGGATATTGTATATAGGCGCCGATCTTGTCCTCGGTAATCTCCATCGTCTCGTTGTCGAGGCTGTAGGAGATATTGTCCCAGGTAACCGGTTCCACGGTGATCTCCTCATCATCTCCTTCGCACCTGACATAGACGGTGTCCCCTGATATTGAGGTTACCCTGCCGATTTTCCCGTTGAAAAACCGTTTTTCAAAGCTGTTGTCGTTTTTTACAAACATTACCTGGGCGCCGACTTTGAGTGTGAGTTCCTCGGGTGCGGGATAGCTGTGTTCAGGGAATTCTCCTTCTATCTCTGCGTGAAACCGGCAGGTTTTTCGGTCCAGATTCTCCAGCTGCGTGCGGTTGATGGCGTCGGCGTTTGCGTTGTGGGAGCAGAGCGTTATATATCCGGGGGCGCTGCTGTCGTTGTCGTTAAAATCCGGATCAACCCGGCTGTTGAGCAGTTGCAGATCCGCGCTGTCCAGTTTGTTGTCTCTTACCTTGTTGAGTAGCTCGATGAAACAGTGGTCGGTCTGCCTGTAGATATGCTTGAGTTCGATACAGACAAGTTCGGTTTCAGCCAGCGCCTTGCTGGTAAAAAAATAGGGGGAGCTGTAATGGCAACCGAGCAGGCGCCACTCATCGTTTTTGACCACCGGCGGCAGCTGGTTGAGGTCACCGATCAGCAGCAGCTGGACCCCGCCGAAAGGCTGGCTCGATCTGCGCAGCCGGCGGAGCACGTCGTCGACGCTGTCGAGAATATCGCCCCTGACCATGCTTATTTCGTCAATCACAAGCAGGTCGAGGCTTCTGATCAGGTCTCTTTTCTTGCGGTTGAATTTATGTTGCCGGCTGCTTTGCGTCCCCGGGATAAAAGGACCGAAAGGCAGCTGGAAAAAAGAGTGAAGGGTCACTCCGCCGCTGTTTATTGCGGCTACTCCGGTGGGGGCGGTAACAACCGTCCGTTTACTGCACTTTTGCTGCAACTCCTTGAGGAAAGTGGTTTTTCCGGTGCCCGCTTTTCCGGTAAGAAAAACATTACATCCGGTTTCACCGACAAATGAAAAGGCCAGGTCGAGTTCGGGGTTGGCGGCTGTTGTTTCCACGATTGTTGTTGTTCCTGTGCTAGCGGGCTACTTTTTGCCCCTGGTGAAATCGACCTCGATAATATTGTCTTTTTTTCTCTTTTTTCCAAGGGGTGCCGTCTTGGTTTTTAGTTGACGTTTTTTGTCCGCCAGATTTTGCGAATGGTCCTGCAGGGTTTTGATGGCAAGCGGCAGCGAAGCTATGAAGAAGAACTGGATCTGCAGCTCCCGTTCGTAGGGTTCGTCGGTCTGCTCAGGGAATATCTCACGAAACAACTCTTCGGGAATGGTATCGGTAAAATCGGCAACTTCCGCTGGGTCGACCAGCCCCTGGACGGTCATCAGGCTGTGGTAGATATCCTGCTTGTTTGTTTCGCTCAGCCACTTAAACTCCTCCGGGTCCCAGAGTTCTTCCCTGAGCGCCAGGGCCTCTTCAAATCCTGAGATCCACTGGTAAAGGTTTTCCAGGTCGGTTTCGTCGAGGTTTTCCAGGTCAAAGGAAAAGACAAGCTTGCCGCTGTTGTGCCGGGAGACGAGGGTGTTGTAGATCTTCATCAGGTGGCCGTACATCTTTTCCGCCTGGCGGGTATCCCGGTACTGGGGCATGGTTCCACCGAAGATCACCGGGACCCATTCACTTGGCAGAATGATGTCGGGAGTCATGGCGATGCCGAAAAGATATCCCTGGAGCTCTTCATAGGAAAAGGTCTCTTCCGGGACCTGGGTAAGGGTCAAAAATTCCTTCAATATTGCGATGTCTTCTGGTGTTAGCATGGCTTGCGTGATTGGCTGTCGGATGAAGTTTAAACAAAGCGGCTCGGAACCATAGGGTGGTCCGGGACCTTGTCTGCTGCTGACAAGTGTATTCACCAATAGTCAAAAAAGAGCGGATTGGAAAGGACAATTTGCCATTTAGTGAAAACTTGCTTATATCAACATAGAGGTTTTGGGTCGGATCTGGCCGGGAAACGATTACTACTGGACGCTCCGGGTTATCCATGAGAATTGCGGTACTGTCTGATATACATTCAAATATTGAGGCGCTCCAGGCGGTTGTCGGGCATGCCGGTGTTCACCTGGTTGACAGATATGTGTGCCTGGGTGATGTGGTCGGCTACGGTGCAAATCCCAATGAGTGCATTTCCCTCGTGAGCTCTCTTGGCTCTTGCCTGGCGGTTCTGGGAAACCACGATGCGGCCGCCCTGGGAACTCCTGTCCATATGGACAGGGATGCGCAAAAAGCGATCGCCTGGACCCGGTCTGTTTTGACCAAGAGTTCGAAATGGTTTCTGCACGAGATGAAAGATGTCATTCACCTCGGTGACATTGTTTTTTGTCACTCCAACCCCTATCGTCCGAAAAACTGGTATTACGTCACGGAAAAGACCTATATCAGTTCATCCTTTGCCCGTACGAAGGCCAAGGTGATTTTCGTCGGCCACACCCATGTCCCGGTGGCCATTACCAGGAAAAATTTTTTCTGCATCTATATCCGATCTCCCCAACACTCGATGGTCGTGCCGGTGGCCGAACTCAACCGCCAGATATTCAACGCCGGAAGTGTTGGTCAGCCCCGTGACGGAGATCCCCGTGCGGCCTATCTCATCTACGACACCCGCAAGAGCGTCATTGAATTTTACCGGGTCGGATACGATGTGAACAGGGCTTCGCGAAAAATAGCAGCCTTAGGGCTGCCGGAAAAATTCGCCGACCGCCTGGTGAAGGGGGTGTGACCCGCTTTATTGTAACAGGAGCCGGCCTGACTTTTGTTCATGGAAAAACCGGCAGGACGGTTCCCCTGCCGAAACCGGGCAGTGACGTGCGGATGTCGGTCAGGAGGTCGTCGCTGTTCTGGTATCTTTTGGCAAGATCACCCTGCAGGCAGGTCATGATAATCCTCTCCAGTTCCGGGTTTAACCCGGCCACGGCAACGTTTGGCGGCCTGCTCGTCATGGCGGGGTCGAGGTCGGCGGGATAGGTGTCGTTTTGTTGCAGGTAGGGGATCTGGTTGGTGGCGAAAATATAGAGGATCACCCCCAGCGCCCAGACGTCGCTGGCAAGGCATGCCCTGCCTGCAAACTGTTCGGGGGGCATAAAGTTTACCGTCCCTTCGGAACTGGCCTGGCCACTTTGCCAGTTAAGATCCCGGGCAATTCCGAAATCGAGCAGTTTGACCTGCCCCCGGCCGTTGATCAGGATGTTTTCCGGCTTGATGTCGCGGTGCAGGATGTTATGTTTGTGCGCATAGGCGACCGCGGAGACAAGCTGGAGAAAATAGCTTTCCCGCTCCAGCGGGGAGATCGGCCCGCGCAGAAGCTCCTGCAGCGAGGGGCCGTCGACATACTCCTGGATAAGAATGAATTTCCCGCTGTCTTTGACGATCTCTATCAGCTGGACCACGTTGGGGTGGTGGACCAGCCGCTTGAGGATGGCCGCTGACCGCAGTACCCTGATGTTCATCATGGACGAATGGGGAGACTTTGCGACCGCAAGTCTGCCGCTCGCTCTTTCCCTGACCAGCCAGACGACGCCAAACCCGCCGATCCCGAGTCTCTTGATTATCTCCCAGCGATCGAAAATATAATCCCCCCGGCGAGGTCTCGGGATGAGGGATTTGGGCGAGAAATAGTCGAGTCCGGCCTGAAAATAGTTGTACAGCCCGTGCCATGACAGCCCTCTTTTATAGGGGGGTGACTCATTCTGGCGCCGGCGGGCCATCACCTGTCCCAACTCAAGCAGGATCAGAAAGCTGATCGAGAACCTGTTCCTGTTCAGCGGCAGGTCGATAAAATCATCGGCTCCTGCGGCCAGATATTTTTTTATCTCTTTTGTATTGTCCCGCGGGACGAGGATCAGGATCGGGGCCAGGGGGCCAATGAAGTCCCGCACCAGCTGAATGGACCTGTGTTGCTTGCTTTTCGGGGCCAGCCGCAGGATGGCCAGACAGATTTTTGTCTGTTGGTGGGTGCGGATGTAGTTGCGAACGGTCTGCATGGTCAGGTCGACAGGAGTGAGGGCAAAAGGTGCAATAAGCTGCCTTACCAGGGTTCGATCAGACTCAGACAGGTTGAAAAGCAGTACGGTTTCAGTAGGGTTCATGCCATTGGTCCGCTGGTCGGTTGTTCGCCGGATATTGATTAACCCTATCAGATACCCCTGTTTTTCGACAAATACTATTTGCCCCTTGCCAAACCATGGAAAAACCGTCTCTTACCAGCTGGTCGCAGAAGGCTTGAAGAAACGATAGAAAAACAATACTATATAGTGTAGCTGTTTCATCTTCGTAACTGTTGTTCAACAAGGAGAGGTCTTATGCGGGATTCCGGGTATTGGGCGGATAATTATCAGAGAAACAGGATTACGGTTGAAGAGGCAATATCGAAAATAAAGTCTGGACAACGCATCTTTATCGAGTCTTCCACCGGAGAGCCCCAGCATCTGGTGAAGGGGCTTGCCGACGCCAGCCTGCGCTTTACCGACCTGGAAATAACCAGAATGTTCAGTGCGGAGTCGACCTCGCTGTCCCGTATCGCCGAGAAATCGAAATCCCAGAATCTCAATATCCGCTCTTTCTATCTGGGCTCGGCAAACACCAAAAGCTTCAAGGGCGACCTGCGTTTCATCACCCCGATCAATCTCTCAGACGTCCATAAACTGATAAAATCGAGACTGTTGCCTATCCAGGTGGCGCTTATCCAGGTGAGTCCTCCCGACGATTTCGGCTGGATGTCTCTTGGCGTCTCGGTGGATGTCACCGCTTCCGCCGCAGAGGCTGCCGACCTGGTTATCGCCCAGGTTAACCGACATATGCCGAAAGTGTTCGGCAGAAGTTCCATCCATGTCAATGATATCGACTACTTCGTTGAATACGATGAGGATCTGATCGAGATCGGCAACTATCCAGAAGTGGAGTCCGCAAGCCAGATCGCCAGATATATCTCACGGCTCATTGACGACGGCTCGACCCTCCAGTTAACGCTGGGGGCGACGACCAGTGCCAATATCGAGGCGATGATGGAAAAAAACGATCTCGGCATTCATACCCAGTATGTTACCAATACCATCATGAAACTCATGGCTATGGGGGTCGTGACCAATAAGAAGAAGGGGTTCAACAACGACAAGATTATCTGCAGCAACGCAATCGGTACCAAGGATCTCTACGATCTCCTTGAATACAATTCCGCAGTGGAGTTCCATCCGTCGAAATATGTCAACGATCCGCGGATAATATCGCAAAACAGGAAAATGGTGGCGATGAATCTCGGGCGTGAGATCGATCTTACCGGACAGGTGGCCGCAGACGCACTGCCGTTTAATAATTTTCTGGGTGTCACCGGAATACTCGACTTTTTCCGGGGAGCCTCGATGTCGGAAGGAGGGAAGTCGATCCTGATGATGACCTCCACCCGGGACAATTACAGCGCCAGCAGGATTGTCCCTATCCTCGAGAATTCGGCCGTGGTCGTTCCCCGAAGCGAGGTTCAGCATGTGGTGACCGAATATGGATCGGTCAACCTTTTCGGTAAAAGTATCCAGGAACGGGCTATCGCCCTCATCTCCATCGCTCATCCCGATTTCCGGGACTATCTGTTTGACGAGGCCAAGGAGATGGGACTGCTTGGACCCGAGAGATCGCTCAGGGAGGAGATGCATTCCATCTATCCCCTGGGCATTGAGGAGAGCCGGGAAATAGATGGTAAAAAACTCACTTTTCGGCCGGTGAAGCTGACCGACGAAAGAGCCATACAGGAGCACTACTACCGCCTCGACACCGCCGACGTCGTCTCCCGCTTTTTTCATGAAAAAACGAGTTTTGTCACCAAGCAGATCGAACAGACGTTCATTATCGATTACCATAACGATCTCACCATAGTCGTGGTGGAGGGCCAGCCCGGGTTTGAAAGGATTCTCGCCGTCGGCGAGTATTATCTCAATCCTGAGACGAAAATGGCGGAAATAGCTTTTTCCGTGGAGAAAACATGGCAGGGCAAAGGGTTGTCCTCCATTGTCATCCAGAAATTGGCCGAAGCGGCCAAACGAAACGGGATTAAGGGGTTGACTGCTTATACTTCACAACAGAATAAGCGGATGGTCAAATTGTTCCACAGCCTTGATTATGACGTAAAGAGTTCTTCCCAGGGCGATATGATCTACCTGGAAGCCTGTTTTGACAGAAAAGATGACTCGGGGACCTGAAAAAAGAAAGCGGCCTTTTGTCGGTACTGAATCCGGGACAACAAAAGGGGTGATCCGGCGGGTATGATCGTTTGCTGCTGTCTATGGATAGGGTGGTGCGTCTTGCATTCGCTGCTGATCACCCCCGGGGTTGTTGAGTTTCTTGAAAACCTGTGGCCGGTGCTGCCCAGGTATTACCGGCTGGCCTACAACCTCGTCTCCCTCCTGACCCTTGTCATGCTTGCGACCTATACCAGGATTGACCCGGGGCCGGTTGTTTTTGCCTGGAACGGGGTCCTGTCGATTTTCCGGTGGCTGATGATGGTTGCAGCCATCCTGCTGTTTTACGGCGGTGCCATCCAGTACGATCTGCACTACTTTTTCGGTCTGCGCCAGCTGAAAACCGGAAAATCGCATCTGCTCATGAACGGTGGAGGCGAGTTCCACCAGACAGGGGTGTTCGCCCTGACCCGCCATCCTTGGTATCTGGGCTGTCTTCTGGCCATCTGGTCCTTTCTGCCTGAGTACCATGCGAAAAGCTTTGGTGCAGCGGTCATTCTCTTTTTGTATATCCCGGTGGGAGCCATTCTTGAGGAGCGAAAGATAATGAAGTTATATGAGCAAAGCTACGGCAGGTACAGAAAAAGGGTCTCAATGCTCATTCCGCTTAAGTGGCTGGTAAAAAAAATCGGGCACTGGTGAAGGTTCTTTTTGCACTTTGTTGTGGTGCAATATTAATCCGAATGGTAAAGAAAAAAATTTTGCTTTGACAATCAGCATCTATTAAAGTGGATGGCTTTGAGCGTGCCTGGATAACACTACGAACTGTTCGCCCGCATACTGCACAAGCCACGGACGAAACCTGCCCATGACGAAAGTCGAGACAATGATGAACTATATTCTTGTACTTGTTGCGGCCGACCGGAAATCTCCTTTGACCGAAAGCCACCTGGACCTGGCCGGAACCATGTTGGGAGTGGATGTTCTCAAGACAACCTGGTTACGTCAGGGCAAAGCCGCGGACCTTGTGCTTGCGAGAAAACCTGGGCCGGATGCCAGGCTGCGGCTTGAGAAGCTGCTTGAACCGGACAGGATCGATTATTTTATCATTGCCGATGATGGAGCCAGGAAAAAAAAGCTTCTTGTGTCGGATATGGACAACACCGTAGTGGTGGGGGAAACCCTCGATGATCTCGCCGCTGCCTGCGGCCTGAAGGAGGAAATCTCCCAGATTACCGATCGTGCCATGCGCGGTGAGCTTGACTTCCGGGCGGCGCTGCGTAGCCGCGTGGCAATGCTTAAGGGGTTGAACGAGGCGGCTCTTGGCACAACCTGTGACGCGATCAGATGCATGCCCGGGGCCTCCACACTGGTGCGGTCCATGCAGCAGGCAGGTGCTTTCTGTGTACTTGTGTCGGGAGGTTTTACCTGTTTTACTGAACCGGTGGCCAAAAAACTCGGCTTTGATGTGCAGCATGGCAACCGGCTGGAACTTGACAACGGCGTTCTTACCGGAAAGGTGCTCGAGCCGGTGATTGACCATAAGTCCAAGCTTCAATTTCTCAAACATTACATGGAGGCTCGCGCCCTGGACCAGTCGTCCACCATCGCCATCGGCGACGGTGCCAATGACCTGGCAATGCTCCTGGCCGCCGGGCTGGGCGTCGGTTTTCACCCGAAACCCTATCTCAAAGAGCGTATTGAGAACAATATCCTTTACGGTGACTTGACGGCGCTGCTTTTCGTCCAGGGGTATACGTCGTTCTGACCTCGGAAAACAGAATACCCCGTCATGGCCGCCTCACGGCCCATCCGTTTATCTAAAAAATCCGGTCGGCGAAACCGCGCCGCCGGTTTTTTCTTTTTTCTTTCTCTGTTTGTCCCTGCTTCTGCGAAAAAAAATCTCGCGTCGCACAATTTTTGGTATTATAGTACCACAGAGTGATACGGTTGGGAGACGGCAGGGGATGCCTGAGCTGTCGACTGATTGCTGCCCTGTACGGAGCCGAAAAGTCGACGCTGTTGTGATTATATCCTGTGGTTCCAGCCGATTATCCTTTCCAGGCGCTGATTCGCCAGATGGTGTGTCGGAAAGGGCGAAACAATAAGAACTGTGTGGGGGCGGTTCGTGGTCAGGTTTTTGGGCGTGCTTCGAGTCAGTCCGGGCCAGGGTGCAGGATTAATCGACAGTGCTGTTGTGAGGCGATTTTAGTTTAAAGGAGATGTTTCAGTGGCTCGTAATTTTAATGACGATATTTCTACCCCAGAAAAATTTGTAATTACCCTTGAGCTGGTTCCCGGCCGTGAATCCAGCGGCAGAACAATTGATACAATTAATGCAATTTCGCAAGAAGCGTATCAGGACAAGAGAATATCCGCCGTATCCATCACCGACAATCCCGGCGGTAACCCGGCCCTGAGTCCGGACGCCATCGGCCGGAATATCCTCAATTGCGGGATGGACGTAATAGTGCATTTTACCTGCAGGGATACCAATCGCATGGGCATGGAAAGCCGTGCTTTGCAGCTTGCCCACATGGGTATGAAAAATATCCTTGCCCTTACCGGAGACTATTCCGGCAAAGGTTTCGGTGGGCGGGGGACCCCTGTGTTTGACTTTGACTCGGTCATCCTGACGTCGATGCTCAATGACCTGAACCGGCGGTTGATTAAAACCGGACACAGTAGTGTCTTTGTTACCGGGTGCGCCGTTTCTCCCTTTAAATACACTGAAGCTGAAACATGGGTGCAGTATAAGAAGCTGGAGAGAAAATTTGAGGCGGGAGCCTCTTTTACCATCACCCAGCTCGGTTACGATATCGATAAATATGAAGAGCTGCTGCTCTATAAAAACGATCGGCAACTCGATTACCCGGCGCTGGCATCTCTTTATCTGCTTGATAAAAGATCGGCGCGGCCAATGCATGCCGGCCGGGTGCCGGGGGTTCATGTTACCAAAAAGCTGTTTGACCGGGTCATGGAAGAGTGGCAGGATCCGCAGGAAGGAAAAAAACAGGCCATTGAAAGAACGGCGAGGCTTGGGGTCGTTCTCAAGGGAATAGGTTACAAGGGGATTCACCTGGGCGGTATTCACGACTCTTTTGACACCGTTGGCCGTATTCTCGACCGGATGGAGGAAATTGAGCATAACTGGCAGGACTACAGGGAACAATTCACCGAAGACGAGCCCAATCGTTTCTATCTGTACAAAAAGACGGCCGCGACCAAGTCCATACCAAGCCGGGATGCGATAAAGGTCAAGCTTTCCGAAAACTGCCACTATCTCTTTCTGCGCACCGCCCACGACCTGTTCTTTGACAAGAATGCGTCGTTTGCCCCGGTATATAGGAAAATTTCCAGCTCTCTGGACAAGAACAAGGCGTCATGGGTGCTGAAGAGATTTCTTGAGGATCCGTTCAAGAAGATGATGCTGTCGTGTCAGAGCTGTGGAGACTGCGGTATTCAGCATGTCGGTTTTCTCTGTCCGGAATCGGGGTGTCCCAAGCATACCAGGAACGGGGCCTGCGGCGGCAGCAACAACGGCTACTGCGAGGTCAACCCGGACAAGCTCTGCGTCTGGGTGCGCGCCTACAGGCGAATGAGGAAACATGGCGAGGCGGAAAAACTGGCGTGTGAGCTGGTACCGCCACGCCTCTGGGAACTCAAGGACACGTCCTCCTGGATCAATTTTCATCTGGATAGGGATCACCAGGGAGGGCAGCAGCCCGCTGCCAAGAAACCAGCCAAGCAGTCCGAGGCGAAAGGGTAGTACCAATACCTGCACCGCAAATGAAATCTAACGGCAACAAAGCCACCTTTCAACGTTGAAAGGTGGCTTTGTCGTTTACTACAGCAAAGGACTGCATCCTGACGGCGATCCCTGGTCCCGCACCACCCAATGGCCGGATGGTGTTACAGACCTTTTAGCTGCGGCAGAATGAGCGCTATGTCTTCAGGACGATCGACTCCGAATCCCTGGTAATCAGTGAGCACCACCGTGATCGCCACACCCGCTTCAAGCAGGCGCAGCTGTTCGAGTTTTTCAATGCTTTCCAGGGGGCTTGGCGGAAGGGACGTGAAGGTTTTCAGGACCGGCAGCCGATAACCGTACAGGCCGATGTGGAGCAGGTAGTTGTCTTCAGAAGTTCCGGGGTCGCGGTGGTGCGGTATCTTGGCTCGTGAGAAATAGAGCGCCTTTCCTTCCCTGGACCGGACAACTTTGACCCGGTCCGGGTTGTCCGCTTCTTCCGGGCTGATACTCGTGGCAAGGGTGGTTACCTGGGTGTCCGGTCGGCCAAACGGTTCAATCAGCGCTTCCAGTATCCCCGCATCAATTGCCGGCTCATCCCCCTGGATGTTGATTACCACAGCCTCATCCTCAAGTCCCATAATCTCTGCGGCTTCCATAATGCGATCCGATCCGCTCGGGTGATCGGGGCTGGTCATGACCACCGGAACTGAACGTTCTTGAGCCGCCTTGAAGATCCGGTCATCATCCGTTGCAAGACATACCCGTTGGAACGCCGGGCAGCTGGCAGCCTGTTCATAGACCCACTGAAACATAGGCTTTCCAAGTATTTCGGCAAGAGGTTTGCCGGGAAAACGGTGAGACTGGTATCGTGCGGGGATGATCGCGTAGCAGGGTGGGAGATTGGTCATGTCTATTCTGTTCTGGTAAAATGAAAGTGTTTTGCAATTTCCTGGCAGGCTTTCAGGGTGCCGCCTTTTTTGGTTTCAAGGTAAGCTTGGACCTGTTCAATAACTTCTTCCCTTGGCTGCCGACTGTCGGCATGGCTGATAAGCGCATGGGCCAGGTCCGCTGCGTTGTCAACGACGGTGACAAGCCCGGAGGTGACTATTTCCCGGCCGACCCAGCTGAAATTTTGCCAATGGGGGCCGATAACGGGGCGCAGCCCGAATGCCAGTGGCTCAAGAAAATTCTGGCCGCCCAGTTTCTCCAGGGAGCCTCCCACAAAAGCGCTGTCTGAATAACCGTAGGCGCTGGAAAGTTCACCGTATTTGTCCCAGACTATCACGCTCTGACTGCCGGAGATGGACGTGATCTCAGATCTTCTGGCTGTTGCGATATGCTCTGCGTCGAGCATGTTGACCCAGTGTGACACCCTTTCCAAATGTTTGGGGAATATGCCGACGACGATGTCTTTTCGTCTGTCAAGGATTTCAGCAACAGCGGCGAGTATTTTCGGTTCCTCCTCCCGGCGGACCGAGCCGAATATGATAAAAGGTGCCGCTTTTTCTGCAAAAATGAGACGGGAAGCGCGGCCTGCGGTGCCGGCTGCAGGGACCGTCCTGTCAAACTTGATATTGTTCATCAGCGCAACCTTGCTGTTGCCCATCACATGGGCAAAGCGGTCCGCATCGGTCCGGGATACGGCCAGAATACGCCCGGGGCCGAACCTGTTGAAAAAAAAGCGCATTCGCCGGTAGGAACGGAAGCTTTTTTCAGACATTCGACCGTTGACGAGAAAGAGCTCGACATTCTGCCCGGCCGCTGCAACCAGATATCCCGGCCACAGTTCGGTTTCCATAAGTATGCCGAGCCGAGGCTGGAACGCCTGAAACGCCTTACGCATCAAGTGGGGCGCGTCCAGCGGGAAATAGCTGACCGTAACGTCGATTATGCCTTGACTTCCTGCAGTACCATGACCCCTGTCATGCCTGGCCTTGTCAAGGGTTTGCACTCCCTGTTCGGTGCCGGAGGTTGCCAGAATTTTCAACCTGGCCTGTTGCGGAACAACGGCTGCAAGCTGATCGAGCAGGGTGTTGGTCAGCATGGCTTCTCCGCCGGAGGCCGCCTGTATCCATATATCGAAGGTTCCTTCCGGCAGATCCTGCAGCGTCCGCTGTCGCCAGCCGGTACGAATGCGCGGCAGACGTTTTAACAGTGGAAAAGCCGCAACCCACGCCAGGGTATAGATAAAAAGAAGAATTTTAGTCAATGGGAATCGTCCGGCCCGTCACATACGGATCTGATAATGTAAAAAACGCTGACAGCTCAGAAAGTGAAGATGATCCTAGCCTTTTTCCCTTATCTTTTCAACAATTGATAGAGGGTTGTCGCTATTCTTTCAACCAGCGGGGTCGCTCTCGCCCCATCGCGGGTGGTTCGGCCTATATATTGTACGATAACAATCGGTTACTTGTAAGCCCCGCCGGGTTACCCGGTTGACAGAGTGCGGCGTACCGCTTCTTTCCAGCCGTTGTATTTACGAAGCCGGACAGCGTCGTCGAGTGACGGGCGAAATTGTCGGTTTAGCTGCCAGGATGCGGATATTTTTTCAAGCGAAGGTACCATGCCGATATGCAGCCCCGCCAGATAGGCGGCGCCCAAGGCCGTGGTTTCAAGAATCACGGGCCGGTCCACGGGAGCGTTGAGGATATCGGCGAGAAACTGCATGGTGTAGTTGGAGGCGACCATGCCGCCGTCCACCCGCAGCACGGTATCGCCCATCTTTCCCCAGTCTTTTTGCATGGCATCGAGCAGATCCCTGGTCTGGTAGCATACAGACTCGAGCGCCGCCCTGGAAAGCTCGGCTGGACCGGTTGCCCTAGTGATGCCGAAGATCGCTCCCCTGGCGTTGCCGTCCCAGTGGGGGGCTCCAAGACCGGTGAAGGCGGGGACCAGGTAGACGTCCTGGTCGGGGTCGGCCTGCCCTGCTAATTCCCCGGTTTGTTCGGCCGATTCGATAAGCCCCATGGCGTCGCGCATCCACTGCACCGCAGAGCCGGCCACAAAAATCGATCCCTCAAGGGCGTAGGTCGTTTTGCCTCTGAGCCTGTAGCCTATAGTCGTCAGGAGCCTGTTGTCGGATGTGACCGGCTGTTCGCCGGTGTTGAGGACGATAAAGCAGCCGGTCCCATAGGTCGACTTGACCATGCCCGGTGCAAAGCATGCCTGTCCGACCAGCGCCGCCTGCTGGTCGCCGGCTACCCCGCCGATGCGTATGGGAGCGCCGAAAAGCTCTGGTGTGGTGGTGCCGAAATCGGCGGAACTGTCCTGTACCTCGGGAAGCATGGCGCGGGGAATGTCGAGGATCTCAAGCAGCTCGTGGTCCCAGCAGTTTTCATGGATGTTGTAGAGCATGGTGCGTGAGGCGTTGGTCGCATCGGTGGCGTGGATTTTTTTTCCGGTGAGGTGCCACAGGAGAAAAGTGTCCACCGTGCCGAAAAGAAGCTGTCCGCGATCAGCCTTTTTCCGGGCATCGCCAACGTTGTCGAGCAGCCATTTGATCTTGGTTGCGCTGAAATAGGAGTCCGGCAATAGACCGGTTTTGTTGGTAATCATGGGACCGTAACCCCAGCTGTCAAGACTTGCGCAAAAAGCAGACGTGCGTCGGTCCTGCCAGACGATGGCGCGGTGGATGGGCTTGCCCGTCTGTTTGTCCCAGACAATGGTGGTCTCTCGCTGGTTGGTTATGCCGATCGCATCAATATCGCTCCCCTGCAGCCCTGACTGGTCAAGCGCTTTATGGCAAGTTGCCAGGGTAGAACGTAAAATTTCCTCTCCGTCATGTTCCACCCATCCCGATTTCGGGAAAAACTGGGTTAATTCCTGCTGGGCGACAGAGACGATATGGAAGTTGTCGTCAAAAATAATAGCGCGGCTGGAGGTCGTTCCCTGATCTATGGCAAGGATATGCGAGGTCATTGCCCTTCTCCTTTGTCAAAAAAAATGAAGTTTTTTTGTGTACCTGGTTGCCCGTCTGCCTGTCTTGTTCTTATATAGCTCTCAAGGTCTGCCACCTGGCGCTGATTAAGAAACAGTCCCAGCCTGGTGCGGCGCCACAGGATATCGTCGGCGGTCATCGCCCACTCGCGTTCAATGAGGTAGTCCACTTCAAAGCTGTACAGGTTGTGGCCGAAGTGGACGCCGAGACTGTCGGTACCCCTTACCGCGTCAATCATCTCCCTGCTTAAGGTACCGTAGGCCCTGAACAGACGGTGCGCGTGCTGCTGGTCGAGCAGGGGACACAGGTGCTGCAGTTCTTCGGTTTTTCTGGTGAATTCGCCGGGGCGGAAGTCGCCGCCGGGAAGGGGGCTGTGTGTTGTCCACTCGCGTTTCATCGGGGGGAGATAAGGGGCCAGCCTGGCCAGTACCGATTCCGCCAGCTTTCTGTATGTTGTTATCTTTCCGCCGTATATTGACAGCAGGGGGACCTTGTCCCTTAAGGTGTCAAGCTTGAGGACATAATCGCGCGTTGCCGCCTTGGCGTCGCTTTTGCCGTCGTCAAACAACGGCCTGACCCCGGAAAAACTGCTCACTACATCGTTTGCCGTTATCGGTCTGGCAAAGTATTCCGAGATCGCGCCGCAGAGGTATCCGATTTCCTTATCTGAAATTGCTGCGGTTTCGGGGCTCTTGCTGAAGTCGACTTCGGTGGTGCCGATAAGGGTGAAGTGGTGTTCATAGGGGATGGCAAAAATAATCCTCCCGTCGCTGTTCTGGAAAATATATGCCCGGGAATGATCAAAGAGTTTTTTAACTATGATATGGCTGCCCTGAACCATCCGGATATGCTCTCTGGTGGCGCCATGGGTTATGTGCTCCATCAGCTGGTCCAGCCAGGGACCGCTGGCGTTGACGAGGGCTCTTGCTCTCACCTGGTACTCCCTGTTCCGAACAAGGTCGACCATGGTAAGGGTCCAGAAGTCCTTCGATCTGACCGCGGAAACCAAGGGACTCCTGGTTCTGATTACGGCTCCCAGCCGTCTCGCGTCCATTGCGTTGAGAATCACCAACCGGCTGTCCATGACCCAGCAGTCGGAATACTCAAAACCGCGCCGGTACTCTTTCTTGAGTAGTCTGCCGGCGATATCGGTTTGCAGGTTAACGGAACTGGTTCCCGGGAGCAGCCTGCGGCCTCCGAGGTGGTCGTAGAGCAAGAGTCCCAGCCGGATTAGCCAGGCCGGCCGAAGACCTCGGTGGTGCGGCAGTATAAAACGCAGGGGCCAGACGATATGGGGAGCGTTGGTGAGCAGTATCTCCCGCTCGCGCAGTGCTTCCCGCACCAGCCTGAACTCGTAATATTCCAGATACCTGAGACCTCCGTGGATCAGTTTGGTCGAAGCGGAAGATGTGCCGCTTGCCAGATCGTCACGTTCGCAGAGAAATACCGAGAGTCCCCGCCCTGCGGCGTCACGGGCTATGCCGCATCCGTTGATGCCGCCGCCGATAATTGCAATGTCGTAAACGGGAGTTGTCATGAGTCCGGCCATTTTATCGTAAAAACGGTCGCCGTGTCCGCCTGGCAAACCTGACACCCCGGTCGGCAACCTGGATGTTGCGTCAGTAAAGGGTGTTGCGAAAAATATTGTAAAAGAACAGGTATATAAATACTATCCAATGCCGCCTCAATAATGTCAAATTGTATTTCCACCAAAAGATCAACCGGATTGCACCGGCACCAGCCGCTTACTGCGGCGGCCTGTTTTTTGATTTTTGTCTGCAGCCCGCGACAAGATCAAGGTTGTAAAATCGTGCACCTAAAGTATAGTTGCGTGGATGCGATTTGCTGTAATAACCTGAGGTTGGGTGGAGATAAACTGTTCTTGCAAGATTTGTACGACAGGCGGGGTTGCATAATTTTACTACGGATTTATGATGAAGCGTGTTCATGCCAATATACTATTGACTGTTGCCGCAATGATCTGGGGCAGTGCTTTTGTGGTACAGCAGATCGGCACGGGAGGGCTCGGAGCCATCACCTTTACCGGTGCCAGGTTCCTTGTGGGGGGGGGTGCGGTAATGCCTTTCGCGGTACGCCAGTATGTGAGGGTGCATCGGAGTGAACGACAATTTGTTGCCCGGGACTGGTGGGGGATGGTTGCAACCGGGGTGGTACTGTTTACTGCCGCTTCCCTTCAGCAGCATGGGATTTTGCACACCACCGTCACTAATTCCGGGTTTCTCACCGCACTGTATGTGCCCCTGGTGCCGGTCATCGGTCTGCTCGTTCTGCGCAGAAAGGTGCACTTTTCCGTCTGGCCTGCGTCGATCTGCTGTTTTGTCGGTACATATATACTTAGTGGTGCTCACACTGTCGCGCTGGCCGCAGGTGACCTCTGGGTGATAGCCAGTACCGTTTTCTGGGCGTCGCACGTTATCCTGGTGGGTATTATGGCGTCCAGGACACGGGCACCCCTGGTTGTTGCCGTGGTGCAGTTTGTTGTCTGCGGCGTTCTCGGTTTGCTTCTTGGAGGCGGGATGGAACAACCGACCATAGACCAGTTTTACCTGGGGTGGTGGGGCATCTGCTATGTCGGCATATTCTCGGTGGGAATGGCCTTTACCCTGCAGGTGGTTGGCCAGCGGTTCACCCCCGCCGCGGATGCGGCGATAATTCTCAGCTCTGAAACCGTGTTCGCAGCTATTTCCGGCGCTCTGTTTCTTGGCGAGAGGCTGTCGGTGCTACAGCTTTCGGGCGGGGGGGTGATCCTTGCGTCCATTTTGGCCGTCGAACTGCTGCCCCTGTCTCCCCTGGGTAAGCCCAAACCTCTTGAGTAGAGGTCAGCCGGCGACGAGTTCGGTCAGGGTGTTGTACACATCCCGCAGATAGACCATTCCCGCAACCTTTCCATCACCACTCCTGGTCACCGGGAGCCGGCGGACCTGTTCGGTGAGAAAAACATCGGCGCATCTGAAGATCGATTCGTCGCTGGTGATTACCCGTACATCCTCGGTCATTACCCGGTCGACGGTTGTGCAGGAAAATTCTCCCGCCTTGTCCGCCCGTACCGAATCCAGTGGGATATGGTGGTGGCGATCGGTGAGATAGAGGTGTGACGGGATGAGGCGCCTGAGGATGTCCTTGGTCGAGACAATTCCCACAAGATGCATGCGGGTGTCGAGCACCACCAGGCCGTTTACCGGCATCCCGTGGTGGCGCTTGGTGGCACGAAAGACGTTAATCGCTTCGGTGAGCGTCATTTCCGGGGTCAGCCAGTTCCTGAGGGGCTCCATGATGTCTTTGACTTTCATCGGCTCTCCTGAATAGAAGGTTCACGGGTCCGCGCAGCGTGGCGGCTGCAGTTACTCTTTGCCAGAACAGTGCGGTGGGTCACATCTACACTATCATACAGACTTTTTGCGATCAAATAATTTTATGCAAACAATAACGGAAATAGATAACTGAGTGGCGGGGGGACCACCGGAAGCGTACCTGTACCATAAAACGGCGCCTGTCAATAAAAGGGTGTGGAAAATGAAGTGTGTCCGGTAAAAACCTGCACCATGTCGGCCAGGTGGCCGGGTCGGCTTGGGACATTGTCGCCGGAAGACAGTTAGCCAGGGTGAGTGAGTAGTCGGCAGTCCTGCGGCGGCAGGGTGGATGTTTTGCTTGTGGCGCGGTATTTTTCCAGGGAAAATTCCTTGCTTTTTTTTTATTTTTTTTTAAAACACAATAGCGCGAATGTGTGTCGAAAATCGGTGTGTCAAGAGGAATCGTCGAAGGTGGCGAACTGTTTGGCAAAAGTAGAGCTGCGGTGCGAAAGAAGTCCGTATTCTTCAAGATGCAATAAAAAATATTCCAGGGGAGAAAGGCAATGAGCGTCCACGTTGCGGACCATCCACTTATCAAGCATAAATTGGGATTGATGCGTAAACATGATATCTCAACCAAGGATTTTCGGGACCTTTCGTCCGAAGTTGCCCGACTGCTCACCTATGAAGCGGCGAAGGATCTGCCCACTGAAAAAAAGACAATCCAGGGGTGGGCCGGTCCGGTAGAGGTTGATGAACTCAAAGGGAAAAAGATCACGATCGTGCCGATTTTACGAGCCGGCCTAGGGATGATGAACGGGGTCATTGACATGATTCCGTCGGCGCGGGTCAGTGTCGTCGGTTATTACCGGAATGAGCAGACATTGCAGCCGGTTGAATATTACATAAAAACCGCAAAAGATATCGAAGAGCGGATCGCCCTTATCCTCGACCCGATGCTCGCCACGGGCGGAACGCTGCTTGCCACTATCGAGACGCTGAAAAAAGCCGGATGTAAAAGGATCAAGGGACTGTTTCTGGTGGCGGCGCCCGAGGGGCTGAACAAGGTCACCACCTTGCATCCCGATGTTGAAATCTATGTTGCCGCGGTGGACGAACGTCTCAACGAGGTCGGTTACATATTGCCGGGTCTGGGGGATGCCGGTGATAAAATTTTCGGCACCCAGTAACTAAACGAGTCGTTGTGTGGAACCGGCGATGATTTCTTTTAAAAAATGTGACAGGGCCGTGGCGGCTGCAACAGGCACAAATTCAGCAAGGGGAGGCTTTGGGTAATGTCCGAAGAGACACCTGATTCAAACTATATTTTCAGATTCTCCGACAGTCTGCTTGGAGCCCAGATGCTTTTTGTGGCTTTCGGCGCGTTGGTGCTGGTTCCGATTCTGACCGGACTTGATCCGAACGTGGCACTTTTTACTGCGGGGATCGGGACACTGGTGTTTCAGATGATTACCAAGGGCAAGGTGCCGGTATTTCTGGCATCATCCTTTGCGTTTATAGCGCCGATCATCTATGGCGTTCAAACATGGGGTATTCCGGCTACGCTCTGCGGTCTTGCAGCAGCCGGGGTTTTCTATATTGTCCTCAGTCTGGTGATCCGGTTCTGCGGGGCCGGAATTTTGCACAAATATCTGCCCCCCATCGTGACCGGTCCGGTGATCATGGTGATCGGGCTGGTGCTGGCCCCGGTAGCCGTGCACATGGCGATGGGTCGCACGGGTGACGGTTCCGGCTGGCTTGTGCCGGAGACCACGGCGATGATTGTCGCCGGAGTTTCCCTGGTCACCACCGCGCTTGTATCGCTGCTCAGCCGGGGATGGCTCAAGCTTATCCCGATTCTCTGCGGCATCGTCACCGGATATGTGGCCTCGATTATGCTCGATTTCGTGGGGTTCTCGGCGGCAATGCAGGCGACTTTTGACCCGGGGACGCTCAACAACTGGACTTCACCGGCGCTGATTTCCTTTAGCACGGTGGCCGAACGGGCCTGGTTTGCGATGCCCGCGTTCGTTTTTCCCGAGTGGAAATGGGAGGCGATCCTCTTTATCGTGCCTGTGGCTATCGCTCCGGCGATAGAACATTTCGGCGACGTGCTTGCCATAGGTTCCATCACCGGTAAGGATTACGTCAAGGATCCGGGGATCGAAAACACCATGCTCGGCGATGGCATAGCAACGTCTATCGCCTCGTTGCTCGGCGGACCGCCAAACACGACATATTCCGAGGTAAGCGGAGCGGTAGCGCTCACCAAAGCGTATAATCCGGCGATCATGACTTGGGCGGCTGTGACTGCCATCCTGCTCTCTTTTGTCGGCAAGATAGGCGCGATACTGGCGACGATTCCAACTCCGGTGATGGGGGGGATCATGATTCTGCTGTTTGGTATGATAACGGTTGTCGGTATTAATACTCTCATGAGATCGGGAGTGGACCTGGCAACTCCACGAAACCTGATTATTGTTGCCGTTATTCTCGTCTGCGGGATCGGCGGTATGAAATTTTCCGTGGGAACGTTTGCTATAGAGAAAATAGGACTTGCGGGAGTTTTAGGATTGCTCCTCAATGTGGTTTTGCCGGACAACAGGGAAAAAAAGGCCTTCTGAACAATCGATTTGCAAGGGCCGTGCATAGAAAATAAAAAAATTTCCGCCCGTCTTGCTGTAAGATGCGCTGGAAAAAGACAAGTGACCCGTCAAAAAGACGCGGCATAAACTGGAGGTTACGATGGAATTCCCCTTGGATTTAAGTGGATACGCTCCGCTCAGGTTCGAACCTGGACAGCAGCGGATGAGCGATCAGCAGCGTGGGCAGTTGCAGAACAATATTCAGATTGTTCGAGACAGCCTTATTTTTTTCACCGCCCTGGCAAACGTCAAAGGTTTGGGAGGACATACCGGCGGCGCTTTTGATATCGTCCCCGAACTGCTGATCGTGGACGGCTTTATGAAGGGGTCGGACTCGATCCACCCGGTCTATTTTGATGAAGCGGGTCACCGGGTGGCGATCCAGTACATGATGGCGGTACTCAACGGGCACAAGGATATTGAATCGCTGCTGCACTACCGGGAATATGATCACGGGTATTACGGACATCCAGAGCGCGATGAGAAAAACGGGGTGTTCTTTTCATCCGGTCGTCTCGGCCACCTCTGGAGCTACGTGAACGGGGTAGCCGAAGCGGACCGCAGTAAGACCGTTGTCATGTTCGGCAGCGACGGCTCTCAGATGGAAGGGGATAATGCGGAGGCGGCCCGCTATGCCGTTGCCAGAAATCTCAAGGTCAAGCTCTTTATCGATGATAACGACGTGACCATTGCCGGCCATCCGACACAGTATATGCAGGGCTACGATGTGGAAAAAACCCTTCAGGGGCACGGCCTGCAAACAAGCTCCGGGAACGGCGAAGAGCTTGACTCTCTTTTTGCGCGGATCAGCGCCGCACTGGCAGCTGACGGCCCGGTCGCAGTTGTCAATAAAAGACCGATGGCCGTTGGGGTTGCTGGGATTGAGGGCAGCCCCAAGGGGCATGATGTGATTGCCGTAAACCTTGCTGTAGACTATCTGAAAAAGAGAAATCTCACCAAGGCTGTCGAGTGCCTTGAAAATTTCACCGTGGAAAAAACCAAGCAGACATACCTTGGCAGCAGTGCGGAAATGGGTAAGGTGAGGGATGATTTCGGGAAGGTCGTCTGCGAGATTCTTGACGGTATCGAAAGTCCGGCGGACAAGGTCCTGGTGGTTGATTCCGACCTCGAGGGCTCCTGCGGTCTGCATCACATCCGCAAAAACCATCCCGAGGTCTACGTCACCGGCGGTATCATGGAAAGGAACAACTACTCCGTTGCCGCAGGGTTCGGTTCCGAGCCCGGACGTCAGGGCATTTTCGGCACCTTTTCCGCTTTTCTTGAGATGGTCGTCTCTGAAATCACCATGGCGAGGCTCAATGACGCCAACGTTCTGGCACATTTTTCCCACGCCGGAATCGATGATATGGCCGACAACACATGTCACTTCGGGATCAATAATTTCTTCGCCGACAATGCTCTTGCCGAAGGCGACCTGACAAGACTCTATTTTCCTGCCGATGTGCTGCAGCTGCGTGCAATATTGCAGAAAATCTTCAATGACAAAGGGTTGCGCTTTGTCTTTTCAACCCGTTCGGCAACCCCTTGTCTTCTTGACGAAGAGGGGCAAAAACTGTATGACGGCGGTTACCGCTTTGAGCCCGGAAAAGACGAAATAGTCCGTGAGGGGGAAGATGGCTACGTCGTCACCTACGGAGAGATGACCTATCGCTGCCTCGACGCTGTTGAGCAGCTGAGAAAGGCTGGCCTGCGCGTAGGACTTGTCAATAAGCCGACGCTTAATGTAGTGGATGAAGAGATGATGGCGAAAGTGGGGGCAAGCCCCTTCGTGCTCGTCGTTGAGAGCCAGAACAGCAAAACCGGACTCGGTTCGCGCTTTGGCAGCTGGCTTCTTGAAAGGGGCTGCGCACCGAAGTACGGGGCCATGGGAACGTCGAAAATCGGCCATGGCGGGATCGCCGAACAGTTGCCGCACCAGGGGCTGGCTGTCGACGATATCAAGGCCAGAATAGAGCTGATGAAAGGGTAAGCGGTCTTTGTACCCGAAGGTTGCGACAATCAGAAGCGGCCCGTTTCCTGTTGGAAACGGGCTGTTTTGTTGTCCGGCACTGCGGATTGCAGATCAAGGCGATACGGAGATGCTCGACACGTCAAGTATAGCCGGTGAACAGGTATCACGACTATTTGCGAAAATCGTATATTTTACAATAAAGGGATAGCAGATGAAGAAAGTTATCGTTTCAGGGTCCATGGCATATGACAGGATCATGAATTTTTCCGACAGGTTCTCCGATCACATCCTGCCGGACAAAATCCATGATCTCAACGTCTGCTTCATGGTCGACGGCGTGACCGAGAATTTCGGCGGAACCGCCGGCAATATCGCATACGCTATGAAACTGATGGGTGAGGAACCTGTCATCACCGCGACCATCGGCCGTGACCATCACACCTATTTTGACTGGATGGGTAAAAACGACATTTCACGGGAAGGTATCACTGTGGTAGAAGGTGAACTGACCGCAGGAGCCTATATAACCACCGACAAGACCAATAATCAGATAACCGGATTCAACCCCGGGGCCATGAAGTACTCTTCAAAACTCGATTTCACCGCTCTTGATCCGCACCAGGTGATGCTGCTCATCTCCCCGGGAAATCTCGACGACATGGTGAATTATCCTGCGAGGTGCAAGGAAAAGGGAATCGGGTATGTCTTCGATCCAGGACAGGCACTGCCCATGCTCAGCGGGGACGACCTGGTCGAGATTATCAGGGACTGTTTTCTGCTTATCGTCAACGACTACGAGTTTAATCTTATCCTGGATAAAACGGGATTGAGCAAACAGGAGCTGCTCGGCCTGCCCGCAAACACCATCGTCACATTAGGGGAACACGGCTCGGATCTTTATGAAGACAGCGGCGTAACCAGGATTCCCTCTTTTACACCTCGCCGGGTGGTTGATCCCACTGGCGCAGGCGATTCCTATCGGGGCGGCCTGATGAGCGGGCTGCTGCAGGGAGCGGACCTGAAGGCAAGCGCGATACAGGGGAGCGTGTGCGCTTCTTTTGCCGTCGAATGCAACGGAACCCAGGTTTACAGTTTTACCCGCGAGGAGTTTACCAGCAGGATGGCGACCCGGGTCGCGGTTGCCGAACCTGTCTAGCCCGCCTTGTATGCTGCATGGGATTTTTACAGATGAATCCTGCCGCTTCATAAGGGCGGGGTTTTGGCGTTTTGCCAAAGAGAAATTTTCAATTCGCCGGTGGCGGGGGCTCACGTTCTGGGGTGCTGTTTTCAAGGTTGACCAGCGCCTCTGGCAAAAGCGAGGGATCGGTGATTTCTTCACCCGATCGGTACTGGGCAAGCAGTTGTTGCGAACTTCTGGCCAGTTCTCGCCTAACCCGCCTCCGCTCTCCTTTGACTCGAGCTATTTTCATTGAATCATAGGTTGTCGTCTGGTGCCGCAGCCAGGCTACGACAGCTTTCTGCGCTCTCTGCTCAAGCGGGATTGTCGCTGTTCTTGCCACCGTTTTCGAGCCGACGGGGGTAGCCAGCTCGGTTACCGCTCTTGCCACACGAAGCGCAAGATCTTCATGTTTGTGATGGAAATCGAGGAAGCGAAGGACCGCCTGGAAAAATTCTTCAACGTAATCCCGCTGGATTTTTTCCCTTCTCTGCTGCTCGTAATGGCGCCTTTGGGCATACCCGGGTGCCTGACGCTTCTGGGCGATCTCTTCTTTGGCGGCGCGTATATGGCAACCATTGCACCAGACCCCCTTAGAAATGAGCCGGCGGCCTTTCTTCTGCTGGACAACCCAGCTGGCGCCCTTGGATTTCACCAGCCTGGTCAGCGGACCGTCGCCGGGAGGAAGCAGTTCCCACTCGGCGGGTACTTCCAGCACGGTGCCGTCTTCGGCGGTTACTGTCCGGGGGGACGGCCCCGGGGCGACTTTGCGACAGTTGTCGTCCATAGAATCCTCGCGCTACTGCCTGGTTGCAAGAGCAAGTTTAATGGCGAGGATGACAAACACCGTTCCCGCCATGCGGTTCAGTATGTTCTCTGCACGATTTGATTTCCTGAAATAGTCGCCGATTGAACCGGCCAGAAGGCTTATCCCGCCGAAAACCAGTATGGTGGTGACTATGAACAGAAAGCCGAGAAGCAAAAATTGGGGGAACAGGGGCCCAATGGTTGGATCGGTGAATTGGGGCAGAAAGGCCAGGAAAAAGATCGATACCTTGGGGTTGGTAACGTTCATGAGGATGCCCCTGCGGTACAGTTTTCTGATCGGGATCTTCTCTGTCTTCTGTTCCGCCCTGGTACCGCCGATTGTGCGGAATGAGAGGTAGGCAAGATAGAGCAGGTAGCCGGCGCCGATATATTTCAGCAGGTTGAAGGCGAGCGCTGAAGCCTGGAACAGGGCGGCCACACCGAGGGCCACCCCCATGGTGTGTACGATGATACCGGTGCACAATCCAAAAGTGACGGCGATGCCGGCCAGTTTGCCGCGTTGGGCCGACTGGGTAAGTACGAACAGGTTGTCAGGGCCGGGGGCCAGGGCGAGAAGAATTGATGCGGTAAAAAACATCAGCAGTGTTTCAGGACTTTGCATCTCTTTTGGTAAGGTTGAGTTGGTCGATAAAAGAGAGAAGGTGGTCTGCTGTCTTCACCAGTCTCTTCATGGAGCCGAGGGTCTCGTTATTGGACAGGGCCGACTCTCTGCTTGCGGCCGGAATGGCCTTGAGCGTAAGGACTATTTCCTTGAGTCCTCCCTCGACGGCTGCCGCACTGTTTCTTATCTCGTCTGCGGCTGCTGTCAGCTGTCGGTAGATTTCCGCTGGCGGCGGGGTGCTTTCGTGTATCTGCTGCAGGACTTCAAGCTCGCTTGAAATCTGGTCGTGTACCCGTTTGGTTGTCTTGACAAGTCCCAGCACCTCCCCTTTGAAATTTGCCGAGAAGAGCCCGAGTTCCTTTGAGGCCCGGGAGGATATCTCTGCCAGTTTTTTTATCTCCTCGTCGGCTTTTTGCAAATCGTGCTGCCTTGGCGCGTCACTGTTTTCAATGGAATCGTTAAGAGACAAAAGAGTCGCTTTTTCTGAAAATTTATCAACGGCCATGGCAACATGGGCGAGGCCGAGCGACTTTTCCTGAAACTCCATAACACCGCGGGATGCGGTTTTCAGTTCTTTGTCGATGGACGCAAGGGCGGTGGCGGAGCTGTTTTTGCCTGCTGAATCGCCTTGCAGGTCTTTGAGAAGGGTCTGCTGGGTTTTGGTCTGGCCGGTAATTTTCTGTGCCGTCTTCAGGACACTTAACATTTTATGGGCAACCGAGGTGGCATTTTTTGCCTGGAGTAAATTTTTTTCGATCAACACGCTGTTGTTGCCCGATATCTTGGTCGCAGATTTTTTCACAGCGTGTGCTACGGTTGATGTCTTGGCAACAACTTTTTCCAGCCTCTCGGCCAGGGTGTTGAAATGATGAGCAAGCACACCCCGGGAGTCTTCCGTCACCTCTGCCCGCACCGTCAGGTCTCCTTCCTGCAGGGTGCTGATCTCCATCAGCAGCTTTATCATCGAATCCCGGAAAGATTCGAGATCGTCCCTGGTTTGTACCAGGACGGTTATGCGATCGAGTGTTCTGTTGAGCTGATCGGCGATATTGCCAAGGCCGTCTTCGCCGAGCACCGGAGTTCTGGATTTGAAATCCTCTGTTGCCAGCTTTTCGAGCGTTTGCAGGATAAAGCCGGCCTGTTTTTGCTGCCGGAATGTCAACCGGAGTCCTATGAGGCTTATTGCGATAAAAATCGGCGCAGATGCAAGCAGCAGATATATTGGAAAACCCCTGCCGTTCCCCAGAAAATAAAATGCCAGGGTAAAGAAGAAAACCACTGTCGAAACCGATAGCAGGATCCAGAATAGAGGTAGGAGAGCTGATCCGGTTGAAGTGCCGTAACCGCCGACGTAGCGAATATTGTTGTCTGTGTTCATCCTATGGTCTTAAAAATCGTATGGTAGAATGAGAAGGAAAAATATCACGGCAGAAATCTAACCAATTTATCTCTACTTTGGAACAGTTTTAAAAAGATCGGGTTAATATTTGGCCATTGCCCTCTGCAACCTGTCCGGGGTGCGCTGAGTTCTGCGGGTAAAAAATGCAAAAAACCAAAAAAGAGCAGGAGATGTGGCTTTTACTTTCGTTTCATAAGAAAATTACTTGACAACAGCTTCAATTTGGAGCAGTTTAGCACAACTCGGAAACAATTCCGTTCTTGTCCTGAAACAGGCCGCAACGGTTATCCGAAAAAAGAATATTCAAATGAAATCGGGAAGTGGCTCAGTCTGGTAGAGCACAGCGTTCGGGACGCTGGGGTCGGAGGTTCAAATCCTCTCTTCCCGACCATTTTCAAAGGGTTTCAGCCGATTGGCTGGAACCCTTTTTTGCTTCAAACATTGACCAACATTGACCAAGATTGACTAGGGTCGTTTTGTCGTTAAAAGTGTTACCAGAACGATTCTGATCGGTTGCGTTAAAAAAATAGATTCAACTGTTGTTGATTTGTTAGTTTTTTTTGTGTTAATTTCTGGGCGGTAACATAATATTCGTTGGTTGAAAACGATGCTCAAAGATCGTATAAATAGTAAAGCGTCGAAAAACAAAACAAGACCTGTTCAGGAGATAAAATGAGTCGGCCGATAAGCGGTGATCATGCGATTGAGGTCGCTAACTTCGTCTGTGTCTTTGATAGTCCGTTTTCCGCTCGAGCTATTCAGTCTTTACATGCTCTGAAGGAAACGTTTAAGGATAAATATCCTGTCTTTTCAACTACTAATGTGGTTAGTATTCAAATGAGTCATGGTGATGTTGCACCATCAATGAAGCCAGAAGCTGAGGGTGTTTATTTGCAGCGGCTAAAGGCAGATAGTAAGCAGCCGGCGTGGGCTATCAAAGTTGAAAGAAATTCAATAATTGTGTCCTGTTATGTCTACGAAAGGTGGGTAGGTGTGGCTGGCAAGGCAATTGAAGATCTTGCTGCGATAGTTGGATTAGTAGATGATGGCAGGAATCCTGTTAATCATCTCGTGCTTCATGTCGTTGACCGCTTTGTTGGTGGAACAAAACAAAATTATAAGATTAATCAAGTTTTCAATTCGCGGTCTAGGTATTTGTCGAGGCAGGCAAAAGAGGCTGGAGCTTTATGGCATGTTTACCAGGGATGGTTTGAAAGTATTCAAGAGTCAGATGGTAGGTTGTTGCATAATCTCAATTTAAGTACACATGAAACTCCGCATGGAATGCTTACAACAATCGATCATAATGTTCGGTATAATTTTACGCAACTTGCTGCCGCTTCTGATATTGCAGACGTGGAAGTGACTCGCAGTAAGTTCGATATCCTCCATGAGAAAAATAAAAAAGTACTTTCTGATCTTTTGAACAAAAAACAATGTCGGGCGGTGAAGTTATGCGAATAGGGACAACTGATATGCTTGATTCCTTCGAAAAAGACGAAGGATCATTTTTGAAGGGAACAGTAGCCAAAGTGGCTTCAGTTGCAACGAAAATCGGTTTGGCCGGTACAATTGCACTTTCACCATTGGTGTCGACGTTGTGTAGGGACTTCACATCTTCTGATTATGATCAGGTTCCTACTTATAGGAACGGATATCTTGATCTTGAAAGTGATAGTGCAAAAGCTTATTCAAAAGCTCCTTTTGAATTTATGAGTCTTTATTCTTGTCAACAAAGTGATGTGGAAAAAATTGTATCGTACGTCCATGAGTATCCTTTTGTTCAGGACTTTCTGGTTAAAATGTCAGAGATAATTGACAATATATATCCTGGGCTTAGTGATAAAAAGTTTCTGAATTGTATCATGGATCCTGATACTGGTGAGCCACTCCTAGAGCTTGTTTTTGAATCTGGGCTTCCTTTGGATGAAGAGTTTTTAAGCAAAGATCGTGCTGTATTTGAGGAAATAGATGCTTGTGGTATTGCAGATGGTCTAAAAAATGTTGTTTTTGTAAACTCATAAATCTCTCAGATTATGACTTGTAATCCACGAGATTTGTTTGTGATTGCCACCTGGTTGTATGATACTCGCCCTGCATCGCCTGAGCCTGTTCTGTTGCGGACAGTGGTAAATAGGGCTTACTACGCTGCGCTCATCACAGCGCGAGACTATACGGGGTCTTCGACTGTTGGTAATCGTGGCCATGGAAATGTAGTAGATGCGCTCAGAAGTGTAAGTTCGCACGCATCAAATAGTCTGGACGCAATGAGGTTGTTACGTCGTCAAGCAGATTATGAGCTTGGTACTGCTATCACTGAGAGGGAAGCTTGCCGTTCTATTACATATGCGAGGCAAATCTTATACGATCTTGGCGTGCAACTGTCTCTCGGTAAAGAATATTCGTTTGATTTTCTGGATACAGATAAATTTGTCGGAGAAGTTGAAGATTAAGTACACAGGTACGGTTTATCTGTCGTCTTTTTCCGGCTCAAAAATGGTTGGTAGTTTTTTCAGGGCATCCTCAGTTAATTGCCTTGAGAGGTGCTGATATTTGTCTACTGTCTGCTGAATTGATTTATGCCCCAGTAGCGACGAGACGTGTTTGAGATCAGCTCCGTTACTGAGCAGTTTGGTGGCAAATGAATGGCGCAGATCGTACATGCGCATGCGTCTTGTTATCTTGGCTGCTTTTTTCGCTGTTCTCCAAGCAGTCTTTATCGTTTTTATCGGTTTGCCTTTATAGGTTACTATAGGAGCCGACATTGGCTTATTCTCATTGAGATCCTCCTCGAGCCATTTTCCCAGTAAGGCCATAAAGTTTTTGTCCATAACCGGCACCGTCCGTGTCTTCAATCCTCCTTTGTCGGCAGAAGTGATCACAATGTTACCTCCGGCAAGGTCGACGTCGGTCCATGTGAGGCGCATCAGTTCAACTTCCCCTGGGCGTAGACCGGTATAATAGGAAAGAACTATAGCCCGGTACAGGTGCGGTGGAGAATGCTTGAGTATAGCCTGGACCTCAGCTACCGTCGGTGGGCGTATCTCTGCATCATCCCGGGCCGGGAAGTCATAACCATCCATCGGGTTTGATGCTATGTATCGCCGCTTCACCGACCAGCGCAAAATTGCACGAATGTCACACAGGTCTCGGTGGACTGTTGTCCTTTTCACTTTTTTTAACCGATATGAGACATATTTGTCGAGTTTGTCTGGTGTTATCTGAGAGCCTTTGTGAGCGCCAAGCTCCGGCAGGATAACGCCATCGATTTTTGATTTAAGTGCTATATAGCTGGCATTGGACATCATTGGGCTTTTTGCTGCCAAATAACTGTTTGCCAAATCAGTAAACGGTGGAGAGTTGTCCACCTTTTCTTTCCCTAGGCCGAGCTCATTGTTGCGTTCTATGGCTCTGATCTCGGCATCTGGGCCACGGCCGAAGTATTCACGAGTCCGGTTTGGTTCGGCAGTGTTCTTCCCTTTAGGATAATTGATAAACCAGCGGCCGTCTTTTTTTTGGTGTACTGACATTTGAGTTTTTTCTAGTTTTTTCTTGTTTCATCTGTGATGATGCTATAGTATTTAGAGTACAATTAGTTGCGTTAAGTATTGTTTTTTGCTCGTAACAGTAACAAAAATTAGACATGATGGAGGAATTGGTATGAAATTTTATAATGAAGAGTGGCCAGATAAGTAACTATCATCAATAAGAATATAATTATCTAGGGCCGAATCCGGATCAACCGGTTTCGGCCCTAGATTTTTCAGTGTTGTTTTTCTCTCGATCTTCGAAGCGCGAGGCTACTGACCTTAGGTTTTCGTAAATTTTTCCTTGTCTCCCTGGATACATATCGACATTGATATGTGTAATGTAATCGTCGAAAATCGCGGCTACTCTCAATAATGGGCCACCATAGAGTTTGTATATTATTTCCTCGTCAAAGACACATTGCTCTACTCCTGTAGCAAGGTATTCAAAATTATTTAGGACACTGGTTAGAGCGCTGTCAACCTTCCCTCCGTCTCCGTCATGATCTATTCTTAGCTTTCCATTAAAGAACTTACATTCACCATCACTGTTTAAGACACATATCGCTTTGTGGATTATTTCTACTGCTATTTTTTCATGTCTTCTTCTGTTTGTGTAATTGAATTTTTTATCAATAATTTCTATAGAATCTCGAAGGCTTATTTTTACGTTTTTAGCTTCTTTTATAGCCAATTGTCTTCGGTTCCAATCATGATTGGCCCTGAACTGAAATCCGCTAAAAAGTATTGCTATGATTACAAGGCTGTGCCCTGCTGCATTGATGGTTTCTGGGGTTGTGAGGATTGATTTGTAACGCATGTAGGGGACCGCAACACAAGCTATGATAAAAAGTAAAAATAAATACCTGTTGTGATATTTAAAAATGTGTTTTTTTACTATGTCTAGTTTGCTAGCCATGTGTTTATCCTTATTATTAGATTTTTTTCAGAGCCTGCTTTGCTTTTACGTTCCCCAGTCTGGCAGATTCCTTCAGGTCGATAGTCATGTTTTTTTTGTCCTTCATTCTTGAATAGCCAATGGCCCGAAGGTAGATAGCGGTGCTATCTGTTTGGTTGGTTTCAATGTGTTGTGACAGTGCGGCAATTGCCTCATTGTTTCTATTTTCTTGCAGGAGACGTTTTCCTTTATTTAGCCAGTCTGTTTGTTTATTGGTGGCTGTTCTTTCAGAATTCCTATCTTTTGCAGATTCATCATTGGTTAAACTTTGTTTGCAAAAACGACAGAATATAGCCTCTTTAAGGATTGTTTCAGCGCAGAATGGGCAGTGTTTAGTGTTTGGTTTCTTGGTTGTTTGGTGTTTTTCTTGAACCATTGTTACGATCTGCTGTTTCCTTGTAAAGAGGAAAACAATGGTTGCTGGACCGGCGATAACTATCCATGCAATAATCCACACTCCAAGACCGATTCCTGCGCCGATGGTTGCGCCTGCCATTTCAAAGTCACTATTCCCTAAGGTGTCTGCCACTTTGCTAATCTCAGCAATGCCAAAGGCAGCACCAGCAAAACAGAATAGAGACCAACCTATTCCAACTGCCTTTGCGGCAGTGTTAATTGCTGAAGGTTTAGTGGTGTTGTGGTCAGGTATTCTGTCGCCTGATGCTAGTGCTTTTATGTCACTACGTTTGAAAAGATAAAGAGGAAAGCAGATTATCCACAAGATGGCCACGCACATCGCCCACCCAATCGGTCCCATATTTAGAAATCCGTTTGATAGTCCTCGTTCTGCGCCTATCGATTTTGCATCGAAATACACCCAGATCGCTGATGCCACAACAACTAGAACCATTAATGAATCCATTTCTTGCTTTCCTCTTTTTGACTGGTATTGCAGTGAAGTACGGTATAATTACCTAGTAAATTTTGATGTTTTCACCTATGTATTTCCCTCTTTTCGATCCTTATATTCCTTACGGAGTACTATAATTTTACCCCGCGTTTTGCTCTCTTTTTTGAGGGGATGGCTCTTCGAAGCCATTCAACCTTTTCTCCATGCGCGCCATTCTCTCAGCCATTGCGCGGTTTTCTTTAAGTAGTTTGTCTAATTTCTCGTTCAGTTTTTCCATTCCTTCCTCGTTTTTAACAGCTTCATGAAAGGCCCTAATATTAGCTGCCAGGGCCGACCTATATGATGTTTTTGATTCAAGTACTTCGGTGGTCATGACCAGCATTTCTGATATTGACCACTGATTTTCTGTGCTTGGTTCGGCATTATTTATTTCAGGCGGCCTGGATGTATTTTGGTCATGTTGATTTTTTTTAGGATCTATTTCTTGTTTTTCGTTGCCAGCTAATTCATATGCACATTTCATGTAAATATCCAACATGTAAGGATATTTGTTCCTTCGTTTTTTGTTTATGAAACCGCAACTGCAAGCGTTCAATGCAGTCGAGTAATATTTTTTACATTTATGGCAGAAGCAAGGTGTCTCCTTTGGTTTCTGGTTTTTAATCTCGTCAGTGAACTCGCCAACAACCTCAAGGATTACCCCTCTTACCTTAAATGGAGAATTTTCGGCGAGACAATGTGATATTCTATGGCCTCCGCCGTATCCTTCTCTTCCTAACTGTAGAGGTTCGTCTGGGCCTCCTCTACCGTGTTGATGCCATTTTCCGCAGTGAATGCAATAGAAGTGCAGTTGTGACTTTAGGTCGTCATACGTTCTGACAACAGGGAATATTTTATTTTTATCTGATTCGATGTCAATAACTTCAGGGTCTGCCCGGTAAAGATCACTGAGACATTTGTTGTCGATATCCTTGATATTTGGCATTTTTCCGCTATACAGCCATTCTACCGTCGTTTTAAATGGCTTGGCGATTTTTAGTAGCTTCTCAACAGGTGGCGTGTTGCTTCCGTTGAGGTAGCCTCTTATGCTCGACTCCCCAATGTCAACGAGCCGCGCGAAAGCTCGCGTGCTCATGTTGCCTTTCAGAATTAACAGTCTCTCAATTAAATTTTTATTTGCCATAATATCATATAGTTGAATTGTGCGTCGATTTTATGAGCAACATATCGCGCATAAAGGCTTTGACATGCGCGATATGTTGCGCTACCATGGTCCCCATGAACAGCATACAAATAATAGGAGCGATCCAGTTGGCAACCGGCAAGTTGGTTCCAGAGGTGGCAAAGGAAAACGGATACGGCAAATCTGCTTTTTACAGAGTCATAAGTGGTGAGAGTCAGTCTCATGTACTCAGAAAGCTGATATCCGAAATAACCAAATTGTCGATTGATGAACTTTGGCCAGATCAACCCAATGGCGATTCATGAAATACACAAGCTCATATACCGATAATTCAGGAATCACGACTTCGATTTCCGTGTCTGCTGAAGCGTCCGATCTATCACGGCATCTTGAAGACGGCTCACTCGATCAAAAAGTTTCTGATCTCGCTGCGTCATTTGAGACTTCTCTTTCGGGAATGCCCGCAGTGCATCTGCAAGCGCATCGTGCAATCGCAAGAAATCTATTGACGGCTTCATGTGAGCTCCATGAACGACGGGTAGCTGAGTTGGAAACAGAGTTGGCCCGTGAGCGGTCAAAGGAAGGAAAATAAGAAAAGTCCCGTCCCCTGGACACAATTAGGGCGTTTTTAGCCTGGCAGCTAACATCCTAACAGGGGGCGGGCGTTTTTGTCCAATACAAAAAATTAGTCTAACCCCGCTCCTGTGGGGTCTGCCATGAAAATTTAAGGGTAAAATCATCATGAGCGACATTTACATCACACAGACAAAGACGCTGAAAGAGGCGCTCTACGACACCATTCACCACAGCAGGATACCGCCGAAAGCTATCGCAGAGCAGCTCGATATGGCGCTTTCATACCTGTACCGGGCGGCAACAGAAGATCCGGATATGGGTAATGAGAGTGCAACTGGGGTCAGATTCCCGGCAAAGCAAATAGTGCCTTTGGTCCGTATCACTGGCGACTATCAGGTTATGGACCTTATGGAATTCCAGCTCGGTCGTGTTGCAATACCTATCCCAGAGTCAGGAAGCCTCACCATAGAAGATATACGCGCTCAGGCTATGCGAGCCACAATTGAGTATGGCGAACTCATCAAGAAGCTTGAGGAATCTATCGCTGATGGGGTGGTTACAGATAAAGAGCAGCAGCAAATCGAAAAGGAAGGCATGGATGCTGTCAAGGCAATTATGCTCCTCATTTCTGCCAACAAATCGCTATGAACCTGCCGGAAGTGCATAAACTCAGCACCGTTGAACTGACGGCCGCAAGGCTTCGTCAACAGGCTCGGGAGCTCATTCTTATGGCCGAGGAGCTCGAGGCGTCTGTTCCCAAAAGAAAAACGAAGAGCCGCAATGTCTTTATCGATCCTAGGACTGGTAAAGCAACGCCGGTAAAGAAAGGGCATATAAAATGGTAAACATAAATGAGACTTCTTGCTTGCCTGTTGATGATAGCGGCTCCTGTAGCCGTGTTTCTGTTTTGCCTAATCCAGCTGACGAAATAAGTATATGCGATCGTGCTGCGTTGTTTCTCCATGAGAATGCACTCGCAACCTTTGGCATTGGCATAATCATGTACGTGTGTTTTTCATTTTTCTTAATCGTGCTTGATAAGAAAGCGTCAGGCCCTGCTGCGTATGCCGCTGCTGATCTGTATGTTTGTGCGCCACTCCTAATATCAGATTCCCTCAACCCCGTGCCCGATGGCGCCGCAAGCAGGGCGGCGTGGGCCTCCTCAGAGAGTGAGGGATGTTATGCAGATTAACAATATCCGCACTACTGACGTACTGCTCAATCGATTGACCGTTGGTGGTGATAGTTGTTCGGCCGCTTCTTTCTGCCTGGAGGAGAGCAAAGGGTCGCACCCTCCTCCACACCTCCTCCTCCCCTTAAGGGGGATCACAGCAAGGTCTACAACAGATTCAAAACCTTTTGGGTCCTTCCAGGGCCGGGGGTCTCACGGGTACGGGAGAGCTCGATAAAAGCGCATGGATATTTTTTTTATTTTAGCGGAAAAACGGAATCTTAGCGAGGACTCCATATGAGTGCAAGTATATGCCGGATTACCACAGGGGATCTGCCAGAGTGTCCAAGATGTGCAGGACAGGATTTATGGCGAGCCGGGGTAACTGGTGCAGGAAAACAACAATGGAGGTGTAAGAGTTGCGGGCGAGTTTTTGTCATAGATCCTTATATTAATGGAGATATTAAGATGATTGCCGACCGTATGCTGCGCGAGGGTTTCCCGGTTCCGCAAGTTGCCGTTGTCCTGGATGGGTTCGTTTCCCGCCGCTGGCTATACCAGCGAAAAAAAAGTTGCCAGTGGTAAGGGGAGGCGATGAGAACGATAGGAGATAATACCGGTGGAGGCGGTGAAGTAGTCAAAAGCAATCCGCCGGCACCTAACTCGGATTTGCCCTCTAAGTTTGTCATGGAGTGTCTGGCGACCGAGAGCGAGGGCGACGGCCGGCTTTATGCCGAGCTGCTCAAAAACAAGATGCTTTATGCCAAGGCATCCGGGAGTTGGTACCAGTGGAACGGCCATTGTTGGAGAGAGGACGAAACAGATATGGCCCTTGGCCTTGTCCGGTATGTTACCGATCGGTACATCCAGGAAATCGAAGCATTCGAGGAACAGATCGAAAAATCCAAGAAGGAAAACGACCCGGATGACCATAAGATATTCTCCAAGAGCTGGGAGCGCAAGATATCTATGCTGCAGGCAAAAATCAAGGCACTCAGGCAGACCAAGGGCCGCAATGCCTGTCTTGAATTTGCACGTACAAACTTTGACAACGGCATCACCATTGTCGGCACCGAGTTCGATAAAAATCCATGGTTGCTTGGCGTCAGAAACGGCGTTGTCGATCTGCGATCTGGAGAGCTATACCCGGGAGAGCCGGGCCATATGATCTCAAAACAATGTTCCTGTGATTATCTCGGCCTGGACAGTGTTGATCTCAGCGACTGGGTGGAGTTTGTACAGACAATTTATGACAACGATCATGAGTTGATCGACTTTGTGCAGCGGCTCCTTGGCTACGGCCTTACCGGGTTGACTACTGAGCATGTCTTTCCGTTCCTGCTCGGGCGCGGCCGTAACGGAAAGTCGCTACTTATGGATGCCATTATCCGGACGATGGGCGATTACGCCGCTATGATCCCATCTGATCTCTTCCTGGCAAGCAATGCCCCGAGGAGCTCAAACGGGCTAGATCCAGCGATTATGAAACTCGAAGGGCTCAGGCTTGCCGTTGCTTCTGAAGTGGAGGAGGGTAGCAGATTTTCAGCGGCACAGGTCAAAAGGATAACCGGAGGCGACGTCCTCGAGGGTCGCAATCCTTACGACAAAAAGCTCCGTAACTTCGAGCCAACACATCTCACCTTGATGATCGGTAACCATGAGCCAACACCGCCGACCGGTGATCCGGCGTTCTGGGACCGCACCTACTTGATCAGACACCGGCTCCGTTTCGTTAAAACAGAACCGCAGCATGAGAACGAGCGGCCGGCTGATCCAGATATCGATGAGAAGCTGGAAAAACTCGACTCGCAGGTGCTCTCCTGGTTGGTCGAGGGCTGCCTCCGGTGGCAGGCAAACGGCAAGAAGTTAGACCCGCCGTCATCGGTATTGAAGGCCACCGAGGAATACCAGGAGGACGCAGACTTTGTCGGTCAATTCATTGAGGCGTGCTGCAATACCGGTCAGGAAGAGAAAAAGACAGGATCCACGGAACTCTACACCGCCTTTGCCACCTGGTTCCGTGAAAACATCAACGAGAAGAAGACGTACACGCCGTCGCAGCGGGCATTCGGCATAAAATTAAAGTCCCGCGACGAGTTCAATGTCGTGAAAATCAAAGGGGTTACGTACTATCGCGGCATTGTTCTCAACGCCGAGTGGTATCGCCGGATGATGGATATAGCCACCGGCTCAGAGTCTGCCGGGAGTTAGCAAGGGGGGGATGAAGTAGGCGATAATCCATAAGACTTTTACGGATACGGGGAGGAAACGCGCGCGCGTTTCTTAGTAATTATCATCTACATCCTCACCTATATAAAAAATAAAGAAGAGAAAAAAGAGAAAAAGAAATGCCCAGCCTGTTCGACCACCTTCAGAACCTCGGGTTTAAACCGCGCAAGATCTCCACAGTAGACGGCGGCGAGTATTCCTCCGCCTGCCCTGCCTGCGGTGACGGCGGCAAGGGGCAGGCGTCGGATCGATTCCATATCTGGCCGGAAAAAGAGACAGGCGGCCTATGCCGCGGCCGGTTCTGGTGCCGCCAGTGCGATATATCCGGTGATACAATCGCCTTCCTACAAAAATTTCACAATATGGACTTTAAAACAGCCTGTATGGAGCTAGGGATCGTTTTGCCGAATAGGAACGGTGACACACGCAGGAGATACCAACCGTCTCCTGAGCGTCTTACAGGTGGCCAAGGATGGGTTCCAAAAAACTATGGCCAGCCTGGAACTGTGTGGATGGAAAAAGCTGGCAACCTGCTCGCTGACTGTCAGGAGCGGCTCAAGGACCACAGTGAGGCGCTGTCATGGCTTACAGGACGTGGCATTTCCGGCGAGATAGCTCGAGCCTACGGCCTTGGCTATAACGTTAGTTCCAAAGGCGGTGACCGTTACCGGCCGCGTAGTGCTTGGGGTCTTAGTGAGAAGCAAGGTAGGAACGGAAAGAACTCGAAGTTGTGGATCCCGCAGGGATGGGTGATCCCGGCATTTGACGACCGGAAGCGGCTCGTCCAGTTGCGGATTCGCAGGCGCAATGAGGATATAGACAAGTTCGGCGGCAACATCAAGTATCTGCCGCTCGACGGCTCATCTATGGCCACCATGGTGCTGCATCCAGAGGCTGAGGTTTTTGTTGTCGTCGAGTGCGGCTTTGATGCAATCCTCCTTGCTGGACTATTGGAGGGCAAGATCGGCGCGGTCACCACATGGAACTCGTCTGCTAGACCAGACCGTAGGACCCATGCCCTGCTATCCAACGCCAGCCTGGTGATAAACGGGCTGGACTATGACGCTGCAGGTAACAAGGAGCAGGGTTGGTGGCAGGTGACATATCGCCAGCATCGCCGTCTTGACCCTCCGGCAGCGACCGCCAAGGATCCAGGTGAGGCATATGAGGCAGGAGTCGATATACGCCAGTGGGTGATCGATGGATTGCCGCGAGGGATCAAAATTAAGCTCGGTTATGATCGTCTGCGTCCTGCCGCAAAAAAGCAGCCTAAAAAAAAGGTGAAGGAAGAGCCGCAAGCGACACCAACGCCATTGGTGATTGAGATGAAGCTCTCAAACGGAAAGACCATCTATTTAACCGATGATCAGGACGAATGGCAAAAGCTCACCGACCAGGGAAAACCTGTTTTTAGCCGTAACGAGCTTAAGCGGCTGCAGAAGGCAACTGCCTCGATGAATGCAGAAGAGCGTCTTGCTGCAGCCATGCAGGCAATTGATACTAAAGAAATTTTCGGCGGATATATCCGTCGTGGCGAGAGTTTTGTGGCAGGAGACAAAACGTGACCGAGATGATCTTTACATCGAAAATATCCGTGCACCGTTGGTTGCTGGAAAACGGATGGCAGATTTCTAAAACGCAGTTTTACGACCATTGCAACGAAGGGTTGCTGCGGCCAAGAAAGAGCGACGGTAAATACGATCTGAAGACGGTTAAAAAATATGCAAACCTGCACGTCAGGAAGCTGGAAACTGGCCAAAAGGAATCTGACCGTGAAATACAGATGCGTGAGGAAAAACTCTCCATTGCCCTCG
This sequence comes from Desulforhopalus singaporensis, assembly GCF_900104445.1. GTDB lineage: Bacteria > Desulfobacterota > Desulfobulbia > Desulfobulbales > Desulfocapsaceae > Desulforhopalus_A > Desulforhopalus_A singaporensis. The sequence continues at coordinate 2,856 of NZ_FNJI01000015.1, read as the reverse complement.
AGCGTGAAAAAATGGGGCTCGAGTCTGACAGATTCAACCTCGAAAAAAAGAAAGGGAAATATGTTGCCGTATCAGATGTCGAGTTAATGATCGTCGGACGGGCTGTGGCATTTATGGCGCATCTCAATCATACAGTTCAACAGTCGGTACCGGACTGGATTGATATCGTCAATGGAGATCAGTCCATGGCGCCGCAGCTGGTGGAGGCGATCTCCAGATCAGTTGAACAGAGGATGGGCGATTTTGCAGTAAATGCCGAGTTTGATGTGATACTTGAAGCAAATGAATAGACTGTCAACACGGGGCGTAGATATGTTGGTTAACGAAGCTGTTAATAATTATATGCAATATCACGAAGCGAATAGTAGGCCGAATACAGTGCGCGGTTTTGGTTTTACATTGTTGAGGTTTGCAGATGATTTTCGCGGCTGTGATATAAGGGCTGTCTCTGAAAATGACGTTTTGTCGTTCCTCACTAAAATCAGTTCCGGCAAAAAGCAAGCGACAAAAAGTAGCAGGGCTTCGATGTTGCGAGCGTTTTACAACTTCACTGCAGATACAGCTGTTCCCGGTTTGTCAAATCCATGCTGTAGACCGATGATTCGGAAAATTTTTAGACGGCCGAGAATGGCTCCACCACGGCTTGTTGATAAAGATCTTGTTGATGAAATTATTTACAGAACTACCGATGAGCGTAGCAGACTCATGATGGAATTAATGGGGCGAGCTGGGATGCGTGTTGGCGAAGTGCTTGGCGTGAGACCTGATGATATTGATGATGGAAAAATTACCATCAGGCGGCCAAAATCTGGACGGCTCGGAGAAGCTGTTTTTATTCCTAAAAAACTTGAGCGCAGATTAATGGATTATGTGCGCAGCTGCGGAATAGCTGGAAGATCAAAAATATTCGATATCAGCTATACGACTGCGAGACGTATTGTCTGCCGTGCTGGTGATGTTGTTGGTGTGAAGCTGCGGCCGCACGATTTGAGGCGTCATGCAGCGACCCAGGCATCTCGGTCAGGTATGCCGCTTGAGATGGTTTCAAAAGTTATTCTTCGTCATGCTGATCTTGCCACAACTCAAAGGTATTTAGGTGAAGTTAATGACATGGAAGCATCGAGGTGGATAGAGCATCTGCTCGGATAAAACGAAGAGGTAACAAATGAGCCCAATAGTACAAAGATCATGCCCTTTGGCTCCTGCAGGCATCAAGACGCGAATGTCAAAGGAATCGTTTAAGCGGTGCTGTTGGTCAAAGTATAGCGCGCAATATAGGACAGGGGTCTATGTCAATCATTATTGCCGTAATGTGTGCAAGATGCAGAGTGTCCCTGAGCGTATTGATTTTGATGAAAATATTGGAGGTAAGAAAATGGCAGAAAAAAGGAATTGTGAACTATGTGGTCAACAAAAGGCAAATCTCAGTAATAATCATGGCTTGCTTGTTTGTTCTTCATGCGCAGTTATACAGAGTGGATCGAAGAACAGGCCCGAGGTTGTAATTGAATCGCTGCGGGTATTTCATCATATCCACTCGTTGCTCACTGACGAAGAAAAGCAGAAGATCGCTGCTGATTTTGGAGCCGGTGAGCATGCAGAAACCATAGAAGCTCTCAAGACTGAGCTCGTCGAAGAGAAAGCTGCATTCGAAAAAATTAAATTGAAGGCAATCGAGATGGAGAATTTGGTAACCAATTTCCAGGCAGAGGCCAAGATATCTGAAAAAAAACTCCAAGAGATCGCTGCTGAAAAAGACGCAATCAAGAATGAACTGGAATTGACGCAGGAATTGCTTGAGCAGTCCCATAAAAGAATAGATGAACTCGAGGAAGCGGCAACGCCATCAAGCAAGTTGCTGAACGTCGCCCTTGATCTTGCTCTTGGGTCGATTGATGGAAGCGTCAAAGGTGTTCTGTGTGATCAAATCCAAGCCATTCGCGAAGCTGCTTGAGTTTAAAACGAAAGTAGTACCGGTCAAAGGAAATTTTAAAAATGGAGCAATTAAATGAGTTGGCTCTTTTCGCAGGTGCTGGTGGAGGAATACTTGGAGGCAAGTTGCTCGGATGGCGTACAGTGTGCGCTGTTGAAGTCAACGCCTACGCCGCAAGCGTACTTGTCCAGCGACAAAATGACGGACTTCTCCAGCCTTTCCCGGTTTGGGATGACGTTTGCACCTTTGATGGAAAGCCTTGGAACGGAATTGTTGACGTGGTTTCAGGCGGCTTTCCGTGCCAAGATATTTCGGCAGCGGGGAAAGGGGCAGGGATCACAGGCGAGAGGTCTGGGTTATGGAAGGAGTTTGCGCGGATCATTCGCGAAGTGGGACCACGCTTCATCTTCGTGGAAAACTCGCCAGTTCTCACTGCTAGGGGAATCGACGTCATTCTCGGGGATCTGGCCCAGATGGGGTTCGATGCGGAGTGGGGAGTGCTTTCGGCGGCAGAAGTGGGAGCACCGCACAAAAGGGACAGGATTTGGATTGTGGGCAACTCCATCGGCAACGGACGGAACTCGCGGCGGGAAAATGACGGAGAAGATGACAGGTCAATCATTGCCGCAGATGGTCAACACTCCGGCAAGATGGCCAACACCATGCAGCCAGGACGCAAAAAACAGCACGCTACCTGTCTCGCAGCGAGACAGGGATTCGGTGCCTGGGGAATTGCTGAGGTCGGGCGAAAAACCTGGTGGGCAACTGAACCCAACGTGGGTCGAGTGGCTCATGGGGTGGCCGCTCGGGTGGACAGACTTAAAGCCATTGGAAACGGACAAGTGCCACTGTGCGCGGCAGAGGCTTTCCGTAGGCTGATTGCGAGAGATTAGTGTTAGGCATAGCGCAAGATAACACGACAG
>NZ_FNJI01000081.1 GCF_900104445.1 Desulforhopalus singaporensis | reverse complement strand
ATACCGCAGGAAGCTTTTCATACTCAACTTCGATCAGCTCCAGAGCCTGCTTGGCAATTTCGGGAGTCACTGCGGCGACAGCCGCCACGCGGTCACCAAAATGACGAACCTTTTTTTCCAGAAGGAAACTGTCGTAATACATTACCGACGGCAGGAACAGAAACTGATGCATGGTCGGAACCTTGGGTACATCTTCATGGGTGATAACTGCCTCAACCCCTTCCAAGGCAAGCGCCTTACTGGTATCGATTGACTTTATGTTAGCGTGAGCATGGGGGCTGCGAAGAATTTTAACATGCAGCGTGTTTGGGAATTGCAGGTCTCCGGAATATTTCAGTTTTCCGGTGACTTTCTCTAATGCCTCGATTTTCTGTTGCCGTTTTCCAATTACATTAAACGTGCTTTTCATGTTGATTTCTCCAGACTACAGATGGTTGCCAACAAACTGTATTTGGATTTTTCCTACATCTTTTTGCGTCTTGGCATGTGTAATGTCAGCTATCCAAAATCATTGTTGGAATATTCAAAAAACATATTATTCCCGTAATATGAGAATAAAATATCATAATATGAGAATAACATGAAGCCTGATTGCACGTCAAGCTTTTTATAGCTATCCATGTCAAGTAAGAGGGGCGGTTTTCTGTAAGGTACAAAACTTATAGCACCGATTTTTTGCAGGGCTACTTGTATGAGTTAGGTGTTGTATACCCAAGAGAAGAAGCGGGCCGGCGAAATTCTACGAGATCCGTGTCGTCAGCGCGGAGTTGAGTTGCTTGAAAGGCAAGGCAGTTGATGCCAGACTATGTCCACATGTATTTGTGTGTTCCACACGATTTCAGCATAGCTTTTGTCATCGGATTTTTCTAAGGCAAAAGCGTCGTGCAAATTCACCATAGTATTGGTAACAGACGAGTCACTGGTTTGCATTTTGGTCACGTGGCCACTACGTAAGTACAGCTGCTCCCTGGATAAAGCGGACCATACGCAAATATATCCGTGAGCACGAGAAGCATAAATATCGATTATTTGATTAAGAACCAGGAGTCCCCTGCGGGAAGTTTCTTCTGCAAATACCCCCACTTTTTAAGGGGCTTAAGCTGAGGCCTCCTGCTTTGCGGAAGGCCTCGCTCATTTTTCGCGTACTCTGGGGTGACTCTTAAAACTAATTATCAATCAGGCTGCATCCGGGGTACAGGTTAAACTATCAGCCGAACAGCAGGTCAGGCAGCCAGGTAATCAACTTAGGAAAGATCATGAACAGGATCAGAGCCGCTAGTTGAATCACCACAAAAGGGATCACCGATCGGTAGATATCTCCCATGGAAACTCCTTTGGGAGCAACAGCTTTCATATAGAAAAGGTTAATGCCATATGGCGGGGTGATGTAGGCCATCTGCATATTAACTACGTACATGATCGCGAACCAAACCGGGTCGAACCCCAGAGCCTTGATAATGGGCAAAAAGATCGGCATACAAAGAAACAGGATCGCCAGATCATCCAGGAACATACCCAGAACAAAAAAGCTCAGCTGCATGACGATCAGTATAATCCAGGGACTCATGTCCAGCCCGACGATGGCCGATTTGATCATAGCCGTGGCCCCGAGCCCTGTGTAAACTTTGCTGAACACGATGGCCCCGATGATTATTAGAGCGGTAAAACCCGCTACGTTAAGAGTTTTTTGGGCCGTTTCCATCAGCATCTTCCAAGTCAGGGCCTTACGTATGGCAGCGCACGCTAAGGCCCCTGTAGCCCCCACGGCAGCCGCCTCTGTCGGTGAGGTCACTCCGAAGAAGATGCAGCCGAGAACGGCCATAATCAGCATTCCGGGAAGAATCAGCCCTTTGAGTGAACTGACCTTCTCGCCCCAGGAGGCTCGTTCGTTGTCTGAGATCGCCGGGCCGAGTTGAGGCTGCAGATGGCAGCGGACACCAACGTAAATCATATACAGTACTGCCAAGATAACCCCAGGCACCACCCCGCCGGCAAAGAGCCTACCCACCGATTCGCCGGAAACAAAGGCGTACATGATCATCATCATGCTCGGAGGAATCAGAAAGCCAAGCGCACCTCCGGCCTGAACCAGACCAATGGCAATATCCTTATTGTACTTTCGCTCTAACATGGCCGGGACAGCAATGACCCCCATGGAGATGGTGGCAGCTCCACTCACACCGACCATGGCTGCCATGATGGCGCAGATGGCCACAGTGCCGATGCCCAATCCACCCCGCAGTCGGCCCATCCAAAGATGTACCGCATCGAAAAGGTCGTTGGCAATGCCCGATTCGTGCAACACATAGCCCATGAAGACAAACAGGGGCACCGCGATAAGGACGAAGTTGTTCATAATGTTTAGCACGGAGAAGTAGAGCACGTTCAGCGAAGCGGTGCCCCACAGGAACAGGGCCGACAGAACCCCCACCGATCCCAGGCAAAAGGCGACCGGAAGGCCGGTGGCCATTAACAGCAGCATGCTGGCAAACATCAGGCCGGTAATTTCAAACGGGCTCATTGGAGTTCCTCCCCGGTGATTGCTAGAACGAGATTGCGGATAAAATCGCTGATATGCTGTAGCAGCAGCAGCAACATGCCGAACGGAATGGTCATTTTCCAGGGATAGAGAGGAGGGCTCCAAACGGTAGCGGCGTGCTCCCTGATCTGCACCGACTCGATGCCGTAGACAGTCGATTGCCACAATATTAAGCCTATGAAGATGGTAACCAGCGGGAAGGTACACAGATCGACGATGGCCCTGGTCCGGTCACTCCATTTGGAGTAGAAGATGTCCATGGAGACGTGGGCCTTGGACAGCAGCGAATAGGCCAGGGAACAGATCATGTAGGTGCCGAAGATCATGGTGGTTGCTTCAAGGGCCCAAGTGGTCGGTCTGCTGAATACATATCGTGCAATGACCTCGTACATGGTGATGGCAATCATGACCAGCAGAAACAGGGCGAGAACTTTCCCTGACCAGTTGCTGATGGCATCTATAGTGTTGACGGTTGAACTGAGCAGTTTTCTGACTGTTCTCACCTCCCCATGAGGCCAATCCTTGTCTGACTCACCAATGGTCGTGTTCTTGCTTTGGGTGTAAATAGGGGTTTGTGATAAGCTTTCCATGCTTTTCCAGCCTTTCTTCATGTCGGAATAAACGATTATTGCCCACCAAAACACGTAAAATGTATTTTGCTTTGGATATTCAGGCACCAACGAGTCGACTCGGAATATACCGAGCCGATTCGATGGATTGTCCAAAAAGTAGGATTTAATTGAGGCGACCGACCATCCTATTTAGCTCTTTTATCATCTCGACTGCTTCAGCATTTTCCAAAGACCTGTTGGCTTCTTCTTCCCACACCGAGATTGCCCCATCAGTGAGTTTAGATGCGTCGGCCTCGGAAAATTTAGTAACATCTTCGAAAAGTGTGTCCGGCAGGGTGTATTCAGCCTTCCATACCGGGTCATAGTGTTTCAGTCCAGCCTCGGTAGCCGCAACAGTGATAATTGCCTGAAGATCTTCAGGCAGGCTGTCCCAGACCTTTTTGTTCATGAAGTAGCTATCGACAATGGGATCAAGGATCGGATTTGCAATGTAGAATTTAGCGGCTTCATAAAATTTCATCATTTTATATTCGTTTGCGCCGCCAAAGAGAACCCCATCGATCTGTCCGGTCGTGAGGGCCAGATAAATATCTTCCAACGGAAGGCTGACGGTTGCCACCCCTAGATTACTGAGCATTTTTGCCGAACCACCAATTGCCCTGATTTTCAACTTTTTTAATTCTTCCAGGGAGTTGACCGGTGTTTTGGTTAAAATTTTGTAAGGGGTAGCATAGTTTGGAGCAAGGTAATGGACGCCGTGTTTTTCGTACTCTTTCGCGAGAAGCTCTTTAAACCCAAGTTCCTCCCATAACACCCTAGCTTCATAGGCATTTTGCCATGCCATTGGCAGTCCAGTCTCAATATTTCCAATTGTCAGTTCAGAGAAATAGGAACCGCTGCCCATGCCTATGTCAATCATCCCGGTTTTGGTCGCCTTCAGGATTTCCGGAGAAGAGATGAGCTCACCAGAAGTAAAGAAAGTAATTTTGATTCTTCCACCACTCATTTTTTCTACAGTTTCGGCAAATCCTTTTTGAGCACCTGCCATGGATTGTGGGTAGAAACTCTGCATTTTCAACTGATACACTTTATCGTTGCCGCTACACATCCCAACGGAAAAGCTGGCGAGCAGAACGAAAAAGGCTATAAGTGCAGTTGTTATTCTCAGCATATTCAATCTCCCTTTATTGGACTCGATTAATGGTTGCGTTTCAGTGCTTACTGTACCCTGACTTTCCTTCGAACTTGTCAATACCTCCTTCCTGTCCGTATCGATACGGTCCGGACAAATATATTTAAACCACCAAATAACAAATACAGAAAGAGCTAATTCTCTAGAATCAAGAAGACACTAAGTTGGTTTCTACATACCCTGTCTGTATCGCTTCGCACAAATCGATCTCTTTTGTTTAGAAACTGCTAAAACCTAATATTTCTCTGATAACGAGAATGGATAATCTTATAACAAGAAAAATACCCCCGTTTAGGTTGCCTGTCAAGGAAAAATAAGAAATTTGGCTGGTTCTGTTCGCGGGGTACGCCAGGTCTGGATTCCCAAGCCCTATTTTCCACCTAAGCATTTTTTCTTTTTTTTACGCCATCTCAGGGATGCGACCCAATTATTGAACGGGTGGCAAACTGGATAGATCCTCACCATAATATGTGATTAATTTTGCGTTCATGTTGATATCAAAAAGGTTTTTACTGTTGCAAAATACCAGCCGCGCTAACATTAGCGTTATTAATCAGTTCATTGATCAGTAGACATGTGTTATACTCCGGGCATGGAAACTGATGATGGAAGAAAAATTGACCGCAAAGGCCTTGAAGCCATCCGCATACGGGCTGTACAGCGTGTGGAAGCTGGAGAGAGCCCCGAAACTGTCATAAAGGCCCTTGGATTTACGAGAACCGTTATCTATCAATGGATTGCGAAATACCGAGAAGCGGAATGTGTCAATGAAAATGAGACACCTTTGTTGGTAATTTAGACTACCTTCTTTGTGTTGATACGAGTAGCATGTTGGCCATAACAGTCAAGGCCAAGCCCTTTGGGCAACTCCGCTGCGCTCCGTTAACCTTGAATGCCATGACCAACATACGGAACCTATGTTTGTTATTGAGAAAACAAAAATTCATTTTGTTTTTTCATTAGTTGCCTGCAATTTCGGAGGATTAATCCAGGCCGCGTT
>NZ_FNJI01000080.1 GCF_900104445.1 Desulforhopalus singaporensis | reverse complement strand
GTTGAGCACATGAAAATCCTCGACGGTGTGGCAGGTCAGTTCCGGGAAAGTCGGGATTGCTTTGGGTTTCGGCCCTCTTTCCCCGACAATAAGTTCGTCGTCGCCGATATAGATTGTTTTTCTTGTGCAATGGTCGAGAAAAGTCATCGCCCGCAGTACGGGAATGGAGTATCGTCCGTAATTTTCCTTGTAGAACTCGGTTTCATGCAGGGCGCGCTCGATCGAAATGGTCGGTTCGGCCTCAACGCTCAACTTGCGCAGTCTCTGAATTCTCGGATTCATTCCCGGTCCGACAGGACTTTCCGCATCATTATAAAAATTACCTTCGACTCCGGCTTTTCTTTCAGGATTTTCAGAAATCACCTTAATCTTTTCAAACATCGACTCTCTCCGCAATGTGCATTTTTATCAAAACAATTTGTCTTACAATCCGCAACTCCCCGGAAAACAACCGCCTGCCGGGTGTCGTCACGCCTTGAAAAAATATTACGTGAGCCCGATCAAGTGGTAAAACATACGACAGCTGTACAGGCACCTGTAGTCCTTTCTGGTGGTGGTCTTGATTACGATTTTTTTCATCGGATCCCTTTACAAATGACGAAGCTGCTGTTGAAAACCATGCAAGCCTTTGATTTCAATGATTTGTGTACACACATCCGGCACAGACTTTTACAGGGTGTTACATAGACGATTATCGCCATCACCGTGCATGTTACGATAACCGGTTCCGGTTACGAGACCATCACAACTGCACCATGGAATCATGGTAATCACTGAACAGCCTTCTTTCATTATTTTCTGTTATACAGTTCACTTTTCCTCAACAGAACAAACCATGTGGCTGGTTAAGCGGTAAAAAAGACCGGTGGCTATTTTACAGTCACCACCGGACAGGTTGCATGCAAAATCACGTACTGGGCTGTCGAGCCAAAAAGCATTTTACCGACCTTTGAACGCTTTTTAATACCCAGAAACAGGAGATCGACCTCGTTTCTTTCAGCTAGCTTGACAAGTTCTTCGCCGATGTTGGTATCGTCCACAAGCAATGTCACGGTATAAGGAATGTTGTAATTACCAAAGAGCTGATTCACTTCAATCTCCAGCTGTTCTTCCAACTCCAACAGACGCTTGTGTCTGATCGGCTCGACACGGAGGATTGCGTTTACCACCTCTATTTCCGCATCCCACCGCAACGCATGTTTCTGCGCTTCACGGAGGGCAACCTGCGCCTCGTCGGATTCGTCATAACAGACCATAAATTTCATATCGTTCTCCAGCTCGTTAAGTTGTCCTTACTGTTTTCACTAAGAATCCATCACCGTAGATATTTTCCCTTCCTTTCTGCGCCGTCCAAGAAGATTTTCCAGCCAGTCCGGATCCATTTCCGGAACCGAGGAAAGCAACAGATCGGTGTATTCGTGATGGGGGGGAACAAGTACTTCTTCCTTAGGTCCCTGTTCTACGATCCTTCCCTTGAGCATGACCACGATTTCGTCGGAAAATGCCTTTACCGTAGCAAGGTCATGGGTGATAAAAAGATAGGAGACCTTAAGCTCATCCTGCAGATTCTGCAGCAATTTCAGGATTCCTTCCGCGACCAGCTGGTCCAGGGCCGAAGTAACCTCATCGCAGATTATCAGCTCAGGTTTAGCCGCCAGGGCACGGGCAATGCAGATGCGCTGTTTTTCGCCCCCCGACAGCTCCATCGGCGTACGGTCGTAATATTTTGCCGAAAGCTCGATTTTTTCCAGCAGCTCAAGCACTCGTTTTTCACGCTCCCTGGCGCCCAACCCAAAATAGAACTGCAGTGGGCGCCCGATGATTTTACTTATTTTCTGTTTCGGGTTCAGAGCGGTATCGGGGGACTGGTAAATCATCTGCATGGAGCGCAGCTGCGCCTTTGTACGTCGCTTCAATTCACCCGACAACCGGTTGCCGTTGAAGACGATGGTGCCTTTGACGGGCGGCAACAGGCCGGTGACGACCCTGGCAAGGCTGCTCTTGCCACTGCCCGACTCCCCGACCAGCGCAACCGTCCTGCCTCTTTTGATCGCCAGGTCAATGTCCTCGACAACATTGGTATTACCGGTGTAGCTGGCGGTAACACCGCGAACGTCGAGGATCACCTCATCCTGCTTCCGGTCAAGATCCTTGGCGCCGTCAAAAGCCCTTACCGACAGCAGCCGGCGTGTATACTCCTCTTTCGGGGCGACAATCATCTCACGGCAACTATTCTCCTCTATCAGGTTGCCGTGGCGAAGTACCATGATGCGATCGGCAATCTGAGCGACCACCGCAAGGTCATGGGTAATATAGATCGCTGCGGTGTTGTATTCCCGTACTATACGTTTGATGGCGGCAAGAACCTCAATCTGGGTTGTAACGTCCAGGGCCGTGGTTGGTTCGTCAAAAATGATAAGGTCCGGCCGGCAGGCCATGGCCATGGCAACCATGGCCCGCTGCAGCTGGCCGCCGGAGACCTGGTGCGGATACCGATAACCGATAAATTCCGGGTCCGGCAGCAGCAGGTGTCTGTAGATCTGTTTAGCCTCTCCAGCCGCTTTTTCGGCACTCATGATGCCGTGCTGAACCGGCCCTTCCGAATACTGGCTGATCAGCCTGTGAGCCGGGTTGAAAGAGGCGGCAGCGCTCTGAGCCACATACGCTATCCTGCGTCCCCGCAGCGTGCGCAGTTCTTCTGCGGTGGCTTCTGTAAGTTCTGTACCGTCGAACACTATGGAACCCGACCTTATCCGGCACCCCATCCGGGTATATGCCATCGACGCAATCCCAAGGGTTGACTTTCCAGCTCCGGATTCACCGATCAGGCCCAGCACCTCGCCCCTGTTGAGGGTAAGGTCGATACCTTTGATAATGGGATACCACTTTTCCTCACTCAATCCTTCGATATAAATCGAGCGCATTTCCAGCAATTTTTTCATCTTATCCCCCAACCCCAGAAAAAACGAATAAGGTTCTACTCTTTTAGCCCGCTTGCAATATGCAGAAACCAGTCCACGATCAGGTTGACGCCGATTGTCAACAGGGCGATTGCCGCAGCAGGATACAGAGGCGTCATAATGCCGAAGGTAATGGCGCCCGCATTTTCCCGCACCATCCCGCCCCAGTCGGCTGTCGGCGGCTGAATTCCCAACCCAAGAAAACTCAGAGCTGCAATGAACAGGAACACGAAACAGAACCGCAACCCAAACTCAGCCACCAGGGGCGGCATGGCGTTGGGAAGGATTTCATCACGCATGAGCCACCACAGCTTTTCCCCCCGCAATCGAGCCGCCTCCACATACTCCATCACCGCGATGTCCATGGCCACCGCACGCGAGAGCCGATAAACCCTGGTTGAATCCAGCAGGGCAATTACGACAATCAGAGGCAGGGTGCCGGTCCCGACCACAGAGAGAACCATCAAGGCAAAGATCAGAGTGGGAAACGCCATGAGTATATCTACTATTCTGCTGATCACCAGATCGGCCCAGCCGCCCATGATGGCAGCAAAAAAGCCCGTGACCGTACCGATCAGAAATGACAGGATCGTAATGATCATGGCGATGGCGATGGTGTTTCGGGCACCGAAGATAAGCCTCGTAAACATATCGCGCCCGAGGTGGTCGGTGCCCAGGAGATGATCGGCGCTTGCAAGAAGCCAGGTATCCCCCACCACCTCGGTCTCGCCGAAAGGACAGATAACGGGAGCAAAAACCGCTGCGCAAATATTGATTACGATAATGACAAACCCTATCCTCGCGCTTATGGGTGATTTCCTGGCAAGCTTAATTATTTTGAGCATCATGCCCCACTGGCTCCTTATCGCGGATTTCTTAATCTTGGATTGCTTATGATGGACAGGACATCGGCAAGGATATTGACGCCTATGTACGTTGCCGCAAAGATAAGCCCGCTTGCCTGAACCACCGGAATATCCCTTTTGGCAACGGAATCCACCAGCAGCTGCCCGAGCCCCGGATATACGAAAACCACCTCGACGATAACGACACCTACCACAAGATATGCCAGGTTCAGCGCGATGACGTTGATTACCGGGGACAGGGCATTCGGAAATGCATGCAGTACTATTATTCGCGACTGCTTGAGCCCCTTGAGTCTTGCCATTTCGATAAACGGAGAGGAAAGTATATTGATGATAGCCGCCCGTGTCTGGCGCATCATATGCGCTGCAACCACCAGGACAAGAGTCAGACAGGGCAGGGTAATCGTATATATTTTCTCAACAAACGTCATGTGGTCGTTGAGACTTGAAATACTTGGAAACAGTACCAGCTTGACCGAGAAGAGAGCGATGAGGATATAGGCCACGAAGAACTCAGGAAACGAGATGGTACTCAGGGTAGACATGGAGATAATCTTGTCAAACAGGGTATTTCGCTTGAGAGCGGCCAGAAGTCCCAGGACCACGGAGACAGGAACCGAAACAACAGCAGCTGCTGAAGCGAGGAAGATGGAGTTGGCGAACCTCCACCCGATCAGTTCGGCGATCGGCCGGCCATTGGCCAGGGAGTTGCCAAGATCTCCAGTTAGAAACCCGCCCAGCCATGCAAAATAGCGGACATGAGCAGGCAGGTCCAACTTGAGTTCCTGGCGGAAAGCGGCAACCGTTTCAGGACTGGCGTTCTGCCCGAGAATGGCCTCGGCAAGATCTCCCGGCAATGCTTCAACGCCGACAAAAATCAGAACGGAGATGACCAGCAGGGTCAGAAGCCCCAGTGCAATCCTCTTGAAAACCATTTTTAAAATCATATTCATAGGGCGATAACCTTATTTTGGCTGAACATAAAATTGATATGACACGACCCCGGGATGACGTCATACATTTTAGCTCTTTCAAGAGCAGCCGCGTCCTGCTTTTGTCCTGTAAGTAAAGCCACGACTATCCCTGTGGTCTTTGCGTTCTCTCAATTTTTTTCAAGCAAATCCCTCCGGCAAAAACCGGGGGGATTCGCCATGACTGAGAGAACCGGAAAACAACGGAAGCATTATCGCCGCAGCCATTTCTTTTCAAGGTCCATAAGGGCGCCCACCTTCTCGGGCTCAAGGGGCGGAACCTCATGGGTCTGCTCGATCTCAAGGACCTTTTTGTTGAGCGCGCCCATCAGGTCCTGGCCCTCCTTGTTGCCCATCGACGGCCTGGTAAAGTAGGTCGGCGACCAGAAATTACGGAAATGGGCCAGGGTGTGTCTCGATGTCAGGTAGTTGCCGCCGGCACCAACCGAGTCGATCACGTCCATGGCGAACGTTTCCGGGCTCAGGTGGATACCGCGCATGAAATGCTTCACGTGGTCGATCACCTCGTCACAGAAGAGGATGGTGGCCGGATCGACCAGGCTGGCCTGGTCGAGCAGACCGACGTCATGAACCAGGTTGGCACCGGTCAGGACCGCGAGCAGACAGGACATGCCGATTTCCGCCGCCCCCTGCTCGTCGAGCACCACGGTGTCGGTCATTCCCGCCGTACCCCAGAACGGCAGTTCAAAATAGTTGGCGATATCGGCAAGAGCCGC
>NZ_FNJI01000078.1 GCF_900104445.1 Desulforhopalus singaporensis | reverse complement strand
ACTCGTGCGACATGTAAACAGGCTGATTAATCCTACTTCCGGGACTGTGTTCATTGAAGGTAACGATATTACAATGATGGCCCCTGAAGAGCTTAGAAGGATTCGAGCCGAAAAAATCGGCATGGTCTTTCAGAACATGGCTCTGTTGCCGCACAAAAACGTCAGGGAGAATGTTGCCTTCTCGCTCAAATTAAGGGGAATAGGGCGGGAAAAACGATATAAGGTGGCGGATAACGCGTTGCGTATCGTCAAACTGGCGGAGTGGGGCGAGAGCTATCCGGATGAACTCTCCGGTGGTATGCAGCAGCGGGTGGGGCTGGCAAGGGCCTTGGCCGCTGATCCACATATTCTGCTTATGGACGAACCGTTCAGCGCCCTGGACCCCCTTATTCGCCGGCAGCTGCAGGACCAGTTCCTGGAATTGTCTGCGAAAATGAAAAAGACGACCCTCTTTATTACCCATGATCTGGATGAGGCGATTCGGATCGGGCATCGAATCGCCATCATGAAAGACGGGGTGCTGGTGCAGATAGGTACTCCGGAAGATATAGTCACTCAGCCTGCGGATGACTATGTCGCCGATTTTGTTGCCGGTATCTCCCGCCTCCATCTCGTCTACGCCCATACCGTGATGTGGAGTATCGGTTACTTCAAAAAAAAATACCCGGACGCAAACTTGGAAGGGTGTCCGGTTTCTTCCCCCGACGAAGACCTCGATGCGCTGATTGACCTGATGGTCAGCACCGGCGCCAAAATCATTCAAATTATGGAAGGCGGCAACTGCGTGGGGGTTGTCACCCAGGGGGCGCTGCTCAGGGGAATTCAGGGGAAGGAACTTGATGAGGATTGATCGGCTCAAATCTCGCGGAAGACAGCTTGGGTACGTTCTTTTGTCAGAAATGGTGCGAAAATCATGCCCGCTGATATTCATGCAGAGGGGGTATCGGGAAGCCGTTGCGGAAGAAAAAAAGCTTAGGTGGTTGCACGGGCTATTGTGCTGGAGATCTCCGCAAGAAAGGTTTCATAAAAATACAAACAGAGTTGGGAAAGCAGCACCTGCCCACACAGCGCTGAAATCGAAAAAAATAAGAAAAGAGATCAAAAAAGGAGATGCAATGTTTGCCAATTTTACCCAAATCACTCCTCGCATGCGTGTTTTATCTGACAGCCAGATAAAAGAAATACATCTGGGGGCCTGCGATATTCTAGAAAGAACCGGTTCTCTCATCCACAATGAAGAAGCGAGAAATCTTCTGTATAGTCACGGCGCTGTGGTTGAAAACAACGGTCTGGTCAGAATACCCAGCTACCTGGTCGACCGGGCATTGAATACCGTACCGGAAAGATTTGTGCTCTGTGACCGTGACGGTAACAGAGCCTATCGCATGGAAACGGGAAAGACTCATTTTTCTCCCCTGGTCGATAACATCGACATCATCGATCCCCAGACCCGTCAGCGGCGAAAATTTGTCGCCGCTGATGCCGCCAGAATGGCAAAAATCATGGATTACACCCGGCATATGGATGTTGTCCAGGTTGGCGCTTTCGCGGCCGATCTTCCCCCGGAAATTGTTGACCGGGTGAATATCCGAGAGATGATGCTTCACCAACGCAAGGCGATTTCCTTCAGCCCCAGCGGCCCGGACGCTCTCCTCGATGTCATTGAGATGGCGTCCATCATTGCCGGAGGTCGTGAGCAATTGAAGATGAACCCCTATATGATGAAGCTCGGGGAACCCATTTCTCCGCTTGTTCATGACGATCATGCCATCAAGGAACTGATGATCTGTGCCGAGCATAGAATGCCAATCGTTTATTATCCCATCCCCATGGGAGGGGCGACCGCGCCGGCCACCTCCGCCGGTCTGCTGGCCCAGAGTCATGCGGAATCGCTTGCCGGGCTGGTGATCCATCAACTGACCAATCCCGGAGCGCCGTTCCTCTACGGTGGTGTCGCCACGGTTATGGACATGAAGTCGACCGTCTGTGTTTACGGCGGACCTGAACTGTACCTGCAGTGCGCGGCCCTTTCCGATATCGCCACCTATTTCCATCTACCCTTCTGGGGAACGGCCGGCTGTACCGACACTAAGGCTCTGGATACGCAAGGGGCCGCCGAGATCGGCATGTCCTGTCTGCTGGCGGTGCTGACCGGCGCCAACCTCGTACACGATGTGGCTCTGCTGGATCAGGCAAGTCTGGTCGACCCGACGACGGTGCTCTTCTGTGATGAGGTCATCGATCATGTCAAACATTTCATGCGCGGGATTCAGGTAACCGATGAAACCCTGGCCATCGATGTGATTGATTCGGTCGGCGCCGGTGGCAACTATCTCATTCAGAAGCACACCCTGCAGAATTTCCGCAGCTTCTGGCAGCCGACCTATTTTACCCGCCCGGCGATGGGTGTCAGCGAGGCCCATGATTTGATAAAAGCGCTTAATGAAAAGGTCATCGATATTGAGGAAAATTACGAGGTGCCGCCGCTGGATCCGGATAAGGTAGCCGCTCTGCAGGAATTGGAGAAGAAATGGCTGAAAGGTTGATCAGTGTTTGTGATGAAGGAATTCAAATAAAATCAGAAAACAGGAGATAGTACAATGGCAGATTTGAGCAAGGTAGTAGAGATCCTTCTCGGCGGCGACAAAGACAAGTTGATTGCCGAGGTGCAGGCCAACCTGAACGGCGGTGCGGACGGCAAGGACATCCTGAACGAAGGCCTGATCAAAGGCATGGATATCGTCGGCGAAAAAATGGAAAGCGGGGACATGTTCATCCCCGAGGTGCTGAACTGCGCCATGAACATGAGTGCTGCCGTGGAAATCCTCAAGCCGCATCTGCCGGAAGAGAGCGGCAGCGCCAAGGGGAAAGTGGTGATCGGCACCGTAAAAGGGGACCTGCATGACATCGGCAAGAATCTCGTCGCCATGATGATGGAAAGCGCGGGAATGACGGTCATCAATCTCGGCGTCGATATCGCCCCCGAACAATTTGTGGCGAAAATAAAAGAAAGTGGGGCGCAAATCGTCGCGCTTTCCGCGCTGTTGACAACGACCATGGCGATGATGAAAAAGACGATCGATGCAATCAGTGAAAGCGGCTTGCGTGATCAGGTCAAGATTATGATCGGCGGGGCTCCCGTCAATCAGGATTTTGCCGAGCAGATCGGGGCGGATGGCTATGCCCCCGATGCAGGCTCGGCGGCGAGACTGGCCAAAGAGCTGGTTGCATAACCAGTGATGAAGTTTCTCCCATCCCGATTTATCAAGGGATGACAAACTCGTAAAAACCGTAAAACGGAAATGGCGTCGTAAAAATTCTTCATCTTTTGATTTTTTTCTTAGCCATCACCGTTTTTTGACAGTTTTTTGCGAGGTTGTCATGATTGAACGTGTCTATCTAGGGGCCATCAATCTGTTTCAAAAGAAGCCTAAAGAATAATAGTACAGGAGGTTAGATATGCGTTTCAAGGATAAATCTATCGTAATTACAGGCGGCGCCGGTGGCATGGGTCGCGCGCTAGCCAGAAAATTTGCAAACAACGGCGCTAAGGTAATGATTTCCGACTTGTCTGAACAGGGCTGTCTGGAAATTTGGAACGAATTGTCTAAACTGGGCACAGAGATACAGACTTTTCCTGGAAATCTGGCTGAAAAAGGCTATTGTGAAAATCTGATTGCCCACACAGCTGAAAAATTTGGTGGTGTCGACATACTGATCAATAACGCCGGTATCATTCCCCGGGGACCCATCCTGGACACCACAGACGAGATGTGGCATTCATGCTTCGATGTAAACCTTACAGCTGTTTTCTATCTCTGCCGGGCCGCTATCCCGCATATGCAGAAACAAGGCGGCGGAGCCATCGTCAACACATCGTCCATGTGGGGTCTCTATCCCGGCCCTAACCATATAGCCTATACCACCAGCAAAGGGGCCCTTGCCATATTTACCAAATGCCTGGCTAGAGATTACGCACCGAATCAGATCCGCGTCAATGCGGTATGCCCCCAGGAGGTGAATACACCGATGCTAAGGACCGGATTCAAAATCCGCGGCATAGATCCTGAAACAGGCATAGAAAAACTAAACGCTACGGTTCCATTGGGACGGATTGCAGAACCGGAAGACATTGCCGATGTTATCTTTTTCCTAGCGTCCGACGATGCGCGTTACATTACTGGCGCGTGCGTGGAAGTGTCAGGCGCAAAACCCAACGCTTAAGGAGTTGCATATGGACCAATTAAAGGATCGCGTCGCGCTGGTGACTGGAGGAGGCCGCGGCATCGGACTTGGTATTGTTGAACGCTTTCTTGCAGAAGGTGCCAAAGTTGTTATTGCTCAGAGAAGCGATCTGGACAATGAACTTGCAAAGAACCCAAAAGTCGCGTTCGTACGAACCGATCTCTCCAAGACAGCTTCTCTGACGGATATAATCCCCTTTGCCGTCAGTCAATTCGACAGATTGGATATCATAGTCAATAATGCAGGCATCGATTTTTGCGTCTCCCTTGAAGATATGGAAATAGAAGAATGGGATCGCATGCTAAACGTGAATCTCAAGGCACCGGTACTGCTCTGCAAATATGCATTGCCGGTAATGAAAAAACAGGGTGGCGGCAGCATCATCAACATTGGATCCATCGAAGGCATCGGATCCAATCCACTGCACAGCGCTTATTGTGCCTCGAAAGCGGGTATTCACGGCTTGACTCGGGCCTTGGCGGTTGACCTGGGGAAATACAATATTCGCTGCAACGCTATTGCTCCTGGGTGGATTCGGTCTGATCTGTCAGACGAGTTCATCAGTACCCAAGCCGATCCTGAAAAGGCTATGGATGCGCTTCTGGGCCTGCACCCCGTGGGCAGAATTGGCGTACCCAGGGACATCGGGGACGTTGCCGTGTTTCTGGCAAGCGAAAACTCGGGTTTTGTGACTGGCCAAACCATCGTAGTGGACGGCGGGCGCACAATAAAGCTCCCACTGTATGCCACATAAGTCTTGCAATGAACAAATAGAGAACAGGTCCGTTTTTTAATATCGACCGAAATAAGCTTTTGACAATTCCGTATCATGCTCAAAGGAGGAAACGATGAGCGATACACTTTATGGATATTTGGTAAGCAGTTGAGAGTGTCTCTCAGCACGGGCGAAATAAAGATCGAAAAAATCAATACCAATATTTTACGCAAGTTTATCGGAGGTGTTGGATATGGTGCCCGCCTGCTTTACGATGAACTTAAGGCGGGCATCGATACACTTTCAGCGAAAAACAAGCTTGTTTTCTCCACAAGCCCCTTGACCGCCAATAATGTTCCGGCAGGTGGCAGCATCATGGCCTGTTTCAAGTCCCCTTTGACTCAGGTTTGGGGAAAGTAAAGATCTGGCGGCGACTTCGACCCTGATTTGAGAAGATCCGGGTACGATGCTCTGATAATCGAAGGACGATCATCATAGCCCGTATACCTTTCCATCAACAACGACGATGTCGCCCTGAAGCCTGCTGCAAAACTGAGGGGAAAAACCGCCAATGAAAAAACCGACATGATTCGTGATGAGTTGAATATCCCAAATGTTCGGTGATGTGCATTGGCCCCGCCGCCGAGAACCTGGTGAAGTTTGCCACCTTGATGGTCGAGCAGCGTGCTGCCGGTAGATGTGGCGGAGGTGCCGTCATGGGGTAAAAAAAACCTGCTGGGTATTGCCGTCAAAGGTTCGTGCAAGCCTGCATTTGCAGACCCAGACAGAATCAAAGTGGCCATTAAAACAGCCATGAAAACAATTCGAAGCAGCGAGACTGCTGACGGTTTCCGGGAGCATGGAACCGGAACCGCCGGCGATATGGGTCTCAACGATGTCGCCAGTGACTGGCCAACCAAATATTGGCAGGCCAGCTCATAGGGCAAGGCTGAACAACTCTACACCACATTTTTCAATATACACCTGGTCAGGAACAGTGGGTATTATGCAAGCAATGCCCCATTGCTTGCGGTCGTATCGCCGAAGTGAAAACCGGTGAGTTCAAAACATCTGCCCATGACCTGCGCCTTCTGGGGATGCTTGGTGTGGTACAGCTGGCTTTGCCTTCTGATGGTACGATTGGCCAGGGAGCTTCCTGCTCCGAAAATTTCCCTGTTGTCACTGCTTGAAGTGATTTTCGGTGTGACATGGGCCTGGCTGTGGACTAATGAGCCTCTTTCGGTCCACACCTTGCAAGGT
>NZ_FNJI01000084.1 GCF_900104445.1 Desulforhopalus singaporensis | reverse complement strand
AACTGGAGCTGTTTCATGTCTCCCAGTTTAGGCGCACCTGGGGTGAGTCAATGCGTAAGCAATCCACTCGCAAACTTTTTAGCCCCATGGTGCCGATTAGAAAAAGTGATTTTGATGAATATTGGCAGCTGCCTCTGTATCGGGTCAGGATGGACGGCAGGTGGACTGCGGACGATGCAAAATATTCGTTTTATACCAGGGAACAGATTGTAGAGCAGTGGTTTTGCTTTGATCAATTGGAGGCAACCTCATGAGCAGGGTTCTATGCCAGATGCAGACAGTCGGCCATAAAAAGAACCTTGAGGAAGTGCCAAGGGCCTGGTGCAGAAAGGCTCAATACCAGGCTCTTTGCGCCAAGTGCAGATACAACGAAGGAAGAGAAGTGTCTATCTATCAGCGCGAAAAACAGCAGCGCAAGGGGCGTAAATAATGGCTGAGAAGTACAGGAAAATAGATCCAAGATTATGGAAGGACGAAAACTTCCTCTTGTTGAGCGAAAGAGACAAGCTGATAGCGATCTATGTGATGACCGCTCAGACCAACAGGATAGGTCTGTTTAATTTTTCGC
The DNA here is from genome assembly GCF_900104445.1 of Desulforhopalus singaporensis. Lineage (GTDB taxonomy): Bacteria > Desulfobacterota > Desulfobulbia > Desulfobulbales > Desulfocapsaceae > Desulforhopalus_A > Desulforhopalus_A singaporensis. The sequence goes on along the minus strand of NZ_FNJI01000084.1, from coordinate 4,056 downwards.
CGGCAAGGGCCGCTGAGGATATCGGAATAGACTACGAAACGTTTCTGGAACGTTTCAGGAACGTTTGTTCGAAGTTCAAATGGGAGTACGACAAAACGTTTCGTGTGCTCTTTATTCCCACCTGGTGGAAGTACAACCATCCTGAAAACCAAAATGTGTTGAAAGGCAACTTAAAAGACCTGCATGATATACCGAATACAAACCTTATTTATAAGTTTTTCAACAACTTAACATATCTTGACGAAACGTTACATAAAACGTTACTGGAACGTTGCCCCAAACCATCCCGAATACAAGAGCAAGAGCAAGAACAAGAACAAGAGCAAGAAAACTACTCTTGTTCGGAGTTATCTGACGATAAAACCGAACCGGAAGCGACAGACGAACCGGTCGAATCTCCAGTGTTGGTTTTTCCTTTGATCCCTCGTGATGGAGAATTTGCAATTTTGCAAAAAGACATCGACGAATGGCAAGAGACGTTTCCAGGCGTTGACGTCCTCCAGGTGCTCAAAAGAGCTCGTCAGTGGAGCATTGACAATCCAAAGCGGCGTAAAACCAAAGCCGGTATCCGGAACCATATCTCGACCTGGCTCAGCAAGGAGCAGAACAAGGCAAGGGCTGCACCAGGAACTGTTTCTCACGGCAAAGTTAACTGCGAGATCTGTCAGTACAACCAGCGTGCACCCTGCAAGAACCTGGGCAAAGAGGGTTTCGACAAAGAGCGGTGTGACTCGTACAAACCGATAGCGAATTGATGGAAAAAAGAAGTGCCGGACAAAAGGATTTTTGAAAATGGAGCAGAAACTGACGCTTAAAGTGCTGGATCTTTTCAGCGGCATCGGCGGCTTTTCCCTCGGCCTTGAACGGGCGGGGATGAGTACCGCAGCGTTCTGTGAGATTGAACCATATTGCCGCAAAGTGCTCCGGAAACACTGGCCTGACGTGCCGATATTTGAAGATGTGAGGAAGTTGAATGCAACAGACATCACCGAAACAATTGACCTTATTTGTGGAGGATATCCCTGTCAACCATTCAGTGCTGCCGGGAAGCGAAGAGGCTCAGAAGATGACCGTTATCTCTGGACGGAATATTTACGACTCATACAAGAGCTTTCTCCCCGGTGGGTTGTTGCCGAGAATGTTGCTGGGCACATCAGTATGGGCCTCGACCAGGTGCTTTCTGACCTGGAAAGTGAAAACTACAAAAGCTGGACGTTTGTTATTCCGGCTGTCGGTGTCGATGCCCCGCACAAAAGGGACAGAATCTGGATTGTTGCCTACGCCAACAGCACACGTAGCGATAGGAACCAGAACCACAAAATATGCGCAAGGTGGGACTCCATTGAATCATGTTTCGGTTCTCTGGCCAACACCAACCGCACAGGACAGCAAAAACAGTACGCTACCCGTCTCGCAGAGAGAAAGGGATTCGATTCCTGGTTCTCTGTTGAGAAAAGGGGAAAAACCCGGTGGCCAGCTGAACCCGGAGTGGGTCGAGTGGCTGATGGGGTTTCCTGCCGGGTGGACAGACTTAAAGCGCTCGGAAACGCAGTCATCCCGCAAATACCGGAGATCATCGGCCGGGCAATAATGCAAATAGAATTGTGTTATTAATCCGGTGGGCATTTAGGTTAAATTTGTAACTTTAAAATCAGACAGTTAGTGTGTGTTGTGGCTGATGAAAAAGCCCGCCGGATTGATAGTCTTATCTTCTGATACCAAGATAGAAAAAAATAATTTTTAAAAATTTCAAGTCATGTCAGTTAAATGTGTTTCTCGCAACAATAAGAAAAAACCATATAATTATAGGAAAGTTCGACCATAGGTATGATCGAATTATTTTATCTAAAATATTCATTACCTTCTTACTTGTTTTATAGGACAAAGTTGTTTCAATACTCTCTAAAAAGATGTTATTTGCTTTAATACACAATTCGCATTGTTCAGAAAAACCACCTTTGTCAAAATATTTATTTTTATGTTTTTCATCATCAATTTCATCAATGCGCCGTTTGGTACCTCTTTGCTGTTCTATATAAGCAGCTTGCACGCCAAATACTAACAACATTACTAACGCAAGAAAAAAAGCTATAACTGCATTATGTTTAACGCAATTAATGTAAAAAAAATGAATAACCGCCATATTCCACAATCCTAGCCCAATAGCAACAACACTTGTTACTAACCCAAAATGCAGTTTAATCAATCTAAAACGCAAATAATCTTCCAACAGGACAGCTTGAGCTTCGCGATCTATTTCTTTTTCTGGCTTTGTTTTGTCATTATTTTTGTTTTCTGGGTCTATATTCCATAAATCCAGAGGGTTTATTTTCAAAAGACAGTATCTTGCCCTTATTTTTTCACAAATTCCTCTGTGACTGTCGGAGTCGTCAAAGAAATGAGTCAATATTATTGACACCGGAATAAACAAAATAACAGGAGTGACATGATCAAAAAAACCCGAAATAATAAGTTTAATAACAGAGGTTAAGTTTTGAATAGCCAAAGTTAGATTTTCTACAATAAAAACATATTGTTCAATCATCTCGTTTCCTCCTCTCTGTGAAGCGCTTGATATTGAGTGTAATTACATAAAATCATAAGGAATATTAAAATTATTAAATACACAGTTACGCAAGCTACTATAATTATATATAACAGGATTTGGTTAACCAAGTAAAAAAACATCAGAACCTAATTACACCACTCATTGCAGAAAAAAATAATATTCTTTCTATTTGATATTGTAGACATTTTTATTTTATCTAGTGTGTTCAATCAACAATTTTTGTTTGTTGACAGAATATATATTTTTAACAATAATGTATCATGCGCGCTTTATAGTGTTAAATTGATAATAAGAATTATTTCTTAATGTTTTTTCTATGGGGAGAGTTAAGACAACATTAAAAGAAAATAACTACAAGTTTAACTGTATATATTAATAAATACCGGTGAATTAATTAACAAAGTGTGATGGAATATATTTGCACACAATCAAAACTATATCATATATGAATACAATACAAAATGACCTGATAAATATAACAAGTAAAATATTTTTTACTTGTTTGCATAATTTGAAAATTTTATTGTCTGATAATTTTTTATTTTTTGCACTCCAAGCAGTTTTTCTTTTTATTGTAGTTTTTGCTTATATAAAAGATTGGCGTGAAAATCACAGCAATGAAGCTATTTTGCACATAAAAATAAATGAAAAAACTATAAACCTATTTTATGCCTTTTATTTTGGTCTTACTGGTATAATTGTGGCAATTATTTTGGCGATTGATGTTACAAAAGATTTTCGGATTTTTTGGATCATTTTAGACAATTTCGGATTAATATATGTTTGTTTGTTAAATAAGTGGGGAAGAAACAGTATCTTGCGAGGTGCAATTCATATTGAAAACATTAGAGACTAATACAAAAGAAGCATCCCTTTCATCAATCGCAAAGAAAAAACAAGCAAAAAAATCCAACGACGAACTAGAAAGAGGGATGGAGAAATGACCTTCATCGACCATGAATTGCTGGTTGGAAAAATTCAGAAGGATATTGTCAGTATTGGGAAATAGCGAGAGGATAGATGGCAAGACCAAAAGGAACGGGAAAATACAAACCGGAATACGATCAAATCGCATACGTGGCATGCGTTGAAGGCGGTTTCACAGTGTCGAAAATTGCAAAGCTGTTTGGTGTCGACAGAGTCACTGTCTATCGCTGGATGGATGCAAATGAGGGTTTCTGCAACGCCATAAAAAGCGGCAGGGATAAATTCGACACAATGACCGCCGAAGACTCACTCCTCAAGCGCATCAAAGGGTATCGAACGAAAGAGTCGACCCAGGAGCTGAAGATAATCGTTGATCCAGATACAGGAGAAACAGAGGAGAAGCTTGTCACGACAAAGACTGTGAACAAGGCGGTCGCTTCTGATGTGACCGCTACGATCTTCTTTCTGAAAAACAGGGCCCCGGAACGCTGGAGGGATGCAAGGCATTTGGAACATACGGGCAAAGACGGAGGCCCCATCAAAACCGACAGCTCCAATAC
>NZ_FNJI01000077.1 GCF_900104445.1 Desulforhopalus singaporensis | reverse complement strand
ACTCGTGCGACATGTAAACAGGCTGATTAATCCTACTTCCGGGACTGTGTTCATTGAAGGTAACGATATTACAATGATGGCCCCTGAAGAGCTTAGAAGGATTCGAGCCGAAAAAATCGGCATGGTCTTTCAGAACATGGCTCTGTTGCCGCACAAAAACGTCAGGGAGAATGTTGCCTTCTCGCTCAAATTAAGGGGAATAGGGCGGGAAAAACGATATAAGGTGGCGGATAACGCGTTGCGTATCGTCAAACTGGCGGAGTGGGGCGAGAGCTATCCGGATGAACTCTCCGGTGGTATGCAGCAGCGGGTGGGGCTGGCAAGGGCCTTGGCCGCTGATCCACATATTCTGCTTATGGACGAACCGTTCAGCGCCCTGGACCCCCTTATTCGCCGGCAGCTGCAGGACCAGTTCCTGGAATTGTCTGCGAAAATGAAAAAGACGACCCTCTTTATTACCCATGATCTGGATGAGGCGATTCGGATCGGGCATCGAATCGCCATCATGAAAGACGGGGTGCTGGTGCAGATAGGTACTCCGGAAGATATAGTCACTCAGCCTGCGGATGACTATGTCGCCGATTTTGTTGCCGGTATCTCCCGCCTCCATCTCGTCTACGCCCATACCGTGATGTGGAGTATCGGTTACTTCAAAAAAAAATACCCGGACGCAAACTTGGAAGGGTGTCCGGTTTCTTCCCCCGACGAAGACCTCGATGCGCTGATTGACCTGATGGTCAGCACCGGCGCCAAAATCATTCAAATTATGGAAGGCGGCAACTGCGTGGGGGTTGTCACCCAGGGGGCGCTGCTCAGGGGAATTCAGGGGAAGGAACTTGATGAGGATTGATCGGCTCAAATCTCGCGGAAGACAGCTTGGGTACGTTCTTTTGTCAGAAATGGTGCGAAAATCATGCCCGCTGATATTCATGCAGAGGGGGTGTCGGGAAGCCGTTGCGGACAAAAAAAGCCTTGGTGGCGGTACGGGCTATTGTGCTGGAGATCTCCACAAGAAAGGTTTCATAAAAATACAAACAGAGTTGGGAAAACAGCGCCTGTCCACACAGAGCTGAAATCAAAAAAATAAGAAAAAAAGATCAAAAAAGGAAATGCCATGTTTGCCAATTTAACCCAAATCACTCCTCGCATGCGTGTTTTATCTGATAGCCAGATAAAAGAAATACACCTGGCGGCCTGCGATATTCTGGAAAGGACCGGTTCTCTGATCCACAATGAAGAGGCAAGAAATCTCCTGTATAGTCACGGTGCCGTGGTTGAAGACAAGGGTCTGGTCAGGATTCCCAGCTACCTGGTCGACCGGGCATTGAATACCGTACCGGAAAGATTTGTGCTCTGTGACCGTGACGGCAACAGAGCCTATCGCATGGAAACGGGAAAGACCCACTTTTCTCCCCTGGTCGATAACATCGATATCGTCGATCCCCAGACCCGTCAGCGGCGCAAATTTGTCGCCTCGGACGCCGCCAGAATGGCAAAGATCATGGATTACACCCGGCATATGGATGTTGTCCAGGTTGGCGCTTTCGCGGCCGATCTTCCCCCGGAAATTGTTGACCGGGTGAATATCCGGGAGATGATGCTCAACCAGCGCAAGGCGATCTCCTTCAGTCCAAACGGCCCGGACGCCCTGCTCGATATCATCGAGATGGCATCTATCATTGTCGGCGGTCGTGAGCAATTGAAGATGAATCCCTATATGATGAAGCTCGGGGAACCCATTTCTCCGCTTGTCCATGACGATCATGCCATCAAGGAGCTGATGATCTGTGCCGAGCATAGAATGCCGATCGTCTATTATCCGATCCCCATGGGAGGGGCGACCGCGCCGGCCACCTCCGCCGGTCTGCTGGCCCAGAGCCATGCGGAATCGCTTGCCGGGCTGGTGATCCATCAGCTGACCAACCCAGGGGCGCCGTTCCTATACGGCGGTGTCGCCACGGTCATGGATATGAAGTCGACCGTCTGTGTCTACGGCGGACCTGAATTGTATCTGCAGTGTGCGGCCCTTGCCGATATCGCCACCTATTTCCATCTGCCCTTCTGGGGAACGGCCGGTTGTACCGACACCAAGGCTCTGGATGCGCAAGGGGCCGCCGAGATCGGCATGTCCTGTCTGCTGGCGGTGCTGACCGGAGCCAACCTCGTACACGATGTGGCTCTGTTGGATCAGGCAAGTCTGGTGGACCCGACGACGGTACTCTTCTGTGATGAGGTCATCGATCATGTCAAACATTTCATGCGCGGGATTCAGGTAACCGATGAAACCCTGGCCATCGATGTGATTGATTCGGTCGGCGCCGGTGGCAACTATCTCATTCAGAAGCACACCCTGCAGAATTTCCGCAGCTTCTGGCAGCCGACCTATTTTACCCGCCCAGCGATGGGTGTCAGCGAGGCTCATGATTTGATAAAAGCGCTTAATGAAAAGGTGATCGATATTGAGGAAAATTACGAGGTACCGCCGCTGGATCCGGACAAGGTAGCCGCTCTCAAGGAATTGGAGAAGAAATGGCTGAAAGGTTGATCAGTGTTTTTGATGAGGACATGTAGATAAACTAGCATGGCTGGACCAGATGCCTCAGTCACAACGAACAATGGAAATCTGGACTGCAGGATTACAACCACTTGCTCTGAGTTTCAGATAAAATCAGCAAAACAGGAGATAGTACAATTGCAGATTTAAGCAAGGTAGTAGACATCATTCTCGGCGGCGATATCTCGCCCGAACAATTTGTCGCGAAAATCAAAGAAAGTGGGGCGAAGATCGTCGCCTTCTCCGCCCTGTTGACGACGACCATGGCGATGATGAAAAAACATCGATGCAATCAGTGAAAGCGGTTTGCGTGATCAGGTCAAGATTATGATCGGCGAAGTTTCTACCAATCAGGATTTTGCCGATCAGCACGCATACGGAAAAAAGCACCATGGTGCTCGATGCGATGCGTGGAATAAAGGGGAAATATACGGATGTTCATATTACCGGCGGTCTGTCAAGTATATCCTACGGACTGCTGCGGCGAAAGATTATCAACCGGACATTTGTTGCCCTCATGATGGCTGCTTGGGCAACTATACGTTCTGCGGTAATTATCTCAAGGGTGCAGGGCCGGTATCATTTCATGATTGATGGCGTCGTAAAAATTCTTCATTTTTTGAATTCTTTCTTAGCCATCACCGTTTTTAAAAAGTTTTTTTGCGAGGTTGTCATGATTGAAAATTTGTATAAAATTCACAATGCTTCGATGAGGATCCTGGAAACCGCCGGCATGCGGTTTCAACACCCGAAAATCATTGAATTACTTAGGGAAAAAGGGATTAGGGTCGACGGGGAGACCGCCTATTTTAAAGAAAACCAGCTTATGGGCTGGGTCGAGAAGGCGCCGAAATCCTTTACGGTACACGCCCGAAACTCTGAAAATAATTTTGTCCTTGGTGGCGATAATATGGTGTTGGGGCCCGCTTATGGTGCGCCATATATGATTGACCGGGACGGCCGTATCCGCAAGGGTACCCTCGATGATTATATTCGCTTCCTGAAGCTGGTACATTGTTCCGACTATTTCCAGACCAACGGCGGTATTCTTATTCAGCCGTCGGATCTCGACAACTGCCGGCACAACCTTGAGCTGATGATATATAATACCTTGCTTCACTCCGACAAGGCCCTTATCGGCATTGAAGGCAGTGAAACACAGATGAGTTCGATGTTCGATATGCTGGCGTTTGTTTTCGACGGCAGGGAAAAGCTGGCCGAGAAGCCGAGGATCATGACCATTGTCAATACGTTGAGCCCTCTGCAGATGGACCGTAACGCCCTGGATACTCTTATTGCCTATGCCTCGCACGGGCAGCCTGTTTTTGTGACGCCGGCGCCGATGGAAGGTTTTACCGCGCCGATCACCATCGCCGGGATGATGGCTTTGAGTAACGCCGAGGCCCTGGCTGGGATTGCCGTCACCCAGATGATCCGCGAAGGCGTTCCCGTCGTCTACGGGAACCAGGCAACCTCCGCCGACCTCCGCACCGGCGCCTTTGTCGTCGGCGGGCCCGAGCATCCGCTTGCGATTATGTGCGGCGCCCGGCTGGCGAAAAGCTATGGTTTACCTTGTCGCAGCGGTGGGAGTACCAGTGATGCCAAAAAAGTCTGTGTTCAAAGTGGCTATGAGAGCATGATGCTGCTGCAGACCTGTTCGCAGGAAAACGTCAATATGGTCCTCTTGGCCGGGGGCGGATTAGACAGCGGCAAAGGCATTAGTTTTGATAAATTCATGGTCGATCTCGAGGTCATCGGTCTGGTGAGAAGGCTTCGGGAAGGAGTGCGGATCGACGATGACTCCCTGGCTTTGGATGTCATAACCGAAGTCGGTCCGGGCGGTCAATTCATAACCTCGTCACATACGGCACGGCTTTGTCGGCAGGAAATCTGGAATCCGCAGATCGGCGCGCGGAGGTTGGCTTCCGGCCAGACTTCCTATGAAGCCATAAATGACAATATTGATAAACGAATGACTGCAATACTCGAGAAATACGAGCAGCCTCGGCTATCGGGCGAACTGGCGCCGTCACTCACGGAGTATCTGATCTCCAGGGGTGTCGATAACAAATATCTGCGCGTGTGATGTCACCCGGCGCCAACATGAGATGCATTTCATGAACTGTCCTTCAGCAAAAAAAATATTCAAAGGAGAATACTATGTCAGAAAACTCAAAACGTCAGCTTAAACTTGGCATGCACACATATACTTTGCATTTCTTTGGTTTTTGCGAGAGTGGTGATTCCCGTGATGATCGTCCTGGGAGAGTTATGTCACTGGAGGAACTGATGGACAAGGCTGTAGAATGGGAATTGGATGGCCTTCATATTACAAAGGTTGATCTGGTGACAATTGACGATGAGAATCTGTCTAAGGTTAAAAAAGATGCGGAGGATCGAGGACTATTCCTTGAATTCAATTCTTCCTTCGATTCAGAAAACGACTCACGTATAAACTGCACTATAGAGGAAGCGCTTGAAATCGGCCACAAGCTTGCATGTCAACTCGTAAAATTCAGTCTGGACGTCAAGAGAGACAGAATTCTCTATGGATCTTGCATGAATCCGGAAATCATGAAGCAGCTTGTTGAAAAGTATGAGATTTTCCACGGAGCAATTCCTATGATCGAAGAGTATGGTATGAAAATCGCGATCGAAAACCATACAGATACATTTGCGGATGAAGTTATGTGGCTGGTTGACAAGCTGAACCATCCTCTGATCGGCGCCTGCGTTGACACTTGCAACCCCATGCGAGTTATAGACAATCCTTACTACACTATGGAAAGAATGCTGCCCAAGGCATATTGTTGCCATTTCAGCGATGATATTATTGTCGTGGATTCCCTTGGGGTACGTGATATTGGCGCTGCTCATGGGCAAGGATCACTTGACTGTCCTAAGATGGTGCAACAAATCCTCGAGAAATCTCCTATGGACACTATAATTTTCGAAAATGAAATCGCACTTGAACGTTTTGATGAGCCGATAGAAGAGGCGCGTGTAAGAGAGATGAAAGCTTGCGAGGATAGTGTTCGATATTTGCGTGATGTATTAAAGCTTGGCGTTAGGAACAGGTGAACCTTAAACCTATGATCCAAATTTTTAGTTGGATTCTTAAATATCAACGACTTAGGTGATACGTTATGCCATACTTGCAAACGATTTCCAGGGTGGTGTAAAAAATATTGTGTGAAAATTTATGAACCCCAAAAAGGCGCTTTTCCTAAAATAAAGTTTCAATATCTGCCAAGAAATCAAAACCAAAGGAAAAGCGCCATGAAAGTAGAAATTACAGTATCTTAGGTGATATCATCTTCAATGAAATTCAAAAGAAACCAGAAGCACTCTTTGAGATGATTCGCCTCGATCTGCAGCAGACAGTAGGAGAGTATCTTTCTGCCATAATGACCTCAGAACTCACCCACTTTTTCGATAGCAGGCCGTACGTGTCATTCATCGTCGAAAATTGCCCCCTTTGCGGTATGAATGCATGAATATCTTTTGTTTTTTTAATATTTTTTATATTAGATGGTTAAGAGCTTTTAAAGGCGAAAGATATTTAGATTCTCCTCAATAACGAATAACTGTCCGTAATCGCGAGCATAAAACCGATGAATCGTGTATAATGTGTAGAAATTTAACAGGATATTCCTCAAAAGGCTTGCACATGATCCAATATACGAGCAGTAAGCAACTCAGCCTGGATGGATTTAGCCTTCCTTTTGGCGGTACACTGAATCCGAAGAACCGGTGGGTAAAATGGAGCGCAGTTATCCCGTGGGACGACTTGGCTGCATGTTATTACAAGACGATGAATCCCAATAAGGGGCGTCCGGGAAAAGATGCACGCCTGGTGATCGGTGCGATGATCATCAAGCATAAGTTGACCCTGAGTGATGAAGAGACGGTACTGCAGATCCAGGAAAATCCG
>NZ_FNJI01000076.1 GCF_900104445.1 Desulforhopalus singaporensis | reverse complement strand
GATTCCATGGAGAGAGTCCTGCGGATAATAGTTTTTGGCAGCAAGGAGGCTTTCAAAACGTAATGGCTTCTTGCTCAACCCCAAAAACGTTGTTTCAAAGATCAAAGCCCCATGAAAAAATCATATTTCCATGGGAAAATGGATTGATGTGCCCAAGAAACAGTCAATTTTAGGAAAAAAAGACTTCATCTCCGGATAAATCGTAGATGAAAGCCTTGCTCCTTTAAAATTCATCATGACAACCTCTGATACCTCATGAAGAGTTGCGTCTTTGGCGAATAAGTCGCTAAAACGGGAATAGCTGGCTTAAACTTTTCGTATATATTAGTTAGGCGTCAAATTGATTGACGTAAAAACAGCCAGATAATCAAATGCGAACCCGAAAGCGGCATCCGGATTAGACGTATTTGCCCACCGGATTAATATTATTTTTCAAGATATATTTTTTCCCTGGTGGTTCACAAGTAATAGAGACGGGCGTACTCGCCCGTCTCTATTACTTGTTATTGTTCTACCTCTCTCACCCGTTGCCAAGTTTACGCAGGTTGATTGTCTAATTCCCGCACTTCAGGCTTCACAAGCTCCTCACCTATTTTCAACCGCATGGCATCCCTGGCCAGAGCCTTGACCAGGGCAAGCCCCATGAGCACCATTATCGCAGAAAAAGGAAGCGCTCCAAGAAGCATTGCGGATTTGATCGCCCCCAGGCCACCGGCAAGGAGCAGGACAGTAATCACAACGGTAACAGTTGATCCCCAGAAAATAATATGCCGTTTTGCTTTCTGCCCCTCATCACCTCCTGATAAAATCGTGTTGAGGATCAAAATGCCGGAATCTGCGGAGGTAACAAGATAGGTTATCAGGAGAATTGCCACCATAAATGTCATGAGCTTGAACACACCGCTGCCAACCATTAATTTGAGGGTTGCATAGAGTTGCGCTTCCTGTCCTGCCGAAAGGATGGCGCCACCGGCTTTTCCCGTCAACTCCAGGTCAATCGCCGTACCGCCGACGACGGTAAACCAGATAAAACACATGATTGAAGGCAGGATCATGGTACCCAGCACATACTCACGAATCGTCCGGCCACGGGATATCCTGGCAAAGAACAGACCGACAAACGGTGCAAAGGCAATCCACCAGGCCCAGTAGAAGACGGTCCACCAGACCGACTGCCATTTATAAAGTGTTGCTGCAGGCTCCACATCGGAATTGGCCCAGTAGGTCATAGCCTGAACCGGAAAGTTAACGATATAATCTGCGATGCCAACAAAAAAAGATTTTATGGCAACAAAGGGGGAGCCAAAAATAAGGAAGAACGCCAACAAGGCAAAGGACAGAATCATATTAATGTTGCTGAGCCACTTAATGCCTTTTCTCACTCCAGATGCAGCAGACAGGATGGATGCGGCCATAATGATGACAAGACCTACAAGCATGGCACTGTTGGTAGGAGCTCCTTCGCTGTTGAGCATCCAGTCGGCACCGGTGATGATACTCAATCCAGATGCAAACTGGGTGATGCCGTAGCCGATGGTAACGGCAATGCCCAGAATAGTTGCAATAACAGCTGAAATATCAACAAGATCACCAGCAAGCCCTTCCATCTTCCTGCCGAAAAGCGGCGTAAGTCCAGATCTGATGGTCAGGGGCAAGTTTCTGTTATAGGAGAAAAAAGCAAGTGCAAGTCCGACAATGCCGTAACAACTCCAGGCCGTAAGCCCCCAGTGGAAAAAGGACCACTTGTAAACCGAACGGAGAGTTTCTGCGGATTTAGGAGCAACCGCGCCGATAATAGTATCGGGATTACTGGCAAAATGATAGATCGGCTCTGCAGTGGAAAAGGTGAGCATGCCGATTCCGATACCGGCGCCAAACATCATTGAAAACCACGAAAATCTGCTGAATTCCGGTTTTGCATCCAGGCCGCCAAGCCGGACCTTGCCAATGGATGGGAACACAGCTAGCACCAAGCAGAGAAAAACGACAAAGGCCATGGCATAGATATACCAGGGACCAAAGGACTCAAAAGACCAGCCGCGGATTTTCAACAGCAGAGCTCCGGCCTGCTCTGAGAAGAAGGCAGCCCACAGCACTAGCGCACTGATGATGATTTTCGATCCTATGGTTGTCCCTTTGCTAAACCCCGCGTAGAACCCCTCCCTGCTTACCTTTATGTTGAGATCTGTTACTGGTGGTTTTAGTGCCATGCATTCCTCCTTAAAAAGAATTGCTCATCACCCTTGAGCCCAATATTACCCCATGATGATTTTATTTTACCCAATAAATCCAGTGAGTTTCTGTTGAAAACAAACCGGACTTTGCCGGAGCAGCCCAATACTTGAAGATATCTCTGTATCTGTTGAAATTGTCCCCTCCTAAGACTTTAAAGTTATCCGGCCGTCAACAGGCTACTTTTTCCCTAAAAAACGCACCGGTTATTTTTATCTTGATCACCCTCACAAGAGCACTTTTTTGTCAGGAATATTGTTTTCCAGCTTGGCTCGGCACTCTTACGTGCCTCATTCTGAATCGCCTGCTCAGTAACTGTTGCATCGATGAGTAGTTTCTCGCTATTTTCCTCTTTCGCTCTGCCTGTACGACGGGGCCTCCCGATCTTCTCAAGGGTAATTTGTTCAAATTGGGCAAACACTTTTGCACCCATCCGTTCGCGAATATCTACGAACAGGCTTATCCACATAACTGCTGAAGCCGACAAAATATTGGATGTACGGGTTTCCCTGAATTTGCATAGCCGTCTCCTCGTGACTTAGAGTCAGCTTATTTTTAAGGATCATTGCTCCGATCATCAGTCGTGCATCTTTACCGGGGTTTCCCTTCCTGGGATTCATAGTTTTGCAATAGCATGTAGCCAGGTCGTCCTACGGAACAGCATCGTTCCACTACACCCAACGGTTGTTCGGATTCAATGAACCACCAAAGGGAAGGACCCATTCAGACTGAGTTGCTTACTGCTCGTATATCGCATCACGTGCAAACCTTCTGAGGAAGATGTAGTCAAATTCCTCCAGATTACACCCAATATGACAACCATATAGCTGTGATTTAGGGTGTTACTCATTGCTAAAGAGAATCTAAGTATTTTGCCGTAGAAGTAGGTGTTATCAATCTCATATCCAACATAAACAGAAGGCTATCAAGACGTGATATCTATTTGAGAGATCATTTAGCAGATTTAATGCCAGACGAAGGATTAATGTGTGAGACAGTGAGTTTTTGCTATTAACTATCTATTATCAACACATAAATATGGATTTTATAACATAAGGTCAAAGCATGACTATGCCTAGAAATTAAAATATTTTATTTTAAATTGATCTAAAAATTAAAATATTTTAATAAAATATTTTATTGGTATTGTTTAATTTTTTGTTTACGAAACTCTGAGCGATTGAGACCAAGTTTTTTCATTTTATACAAGAGGGCCTGAGGCGAGCCAAGTCCGAGGTTTTTGGCTGCGCGGGCGATATTTCCCTTTGAAGACAGAAGGACTCGCCTGATAATCTGCTTTTCCGCTGCACAGTATTCGGCATCAAGTTCCTGCAGCGACAGATCGGATTTTGAAGTAGTTTTGCAGAATTCATTGAGAGGAGTATTCAGGACGGTTCGTGATGAAACATTAGAATTAATCTTAGTTGCGGATTTTTTTTCAACAGTACCTGTTACTACATTAGACCTCAGGAAATGTTGAGGCAGATGACACGTTTCAATGAACTTACCCCTGTCGACAAAATTCATTGCTCCCTCTAACACATGTTCCAACTCACGTACATTTCCCGGCCAACGATAATGAGTAAAGTATTTCTGAACTTCCGGTGCTATGCCCGATACATTTTTATTTTGGCGCAAGTTGAACTTATCGATAAAATGATTGATAAGCTTAGTGATGTCTCTTTTTCGTTCGCGCAATGGAGGAATATTAATAGATACAACTCCCACCCTGTAAAATAGATCGACCCGTAAATTACCTCTCTTTATTTCCTCGATAGGATCATTGTTGACTGAGCTAATTATTTTGAGATCAATATTAATTTCTTTATGTGATCCTATCCTTCTTATTTTCATTTCCTGAATAACCCTGAGCAGTTTTGTCTGGAGCGATACAGGCATAGAGTTCAGTTCGTCAAGGAAAAGTGTCCCACCATTTGCCTGCTCAAATAATCCTGCCTTTTCTATGGCTCCGGTAAACGCTCCCTTTGATGTTCCGAAAAGAATGCCTTCAAGTAGATTTTCAGGGATTGCCGCACAATTTATCGGTACAAACTGGTTTTTTTTGAAGTTGCTTAAATTATGAATGGACTGCGCAAAAAGCTCCTTTCCTGTTCCTGTCTCACCGGTTATCAAAACAGAAGACGTTGACTCCGCTGCCATTTGGGCAAACCGGACACTCTCAGCAAGATCCGTACGCCGGCCTATTATATCGGAAAAGGTGAATCTGGTTCCGTTCTCTTTTTCAGATTTAGGGGATCTCAGGGGAGAAATTGTTGAAAATTTTCTTTCTACCGTGTGATATTCATTGACGAAACAGATGGCACCAACCAGGACTTTTCTACTGAACAACGGATACACATTCAAGATGGCATTTGTAACCTTTCCCAAGTGGGTGCGATAGAACATTGGCTCATTCAAAACTGGTTTAAGGCTAGTTAAACATCGCATCGTGGGACTTTGTTCTTTAGTCAAATCGTAAACATCCAGAATATTTTTGCCTATAGCATATTCAGGTTCAATATCATCGACCTTACTCATTGACTGATTGTAATAGAGAATTTTACCTGTACTTTCAGTCACGAGAATCCCTTCATGAAATTTAGAGAGGAGTAACGAAAGATCTACAGCGGTCCAATCAATTTCTTCCATGGAAAAGAAAAATTTTCTTAAATTATCCCTCATGTTACCTAATTTTCTTAATGCACTGATCGTGCGCTGATATCTATATTCAAGCTAAACCGCCTTAGTAAAAGCCTCATTCATTTTTTCACAGGCCTCTCCCCACTGTGAAAAGGCCTCTTTTGCTTCTAATATATCCAAACCTATCCGGGTGTAAGTACCAGGAGTGGCAATGGAGTCACATATCTCACGCAGTGACTGGTCAGTTTTGGCCGCTGCCAATGCTGTTGCCCCCTGCACGGAATGAAGTACCAACTCACGTGCCTGCGCTTCGGATAAGCCTTTCGCAATGAACCAATCGGTTAAATTATCGAGAAAGGCATAAATCCAACCATTCATGCACGCAGCTGTTGACGCTAATCCAAACTGACTTTGATCGTTAAAGACAATCAGCTTACCCAACTGGCTGAGCAGCTCACGTGCGATCGGGTTATCAGGATGAAGTGGCACCACTCCCTGGCCCATTTCCGAACAGGCCAGGGGGAGGGTCAGCACAACTTCGGCGGGCCCGGCCAGTACCTGGATATGTTCGAGTGACATACCTGCAACGCAGGATACGAGCAAGTGGTCGGTTGTTAATTTCAGGTTGCTCAGAATTTCTTCAACCTGGGCGGGCCTGACGGACAGCAAGATAATCTTGCATTGGTCTGCAACAGCCTGGTTATCGACGGCGATATCACACCCATGTTCCTGTTTCAGCGTTAAGGCGTGTTTTTTATTTCGAGGCGATAGAAGGATGGGACGTTGATCGCCTGCTTTGCGCAGTCCAGCGACCACATAGCTCGCCAGATGTCCCACTCCCAAAATTCCTAGTGTTTTGCTCATAAAATATTAATCCTTTTTTTACTCGTTTGCCAAATGAACCATTATTTCTTGTGAATAATTTTTAAACCGTACGTCGAACCGCAGACATCAAGTTTTGATGAAGATAATACAAATGAGGACCGTCGTTTATTTCGAATTTTTAAGTCAAAAACCAACCCCGTCACCATGGAAGCCCCACCTCCGTCACCCCCGCCGATCTTCTTTTTCGCCGTACTCCCCTGAAACTCCGGAGAAACAGTATCAGAAAGCATCGTTTTCAGTCCGTTCGATGATCTCCTGCTGCAGGTCATCGTTCATATCGTTGAAATAATCGCTGTACCCCGCCATACGGACCAGCAGATCCTTATAGTCGTCGGGGCACTCCTGGGCCGCCAGCAGGGTTGCCGTGTCGACGATATTGAACTGGATATGGTGGCCGCCCAGGGCAAAGTACGACCTGATAAGCTGGCCGAGTTTTCTGATATCATGATCCTTTTTCAACAAGCTCGGGAGAAAGCGCTGATTGAGCAAGGTGCCGCCGGACTTGATCTGGTCCAGTTTGCCAAGGGACTTGACCACCGCCGACGGGCCGTTGGTATCGGCTCCGTGGGAGGGGGAGGTACCGTCCGAGATCGATTTACCGGCCAGCCGCCCGTTGGGGGTGGCGCCGAGGACCTTGCCGAAATAGATGTGGCAGGTGGTTGACAGCATGTTCAGGTGATATTCCCCGCCCTTGACATTGGGCTTGCCCTCGATAATGTCCACCAGGTCATCGTATACCCGTACACCAATACTATCGGCATAATCATCGTCGTTGCCGAAAAACGGGGTCTTGTTCATGATGGTCTGGCGCATAAACTCTTCCCCGGCGAAATTTTTCGCCACTGCGTCAAGGAGCTTGTCCATG
>NZ_FNJI01000063.1 GCF_900104445.1 Desulforhopalus singaporensis | reverse complement strand
TAGATTAAGTTCATACTTCATATTAAATGTTTACGAAAGATGATTTTACCGAATGGCGCAATTTCAATGACTTATATTTACATCGGGAATAGCTGTGTTTAATTCATCCTTTTGACTACTGATTGCTTTCAGAAATATTGGATTTATGTAATTATCTTTATTAATCCGGATGGTGATTGACGAACATAGATAGAGCCGCCCGGCCTTTCATTTTGAACAAAATCTCAAACAGGGTGCGCAATGCACGCTATCTGGCGTATGGATTAATAATACTGTCTTAACTACCAGTTAATGAGCAGATGCTAAGCTGAAAAAGGGGAGATATATCTTGAGCTGGAATGACTGACCCAATGTTCTGGAATATTGAGAAAACTTAATCGTTTATCAATTGAATATCTAGCTTTTTGATTTTGTATCGCAAAGACTGAGATGAGAGGTTGAGCAATCGTCCGGCTTTTGAGATATTGTATCCGGCTCTTTTTAGGGCGTGATCGATATGGTTTTTTTCAAAATTATCCACGGCAGTCTTTAAGCATATTTTGTCCCGACTGAGCATGTCAATCTGATCAGCTTGACCGAGGTGGTGAATGGGATGGATGTGGGTTGCAGAGTCTTCCTGTTGCGCCGTGTCGTTGGTGGTTTTTTCGTAATTTTCGATGAAATACAAAGAAAGATGATGCTTGTAAATAGTTTTTTCCGTTCCGAGAGAAGTCAGGCTCGATGCTAAGGTGTGTTCCAGCTCACGGACGTTTCCCGGCCAGTGATACTTTTCAAATATAAAATATACTTCATTAGAAATTGTGACTTGATCAGTCGTCTGTGATTTCTCTTGGTTCCACTTTTCAAGAAAGTGATTGCACAGCAATGGAATGTCCGATTTGCGTGCATTCAGATTCGGTATTTCAATAACTGCAACTGCCAACCGGTAAAAGAGATCGGGCCGTATCTTATTCTCTTGTAAAGCCTGGGTTGGTGGGATGTTACAGGTTGAAATGAATTTTACGTCAAACGGTTTTTCCTGATGGGCTCCGACTCTCCTGATTTTTTTTTCTTGAATCACCCTGAGAAGCTTTGCCTGCATATCAAGAGACATGGAGTTAAGCTCATCTAAAAGAAGTGTTCCGCCTTCTGCTTTTTCGATTAGCCCAGATTTATCGATTGCACCGGTAAAGGCACCTTTGGCGGTTCCAAATAGGGTTGCTTCAAGTAAATTTTCAGGTATTGCCGCGCAATTTATTGGTATAAAGGGTTTACTGGCTCTGGAAGATTCGTAATGAATTGCCTGCGCAAACAGTTCTTTTCCGCAACCGGTTTCAGCCCAGATCAAGGCTGGAAAATCGGTACGACTGTTTGCTCTTGCCTGATCGATGGCTTTGTTTAGAACATGGTCTTTGCCGACAATTGAATCGAATGTGTATTTACGAGGGACTGCATATTGGCTGCTGACGCTGCGTATTTCTTTATCAGGTGCAGGGTATCTCGCAAATAAATTCTGGCTGACCTGAAGATTGAGGGAAAAATGAATGACTCCGTCAATTCTTCCCTTTGAAAGCAACGGAAAACTTGAGCATAAAGAATTAACTAATTTTTTCTTTATCGTATAATAAAGAATGGTTTTTTTTATAATCGGTTTGCCCGTTTTAATAACCTGGATGGAAAGATGATCGCTTTCTTGGAGAGCGTAAAAACTTACCATAGGTTTCCCTATAACATCCAGGTCCAGCAGATCATCGGTTCTTGCGAGAATTTTGTTTACATAAAGAATACTGCCCTCCTTATCAAGTATCATTACGCCAAGAAGGGAGTTTGCCCAGATCTGCAGGTAGGCTGGTGAAAGTACAGTCTCTAAATCAAGATCTTTATTGCGCATAATTTCTGCATTCGAGCTAACTGTCAGATTTTAAAAAAGATCAAAATATAATAACGTTTATGAAGTGCGCACCACACCTGACATTGAAAAAAAAGATGACTTCAATGTAACGGGATAGGGTGCGCAGCTTCTTTACATGTCGGCTGATAAGGCACCGTCATGAACAGTATGTTACTATGAAGGTGTTACCAGTTACAATGCTTTCGATCAAAAATTCGGATCTTTTGCAGTTTCTTTTTAAAAAATCCAACTCGAATCTTTCACGCATTAATGCATGAAATGCAACAAAACAGGCCTCGTAAAAAAATAATGAAATATGTGGGTTGCCTACCGGTTCCTTATGCCCCGATCTTTAATACATTTTTTAGGTAGTCGATACTGTCAAGGCAAGCCTGGAGTTCTTTTTTGCGGGCAACTTCAATGGAATCTTTACCCATTTCCCACTCTACTTCAAAAGTAATGCGGTCCAGAGGAGAGTTGTCTCTGATGGTCTGCAAAACCTTGCCGCAGTCTATATCACCCTTGCCAATGGCAACACCAACTGAGTGGGTGCCGTTTGCGTCGACCACCAGCTTGTTGTCGCAGAAGTGGCAACAGAAAGCGTAGGGAGCCAGCTTTTTGACCGCTTGTTCAGGGCCTTCAAGCACTACCAGAGAATTGATGGTGTCCAGGCAGGCACCGATCATCGGGTGATTGAGCTGCTCGATCAACCAGATGACTTCATCGGCATAGGTGTCGCAATGATTTTCAATGGCAAGCTTCAGACCAAGCTTTTCCATCAGAGGTATATTGGCCTTGAATTCATCGTAACGATCGCTCAACTGGCGCATGACATCCGGATGAAAACAGGTTCCGTACAGTGGTCTCGGACGCTCGATATCCAGACTGTACTTTACCAGGTCAGCACCGATGGCGTCAGCCGTGAGAAATGCCTCCTTCACCGATGAGTTGACACGCGGATCGCAGGGGGCATCGAAGGAGACGTTGTATTCCAGGTAAAGATCGTGCGCCTCAGCAGCTGCCTTAACCTCAGCCAAACGTTTCGGATCACGACTTTCCAGGTCGACGTTGGTTATATGCAGACCATCCAGGCCCCATTCAACGGCCAAGTCCATCAGTTCCATCAGAGTGATCTTCTTTTCATAGGTATGCTGGCCCTTAAAACCCCAGCTCTCTCCCAGTCCGCTTAGATGTAGGGTATATGTATGCATACCGAGCTTTAGCTGTTTCTTGCTGTACTTAGTCATTGTGTTTCTCTTTTTCTTGTAAAATACCCTGAATAAGGCTCTGACCTTCCCTGTCAATGAGCAGCAAACTCACTGTGTGAAGGCCGCTTCTTGTTAGTTCAAAAGACTGCAGTATGACTCAAATCGATAGCTTTGGTGGTCGTATTGGTTAGGTAGAGGCGCATAGTGCAGACTATGCACCACCTGTTGCGAGTTTGTTACTCTCGGTTAAATAAAACCAAATAATTTTGGCAGAAACAGGGATAGGGGCGACCAGAATGTCGTTATCAACATTACGGGCAATGCGGCAGCGATCATAAAATACATTGCGGGCTTTATTACCTGTGACATGCCGACATTCCCTATTCTGCATGACATGAACAGGATCGGCGCCATTGGCGGACTGTTGCATCCGATAACTACACTTGTCCCAACTATTGCGGCAAAGTGAACACCGCTGATGCCAATGGATTCCATAACCGGGAGCAGCAGCGGGCTCACTATTGCTACGACAGAAACATCATCCATTATCATCCCAAGCAGGATAAGGAATACATTTACGAGAAGAAGAATAATTATCTTGTTCTTAAAGGTATCCATCAGCAGCTCGGTCAGCTCCTGCGGAATGCGCTCAAAGGTAAAAATGCGGCTTGCAACAAATGAGAAAACGAGAATTATCAGGATAACGCCTGTAGTAGTTGCAGCATTAACCAAACATTCGCCAATTTTTTTAAGGTCTAACTCTTTATAGACAAACAATCCAACAGGTATCGCATAAGCAACTGCTATAGCTGCAGCTTCCGTAGGGGTGAAGAAGCCACCGTAAATGCCTCCCAGAATAATTATTGGAAGCATAAGGGCTGGCAGTGCTTCCCAACCTGATTTGCCAATCTCCGATACCCTTGTGGAAAAATCGAGTTTTTTATCACTTGTATCTTCTACCTTTCTCATCTGCAAAGCATTAAGGACGCAAAGAACAAGAATAAGCAGGATGCCGGGACCAACCGTGGCAAGAAAACAGGCGGCGACCGACTGACGGGTCACTACCGCATACAGTATCATGGTGATAGAAGGCGGGATCAATAGACCAAGCAGTGAAGAAATACTTAGCAGCGCAGTGGTGTATGGTCTTTTGTACCCGTGTTTCTCCATTGGCCCTATCATAATCGTACCTATGGAGGCAACAGCTGCGGAAGCAGTTCCCGATATTGCTCCAAATATACCACAGGCAACGACCATGGAAGATCCCATTCCGGAACGGGAACGGCCGACCAGGGCTTCGACAAAAGAGACTAATTTCGCGGCCATTCCACCTCGTTGCATGAGGTATCCGGTCATGATAAACAAAGGAAGGGCAATGAGTATTACTGAATTTACCGACCAGAATCCTGTTGTCATGAGAGAGGATATGTCGACATCGTACATATACGATAATATCAGGGTCATGGCAGCAAACGAGAAGACGACGGGGACCCCGATCATCATAAATCCGATTAATACTAATATTGCTATAATGGCGCCCATTTTGACGTCCTCCTTTCTAACTTTTTATTTCTTTAAAAGGTTCCCCAGGTCAGTGAAAATATCCCGCACCAGATACAGAAGGAAGAAGAGACTGGCGACAAATAAACTGCTCTGCGAGTAGTACCAGGGAAGATTGAAAACAGGAGTTGTCTGCTTTTTTGCAAACGCCCAGGTCATGAGATCGTAGCACCAAGTCGAAATATAAATTGCAATGATCAAGGAAATTATCGACGCCAGAAGATGCACAAAGTAGATGACTTTTGGGTTTCTGGAAACAACTTGAACAAAGTCGGCTGCCAGGTGGGAGCGCTCCCTTGACGCAAGAACCGCTCCAAGCATATACAACCACATAACGGTCATCAGGATTATTTCCTCAAGGCCGAACATTGGTGTTCCTATGATTATCCTGGAAAACACTCCAACAGTCATGCCGATTGCTACAATCAGGCACAGGGTGATGACTATTGGCTTTACGATCAGCATTAACAAGGTGTCAAGCGATTTTAAAAACGTGGTAAGGTTCATGACAAGACTCACTGGTATTTGATTTTTATCCACCCGAGAGCACAGAAAAATTGGCGCCCTCGGATGGATCGGTTACATTAACCTTGACCGGGAACAGACGCTTTTTCCCTCACTGTGTCCATTATCTCCTTGCCAAGTTTTTCTTCAATCAAAGGCCAGACTTCGGCCCTTACACGTTTTACCCATTGCAGTTTTTCTTCGTCGGTCGGGCGAATGTATTTAATTCCCGCCTCTTGAGCCGTCTTTATCCATTTATCATCTTCGTTTTTGGCGTCCTTGAACTGCTTATTGATTACCTCCATCGCGGCATCTTCCAGGATTTTCTGATACTCAGGCGACAGACTCTCCCATTTGTCGTTGTTCATCAGCAACGAATAAGAAGAAAAATTGTGTTCCGAATGCACATAAAAATCCAATTGATCGCGGAAATATTCATAATCCCAAAAGATTACGTTACTGGAGTCACCGTCGACCACACCTGTTTGAATCGAAGTGTATACTTCTGACCAGTCGATAGGTACAGGCTGAAAACCCATCGCTTTAATGGTTTGCGGCAGTGGAAAGATTGGCTGGGAGCGGACCTTGAGCCCTTTTGCGTCTTCAAAATTGGTGGCATACCTTTTTTTCGTTGCAATTCCGCCGAACCCTTCGGGGTAAGGACCAAAATATTTAAGACCGATTTCGGCGAAGACCGGCTCTATAAGCTTCTTGAGCCATCCATCTTTGCCGTAACTTGCCATGGCGTCTTGCCATCCCAAGACCAGGTACGGGATATAGTTTATTCCTAAACGTTCATCGTAAGAGGTCTGGGGCCAGGTAAGCATCATATCGATATTGCCCTTTACCAGTTGGTCGAACATCTCTTGCTGACCGCCCAGTTCTCCTTGGTAAAAAACACTTACTTTGATTTTTTTGTCAGATCTCTTTTCGATGAGATCGGCCAGCATCTGCATTGATTTTCCCTGAGCGGTGTTTTTATCACCGGATTCAAGAGCAAGATTGAGCTTTAGTTTTTTTGCCGCTAGTGCTTCGGAATTAAACCCGCAGAGGCTCCACATAAAAGCCCCGGCCAGGAGGACACAGAAAACCTGAATGACTCTTTTGGAATAAATGTTCATTGATTTCTCCTCATAGTTGAAGTTGACTGGTATGGTTAAGACACTTCTGATTTAGCGAGTTGCAGCAGGCTCATCACAGGTAAAGCAATTGCAAGCTGCATACCACATCATTAACGTGTTTTGAGGATTATGACCCAGCTAGCTGAAATAAATGGGCATTCGATATCTGGTCTCTCTTATGTAAAGTTTTTTCCTTCTTTGTTGCCCGTGTAATAAAACATTCAAAAATGTAAAATATTTTCTATTTTTGAAAAATATCAGATAAACGTGGTTTTTCTTAGCGGCACCTTAGACGTGCTGAAGGGTTTGTCTGCTGTGCGATAAAGAAGCGTATCGTTTAAACAGGTAAATGCTAAATATAACACGTCAAAATACGACAATTTGTAAATTGTTCTGGATTTGGTTTAAATTACCAGCAAGTTACCTGCGTTTTTCCAACCTGTTGCTGTCGCTCTCTTGAATTTCCTCTCCTTTATTGTCCGTGTAAGAAAGCATTCAAAAATGTAAAAAAATTTCTATTTTTGAAAAAAATCAAACAATCATGGCTTTTCTTTGTAATACTTCAAATAAGCTGTTTCAGCTTATTTGCGGTTCTATTGAGTATATGCTTGTAGTTTCGCGGATAATTCGTACATATGCCAGGGAAAATGTGGAATTTTCATGAGTATGACTTGAATCATTAACAAAACAACAGCTTATTCCCTAATTATTTCCAGAGAAAGCCAGCGCAACAGTGCTTTGCAACGTTATTTTCGATTGGCGCATTCTTTGCCCGTTCAGATCAAAATATTTTTGGCATATAATTTGCTGTGCCTAAAGCAATCGTCATACTTTACCATGCTGGTGATATGACGGTGATGGTGGCAGCAGGCATTGCAACAATATGTTGGATATTACGGTTAGGTTTTTTTCAATATTAAATTCTGCTTGTTGAAGGGAATTTGATGTTTGAAAAGATGCAATTAAAAAAACAATTAAAGAAGGATTGCGGTCAAGAACGCAAAAAGTAGTTGAAACCGGTGCGACAACAAAAAAGAGCGGGCAAACTCTTAGTTCCGGGTGGCTTGGCCGGCCGGACTGAAGCATCAAAAATCACCAGGGAAGAAAAATGATAATCAAGCACACTTTCACATCCATCGACACCCATACCGGAGGTGAGCCTACCAGGACGATCACCGGCGGCATTCCTTACATTCCCGGCGACACCATTGCCGAGAAGATGCTGTACCTGAAGGAGAACATGGACTGGATCCGGACTTCGCTGATGTTCGAACCGCGAGGCCACAGCGTCATGTCAGGTGTCATCCTCACCGAACCCAAGCATCCCGAGGCGGATGTCGGAGCAATATTTATCGAGACCGGCGGCTACTTGCCGATGTGCGGGCACGACACCATCGGGGTGGCCACGGCGCTGGTGGAGACCGGGATGGTACCGGTCACCGAGCCGGAGACCTTTATAAATCTCGATACCCCCGCAGGACTGACCCGGGTGCGGGTGCGGGTAGAAAACGGGCGTGCCAGGGAGGTTACTTTTCTTGGCGTGCCAAGCTTTGTCTTTGAAAGAGACCTGGAGATCGAAGTGCCGACGATTGGGCGGCTCACTCTGGATATCGCCTACGGAGGCAATGTCTATGCGATCCTGCCGGCCGCTGATGTGGGCCTTGAGATCAGGCCGGATACGGCAAGCGCCCTTATCGAGAAAGGACGGGTTATCAGGCACGAGTTAAATCGCCAGGTCAGAATCCAGCATCCCGAGCTCGATTTTGTCAACGAATGCACCCATGTGGAATTCTATGGCCCGCCGACTTCGGAAAAGGCGCAGATGAAGAACGCAGTGATCCTTTCCGACAGCGGTTTGGATCGCTCACCTTGCGGCACGGGAACCTCGGCGAAAGCCGCCCTGATGTACGCAAAAGGCGAGTTGAAGCTTGATGAAATGTTTGTCAACGAAAGTATCATCGGGAGCCTTTTCAAGGCTAGGGCTGTCGAGGAAACCACGGTCGGCCCACTACCGGCCATAATCCCGGAAATTTCCGGTTCGGCGCATATCATGGGGATGAACCAGCTTTTTATCGACCCCGACGATCCGTTAAAGGACGGTTTCTTGCTGGAATAGGGATTTTTTTTACCCAACAAAAACTATAAGTAAAAAATAATTATCAGCGGTCTTCAGGGGCAGGTTTCGTAATGGTCGATCATGCGCGATTGCGATCGCTGCCGGGGTGGTGTCCGGGATAAGCCCGGAGTGTCCGGTACGGTACGATTTTGACGTAACGGAGTCTTACATGCCGAGAAGACTAAATAGTAAAACAGATCAGGAGTATTTTTTTAAGGAGACGCCATGTTTGCAAATATGACGCAGATCACCCCCCGCATGCGGGTATTGTCCGATTCCCAGATCAAGGAGATTCATCTGGCGGCCTGTGAAATTCTCGAAAGAACCGGATCGCTGATCCATAACGAAGAGGCCAGGGAGCTTCTCTACAGTCACGGGGCGGTAGTCGAGGGTGAGCTTGTCAAGATCCCAAGTTACCTGGTGGACCGGGCGCTGTCCAGCGTGCCCGAACGCTTTGTACTCTGTAACCGCGACGGTAAAAGAAACCTGCATATGGAGACGGGCAAGACCCATTTCTCCCCGCTTGTCGACAACATCGATATTGTCGATCCCCACACCCGCAAAAGACGCAAATTCGTGGCCTCTGATGCCAAAAAAATGGCGCAGCTCATGGATTACACCAGGCATATGGATGTGGTCCAGGTGGGGGCGTTTGCCGCCGACCTGCCGCCGGAGACGGTGGACAGGATCAACGTGCGGGAGATGATGCTTAACCAGCGGAAATCGATCTCGTTCAGCCCCAACGGTCCCGAAGGGTTGATGGATATTATCGAGATGGCCGAGATAGTCGCCGGCGGTCGTGAGCAGCTGCGGATAAACCCGTACCTGATCAAGCTGGGAGAGCCGATCTCGCCGCTGAGGCACGACGGGCATGCGCTAAAAGAGCTTATGATCTGCGCCGAGTACGGAATGCCGATCGTCTATTATCCGATCCCGATGGGCGGGGCAACCGCGCCCGCCACCTCGGCGGGGCTGCTGGCCCAGGGCCACGCCGAGTCGCTTGCGGGGCTGGTGGTCCACCAGCTGACCAGACCCGGGTCGCCATTTCTGTACGGCGGCGTGGCGACGGTTATGGACATGAAGTCTACCGTCTGCGTCTATGCCGGCCCGGAGATTTACCTCCAGTGCGCGGCTCTTGCCGATATCGCCAACTATTTTGAGCTGCCGTTCTGGGGTACGGCGGGAATGACCGACACCGTGGTGCTCGACGAGCAGGGGGCGGCGGAAATCGGCATGTCCTGTCTGCTCGCTGTCCTGACCGGTGCCAACCTGGTTCATGACGTCGGTCTGCTCGACCAGGCCAGCCTGGTCGATCCGGCCACCATCCTCTTCTGTGACGAGGTGATCGACCACGTGAAGCATTTCATGCGCGGCATCCACCTGAGCCCGGAAACGTTCGCCATGGACGTGATCGA
>NZ_FNJI01000052.1 GCF_900104445.1 Desulforhopalus singaporensis | reverse complement strand
CACAGGTTTTTGGGGATGCGAAGATGACGACTGCACTACTTGATCGTTTGACACATCATTGCGACATCGTAGAAACCGGCAATGAGAGTTATCGGCTGAAAAATAGAAAATAAGTTCATCATTTACTATCCGCCCCAGTTGAGTTCTGCCGCTCCGACGAGCATTTTGGTGGGCCCATTCTCGCGCCAGAACTCAATTGGGGCTACCTTGAGATGAAAGCTTTAAAATAACAGGATTAATGGAACCCCCTTTTTACTTTTTGGGGGTCATTTTTGGACGCTGACAGGGGGTCAATTTTGAATGCTGATTGACAATCATGGCCGGATTCCCTGATCAGGTCCGGAACCATGTTTTCGCTGATGTATGACGCCAAAGGAATAAAAGATGCTGCGCCGTTGTCAATTATTGCGCTGCTGTCATCAGGTAATTGCAAAAGCTGTTCTATCAGGCTGTCAAAAAGCCTGCTGTTTATATTTTCATCTTCTAAAATATCCAGCTTATGGACTTGCAGCGATTTATAGGCGCTGAAGGTAGCATTTACGGGATCGGTGTCAAAACAGGCAACTTTCTCTTCCCGGTCTATCAGATATTGTGCCAGCAGTGAGCTGACGAAGCTTTTGCCGACACCGCCCTTGCCCTGCAGGATCAGATGTATAGTTGCCATCACTTGCCCCCCTTCTTTTTTTGGTTGAAATTGAAATCAACCGGTAGAGGGGTTGGGTCATGCTTGAAACTACGAGGACTTCCTGAACTTGCAGGTTTTACAGGGGGAATGGTTTTTTGAAACCTGGCCCTTTCTTTTGCAAAAGGATTTTGGCAGCCAGGATCTTTGAGGATAATTAGAAAAGCCTGGTAAGACATTTGCATCTTACCATTTTTGATGAGATATCTGTGGATGGCCTTTTTCTTGTGCCCTTCCTCCAGAAGTTTTTGGATTTCTTCAGCATTAGCTAGAAACTGACTTCGACAGTTTGAGGAAACCGGACTACGGTTGGTCTTTTTTGTCATGTGCATGCCTTGTTTTAGAGGCACAACACTGAGCAAAAAAAAAGTGCTGCGCCAAGTTTAAAACTCGACTGCAGCACCTATATTGGCGTCCCCAACCGGATTCGAACCGGTGTTGTCGGCGTGAAAGGCCGATTTCAACATGAGGGTTTCACTTTCTTGTTAGAAAGTTTGAAAAACTAGATTGTCCTTAATATTCAAGAATATACACTAATGTTAATAATAATCAACACAAAATTAATGATAGGTAAAAAATAGCTAAGGAACCTTAAAAACCAGAATTTTTTTTCGTGACCTCCTTGTTTCGATAGGTCTGAAGCACTTCGAGGTCTGCAGCAAGGAGCATTGTTTCACAAATGTATTGAAAAAATAGTGGCTACCTTGGAGTAACTATGATCCGCAAAGCTATCGAAACAATGTTTGTACTCAAGCCTCTTTACTACTGTGTAGTAGATAACGAGTTGATATCACATATAAAACTGTTTGTGATTGCTTGTCGGTCGGGTATTGTATGTTTATGTCAAAAACGAATCAAACATTGCCGAAGAACGTAGCAGCAGCGAAAAATTATTGGATCGGGCGCGACGATCTACGCAAGGGGGAAAGTTGGGCAACCTACATTTTTACCGGGATCACTACTGAGAGATATGAAAGTCAAAGATATCAGGCTGGATGAGGCCTGGAAACATTTTGTTGAAATAAAATTACCTGAAGAGAAAGGAGGGAAGAATGAAAAATTACGCTGGGAGAAACATATAGAGCCATATTTTAACGATTGCTACTTATCAGAAATTACAACTTTTAAAATTGACGTGTTTAGCAGGAATTTAAAAAATAAGAAGCTGAGTCCGCAGTCTGTAAAACATGTACTTTCCCTCCTGAGGCGGACTATGAGGCAAATGTCCAAATGGGAATTGTATTCTGGGCCAATCCCAATTTTTAATATGCCGCGTTTCGACAACGAAGCGACACGGTTTCTAACTCCGGAAGAAGCAAGGATATTAATTGAAGAGTTGTATCAGAGTAGTAGCAGCTGGCTTGGCGATTTTGCGACTTTAGCTCTTAATACTGGTTGTCGTGCGGGTGAACTTTTCAAACTAAACAAGGGTTGTGTTGATAAAAACGAAAAGCTACTACATATTAAGGATACCAAAAATTCAAAAAATCGCTTTGTTCCCCTCAACAAAACAGCATATGAAGTGGTAGAAGCATACATGCAAGAAGATGCCTATTATTTCTTTTTGAAAGGTGTAGGCCCCCAAAAAAATCAAATTCCACCTATTTTCAGAAGAACAGTAAGTCACCTGGGATTTAACAGTGGAATTACCGACAGTCGTCATCGTGTAGTGTTCCATACTTTACGACACACTTGTGCATCCTGGATGGTCCAAAAAGGTGTCAGCCTGGTTGTGGTCTCAAAAATTCTAGGACATAGCAGTTTGAAAATCACTATGCGGTACGCTCACCTGGCACCCGAACAATCATTGGCTGCAGTAAAAGCTGTCGAAGATCGTTTTCAAGAAACCACGCCCTCCAAAAAGCATAAATGTTAATTTCTAGCTAATTTAATGTTTATTTTGTGTTGATCAAGATAAATAAAGATAAAATCAATAGGATTTCTATGTGATGTGTTCTCTCTCTCTGGAGTGAAAGTGGCAGGAGTAATAATCAGATAAAGATACAATGGATTGATCACTATAAAGTTATAAATTTAACAATTATTTTAACTCAATTTTTCTGTAGTATTTCTTTTTTTAAATTACTTTTTGTCAAAAAAAACCTAAGTCAATTGAGATCATTTTCGCTCGCTCTTTTAGCAATGTTATTCAGCGTCGAAATTTGACCCTTTTCCGCTTTGAATATTGACCCCTTTGCGGTATGAAGGACTGAATATTTTTTGTTTTTAAAAGTCTTTCATATTACTGGAGTTTGGAGTTTGGAGTTTCATCCGCCATCCTGCGTGCGAGCAAGGTGGCGGATGAAACTCCAAACTCCAGATGATTAAACAAAACGAACAATATTCATCAACAATTCGGATTTATGAGAAAATTACCACCTTTAACAGCGATTGTTGCTTTCGAGGCAGTTGCTCGACTCGGGAGTGTTCGTGCAGCAGTCAGTGAATTGAATGTAACGCAATCATCGGTCAGTCATCAGCTGGCAAGGCTTGAAAATCATTTGCAGGTTCAACTCTTTCAGCGACGCAGCAAACGCCTTTTTCTCACGACAGCCGGGCAAGATTATTTCAAAACTATCGAACCTGCACTTGATAGTATTGCGAACGCAACAAATAAAGAGATGATGGAGACCAAACGCGAGACCTTGAGCGTTTCCGCACCTCCAAGTTTCATCGTAACATGGCTTCTTCCGCGTATTGACGGCTTCCTGCCCCGCTGAATTCTGTTACAGGTTTAATCGACGTTTTAAATTAGAGCTGATGATTGAAAATCTCGTTTATCACGCTTGTAAATCATCATCGATTCCTCAGTACAATTTATCGCTTGCTGAAGATTGGTGGTAATCAAATAAAAAAAGGTAATATTGGCAGTTTAATGAAAATCGCTTTATAGCGATCTTGTCAAAGGCTGAAAAGACAATTTCTGTCGATCAACGACGTATAATTCCAGTTTATTAAGGCATAAATATAATTAAACCGAGAGCCTTTAGACAATAATTGATTTGTAACAATATGGATTTTCAATAAGAAGCTTGGTGCTTCATATGTAGGAAAATCCCCTGGGATTAACAGTAGCAAAACCCTTCGATTCTTACGGTGGTAAACAAATTGATAGAAACTGAAGCCAGAGGGGTGCAAAATCATTTTCTAAAAACAGCTGAACTGTTAAAAATATTCCTGAATTCCAGGAATTATTCTTCCCCAAACAAAATTAGTTCTCTCCTAATACATTGACCTCAACGACTAAAAACTGAGCAGGGTGGAAGTTGGGCGAAATATCTCAAAGAAATCTCAATACGGTTACAAAAGTTCGAACTAAACTTGGTCATTTTGAAAATTATACCATGATTTGCAAAAACACCCAGCTTGGTATGTAAGTTGCATATAAAAACAGGTAAGGATCGTACGCTTCGGTGCTCTATTGAATATCGTTCCGCTTTCAAGTTTGCGGGAAGAGCAGAAGACTATACCTCCTTCTGATTAAATTGAATCTTTTTTGTAATGACCCTCAGTTATAGAATAAATTTCTTGCACCTCTACGAGGGTCCAGATGACAAAGCGTAAATACAGGTAACTGTATAAAAAAAGGAGAATGTATGAGAAACCAAAAAGATAATGTTGAAAAACATCAGGAAGAAACATACCTTCCTGCAAGGCGAGAACTTTTAAAAAAGATCGCTGTGGGAGTTGGTGTTACAGCGGGAATTTCACTATTGCCAGAACGATGGAGCTCTCCGGTGATTACCACTATGGCGTTGCCGGTTCACGCTGAAACCAGCGGGCCCTTGCCGTGTGAGGCTCCGGCAGGGTGTTATAGCTTTAGGGATGCAAGAATAGGAGAGGCTGTATTTCATTTTAATTGGGCAGGAGGATGTGGCACGGTTAAAACGTTAGATGTCTATACCTTGTGCTGTGGTTCAACTGGAAGTGTGGAAATAGGGTTTTTGGCTAATGTCGGTGTTGCCGCAAATGTGGAGGAGGCTAAAGCCCTGGGAATCAGTAATCCGGTACAGATGGATATCCTTGAACCCCTTTCTTCAGGATGCTACTTTTTCAGGGAATCCTTAAGGGTGGAGGCTATTTAATCAAAGGGGAGTGATTCACTGCTTTTCGTGGCGAGTCACTCCTTTGGCTGACAACTATAGTGGTATGATCAATGAAAAGTGCCGATCTTAAGTTGATGACCCTGTCGGTATACTAATTGCGGTAGTGGCAGAACTATAAATTTGACAGATAGATTCAATACCTTGTAATTGTGACAGTTGTAGTTTTCATCTATTATCAATCCGGCGGCCAGTTTGGACTTGGGTTTTCACAGATTTGAATTGGGGGTCAAATTGATTGACGTAAAAACGAGCAGATAGTCGACCATTATGCTGAAAGCCGTATCCGGATTGAATGTATTTTCTCGCCGGATTAATAGTCCATGCATAGAAAGAAAATACGTAAAGCAATCAATATGTCAGTAATTATGCATGGACAAAAAAAGGCTCAAGAATTTCATCAAGTTCTTCAAGCTTGGAATAACATAATCTGAAAGTCTCGACCCCACGCACCAGTGAAGCAAGTTCTGAAATACTGAATTCATGGAAATCTCGTGCCTTAATATAGTTTTCCAGTAGCCGAAAAAAAGCCTGTCCCTGGCTGATCGGTTCAAAAACCGCCCGTTCAGTTGGTTGATATTGAGGAAAAACTATAGTGTTAAGGGTCACATCACGTTTTTCCCACTGGCTATTAAGGTTGCGATGGGCGACCATAAAACCGCGTTGTCCAGCTACCACACCATTCTGAATCCGTGTAGCATGGGGAGAAAGCAATGGCCATGACGACTTATTAATGGAAATCGGACGAGTTAAAGGGTGCATCTCACCGTTTTTTGACAACATAACCAGCTCGTCAGTAAAATAGTGGTATCCCTGAAGAGTGAGCCATGCGGCCAGGGAACTTTTCCCTGAACCGCTCTTACCTGGAAACAGCACACCCCGTCCTTCAATGTCAAAAGCGGCCGCATGAATAGAGAGATAGTGACTGCTGTCGTTTATGCAATAATGAATAACTTTGCTCATGAGCGTAGAAGCGAGTTCAAACCAGCATTTGCCCTGATAGAGAGAATTTGTGTTATCAAACAGTCGGTGCAATCCTTCGCTGTAGTCCAGATACAGCTGAAGTTTGTTGTCGCACACCTGTCCGGGATGGGTGATATGGTCGCAAAAGAGAAAATTAACCAGGGCCTCATGGGCCGCTGAGTAGGAAATCTCGACTTCCGCGTCTGCCAATCTAACGAAACTGGATATCTGTTGTTTAGTCATGATATACCCTTAGAATACCTCTCTCGATTAATTCTGTTGCCGCCTTGTACGCTTCTACGACGATACACTGATGTTCGTCTGGATATGCACTCTGCAGCAGGTTGACAAGATCTTTGAGTTTTTCATTACCCTGACAGAGCGAATATACGAGAAAAGCAGTCTTGTTGAGGTAGGTCATATTATCCTCACCAAGAGTGTAGAGAATGGCTGCATTTTCAAAAACTTCGATATTTCGGTGCCTGGTGGGGCGGAGGATGACGCTGTCGTCGATTACGCTGTTCGTATACATATCCTGTCACTGCTTTTTAGTGGCTGTTTGGTTGGATTCATTTGTCGTGTCATGTTTTGAAACAGTTCAGGGGTAAATAGCAAATTTTAAGCCAGAACAGTCCGGATGAAAGGGGGAAGTGGAAGTCACCCCTTGTTCAAACAAAGATTTAATGGATAAAACTGACCGGGAAATAAAGATGAGCGGTGACATGTGGATATTAAAATAACAGGATCTATCCTTGAAAAGTCCGATGCGTATGCTCGTTATCACCGTGTAGTAGAGATGATGATACACTCAAAATGAGAATGGGTTTGTTGCAAATTCTCGTTTTGCAAATGTTTATAAAAGCAATTATGCGAACGAGTCCTTGCGGTCAAAAAAGTAAAATATAAGCCTGTAATGTCGGTATCAATTGATCTGTTTTCTGGATCGTTATTTGCAAAGTGAATTATTGTGGGTGCTACAATTGTCTCCAGCTAGCGCTTACTATTCTAGAAGGAAATAGGTTTTAACGGCTCTGAAATTCATTTGAAATTTAACTTTCCTACCATTTGAACAATTAATCGATGCAGGAAAAGGAGTTTACAATGAAACGACAACAGGATTCGGCTCTGAAAAAGACCGGTATCGGTTCGGATCAATCAACTGACCCGGTTTCAGCGAATCTGGCGGATAGTGTCTTTCTTCTTTCTTTAAAAGAGCTTCCGTATGAAGCCAGCATCCATTCCTTCATGCTGGCTTTGGCCGCTTTCCAGCGTGGCCTGGAGGTAACTTTTCACTATGATTTTTCGTGGCATGAACTGTTCAAACATTTTAGCTCGATAGGAGGCCGTGCCGATAATTTCAGCATCAGCGACGGGAACAAGACCCATTATTTTTCACGCTCGGCAGGCGATCTGATATCGCTGCAAAATTTACACAAAGGCGAAGATAAACAAATGACCAAGGTGATCCTGAACCAAGCCGGTGTAAGGGTTCCGCCAGGATTACTTGTTCTTAGTGGTGACGAACCGGACATTGATACCATCTTACAGACATATGCTGAACATTCATTTGTGCTGAAACCTTTGCTTGGTTCCTTGGCAGAAGGTGTTATCCGGGATTTAAAAGCGGATCAGGTTAAGGAGAGGATTGGTGAATTGAACGGCCAGCCGCATCTGTTGGAGGTGTATCTCAAAGGACGAGACGTTCGGGTTTATGTGGTAGCCGACAAGGTCGTTTTTGCTTACCAGCGATTGCCTGCCTGTGTGGTGGGGGATGGGCAATCTCCAATTAAAGCATTGATCGATATCAAAAATAGAATACGCTCTAATCACCCGGTTTATAAAAGTGCACCAATCAGGATGGACACGGTTACGGAGGAATTTTTAGCCAACCAAAGCCTCACGCTTGATTCGGTTCCACCAAAGGGCAAACTGATTTTTTTGAATTCAATTCCAGAGTTGCGCTTTGGAGGGCAGTTCGTCCCGGTGGAACTGTCGGAAGCGACGAAAGAGCAGGCTGTTCTGGCGGCTCAGACCATGGATTACCCTGTGACGGGTATGGATATGATTCTAGTGAATGATAGCGCAGGAAAAGAACAATCCTTTGTCCTGGAGCTCAACCAGCGTCCTTTCCTGAGCGGCCAGTTGTGGGAATTGCCGTTGGGCAAAAGCCCGCAACCCAATCTGGTCGCCGAGGCGATGGTGGACTATTATTTCCCGGACTCGATTAATAATCGGCGGTTACCCAGTGCGTCTTTCCAGATGCGTGAGGTTATAAACCTTCTCAGGTCCAGGGCAGCGGCCAAGGTCTCCCTGCCTGTCATTCAGGACGATTGGCACCATTATCGCTATGTTTTTGTGGATAAGAAGGATAAAGCGAATAAATCTTCCGCTCAGAAGACTCTGAACGAATGTCTGCAATTGGGAATACATGCGCATTTGATGCGATTTACCGACGGGCGCATGCTCCTTGATACGGTAGCACCCCAAGGTAAGATTGATCGTTTACTTAAGCTCTGCACGTATCTGGAGTTGTGGGAAAAAGACCCATAAGCAACGAGCCTCGCAGTATATCGAAGTAAAACGATTATTTTCAATGATATTGTCTTGCCGGTAAGCTTGTTCTTATGCATCATAAAATGATATTGGCTCCAGTCACTGACAGCAGAGAAAAAAGTTATAGAAAGTATAGCCATAAACGATTTTGCAGGAATTGCCATGAGTAGAAGAGGATTTATTAGAAAGCCAGGTCGCAGGGGTAAAAATATAAGTACAGAACAGCAGTATCAGGTTGCTGTGCAGCATCTTGACAAGGGAGAGCGTCATAAATCGGAGCTGGTTCTGAGAAAAATTCTTTGTAAGGTGCCCAGGCATCCTCACGCCCTGCATCTTCTTGGACTGATCACTCATCAGTCCGGGAAAACCGAGCGTGCCATTGCCATCATCAAAAAGGCGATTGGTGCCGCACCAGATGAAGGCCAGTTTTTCGCTAATATATGTGAAATGTACCGTGTGTCCGGCAAACTCGATGAAGCAATATCTTATGGCAAACAAGCTGTGGAGATAAGCCCGTCTTCGACCGCGGCCCACGCCAATCTTGGCATTGCCTATTATGACAGTAACAACCTGGATGCGGCTGAGGCTTGTCAGAGACGCGCGCTGAAGATCGACAATCGTTTCGTTACATCTCTTAACAACCTGGGGTCAATCGAACGGGCGAGAAATAACCGGCAAAGCGCCATTGGCTATTTTGAAGAGGTCTTGAAATATACCCCCAACCATCTTGAATCTATCAACAACCTCGGGGCGTTACTGACAGAAATATGGCAGCCGGAAAAGGCGGTGCAGCTCCTGTCACGGGCGTTACGGTTACAGCCCAACTATGCAAAGGCTCACTGTAATATTGCCAAAGCTTATATGGTGCTGGAACAGTATGAAAAAGCTATTACCGGGTTTACCAGAGCCCTGGAACTTGATCAGGAATTTGCCGAAGCATATATGGGTCTTGCAAACGTTTATCAGGAGCATGATAACTATCCTGAAGCTGAAAAACTTGCTGAAAAGGCGGCTGCACTGGCACCTGAAAAGCCAGGTGTACATAGTCTTGCAGGTGATATCTATAGAAGTTGGGAATACCCCGAAAAAGCCGCCGTCTGTTATACCAAGGCGCTGGAGTTTGATCCGAACCACCTCCCTGCAAATCTTGGACTCGGCTATCTGCAGATGCAATCCGGGGATATGGACCTTGCCGAGAAAACATTTGAACATGTACTGAAGCTCGACAACTCAAACTTGTCTGCAATGCTTTCCCTGATCGATGTGGAAAAAATCGAAAAAGGTGATAAGCGCATAGAAGTCCTTGAAAAAGAGCTGGAACAGCTCGATTCCATGGCAGAAACCAAGGCCATTGAACTGCATTTTGGTCTGGGAAAATGTTACAACGATACCCGCAAATATAACAAAGCCTTTCCCCATTTCCTGGAAGGCTGCCGGCTGAAAAGAAAACGTATTAACTATGAGCCGGTTGGTACGGATGGGAAAGCTGACACCATCATTTCCACTTTTTCTGCAGAAAAAGTCCGGTCACTGGCGGGGGGAGGCTGTCCTTCCAATGTTCCCATATTCATTCTCGGTATGCCGCGCTCGGGCACAACCCTGACAGAGCAGATCATTGCCAGCCATCCAAAAGTTTATGGTGCCGGTGAACTGGCCGATCTTGAGCAGGTGGCCTCAATAAATGGAAAAAAATATCCGCTGTCCATGGAAAATATTACAAGAGAGAAACTGCGCTCGATTGGAGAGAGGTATGTAGCTGGCCTGCAGGAACGAAATCCACAGGCCGATCGTATTACCGACAAGATGCCTGCCAATTTTAATCTTATAGGTCTTATCCATCTCATCCTCCCAAACGCCAGGATCATCCATGTCCGGAGGAATCCTGTGGACACCTGTTTGTCGGCATTCACCATACTCTTTAATAAAAAAACCCAGCACCATAGCTACGATCTGGTAGAGCTTGGGCGTTATTATCTTGCCTATACCCGTATCATGGACCACTGGCGGCGACTGTTGCCCCAAGGTTCATTTTACGAGCTGCAGTACGAAGATCTTGTAGCGGACAGTGAGAACCAGACCAGAGCGCTTATCGAGTTCTGCGGCCTCGACTGGGAAGACGCATGTATTGCGCCGCACAAAACTTCCCGCAGTGTAAAAACCGCCTCCATCACCCAGGTACGCGAACCCATTTATACCTCTTCGGTGGAGCGGTGGCGTAAATATGAAAAGTTCCTGGAACCACTCCTCAATGTCCTGGAAGACCTGGTTCCGAACCGTTGATTGCATTCTTAAACGCCCGCAGCCCGCTCTTTCTGGAATGGGCTGTGGGCGTTTTCCTGCCTTGTTATCTGATTTCATAATCCAACTTTTTTAACTGTGTTTTAACTGGTGCTGAAGAGAGCATCCTGGCGCGCTTAAAACCCAACTGAGTTCGTGTCTTCACCACTGTACTGATGGGTGTAGCTGGTGCATTATGGATGGGCATATGCGCAAAACGAGAATGCCACCGAAAACTATTCTCTTTTTGCGAATAAAATTGTTGCAATAGTGCGGTGCCGTCAGACGCTAACCAAAAAAAGAAGGCATATATCAGTTTTTACATATGAAATCATACCGTTTGATTTTTGGCATGTATTCTGCAAAGTGAGTTGTGAAAGTGACAGGTCTCTTGCTGGCTGAATATTCCTCATGGAGGACCTTGTATGCATAACTATATAAAATTGTATGAAATATATGTCGTTAAAAGCGTATCCTCTGTTTCTGTGTATTGTTTTGATTATAACCGGTGGCTGTGCCAGGCATCAGCGGGATGTTGCTCTCTTCGAGGGGCCCCCTATTCAGGATGTGACTACGGCCTTTGATACCGCGCTGCGTTGTCTGCGTGGAAAGATAAGCAGCAAATACACTTTTGCGGTTGGGGCGATTGTCGACAACACCGGCAAAGAGCAGCTCAGTGAAGGCGGGACGGCGAAATATGTCACTCAGGGAGCCGGGGACATTGTCCAGACAGCCCTGTTGCTTGCAGGGGTCGGTGTGGTTAATCGCCGCGATCCACGGGTATTGATACAGGAAATGCAGTGGGGCACGATTAAAAAGGATCAGATTATACCCAGCTCTTATTTTATAACCGGGTCGATAAACTCGTTGGATTTTATTCCCGGTGGCGGGGTGGAAATGGAAGTCGCCGGCGGAGGTCCCCGGTACCGACAAAACCGGATACTTATCGGCGTTGATCTGTTTCTCACCGATACCAAAACCGGCAAAGTCGTTGCTTCGGTACCTCTGCAGAAACAGATTGTCGCCTATGAAGCCGGTGTGGGTATGACCAGGTTTTTTGGCGAAGTTCTTTTTAATCTAGATGTAGGCGGGATGAAGCGGGAGGCAATGGGGTTTGCCTTGAGGCAGATGCTCTATCTCGGGACTTTTGAAATTCTCAGCCAGATGCTGCATCCCGAGACCTATGGCGAATGCCGGGCAGAGATCGATCATGATTACGGCAACCTTGTCCATACGAAATCAACTGAAAAATATGATGCATATATGAAAGTGAAACCCAAAAGCCCCATGTCCGAAGATAGAGACAAGGAGGAGAAGGAACCGACTGCGTCCATTGCCCCCAAAGCAGGTAGTGCTGCCAAGTCAGAAGAGTCCAGTCAGGGGGACGAGCATAAAGATTCTCAACAGGATGCACTTGTAGAGCCGATATCGGGCAAGGAGACAGACCAGGAACTCATTACAGATAAAGCTGGCGCCGATGAAGAAGAGGTTGTCGAGGCTACTGAAGGTTCAGGTGACTCAGCGCTGACAATAACCCAAGAAACAGCCGACAAGTCTGCCGATAATAGCAGCAGCGGCAAGGAAGATCTAAATGCAACCGATGACAAACAAAGTAAAACCTTTTGGCAGGAGGAAGGGGTGGAGAGCAAACCGCTGCCCCAGGAGGTGTTGTGGTGAATAAATACAGGAAAACAATGTGTTATGCTGTGGTGCCGTTAGGTTTTATATGGATTGTCATCATGCTGACAATGTCCTGGCCGATGCAGGCACGCGGAGGTGGAGCGACCAAGAACGACTGGAGCAGCAACTATGGTTTTTCATCAGCGACCTCCAAAAGCGTGGCGCTGACCCAGGCCGATCTCATCAAAAAAGGTGAGAGCGACTATTATGACGAGCTTGGAAAATCAACAACCAACATCGGTGTGATGAATACCTATGATCAGCAGGGAATCTTCAATAATGTTGAAAACCAGATGGGCGAGATGAACCTCAGTGATGCGTATACAGAAAGTACCAGTATCGGTTCGCAGAATAATTCCTCGACCGATATTGCCAATAGCGGAACAGGCACCATTGACGTAACTAACGCCTCTGATTCGGCCGGCGACCTCGACTCCTCGGTTTCCCTGGAAAAATGGAGTGAATAAGTGGGTATGACTAATAATACTCGCTTGGCAAGGGCCAGCTCCCCTTTATTTTTATCTTGTTCTCTGGACTGGCATGAGAATACCCCTTTTATAGGAGATAGGTATGAAGAAAAAGATTATGGCTGGAGCATTAACGGTGGGAATGAGTGTTTGCCTGGCAAGTGCTGCATCGGCTAATTTGGAAAGTACAATTTCCGCAATTAATTCATCGATCACAGAAACAACTACAAACATAGCTAGTGGCGTAACGACTTCAACGGTTTCTAAAATCACTGAAGGCGTAATGGACAATGTAGGCGTCTTTACCTATAACGCCGCCTACAACGCTTCTGATCTCGACTCCTCTGTGGACATCGAAGGGGCCACATCATTCGGTTTTGATGGTGATATTAGTGAATTTGCTGCAACGTCGGTTGCCACTGAAATCAGCCTGGATGCCCAGCTTACCTACGGAGATATCCTGAACAAGATTGAAACCACCGGTATCGGTGCTTACAGCAGCGCTGTAGGGCCGGTTGACGCCGATGGGAATTCAACCGAGGCAGGATTGGTAATAAACGAGGATATTCTTCGTGATATCAACAGTACAGCTTATTTGACCACCTTTTGCGGTACCGAGCTCTGCTCTTCACCCGCTCTTGACTACAGCGATACCGGTGTCCTTGGCGGCAGCCCGATCGACGACGCAAACTTCCAGGATATAGTCGGCTTCAACCTGGCAATGAACGAGGGAGCCATTGATTCAAGCGTTGCCATCAAGGCGTATGGTGAAGTAGTTCAAACCGTAGATGAGGGAGCCCCATCAACAATCACTGATTATGATGGAGAGGCAATTACCTCTGTGATTTCAGTGGCTGATGGTGCAAGCTATGCATCCTACTTTAACAATGACCTGAACAACCTGCAGATCGCCACCACGGCAATCGGTGCCTATGGTGCCGGCAGCATCAACGTTGGCGTGAACATTCAGGAGCTTGTTGATCTGTAATTTTTTCAGAGTATGGATTCATCCCTGCTGGCTTGACCGGCAGGATTCTCCTATACGCGATGTTCAGGCTTTGTCTGAACATCGCGTATATATGGTTTTGACCACCGACATATGGCAGACAGAGATGCGAAATACCTTTTTTAGCCTTTGAACAGCGATGGTAAAAAAAATTATCATAACCGCCTGTATCTTCATTGCAGCAGCTGCTGGAGGCGGAGGGTGTACCGCAGAAGAAATTGATGCGGAGGTGCTCACTATTATCGACGGAACCATCGATAACTTCGATATCCTGACTTACAACGCCGCGTATAATGAAGGTACCCTTGATGCCAGCGTTGAAATTGTCGGGGCAACCAGTTTCGGTCTCGTCTTTACCGGTGACAGCAACACATACAGCAATAGTTTAGATGGGAGCAGCGTTGTCTACGATTACACCTCCAACAGCCTCAGCACCAGCGCCATAGGCGCATACAATATTGCAGAGACGGAGTTTTCAAGCAGATACAGCAGCGTGGCAACCTACGACAGGGCAGCGGACCAGGACTATTCAACGGTGGTAATCGGCGGAACCGCCGGCCAGAGCGTTGGTATTGTCAATCTTGCTTATAACAGGGGCAACGTCGATTCAAGTGTTTCCATTACCGGCACTTCCTCCGAGGTAACAACGGCAGATGGGACGACAAGCAGTTGCTACTCTGCGAATTCATTTGATAACCTGCATATAACCACCAGCGCAATAGGTGCATATAACAGCAGTAAAACAACTATCACCATAGGTGAGTAAGGGGGGGCGAACTCTTGCTATTATACACAAACCGGAAACCGCCAAGAAGAATAAAAAAAACAAATTTATTACGATAGAGAGGGTAGTACAAATGAGCTCAGCTCGCTTTTACCTGGCGTTGGTTTTTATGTTGGTCTGTTTTTCTGCGATACCGGCTTTTGCCGAGCTGCAGGGATTTCGAGGAATCCAGTGGGGGACCTCTTTTGATGAAGTCGCAAAAACCAGGACTATGGTGCTGAGTAAGGAAGATGCGGAAAAAGAAATTGTTATTTATGGCATAGAAAACGATCCGTTGGCCCTGGGAGATGCAGAATTGCAGACGATTCAATATTTCTTCTGGCGCAATAAATTAATGATGGTTCTGGTTGTAACCAACGGCGAGGTCAATTACCTCAGGCTGAGAGCCAATATTATCGAAAAATTTGGTGACGGCAGGAGCAGCGGCGGTCAAAATCCTTATAATCTCTCCTATAAGGGTGATATTACCAATGTGAACCTCACTTACCAGCAGGCCCCTGAAACCGGAATATTCTATCTGATCTCCAAGGAAATGGCCAGGCAACATCAGAAAGCGTTGCAGTCCGCCGGTGAGCAGCAACAGCAATAATGGGTGAAAATAGTGGGAAACCACTCTGTTTTGGCGCTTATAGTTTCGTGTTT
This sequence comes from Desulforhopalus singaporensis, assembly GCF_900104445.1. Taxonomy (GTDB): domain Bacteria; phylum Desulfobacterota; class Desulfobulbia; order Desulfobulbales; family Desulfocapsaceae; genus Desulforhopalus_A; species Desulforhopalus_A singaporensis. The sequence continues at coordinate 513 of NZ_FNJI01000052.1, read as the reverse complement.
TAAAAGTATATGGTGAACAGGTAATGTCCTGACTGTCAATGGATACATCCAGGTAGGGGTGCTATGTCTAGGGTTAAATCAGAACATGCTGATCTTGTCGCAAAGTGCCTTGCCTCGTTGAAAATAAAACGAGATCAGGGCTATGACCTTGATTCGGGTGATTATCCCATGATTGAGTATCTCTATGATTTTCGAGTCTGTAAATAAAATTGTGTAACTGCTTACAATCAGTTAACTTCGCTAAGAAAAGGAATTGATGTGAGCAAAGAAACCGAAAAAGACATCCTGCAGTCCCTGGCGGCGGAACTGGCCAAAAACCTTAAATCTGAAAAAGACCTTTCAGCCTTAAGCCGTGAACTCGTAAAACTCACTGTAGAAACAGCTCTAGGAAAAGAGATGGAGGAACATCTTGGTTACGCCAAGCACTCCAGTGAAGGCCGAGGCACCGGCAACAGCCGTAACGGCACCTCCAGGAAAACACTGAAAGGACAAATCGGCGAGGTGGAAATCGCT
>NZ_FNJI01000092.1 GCF_900104445.1 Desulforhopalus singaporensis | reverse complement strand
AGTTGCGTCTTTGGCGAATAAGTCGCTAAAACGGGAATAGCTGGAAATAGGCCAGGATTCCGTCAAAGTGATCTTCCAAAGTCGTGGCAAATTTCTTTAGCATATCTATACCTGAGCTTCGAGCCATTACGATCCAACTGTTCAGATGCCATTCGGCTGCTTTTTTGTCGTCTGGACAATACCAGAACTGGCGCAAATCCTCCTTCATGTAATACACAGTGGCAAGAGGCTTATTGATTTCCAAAGCTTGGTCCAGGCGCCGGGCCTACTGAGTCTTTTCCTGAAGTTTTTCTCTAGCAATCAGCAAGAGCCAGCGGGTGCCCTTGATGACTCTCCGTTTTAATGAACCACTTGTATTGTTATAGAGTTGGTCTTCTGAAGCCGGACATCTTTTCGTTGAACAGTCTTACCACATGAAAATGATCGAAGACGATCACCGCCTCTTTCAGGTTTTCTCGAACCGCTTTTATGTACGCCGGTGACATGTCGATGGCAACGGCTTCGATCTACACTTTTCGTTGTCACCGCAGTCTTTGCCCAAATGGCTCCAAGGCTCGCTTCTTTTGCCGTCTCCGACAAAAACCACAGCCCCGCTTACAACATCCAGGACGATTAACAGATAGCGATCCTTGCCGACATAGATCTCATCAATGGCTATCTGCTTCAATTTCTTAAGATTCAGTTTCGGATATTTTCTTTGCAGATATCTCTTCTGAATGCTCTTGCATGATATCCCAGCTTAAAGCCAAGTGTCGGGAAATATCTGCTATGGTCATGTATTTCGCCAGATCGAGAACATATCGCCCAAGAGCCCTGGTATATGTGAGCCGAGGATCGGCAAAGCCAATATCAGCTTGACGAACAATTCCACAATCCTTGCATTCCACTCTGGCAACTTCCGTCCGGATGTTTGTCGCTTTCTTGCCAATCGGCAGAGAATGGAACCATCGGGGAAACGAACCTCGACGAATCACTCGCTTGCTCTTGCATACAGGGCATCGAAAGCCAAATTTTTTTCTCGATACTGTGAAGATCACGTCTCCTTCTCGATACTCCGTTCGAACATATCGGTACCCAACGATGCCAAAACCATGATAGAGTAGACTTGTGGACATGCAGATCCCTCCTTATCATTAGCTTGGTCGCTTTGATAAGGACTGCATGTCCTTTTTTTTCTACTTATTTTTTTCCCTGCGCGTACACTCGATTTGGAAGATCCAATTTATCCATCGAGCCTTCCATCTATGAGACAGTGCGAGCAATGTTGCGCACCACTTAGTTGAATTTTGGCAGTTTTCTGTTTCCGTCCAGGCACTACCTAAAGTAAAATTAGATAACACTTTTACTCAACAGCGATTATTGGTTTTCCTACAGGGAGAACAGTTCTCTTAAAGGAGTTGTTTAACACTACAGCTGAGGCCAGGTAAATGGCGATGAGTCCAAGTGTCAGCAGGCTGTAGGCTGCGATTGGTGCAGCTATTGCCGGTGAGAGAATTCCTAATTTCATGAAGGTGATGAGCCAAAGAGCGATGTCGGCACAGATTAGTCCAAGGAAAAATACTGGAGAACCAACCAGGTAGGCAGGGGTAAATATGGTGAGAACGATTGCCAAACAGAGCCATGCATAGGGGTCAGGTGCTATACTATAATGAATGCCCGATGAATGGCAGATAAATTCTGCTGTCTTGAGCAACCCCGTTACAAGCATGAAGAAGCTTCCAAACAGAAGCATGACGTTACCGCCTGTGAGATTTCCGTCTTTCAGCTCAATTATCCCGGCAGTAAACTGGCAAACAAAACCACCGAACAGCCAGATCGCTACCGCCAAATTGCTGTCTGCTCCTATTTCCCCTGTTAGGATACCAAAGAAAATAAAACAGGCGATGGCGAGTGCTGTAAGGGCTTGTGGACTTGGATTAGCGAAGCTATTCTGCTTTTTGGACATTGATACTCCTCCATGAATGGGATTAATGCCGTTTAGTTATGATTTCTCAACCCTAAGAGTTAGTAGTGTTAGGATAAAATCATAACTTCCAGTTTTTTATACTAAAGCCATAAATAGATTTAATGAATCTATATGTTTTTAGTCTTCTTCATCAACAATTCGCACACATTCTTTATGTATCCTTTTTTTATTTGCGGGAAATAGCCCTTTGTTTAGCCACAGAACTCACATAGGTGATCACATCCGTCATTAATGTTTTTGATTACCACCAATCTTCAGCAAGCGATAAATTGTACTGAGGAATCTATGATGATTTACAAGCGTGACAAGCGAGATTTAAAATCGGAGTTTGCAAAATAGATACCAAAGGAAAAATGACAGCAGGCGACGGATTGTTTATTTTTAATAATTAGATAGTTAGGTGGGGGGATGAAAGACGAGAAGTCATGTCTGGTAACTGGCACAAGTGTTGCGTCCTACAGATATGTAGCGCAGCGTATCTGTAGAACGCAACATTTAGGCCAGAGGGTTTAGAAATCCCGCTCTCATATCGAAAGTACGCTCAATCCGAAAGAACCTTCTTTTTCTTCTCAAGCGCTTGGATTTGGGATTCGGTAAGAATGAAACTTTTTTTTGCCATTTTCGACGGCATTTTTGTAGCGATAAAAGGTATCTCTGGATAGGCCCATTATTTTGCAAGCCCTTGAAACATTGCTGAGTTCTTTAGCGAGATTGAGAAGTCCGATCTTGTGTTTTACGATATGTTCGTTACCATGGAGCATGAGGGGTACCTCCTATGTTTTGATCTTTGGTTGGCACCTTTATCAAAACTGGTAACCCTCATCTTTTCAAGAGAGATGCCATCTAATCTGAACTATTTTAAATCAAATCATTCTTTGAGGTGGTCAAATAAAATCGGACACTTTCCTTAGGCTGCTATTTTCAGCTCCATCTCTTTTTCAAATTCATTTGGGCTGAGATATCCCAAAT
>NZ_FNJI01000017.1 GCF_900104445.1 Desulforhopalus singaporensis | reverse complement strand
TCACAGGTTTTTGGGGATGCGAAGATGACGACTGCACTACTTGATCGTTTGACACATCATTGCGACATCGTAGAAACCGGCAATGAGAGTTATCGGCTGAAAAATAGAAAATAAGTTCATCATTTACTATCCGCCCCAGTTGAGTTCTGCCGCTCCGACGAGCATTTTGGTGGGCCCATTCTCGCGCCAGAACTCAATTGGGGCTACCTTGAGATGAAAGCTTTAAAATAACAGGATTAATGGAACCCCCTTTTTACTTTTTGGGGGTCATTTTTGGACGCTGACAGGGGGTCAATTTTGAATGCTGATTGACAGAAGTAATCGTAAGATTACCGGAGTTCAATACGGAAAAGGAGATATCGTACTGAGGATCTACGATAAGATGCTTGAGATTCGGAAACCTCACAGTATCCATAAATTGGATTTTTTTATCGATAAATGGTCCGGCGAGATCCAAAAGGGCCAAAGGCACAAGGAACTGCATTCCGTTACTCGTGTTGAGTTCCAGATTAGAAAAGATGCCCTCAACCAATTCTTGAAAGTTGGAAATTTCAACGACTTCTTAAAATCTTCTGTTGCAATATGGCGATATCTTACCCAGGACTGGTTCCGTCATTGTGTCCGTGAGGTAGACAGGAAAAATCGCAATCAGGACAAAGCCAAAATCAGTTTTTTTTGGAAAACAGTCCAGGCCATTGCCAACACCCCGGAAATTGCAGTTCGAGCCATAAAAAAAAATAGATTTAAGGCCATCAAACCACTGTTGGACCAGACTAGAGGTTTGTTGGTTTCCATATGCGCCGGACTTGGCCACTCCCCTGACGATTTCTTTGGAATGATGGCAACAGTTCAGAAGATCGCAGTTCAACAAATGGAGCAAGCAATGGAAGAATACCATCCATTCAGAAGAAAATTTCTCGCTCTGGCAAATGATTATGAACTGACATTTTAAGCGAATGCCATGGACTTTGAAGACTATCTATTTCGAAAATATAGTAAATGTCCGAAGTGTGGTGAGTCTGGACCCTATGTTTATGAACCGACAAGCCAGCTGATTACGATAGTTCCAGCGGATCTGGGCTACTGCACCTCCTATCTTGTCAGGTATTCATGCTTCTTTTGCAATCATTACCATGGCAAGCTGCAGAAATCCATTTTTCGATTTCGTAAATAATTATTGCTATATAATGTATACACATAACTCAAGAATCCTGTTTAATTCGGAGGGGATGTGTATGCGTGGGTCTATCTATTCAGATCAGAATTGCAGTCTTTGTGGTGCCAGATTCGTTTATAGCAGCAGGAAAAGAGGGCTATTTTGTCCCGATCATCCGCAGCAGCAAGCAACAGCTCGCTTTCGGGTTCACTTCGGAAGAGGGACACAGAAAAGATTCAAGACCTTCGAGGAAGCAGAACGTTTCCTTGATGGTGTCCGCTATGAAGTAGATCGGGGGACATTCGATCCCAGGGATTACAAAAAAGGTAATCCCCTTGGTTTTATCACTCTGGCTGAAAAATGGTTGGATATCAAGGAGCAGGAAGTTAAGCCTCGATCCTTTACCAATCTCAACCGTTATATGAAAGCTGCAATGTCCTCCTGGGGAGATACCAACATAAAGCAGATCGGATATGCAGAAATCGAGGACTTTCTTTTCTCGCAGAAAGTATCTGACAAAACCAGATCAAATATAAAGTCATGTCTGCATACCTTTTGGACGTGGTTAAGAAAGCGCCGAGTCATTACCTTGCAACAGTTCCCAGAATTTCCAGAGATAAAATTCAATCTCGGATTTCGGAAAATAATCGACAAAGATACTCAGGAGAAAATCATAGACGAAGTGAAGCGGATCTCCTACCACCGTAATCCGAAAATATGGCTGGGTATAAAATGGCTGGCAACTTATGTATCAATCCGTCCAGGGGAGCTCCTGAAGATGACAGAGCGGGATATCGATACAAAACTTGGATACTTTATCGTTTTGCACACCAAGGAAGGTAAAGAAAAACTGGTTCCAATGATTGAAGAAGACAAGGAACTTATCGAGAGCATGCCGACAGGATTACCGCACCTATCTTTTTTCCGTCATGGCCGTGGAGTTTCCGGTGTGAAGCCTGGGCAACCTTTTGGAGAAAAATATCTCTATAAATGGTGGAAAAAAGCCTGTAGCAATCTCGGTATTGACGGTATAGACCTTTATGGCGGGACCCGACATAGTACCGTCACAGCGCTTAGAAAACAATTTTCACCGGAACAGATCAAAGCCGGCACCATGCACAGTACCAATAAGGCTTTTGACAGGTATTTACAGGTTCAAACAGACGACGCTTTATCTATCTACGAAGCGTCCAGAAGTGGCAAACGCATGGCAAACAAAAACGGCAACCGGAAATTATCCAAGTTGCCGTAATTATTATCAAAAAATGGTGGAGGCGGCGGGAGTCGAACCCGCGTCCGAAAACGCTCCCCTCTCGTATCTACATGCTTAGTTCCGCACTTTAATTTTCGCCTTGTGAACTCAGTCGGAACATAGATTTCAAAAGGCTAGACTGTTAATTCTCGTTTCCTGAAAGACAGACGGCTTGCAGGAAACCAGCCCGTTGAGTCGACGCCCCGAATCCGATCTTACGGGCGAAGATCGGTGAGACGGCAGTATGACAGGTGTTAAGCTGCTACTGCGTAGTTATAATCGTCTGCGATTATATTTAGGTTCTACCGGTTTTACGAGCCAATAGAAACTCGGCATGCAACGACGAGCTTACACGTCCCCGTCGAATCCGTTTCGCCCCCATTATTGTAGAAGTTGATGTTATTTTTTAACCCTCATCTCACGCTGCATTTCACGGTTTGTCTGCTTCTCCTTCAAGGCAGCCCGTTTATCATACAGCTTTTTACCCCTGGCCAGGCCAAGTTCAACCTTCGCCCTGCCGTTTTCTTTAAAATATATCTTCAACGGTATCAGGGCAAGGCCTTTTTCGTTGAGCTTGCCTATTAATTTCTTGATTTCTCTTCTGTTCAACAAGAGTTTTCGTACCCGGAGCGGTTCGTTGGGGTTATGAGTTGCAAAGGTGTAGAGGGAAATATGCACGTTGTACAACATAACTTCTCCCCGTGAATCAATCCTTGCGTAACCGTCGCGCAGGTTCACCTTCCCGGCCCTCAGCGACTTTACCTCCGGCCCGGAGAGAACCATTCCCGCCTCATAGGTCGCATCGATATAATAATCGTGAAATGCTTTCTTGTTTTTTGCTACTACCTTGATTCCCATTAAAAATTCCAGTTTTCCTAGCGTTAAAGAAAATCACCTCTCCGAGGTAACCCGAAGCGCCTCTTCGATGGTTGTTATTCCCCTTTTCACCTTATTCCAGGCATCCTCGCGTAATGTAGTCATTCCTTCGCGTATTGCAATCTGCCTCATCTCAAGAGTGTGGGCGTCGCTTGCCGCCATTTTCTTGAGCTGCGACGACATCGGAAAAATCTCAAACACTCCGCACCGTCCCTTATACCCGGTTCCCCGGCACTCCCGACACCCCTTTCCCCGCTTCAGGGTTAAATTTTCCGCTCCACCAACTGGAAAACCGAGATTTTCAAGCTCCACGCCGCTAATGACAAAACTCTCCACACAAACCGGGCAGATGGTCTTTACCAGCCGCTGCGCCATACAGCCCAGAAGAGTGGAGGCGATCATAAACGGCTGCAACCCAAGGTCTCGAAGCCTGGCGATGGAGGAGACCGCATCGTTGGTGTGCAGAGTGGAAAACACCAGATGCCCGGTCATTGCCGCCTGAACCGCATGGGCCGCCGTTTCTTTGTCGCGAATCTCCCCTATCATGAGAATATCCGGATCCTGCCGGAGAATATTCCTGAGGATAGTCGAGAACGTTACATCGATAAGCGGCTGCACGGCGATCTGGTTAAACTCTTCATGGACCATCTCCACCGGATCCTCCACGGTAACGATATTTTTCTCCGGGGTGGCGATCTCCTTGAGGGTGGAATAGAGGGTGGTGGACTTTCCGCTTCCGGTGGGCCCGGTTACCAGGATGATGCCGTGCTGGGCGGTGATAAACGAATTGTACACCTCCATATCGCGGGAAGAAAATCCCAAGTTTTCAACTTGTTGAAAGATCATTGCCGAATCGAGGATCCGCATAACCGCCTTTTCCCCAAAAGATACAGGCACCGTGGACACCCGTATCTCAACATCCCTGCCGCTTGATCCGCCGATCTTGATCCTGCCGTCCTGGGGGCGCCTTTTTTCTGCAATATCCAGTCTTGACAGGAACTTGACCCTGGATACCAGAGCCGAATGCACGGCTTTGGGAAGATTGTAGATGGTATGCAAGGCGCCGTCTATGCGAAATCGTACAACCGACACGTCCCGCTTGGGCTCAATATGGATATCACTTGCGCGCTGCTCCAGGGCGTACTGAAAAATGTGGTTGACCGCCGACTTGATATGCTGGTCCGAAGAGGTTATCTCCTTAGAGGAAGAGATCTTCACATACCGTTCCAGGTTGCCTATATCAACAGCACCGGAACCTCCGTATCCGATCCGGAACTGGTCTTCCGCAGCGCTTATCGATTTCTGGAATCCGAAGAACTCGGCGATGATTCGTTTTATATCCTCCCTGGTCGACAAATACGGCTTAACCTTGACCTGATTGGCCTGCTCTATATCCTCCAGCACCGGTCCTGAATCGGGATTGTACATCGCCACCTCCAGCACCCCGTCGACCATATTGAACGGAAGTATCAGCTGGCGGATGGCGAAGTTCCTCGGAACGGTCTTGGTGGTGACATCCATGTCCAGATCCAGCGGATCAAGCTTCTTAAAAGGAATTCCCCGGTCCCTGGCGACAACCCGCATGATGAGTTCTTCGTCGATTAATCGGTCGCTGTTGTTTTGCAGGGTAAAATGAAAAGCGCTGACAATATCGACCAGGTCGGGATAACTTTTGTCGCCCTCCCCCTCCTTTCCTGCAAGCCGTAACAGCTTTTGCCGCTGTTTGCTTTTCTCCAAGGTAATGAACTGGTGCTGTTCCGGGGTAAGCACCCTGGTATTGACCAGCAGATCAAGCAGCGCCTCGCTATTTAAAAATTTCATCCATCCACCCTCAACAGCCCTCTGGGACATCCATGCCCGACACTCCATCTGAAAACGACCACTACACTACCCGCTAATGCGCGAAATCACAACAAGGGAGAACAACCGCGATCAGGTAAGAGAGCGAAGCGTTGCCAGATTTTCAATATCTTCGGCCAGACTCTCGCTTTTCGGAGTCTCCAGGGTCATGGGAATTGAAGCAAATCGTGGATCACTGAGCAGATTGGCAAACCCCGCGACTCCTATCTCTCCCCTGCCGATGTGCTCGTGGCGGTCAACCCTGCTGCCCAGCTCTTTTTTCGAGTCGTTGACATGAAAAAAATGTACGTTTTCAAGCCCCACCTCCCGGTCCAGCTCGTCCATGGTATTCTGGTAGCCTTCTTCTGTTCGTATTTCATAGCCTGCGGCGAAAATATGACAGGTGTCAACACACACGCCCAGACATTGCGGAAACTTAGAATTCTTCAGGATATAACCCAGTTCTGCAAAAGTACGGCCCAGCCCCGTCCCCTGCCCCGCGGTGGTTTCAACCAGCAGCTTGACCCCGGTACTGATCCTTGCAAAACAGCTGTCGATCCCGGCGACTACCCGCTCAAGCCCCGCCTGCTCTCCGTCGCCTCCGTGCGAGCCAGGGTGCATGACAACAAAGGGAATGCCGAGCTGGTCGCACCGCTCAAGCTCCAGGACCATACTGTTGATCGATTTTTCCAGAAGTTCTTTTTTAGCCGTGGCAAGATTGACCAGGTAGGACGCGTGGGACGCAACTGGTATGGCACCGCTCTTTACATGGGCTCTTTTATACAGATCAATTTCTTCCTGCGTAAGCGGGGCCGGATTCCATTGCCGCTGATTTCTGGTAAATATCTGCAACGACTCGCCGCCCACTTTTTTTATACGGTCAAACGCCTTGTACAAACCGCCCGCAACGGACTCATGTGCTCCCAGCAATGCCATTTCTTTCTCTCTTTAGTTGTCGGTATCGTTTATTGCTTTTTCCTGCTCTATCTCATCAACATACGTCCTGGTGCGAAACCTGTTGAGCTGCTCCAGGTAAAACCCGCGCCGGGATTCATCCTTTGCCAGGGCCTGCTGCTCCATGGTGATCGCCTCCTCCCTCAGGCCGTTGGCCCAGTATGCGGTGGCCAGGGTATCGAGAACATACCCCTTGGGCTTGAGGGTGGCCGCTCCTTTTGCCAGCACAAGCGCTTTTTCCGGATTTCTCAGCATCAGATCGTTTGCGGTCAACAGCAGCCAGGCATAGTTATTCATAAGCTCATAATCTGACGGATCAAGGGTAAAAGCTTTCTCGTAGGCTGCAATCGCCTCTTTTTCCTGTTTTTTCGCCAGCATCAGGTCGCCGGCCAAACGGTGCCACAGACCTATGTCGGGTTCCCGTACAATCCGCTGCTGCAGGATAATTTCAATAAATTTTTCCTGGTACCGGTCCACCATCACATCGGTTGGAAACTGGCGGGCTCCGGCTATTGCAAGAAGCAGCACGACAACATAGCACACAAGGCTCAGCCGCACCTTGCGATCGTGACGGACAATCTTTTCCGGCTGCCGCTCGGCCTCTTGCAAACAGTCGATTCGCTCGCCGATACCGAAATGGTGCCAGTTCTTGCGATTTCTGATATTGCCGCTCATTATCGCAATTTTTTCAAAAGCGTTCACCAGGGGCCCGCTGGAGCCGACCTGCAGCAGGCTGTACAGGTCGGCCTGACGTTCGAAGTTACGGATAAAGTAGCCGAAAATAAAGCGAAAATAGATAACGACACAAGACAACAGCACCACCGCTCCGCCTGCGGTTACCGCACTTTCAATGTCGACACCGACGTCTATCATGAGAAACCGGGTGACATCCGTTGACAGCAGCAACAACAGTGCCGGTTCGGCAACCACTCCGACAAGAGCGCTGAATCCTCCTATCAGCAGGATATACAGCAGCAGGTGACGTTTTTTCACATGTCCTATCTCATGGGCCATGATCGCCTCAAGCTCCGACATGCTCATTGTCTCGATAAGGGCTGGTGTTACCAGGATATATCGTATTCCGGGCACAAACCCGACCACCGCCGCAGTCATCATCCGCCCCTCGAAAAGCGGCCACAGATAAAAATCGGCGGTAAAGCCAAGTTTTGCGCAAAACTCACTGAGATGACTTCTCAGGTAAGTATCGGGAAGCCTTTCACAGCCCCAGAGTCTTCTCAGAAGAGGAGGGAAAAGCAAAACGATAAAAAAGACAAATACTATAAAGAAGAAACTTTCACCCCACGGCGACTCCACCAGCCGCTGCAGCCGGGCCGACGGCATAAGCGACACCATATCGAACATTAACAACAGGACGATCCAGGGCAGGACGATGGGCAGGTTAATTTTCAGGTTATGAACGATAAAGGAGAACGAGGTATGGCGCCTGCCGAAAATCACCGCGTAACTCCGTCTGGCCGCTCTCCACATCAAACAGAGATAGAAGGCAAAAATAACTATTCCGGCATAATCCATAAGAGCCTGAATTTTTGACAGAAGAGAAATCTTTGCCAGATAAAATTTGGGGTCGGCCAGATACAGCGTCAGGAGGAAAAACACCAGAGCCAGCAGCGACAGGACCTTTTCTTTTTTGAAGTAGGCAGACGATGTCAACGTTCCGCGCCGAAAAAGAGATGTCGCCACCGCTCCATAGATCACGGCAAGACCAAGCGCCACCGCCATTGACGCAAAAGGCGGCATCAGCGGGCTTTCCGGCACAGAATCGAGGCTGAACATTAAAATTGCGACCAGAAACAGAAACAAGTTTGTGTACATCAAATGAATTCACCACTGCCAGGACGTGCCGGGCCCGCAAAACCCGGCAGGCGCACCGTCTCGGCTCCTTTGTCGGTTCGTTGATATAACTGCCTTGAAAAATGAGTATTCTCCTCCAATAACATAAATGCATTGCCGCCATTTTGTAACAACAAATTTTGCCATTTATGAAAGAGCGCCCTGCCTGCTCGTTTCAATTCCGGTTCGACCCACGCCTGTTGTAATTTTTCATTAAGAATGTGTTATTTTCATTGACATCACGAAAAATATAAATTTTAATGAGATGTTTTATCCTGCAGGACAAGGGCGCATAGCTCAGTTGGTAGAGCCATCGGCTCATAACCGATCGGTCGTAGGTTCGAATCCTACTGCGCCCACCACTGGTACAGCAGCACAGAATAAGACACAACCGGTTCATTGAAAAAATTGCAAATATTCACAGCGGGGAAAACAACACCCCTGATCATAGCAGGTCGATTCGGACGACAGAAGTCCGAAAGGACGAGGTAAGCGAAAGGTACATTCCAAGTGGAGTGTACCTTTTTTGTTTTATTGCAACACGATACACAACTTTATGGCGGCTACAGTTAAAAATATCCTCGAAACTCTCAATCTCGACGCCCCTTTCAATCTCGCTGAATCATGGGACAATGTAGGGCTGCTGGTGGGCAGCAGCACCCAGCAGGTCACCGGCATCATGATAGGCCTTGACCCCACCATCGCCCTGATCCAGGAAGCAATTGACAGTGGCTGCAACACAGTGGTTACCCACCATCCCGTCATTTTCAAACCGCTTGCCGCAATCAAAACCGACACCACCGCGGGAATTCTGCTTGAAAAAGCCCTCACCAATCGCATCGCAATCATAGGCTGTCATACCAACTTCGACAGCGCCGAAGAAGGCGTCAGCAGTTACCTTGCCGCCAAGCTGGGACTGGATGCAACCACCCCCCTGGTACCATCGCCTGCGGCCAACGACAACCAACAGACGGGCCTTGGCAGAATCGGCACTTACGCCGCTGCTGTCAACGGCGAGGAATTTCTCAAAAAGCTGCTGGCGGTTCTTGAAGTTCCAGGGGTTCAGGTGACCGCACGATTACCCGAAAAAATAACCACGGTGGCGCTGTGCGGCGGCAGCGGATCCGACCTTGCGCCCTTAGCCCATGAGCGTGGCGCCGACGTCTATCTGTCGGCAGAGATAAAACATGCCACGGCAATCTGGGCCAATGAAAACGATTTCTGCATCATCGACGGTACCCACTACGCAACGGAGAAGCCGGCGGTAAAGCTTCTGGTCGATAAACTTCAGCACCAGAGCGAAAAGAACAACTGGAACATCACCGTGCTGCAAAGCACCAGGGAGCGACATCCCTACACATTTATGGACACCAAATACAAAACCTTGACCACCAGGTAAAATCGACATAGGAGAATCACCTTGAACGAATTACTCACACAACTCGTAGAACTTCAGGAAATCGATCTTGAGATCGACCAGATTGAAAATGCGATCAAGGCCGAGCAGAACGGTCTCGATCAGCGTATTTCCGCGATGGTTGAAAAGGAAAGCCTGATCAATACCCTGCAGGAAAAAATCCTCAGTCAGCAAAAAGAGTCCCGTACTCTCGAAGCAGAGATGGAAGACAAGATGAACCATGTCCGGGAACGGCAATCGAAGATGATGCAGGTCCAGACCGGCCGGGAGCAGACCGCCCTTCTTAAGGAAATCGAGGATGCCAAGAAAGCTGCCAAGGAAAACGAAGAAAAAATCGTCGCCCTGATGGACTCGATTGAAAAACTGACCGCCCAGATGGAAGAGGAGAAAAACCTCCTGAAAGGTGAAAAGCAGCTGGTGGCCGAGGAAACGGAAAAGGTGCGGGCCAATATCGAGGCGATCAACCGGGGCAAGAAGGAAAAAGACGCGATCAGGGAAGAACAGGCCGGCAGCCTCAAGCCCAGCCTGCTCCGGAAATACAACACCCTGCGCCAGAGAAGAAACGGACTGGCGGTCGTCAACGTACTCGAAGGCGTCTGCCAGGGATGTTTTATGGCAATACCGCCGCAACGGTTTAATATGTTATTGAAAGGAGACCAGCTCTTCGACTGCCCCACCTGCCAGCGCCTGATCTACCACATGGAACCGGTGATGGAAGAGCAGTGAGATACTAAGTTTGGAGCGGGTGCGTGATCGCTCCGGTTTTTCCGGAGAGGAAAGTCCGAACTCTACAGGGCAGGGTGGTTCGTAACGCGAACGCCGGGCGACCGGGGGAAAGTGCCACAGAAAACAGACCGCCTGCAACCGCAGGTAAGGGTGAAAAGGCGAGGTAAGAGCTCACCGCTTCCATGGTGACATGGAAGGCACGGTAAACCCCACCCAGAGCAAGACCAAATAGGGAGATGTTTGAGGGCGGCCCGTCCGAAATCTCCGGGTAGGTTGCAAGAGGTGTTGGGCGACCAACATCCCAGTGAAATGATCACGACCCCTTACGGGGAACAGAATTCGGCTTATAGCCCGCTCCATTTTTTTTATTTTCGGCAACAGTTATGAACACGTAGTCCGCAAACCGTGCCACAACCGTTGCCGATAGTACAATCAGCTAATCTCCGTAACGTTCACATGTCCTTGAAAGCCGCAGTAATCATTCCCGCTGCCGGGTTCGGCACCAGGATGAAACTTGATCATCCCAAGCAGTTTCACAAGCTCGCCGGCGCCCCCATCCTTGTACATACCCTCCGCGCATTTATCGACCATCCCGCAATCGAAGAGATCGTGGTCGTGGTGCCCCGGGATCAGCTGGCGCATACAAGAGAACTTTTTGCGCAATACGCACCGGAAGCAGCAAATAAAAACCTGTCTCTGGTTGCGGGGGGCGCAAGGCGCCAGGACTCGGTCTACAACGGACTTAAGGCGCTGTCCGACCGGTGCCGGGTGGTGCTGGTCCACGACGGCGCACGGCCCCTGGTAAGTCCGGAAGTAATCAACAGATGCTATCAGGGCGCAGTGGAACACGGTGCGGCTATTGCCGCGGTGCCGGTAAAAGACACCTTGAAGATGGCAGATCTTGACGGATTTATCGACAAAACCGTCGACCGCACCACGCTTTACCAGGCCCAGACGCCCCAGGCGGCGATGAAAACCCTGCTGCAACAGGCCTATGAGCACAACGGTGACCGTGACGTCACCGATGAGGCCTCCCTGCTGGAAAACGCATCCATACCGGTACAGCTGGTCGAGGGGGCGGAGACCAATTTCAAAATCACCCGACCGGAGGACCTCGTTGTGGCACAGCGGCTGTTATCCGAACAACACATACCCGTCATGCGGATAGGCCACGGCTACGACGCCCACCGCCTTGAGGAAAATAAAAAACTCGTTCTCGGGGGCGTCACGATTCCCCATACCCACGGCCTTGCCGCCCACTCCGACGGCGACGTCCTCACCCATGCCCTCTGCGACGCCCTCCTGGGAGCCGTCTGCGCAGGCGATATAGGCGGCCATTTCCCCGACACCGACAACCGGTACAAGGGGATCTATTCCATCAAGCTGCTGGAAGAGGTTATCGGAGTTGTTCTCTCCAGGGGGTATATTGTTGCCAACGCGGACATCACCGTGGTGTGCCAGGCGCCAAAACTTGCGCCCTACCTTGAAAGGATGAAGACACTGCTGGCAAAAACCTGCCAAACCGTCCCCGAAAACCTCAATATCAAGGCGACCACCACCGAAAAGATGGGCTTTGAAGGAAAAAAAATTGGCATAAGCTGTCATGCCGTGGTACTGCTCCAGAAAGACAGCTGACAACAGTACCGTAGTGATTTCAGGCATAATGCAAAAAGGAAACAGCCATGGAAATTGCAATCGACAGGGAACGACTGGCGAAAACGTTCACCACCCTTTGTGAAATCGACAGTCCGTCGCAAAAAGAAGGCAATATCTCGAAGTATCTCAAGGAAAAATTTACCGCTCTTGGCGCTGATACAATATATGAAGACGACTCTGCTGGCAAAACCGGATCCGAATCGGGCAACCTGATAATCAGATTCAACAGCCGCGGCGGTACCGGCAAAGGCTTATTCTTCTGCTGCCATATGGACACCGTTGAGCCAGGGACAGGAGTCGAGGTGACACGCGACGGCGACATCTTCACCAGCAAAGGCGACACCATTCTCGGCGGAGACGACAAATCAGGCATTGCCGCCATTATCGAAATGCTGGAGGTGCTCCGGGAAACCGGCATGGCCCACCCGACGATCGAAGTGATACTCACCACCTGTGAAGAAATCGGGCTGCTGGGCGCCAAACATCTTGATTATGACCAGATACAGACCCCCTACGGCTACGCTCTCGACTCAAGCGGCATCAACCATGTGGTGGTACAGGCTCCGGCCGCCAATAAAATTGACGTCGAGGTCAAAGGGCTGGCGGCGCATGCAGGTCTCTGCCCTGAAAACGGAATCAACGCCCTGGCACTTGCCGCTGAAGCGCTCCATAACCTCAAACTTGGCAGGCTCGATGCGGAGTCGAGCTGCAACTTCGGGGTCATTGAGGGCGGAGTCGCGGCAAACATCATCCCGGAAAAGGTAGTTCTCAGGGGCGAGGTCAGGAGTCACTCGGCTGAAAAACTGAAAAACTATACCGATACGATCACCGCCACCTTCGAGAAAACCATATCCGGCTGGCAGGGCGACGAACATACCGGAGAGCATCGCCCAACAGTATCGATAAACATAGACGACGACTATCCGGCACTAAAGCTCAAGCAGGACGAACCGGTCATTGCGCGGGTCAGCAAAGGGGCGTTACTTGCCGGAAAAGAGTTGAAATACATACAGGCCGGTGGCGGCAGCGACGCCAATATCATGACCGGCAGAAATCTGCCGACGGCAATAATCGCCACGGGAATGAGCAAGGTACACACCCTGGAAGAGCAGGTAGACCTTAACGACCTCGTTGTTCTGACCGAGCTCCTCTGTGGCATCGCGGTAGCCGAAACCGGGGAATAAATGGCTATTTTTCTGCTCTTCCCCTGTTTCTTGTTGAATTTAGCCAATGGTTATTTTACATTCCGATTTTCGGGAAACTACAGTGGAAAGGCACAAAGACGTATTCTTTGTGCCTTTCCACATTTTGCATAACTACCCTGGACGGCAATTTTTTTCACGCCGGTTCAAGACGCAGGATTTTATCGGTACAACGTACACTACAAATTTCTCATCTACAGCGCCCGGAGAAAAAATCGCCTCTATCGGCGGATACGACGGGTAAACGAGGACCCTGTTCCCATGTTATCTCAGCACCATCCCAACAACACAGGTCGCCCGGCACACGAGTGTGGGGTATGCGGTATCTTTAACCATCCGGATTCCTCCAAATTAACATACTTCGGACTCTATGCCCTGCAGCACCGGGGCCAGGAAAGTGCGGGAATAGTCACCTCCGACGGGACCAACGTCACCATGCACAAGGACATGGGGCTGGTGCCGGAAGTCTTTTCCGAGGAAATCCTCCAGCAGCTCAAAGGACACATCTCGATCGGCCACGTCCGCTACTCCACAACCGGTGCGTCCAATGTAACCAATGCCCAGCCGCTGATGGTCAGTCACAAGGGGCAAATGCTTGCTGTGGCCCATAACGGCAACCTGGTCAACTCCATCACCCTCCGGTCCGCCCTCGAAGAGCAGGGATCGATCTTCCAGACCACCATGGACAGCGAAGTCGTGCTGCACCTGATCGCCCGGGCCTCCGACCAGGACATGGAGACCGCACTGCGCAAGACCTTTACCTCGCTCAAAGGCGCCTACTCGCTACTGATGATGACCAAGGACGACCTGATCGCGGTTCGCGACCCGGACGGCTTCAGGCCTCTTTGTCTGGGGAAACTGAAAAACGGCGGCAAAGAGGGCTGGGTGGTCGCATCGGAGACATGCGCCCTTGACCTCATCGAAGCGGAATACATCCGCGACATAGCGCCTGGGGAAGTGCTGGTGATCAACAAGGAGGGCATGAAGTCGATCTTCCCGTGGCCCAAGCAGAACAGCCATTTCTGCATATTCGAGCAGGTCTATTTCGCCCGCCCCGATTCGGAAATTTTCGGTATCAACGTCTATCAGGCGAGAAAGCGGATGGGGCAGATTCTCGCCGAAGAAGCAAAAATCGACGCCGACTTCGTCATGCCTTTTCCCGACTCCGGCAACTACGCCGCCCTGGGATACTCGCAGGCTTCGGGAATACCGATGGAGATGGGGGTGATCAGGAATCACTATGTCGGCAGAACGTTTATCCAGCCGACTCAGTCGATGCGCGACTTTAACGTTAAGGTAAAACTCAACCCGGTCCGGTCATTCCTCAAGGACAAGCGGGTAATCATTGTCGAGGATTCCATCATCCGTGGCACGACGGGGAAAAGCAGGGTTCGGGCACTGCGGGAAGCAGGGGCAAAGGAAGTGCACATGGTAGTCAGCTGTCCACCCACACGGCACGCTTGCTACTACGGCATCGATTTCCCATCAACCGACCAGCTGATCGCCAACAAGAAAACCATAGACAAGATCGCAGCATACCTCGGGCTCGACTCACTGCATTATCTGAGCCTTGAGGGGTTGGTGAAAGCAACCGGGATGACCAGCGACGACTTCTGTCTCGCTTGTTTTAACGGAATTTATCCGGTCGAGCCGGACCGCACTTTCCGCAAGGATGCGCTCGGATAAAAACCGGAAAAGCGTTCAGCTCCTTGTACGGACACAGTTTTTGCCGTTTTCCTTGGCTTCGTACATGGCCTGATCAGCCAGTTTCTTGATGGCCATGTCATCTTCCTCGCGGGGGAGATTCTTGTTTCTCCTGCAGGATACCAGCCCTATGGAGAGAGTCGTGGAGCCGAAACCGTGCTCCATATAGCTCTGCAGGATACGCTGGACGATCTCCTCCCCCTGGCCCGGGGTGGCCTGGGGCAGGAGAACCGCAAACTCATCCCCTCCCAGACGAAAACAGACATCCACGCTTTCCCTGGTGCAATCCTTTAGAATTTCGGCGAGGCCGACAAGCACCTTGTCGCCCTCATGGTGGCCGTACTGATCATTATATTCCTTGAAATTATCAATATCGACAATTGCCAGCATTAACGGATAATTCTGCCGATAAGCCCGCTCCACCTCTACTGAAAACATTTCGTCGTACGCCCGCCTGTTGGGAATAGAGGTCAGACTGTCAAGTTTGGACAGCTTCTCAAGCTCCCTGAGCATGCGTCGCTCCCTGGTTGCTCTTGCCAGCTTGGCTTCCAGTTCGGCCTGATCAATCGGCTTCTTGATAAAATCGATGGCCCCTGCGTGAATCACTTCGGCATAACTGATTTTCTCGTGGTAGCCGGTTGAGATTATCACATCGGTATTGTGCTGGTTTTTTCTGATGTAGGCAAGCAGTTCCAGACCATCCATCTCCGGCATGACAAGGTCGGACAAAACCAGGTCGACATGTGTCGACTCCATCACCCTGACCGCCTCCTCAGCGGCTTCCGCAACCAGACAGTAGTAGCCAAACGAATGAACCAGCACGCTCAGGCTTTTCCGTACCAGCTCGTCGTCATCGACTATCAGGACCACAGTTGAAGCGGTTTTTGCGTTCATAATTAAATACAGTTAAAGAAGAGATCTGCCAGGTAATTCATCTTGCGATCATCCTATGATTATAGCAGGAGAAACGGTACCTTCAATAAATATTATTATCCTGTTACCCACTCTTATCACTGCAAAATCACCCCCGATTGCCGCCACCTGCCATTTTTTTTATGAAAAATGCTGTTATAATATAATGTTATATTTTTCAAGAAATCGGCCATTAATAAAAAATATGGTTTGTCTACGATGAAATCAAACCGAAACAGCAAATATCTGTCGTCTGTTTTCGAAGGCGGCAACCAGAACGATCCCCTGGAATGGATTGTTTTTCTCATACGACCGATCTGGCCACGGATAGAACTTGAACTGATAAGGGAAATACACTGGGACCTGGTCTCGATTTTTGTCGGAACAGATGGTGATTTCAAGAAAACGACCATGCCCTACCATAACCTGCGCCACACTCTTATGACCGTCCTGGCAACGGTAAGGCTTTTCCATGGTCTGCGCTGCAACGGGGTCGAAGTCACCGAAAAGACACTGTTGCAGGGGTTGCTGTCAGCCTATTTCCATGACAGCGGCATGCTGGTAAAAAAAACCGACACCGCGACCAGCGGCAGCAAATACCTGAAAAACCATGAAACCCGCTCGATCGTTTTTTTACAGAATTACCTTATCGCCAAGAAGCTCCCGGCAGAACTCGGCGACGGATGTGAAACAATCATAAGATATACGGCGATAAAGAGCGATCCGGAAACCTTTAAACCCCACCTTAGAGAGATCCGTCTGGCCGGTCAGGTGGTGGGATCAGCGGATATTCTCGCCCAGATGGCGGACAGATACTACCTGGAGTCTTTACCGCTGCTCTTTCAAGAACAGAAGGCGGGCGGGATAAACGAGTACAGCACCCCAATCGAGCTGATGGAGCGCACCGCATACTTCTACTACAACATAGCCCTCAAGCGGTTGGTTACCAAATTTCCGCTCACCGCTACAGCCATGCGCGCCCACTTCTTGAAACAGCACGCCATCGACCGGGACCTCTACCTTGAAAACATCAGGAACAACATCAGATACTTAAAAAAAATACTGATAAACTGTAGAAAGACAGACTGCCTGGACCAACACCTCAGGCGCAAACCACCACTTATCTAGGCAGGATAAGACCGGAATCCTACAACCCCTGTCCCGGGGCCACAGGTCGACAGCGTAAGATGCTGGTCACCACACCAACTATTTGGTACGAGGATCTTCACCGGTCTCAAACATCTCGAAGAGATCGTAAAAAAGTTTCGTTACGGTACTGAAATGCGTAGCCGAACCTGAACTCGCATAGGCTTTGGTCAATTCCATAGCCTTGGCAAAACTCTCCTGCGCTTCACCGGTTGCCGGATTTTTTACCGCATCAACCAGTTTTCTGCCGATATCTTCTTTCAATTCATCTCCTTGGAATTACCCGGATTCGGTTTATAAGCGATTTTTGCTGGTATTATTGTCGTCCTGATCGTTTTTTCTGGTACAGACAGTAACAACCTTTCTGTTGAGGCTATCGATGAATTTGGAAATTTTCTTTTCGGTCTTTTTTATGACACTGGTAATTTTCACATCATCTACGGCGCCAACAACTGTTCCGCAGGCTATACATTGGATCAGACAAAACTTCTGCCCTGTTTTAGTCGTCACGGGAACGGCTTCAAACTCGTGATATTCACATGACGGGCATCTTGATCTGGCCATACAACGCACCTCTTAGTGATTAGTAGACGAGACTAACAGTGTAAACATAACGCTAAAATGAACCTGATTCAAGGAGTGGTTGTGCAATTTTTTGTTGCAGCAACGGCGGAGTGCACCTGAGAGTCAGCTGGCAGAACCTGCTATTGGGGAACAATCTGTCGCGATGGTGGACACCGTACTCTTGGCAATTTCTGCAATGTGCGATAAAGTTTTTCCAGCAGGCGTTTTCCGCACCAAAATGATTTTCACAGGCCGAATAGTTCACGAATTGAAAACCGGCAGCAACTTGTTTCTTTTACCAAAAAATGCAGCAAAGAACCGGAACAGACGCCAAAACCGTTACACATGCATTTCTCCTGTCGCCCATGAAAATACTTCATCTTATCAGCCAGCACCCGAAAAGCACAGGGAGCGGATATTACCTCCAGAACATCATTTCCCAGGCCGGTGCCAGCGGGCATGAGAACTATCTCGTTGCCGGATCGTCAAGAGGGGTGAGGCCGCATCTTGCGATGATTGATTCCACCTCCTGCTCTTTTGTCGATTTCGGAAGCGAACCGCTTGATTTCGCCATCCCCGGAATGAGCGATGTGATGCCCTATGAAAGCTCACGGTTCAAAGACCTGAGCAGCGCTCAACTCAACAGCTACAAAACCGCCTGGGCGAATGCAGTCGCAGAAGCCGTTGCCCGCTTTTCCCCGGACATCATCCATACCCACCATCTGTGGATTGCCACCAGTGTTGCCAGGCAGCTTGTTCCCGATATTCCGATGGTTACATCGTGTCACTCAACGGACCTCAGGCAATTCGTCCAATGTCCGCACCTGCGGGAATTTGTCGAAGCAGGATGCCGGAAAAGCGACAGGGTTCTTTCTCTGGGAGGTGCCCAGCGGCAAAAGATCATCGATCTTTACAACATCGGTGGCGACCGGATCGATATCATCGGTGGAGGAATAGACACCAGCCGTTTTCAGCTCCACCCCGACAAACCGTCTGCTCCCCCGGTGCAGCTGGTCTATGGTGGCAAAATATCATTTGCCAAGGGTGTCAAATGGCTCATGGAAACCGTGGCAGAAATCGACTCCTGCCCTGAATTCCACCTTCATCTGGCAGGCTCCGGAACAGGCAGTGAAGAGCAGGAGTGTTTGTCCCTTGCGAGCCGGCTTTCCGGCCTGGTCACCGTTTGCGGCCACCTGCCCCAGGACAGGTTTGCCGAGCTCATGGCACAATGCCATATCTTTGTGTTGCCGTCATACTACGAAGGATTGCCGCTGGTGCTGCTTGAAGCGCTGGGCGCAGGCTGCCGCATCGTGACCACCAACCTGCCGGGCTGCACCGAACTTCTCGGCGGATGCAGCGAAGACCTGGTCCGGTTTATCCCCCTCCCTCCCCTTGAAACAGTGGACAGTCCGAAGAAAACCGATGAAAAAATGTTGCGGCTCCGCCTTGAAAAAGCCCTGAAATCGATGATCGCTACTGTGGTGGAGAACCCGACCCTGCCAACTCAGGAGATAGACGCAATCCTGGCCGCCAATAGTTGGCAGGCTGTATTTCAAAAAATCGAGAACAGCTACAGGTCAGTTATAGATAAAAGGAAAAAGAACGCGTAATCACGCAAAGGACAGCGCCACCGCACCGATATCGTCGTGACACTTGAATCTGGGATATTTCCTGAGAAAAGGGTCAGTTGCCTGGAGGGTGCGGACATGGTTGCGTAGCGCCTGCAGTCCGCCCTCACGGAAGAGCCCGACAAAAGAGTCCCAGTCAGTCTTTTCCAGCGGATCTTCTTTTGGCGGGAAAAGGCCATCGGTAAAAAGCAGGACATTGCGCACCCCGTCAAGGGAGCAGAATCC
This sequence comes from Desulforhopalus singaporensis, assembly GCF_900104445.1. Classification (GTDB taxonomy): domain Bacteria; phylum Desulfobacterota; class Desulfobulbia; order Desulfobulbales; family Desulfocapsaceae; genus Desulforhopalus_A; species Desulforhopalus_A singaporensis. Next base: position 87,589 of record NZ_FNJI01000017.1, on the reverse strand, counting down.
GTGACGGATGAATTCGGCGGCCCGGGGTTCACCGTTGAGTACCCCGTACTCCCTGTTCATCTTTTTGCGGACCTTGAGGATCTGGTCCGCCAGCAATGTATGAATCCGCCCGCTTTCCTCATTGCTTCTCCGCTTCCAGAGAGCCAGCGTCTCCCTGTCTATATCCACCTCGGGAACCGGAAAAGAGTAACTGCCGTCGTCATACAATATCGCAATCAGCGAGTCTCCGGTCTGGCAAAATTCCAGCCGGTCCTGCTGCAGCCTCACTACGGCAATCGATGTCGACCAGAGGTTATACCGCTTGTTTTCGGTAAAATTCGTTTCATCCTGCATGGCACCAAGACTTCTGTTGGCCACGAGCGCCTGGTCAAGAAGACTTTTTTGCGGCTTTGTCTGGCGAAAAGTATCCGCGGCAAGGGTTGCCGCAACAAAGCCGCCTGCCTTTTTCATTTCCGCCGATCTTTCACCCAGGCTTGTGGCCCCGTCAAATACACCGAAAATGTTGTCTTCAGCCAGCACCACGTCCTCGTTTATTTCGTTGCTGCCCTGCTCCAGCAGGGACTCGACTTGCGATGGCAGAAACGACCGCAGCGAAGGGTGTGTATGAAAACTGTCCTGTGATAAATACATCCTGGCTCCACCTGAAATTTTTGATACCAAACAATAGTGAAACCACCGGATATTGCAAATCGCTTGATTCGATATATAAAAGACCTGCCATAGGCAGAGCCGATGGCAGATCTCCTGCCGCCTGCATAAATTTTATTTCGATGATTTCACAGGTATGATTTTTACATATAACTTCAATCTATTACCGTTATATTTCATGGTATCTGCCGGCTGATTCGCTCCATCAGGCACACAAATACGGGTGACTTCCGGATAAAAATGCGGCATAAAAAGGCGTCATTTTTTTACAAGGAGTCTTTTATGCATGAAAAATACAGGACCATCGCCTTCCAGGGCATGAACGGCGCCTACTCGGACCTGGCCTGCCGGCAAGCGTACCCGGAGATGGAGACGGTACCCTGCGATTCGTTCAGCGCCGCATTCAGGGCGGTGAGGGAACATAAGGCGGACCTGGCAATGATTCCGGTGGACAACACCCTTGCCGGCCGGGTGGCCGATGTCCATTACCTGATGCCTGAAGGGAAGCTGCATATCGTAGGGGAACATTTCCAACCGATCCACCACTGCCTGCTCGGCCTCTCCGGTTCATCTGTCGACCGGTTGCGCGACGTCTACAGTCATGTGCACGCGTTACCGCAGTGCCGCAGATTCATTGATGCCAACAACCTGACGCCCCATGTCTGCGCCGATACCGCAAGCGGAGCGGCGGATGTCAAAAGATTAAAAGATCCGACCAAGGCGGCTATCGCATCGGAACTTGCCGGGAACATCTACGGGCTGGAGATACTGCAGAAAAATATCGAGGATGCGGATCACAATACCACGCGTTTTCTGGTACTCTCACGGGACAGCTACATCCCCGAGAAGAAAAAAGGGGCACAATACCTGACCAGTTTCCTCTTTTACGTACGCAATATTCCCGCCGCGCTCTATAAGGCTCTGGGAGGGTTTGCCACCAATAACGTACAGATGGTCAAGCTGGAGAGTTATGTGGACAAACACTTCAACGTAGCCAGTTTTTATGCCGATGTCGAAGGGCATATTTCCGACAGATCGCTCCAGCTTGCCTTTCAGGAACTGGAGTTTTTCGCTAAAAAAACAGTTATCCTGGGGACATACCCGGCACACCATTTCCGCCGTCTCCAGCAGGAGGCGAAGTAGCCGCGCCACCTTGTTTCACGAGCAACATGCGGTCCATATGGCGGCGGCTCATCGGGAGAATTCACCGATTTTCTTTTTCACCCATAACCTGTTGAGATAGGCTCTCCAGCCACCGCGCTGGTCCTTGGGCGTTGCAAGCTCCGGGTAGAGCAGGTCGATAAGGTGAATCGTCTTTTCGCCCTGCAGGCTCACGGTGCAGCCCGCACAGTAGGTGATCATCGTATGGCCGCCGACCTCAGCCATACGCTTTTGCCGCCACTGGTCGCCGTTGCCCTGTCCCAACCTGGCGGCGCCGCCTCCTTCACCACAGCAGAACGTGGTATCGCTGCTGTGGTCCATCTCACAGAGTTTTTTTCCGCTGCGCCCGACGAGCTCCCGTATTTCGCGGTGCACCTCGGGCATAAACCTGGCGGTACAGGGATCATGGATGGTAACCTTCTCCTCTGCACCCAGGATACCATCCCGCGGCGGCCGGGACCTGTCAAGCCGGGAATAGGCCAGCGAGGTCCTGAGCCCGTCCCCGTACTTTTGGAAAACCTGCAGGCAGGAAGGGCAGCCGGTAAGAATATTTTTCACCCCCCTCTTCTTCAGTTCATCGACTTTTGCCAGGAACATGGCGGCAAACCTTTCCTGCCGGCCAAGGTCGTGGGAGGGCTTGTTGCAGCATTCAAGAACAATACCGAGTTTTGGCAAGATCTTGCGCAGATCATCATAGAGCGCCATGGTCTGCCCAGGCCTGATTCCGGGCAGCGTACATCCGGGGAAAAACAGGGTATCGCACCCTTTGGGAATATAGCGTATGGAAAAAAGACGGGAATTTCCCACTCTTTCGAAAAACCGAAGAGGTATGTGCTCCCTAAAGTGTCCCCGACTCGTTTTAACGGCTTTTCTGCGCAGCTCAAGAAACATCCGGGCCACCGGCAGACTTTTGGGGCAACTCTGGGTACAGAGACGGCACAGACTGCAGAAATATCCCGTTTGAAGATGGGTCGAAGGGTCCTGCAGGTGCTGGGCGGCAATCTCCCCCGGATGGCCGTAGCGGCGAAGAAACGAACATTGCTCGCCGCACCTGCCGCACCGCAGACACTCACGGAAGACCGTCTGCAGGGTGCTGTTGCAACCACCGGGAACTAAAGATTTTTCACCCTGCACCTTTCTTGAATAAATACTCCTGGTCATTGACTGCTACCGGAACGGACTGACGAAAGCTCAGTCCCTTGAACCTCCGAAAAAGCGCAGCAGCATGAGAAAGAGATTGATAAAGTCGAGATACAGCGCCAGGGCTCCCATTATCGATCCCTTGGTAATCGCCGACTCCCCCTGGGCCATTATCCCTTCTTCCCCCATGCGCTTGATTTTCTGTACGTCATAGGCGGTAAGCCCGGTAAAGACAAACACACCTATAAGGGAAATAATCCAGTACATATTGGAGCTTTTCAGGAAAATATTCACCACCGAGGCGATAATGATCCCGACAAGGCCCATAAACAGAAACGAACCCCAGCCGGAAAGATCTTTCTTGGTCACCAGGCCATACAGTGCCATGGCGCCGAACATGCCGGCGGTAATGAAAAACGTTCCGGCAATCGAGGCGCTTGTGTAAGCCAGGAAAATGACCGAAAGCGTGAGCCCGTTTAAAACCGAATACCCGACAAACAGGCTTTTTGCGGTACCGGCCTTAAGCTTCTCGATCCTGGCCGAGAGATAGAACACCAGGCCGAGTTCTCCGAAAACCAGCACGATAAAAAGAGGGGTTCCGATAATGGTGTAGGCAAGGCCGCTGTACGCGGTGAAAAAAGCGACGATCCCCGTTATCCCTAGCCCGACGGCCATCCAGTTGAACGTTTTTGCAAGAAAGATCGTCGAAGCCTCCTGCCTTGCCCTGGCCGCTGTCATCGGCTGAACATTTTCATACATTGCCTTACTCCTTTGTTAAATTATATTTTAGCCAATGGCTGATTGGATCCATGTCTATAATAATCATCCGTCGGCCCAAAAAACCAAAAAAACGACACATCTTCCCGGTATCACTTTTTTGCCGATATTCGGACATGTTATACTTACAGGGAATTACTATCAAAATTTTCCTAACGCAACAAAAACCTGTCAACCAACCTATTTAGGAGAAACGCCAATGTCAGACCTCAAACAACGTATACTTGACATAATACACAAACCACAGCTCGCTTCACTCGCCACCGTAACGGAAAAAAACAACCCCTGGGTCAGGTATGTGGTTACCGTTGGCGACGGAAACCTGATGCTGCGATGCGCAACTTTCATTGAGTCAAGAAAAGTGAAACAGATTGAACAAAACCCCAATGTGCACGTTACCTGCGGGGTAAACAGTCTCACCGTGATGGAACCGTACCTGCAGATCCAGGCCCAGGCCAGACTCAGCCAAACCAGAGATGAGCGTCACAATTTCTGGAACGATATGCTCACCCCGATATTCTCGGGGCCCGATGACCCGAACTACGGCGTACTGATCATCGAACCGTACAGGATAGAATACTGCACACCGGCCTCCCTTGAGCCCGAGGTGTGGACAAGATAAGGTGCGGCACATTTTCCGGACCCGACGAACTGACGATTATTGGGGTCCGGAAAACATCGAGATGTAGCGAGGGACATCAGACGATTTTTATATACATCGGCACCCCCGGGCTTATCTTCTGCCGCGCGACAAACTCATCGGTTTCAATCGGAACGAAGCCGACTTTTGCAAAAAGCGCCTGCAGCCGGGGGTTGCGCGTCAAGGAGATGAAGCGTCGATAGCCCTGTTCCTGCATCCTGTCGATAAATGCGCTGACCGTAAAAACGCCGATCCGCTGGTTGCGAAACCGCGTTGATATAGCCAGCGCCCCGAGCTCGACCGTTTTTTCATCCACCGGTTTCTGCTCTACGCAGCCGACGATAATCCCGTCGATTGCGGTAACGTAAAACCGGTGCTTGTTTTCACTCACGTAGTTCTTGCTTCTCGGTTTCAGGTATCCGGCGCTTTTATACATTGCCAGAATCCGGTTGACGATCGCCACATCTTCATCGCTCTTTACCCGCCGGAACTCTTCTGCGAAGTTATTGGCGATCATTGTCCCCGATCCCTCTATGGTAAACAGCTCATGCTTTATGCTGTTTTTCCCGGCGGGCAGAATATGGACGCGCTCGCAGCAGCCGTTTTCAATTTTCTCGCAGATCTGGTTCAACGCCGCGCGAAAATTGACATTTGCCACCAGCTCCCCGAATTCGGCCATGGAGCTGCGCGCCCTTCCCGTGGTCAGGGAGTTGATTTTCAGTCCCTTGTCGTCAATGAGGTATCGTCTTTCGAGAAAAATGAGCTTGAAAGCTATATCGTCGCTTGCAAGAACAGCCTGGTAGAAATCAACATCGGCAGCGATCCTGACGATCCTGGTTTCCGGAAGCCTTTTATCCATCTTGATTAACAGCTTGCGGTTGGCGAACCGGTTCGGCAGATTATGGAACAAGGTGGTTTTGATACCGTATCTTCGCAGGAATTTTATATCGGCGACTATCCCTGAAAAATTATCCCGCAGGATACCCTCCCTGCACGCTATGCAGACACGGCGTCCCACCAGATTTTTCGAATATTCGTCAAGATAAAGCTGTGGCATAACTTTTGGGTCGATACGATTGTGGATTAAGACGGTTTCCCGCTCCAGCGCAACAGGGCATACCCGCCGCAAGCGCTGAAAAAAGAACCTATCATAATGCCTATTTTGGCATATTCAAGATATTCGCCCTGGGTGAAGGAAAGATTTGCAATAAAAAGCGACATGGTGAAACCGATACCGCCCAGAAAACCAGCGCCGAGGATATGGGTCCATGTGGTACCCTGGATAAGCTCCGCCTTTAAAATCCTGGCGATGGCAAAAGTAAAGATAAAGATACCAAGCGGCTTGCCCGCCAGAAGCCCAAGGGTGACGCCGAGGGTGATGGGATGGGTAAGCGCCTGGAACAGATCAAGGCCTACCACGTGCACACCAGCGTTGGCAAGGGCAAACAGCGGCAGAATCAGATAACCGACCCAGGAGGAAAGCCCATGCTCGAGTTTTTGCAGCGGTGTCTCCACCTCCCTGCAGGCAAGCTTTATCTCCTGGACGGCGTTGAGATGACTGCGGTTGACCAGGATAGATCGCCCGCACCCGCCGTCCTGGCGGCAACGAATTTTCTCCAGCCTGTCACTGACCAGTTTCAGGAAAATATCGGTATCATATTTGCCCGAGGAAGGAACAAACATGGCGGTTATGACCCCGGCAATGGTCGCATGAAGCCCTGCCTGCGCCACCGCAAACCAGAGCACGATACAGCAGACGATATAGAAACAGGAGTGACGGACGCCGCCCCTGTTCAGCGCAAAAAGCAGGACGACCAGGGCCGCGGCCGCACCCAGGGCGCCCAGGTTTACCGACGGAGTGTAAAAAAAGGCTATGACCAGCACCGCGCCGAGATCGTCGGCAATGGCAAAAGCGGTCAGGAACAGACGCAGGCCAAACGGTACACGATCGCCTAAAATGCTGAGCACCGCAAGGGAAAAAGCTATGTCCGTGGCCATTGGAATCCCCCATCCAGAAATGGAATCACCCGCCAGGTTGCAGGCCGCATAGATCAGTCCGGGAACTACCATGCCTCCGGCAGCAGCGGCAACGGGCAGCGCGGCACGTTTGGGATCGGACAATCCCCCCACCAGGAACTCTCTTTTGATTTCCAGTCCCACGGTAAGGAAAAAAATCGTCATCAGCCCTTCATTTATCCAGTGGGCCAGGGAGTGGGAGAGAGAAAAAGAGCCCAGCTGCAGCGTCAGCTGCTGGTGCCAGAAATGATCATAGGACTCCGGATGGATGTTGGACCAGAGAAACGCCACTATTGCCGAGCCGAAAAGCAGAAAACCGGCCTGTGATATCTTGCTGACGAAATATTGAAAACTCGAGGTCCTCATGATTTTGGCGACCATCTGGACCGGGCTGGTCAACTCTTTGATCAACGACTGTGTCATAGTTCCGGGTTGATAATTTTTTCAGGACTGGTATCAGTTAGCAGCCGGTAAAACATCGTTTCCAGACTGTGCCGCCGCGGCCGTAGACACTTTTTCCGGCGGTGCGGACGCAACTCTTGCCATAAACAGGGCAGTCTTTCATGAACATTACAACATTGTAATGTTCATGAAAGATTCGGGTAATGATCGATGGATATAATCTCCTGCATCTCATACTATACAAGATTTAACCTTACTTATCAGCATGATTGAGGAAACAGCATGAAAGAGATCGACACAGCTCCAGTCGTCGGGGAGATCTCCCGTTTTCCGGGAACAACACCGGGCCGGCAACCGGAGGACGTATACAGCGCCATCCAGAAGATCAACGGTATCGTCAAGGAATCCTCCGCCTGGATCGCCCCCCTGAAATATGAACTTGCAAAAGTCATCATCGGCCAGGATCACCTGATAGAGAGGCTCCTGGTCAGCCTGATCACCGGAGGTCATCTGCTGCTGGAGGGGTTGCCGGGCCTGGCCAAGACCCTTGCCGTCAAGACCCTTGCCAAAGTGATCCAGACCGATTTCAAGCGTATCCAGTTCACCCCGGACATGCTCCCCGCCGATATTATCGGAACCCAGATTTACAATCCGCGGGAAACCGGTTTCGAGGTGAAAAAGGGGCCGATCTTTTCTTCCATCATACTGGCCGACGAAATTAACCGGGCCCCGGCAAAGGTACAGTCGGCACTTCTTGAAGCGATGCAGGAGCGCCAGGTGACCATCGGAGACGAAAGTTTTACGCTGCCCGAGCTGTTTCTCGTTATGGCCACCCAGAACCCTATCGAGCAGGAGGGAACCTACCCTTTACCGGAAGCCCAGGTCGACCGATTCATGCTCAAGGTTATCGTCGGCTATCCGAGCCGGGAACAAGAGCGGATGATTCTCGACAGCTACGACCAGGCGGATTCGGAAATACAGGTCGCACCGGTCTGTGATCCCAAAGACATTCTCCAATCCCGCGAGGTATGCAACACCATCTACATGGACGAGAAGATAAGGGACTATATCGTTTCCCTGGTGCATGCCACCAGGGAGCCGGAAATTTTTCAGCTCGACATCAGGGGTTACATCGAGACCGGAGCCTCGCCCAGGGCCACCATCAGCCTCAAGGCGGTTTCGCGGTGCCTTGCGTTTCTCAGCGGCCGGGGGTATGTAACCCCGGATGACGTCAAAGGTGCCGTAGCCGACGTCATGCGCCACAGGCTGCGAATCAGTTACGAAGCCGAAGCGGAAGGTATTTCCAGCGAAGACATTATCAGAAAAATCCTCGACACCGTCCCGGTGCCCTGATTTCACTGTTTTTCCTTATGTTTCAAGTGGTTGCACACTGACAGCTCACCCACCAACCGGTAAAACCGGAGACCGGTCGGAGCTTGAGGCAGCAGGGAATATTGAGGGAAAGAGGATACGCAGACAATGGATAGCCAGCTCACAAAAGAAATTTTGCAAAAAGTCCGCCAGATTGAAGTTCGGACCAACCGGTTGGTAAACGACAGCCTCGCGGGAAGCTACCAGTCCGTTTTCAAGGGGCGGGGAATGAACTTTGACGAGGTCCGGGAATACGTGCCGGGAGACGACATAAGAACAATCGACTGGAACGTTACCGCCCGAACCGGCATCCCCCATATCAAGAAGTTTACCGAGGAGCGGGAGCTGACGATAATGCTGATGATCGACATCAGCGCTTCCGGGGAATTTGGTTCGGCCGGAGGATCAAAACGCGAACTCATGGCCGAACTCGGCTCGGTTCTCGCTTTTTCGGCAGTAAAAAACAACGACAAGGTAGGCCTGGTGCTGTTTACCGACTTCATAGAACTCTATATCCCGCCCAAAAAAGGCCGCAGCCACATTCTCAGAATCATCCGCGAAATACTCTATTTCATGCCACGGGGCAAGAACACCGACATAAGAGCCGCCCTTGATTTCACCAACTCGGTCGTCAAACGAAAATGTGTCGCCTTCGTGATCTCCGATTTCTGTCTGACCGGTGATTTCGACCTGGAACTCAGGGCACTCCGGCCCAAGCTCCAGGTGAGCAGCAACCGCCACGACCTGATCGGCCTGATCGTGTCGGACCCCCGGGAATTCGAACTGCCCGACATCGGCCTGATAACCCTGGAAGACGCGGAGAGCGGCGGACAGATTGAGCTGGACACCTCTGACAAAGAGGTGAGAGACAACTACAAAGCGCTTGCCGTACGCAGACGAGCGCAACTGCACAAGACTCTCAGGTCAACCGGCATGGATCTGCTGGAACTGATAACCGACCGGTCATACCTGCCGCCGCTGCTCAATTTTTTCTCCAGCCGCCAGCAGAGGATGTCATGAAAGCGGCCGTCATAATAGTCGCGGTGTGCGTACAGCTGCTGCTCGGCCTCAAGGGGGCCGGCGCGACGCCAGGGGAAGCACAGCCGGTGCTGCCCAGGAGCGGTCACCTGGCCGTGCCGCTCCAGTCGGGACCGGACCAGGCTGCGGTCGCCGCCGGGGAGGACCTGCTCGATATTTACGGCCCGGTGCCGATAACGGACCCGTCAGCCTCCCTCGTCCCGTTTCTTCTGGTTCTGCTGGCCGCTGCCTGCTGCGCCGCGCTCTACTTCTACCTGAAAAGAAGAAAAACTCCGGTGCTGCCACCTCCCGCGCCCTGGGAGACGGCTCTTGCCGAGCTTGATGAAGCCAGAAGACTTCTTAAGCCGGAAACCGCCAGGGACTATATGGAACGCGCCGCCCAGATTCTGAGATGCTATATAGAGTCCCGGTTCGCGATTTCCTCAACCAGGCAGACCACAAGTGAATTTCTCAACAGCCGGCGGCTTGCCGGAGACGGGGAACTGCAGAATTACCGGGATGAGCTGCAGCGCTGCCTGGAGCAGGCCGACCTGGCAAAATTTGCTCACAGTATCCCGGACCGGGCACGACTGGGTGCCATGGAAGAAGCGGTTTCCGGCTTCATCACCGCCACAAGACCGGCAAGCCATGGCACCTCCACTAAAACCGCAAAAGCTACCCGGGGAGGCGGAGCATGAGGCTTGTCCATCCCGAATTTCTCTGGCTTCTGGCGCTGCTGCCCCTTGTAGGCTTGCTGCGGGCCGGCCGGGGGGCTGCTCCGGCACTGCTGTTCTCATCACTGTCGCTTGCCGGAGCCCTTGGCGAAAAGAAAAAGGCAAAGGTGGGCAGGTTCGCCGTTGTGCTGCGTATGGCGACCCTCGCCCTGCTCATTGCTGCGCTGGCAAGACCACAGCTCGGGACCAGCACCACCGAGATTAAGGCAAGCGGCATCGATATTCTCCTGGCGGTCGATGTGTCGAGCTCAATGCAGGCCATGGATTTCACCCTCGACGGCAAGAGGGTAAACCGGCTCCAGGTGGTGCTGAAGGTGGTCGAGGAGTTCATCGGCCAGCGGCCGAACGACCGGATAGGCCTTGTGGCCTTCAGCGGCCGGCCCTACCTTGTGAGCCCGCTCACCCTCGATCACGACTGGCTTAAAAAAAGGCTCAACTCCCTTGAAATCGGAATGATCGAGGACGGTACCGCCATAGGTTCGGCAATCGGCAGCGGGATAAACCGGCTGCAAGCAAGAAAGGCCAAATCGAAGATCCTGATCCTGCTCACCGACGGAATCAACAACAGCGGCCGCATTCCCCCGCGTATTGCGGCAGAAGCCGCGGAGACATTGGGAATCAAGGTCTACACCATCGGGGCGGGGAGCCGCGGCGAGGCCCCCATGCCGGCCACCGACAGCTTCGGCAGAAGGCGGCTGGTAAAGGCAAAGGTGGATATCGATGAAAAAACACTCAAGGAGGTGGCCGAAATGACCGGCGCCCTCTATTTCCGGGCAACAGACACCCAGTCTCTTGAAAAGATTTATCACGACATCAATACTATGGAAACGACCACCAGAAATATCAAAAATTTCGAAAATTACCGGGAACTGTTTCCATATTTGCTTTTCGGGGTCTTTTTGCTCTTTTCCGTTGAACTTTACCAGGCCAGGAAAAGGGTCCCGTAACAGAAGGAGAACAAGACCATGACTTTCGCCCAGCCGCTCTGGCTACTCGCAGGAATCGGCGTATGTCTGGCACTGGCCCTGTTTTTCCGTTCGACGCGGAAAAAGAAAGAAGAAGCCCTCGCCAGATTCGCCGCCAAGGGGCTGCTTGCCCAGCTCACCAGAAACGTCTCCTCCCGCAAACGGTTCTGCAAGAACACGCTTCTTGTCGCGGCGCTTTTCTGCTGTTTTGCCGCCCTTGCCAGGCCCCAGTACGGCTACAGATGGGTGGAGGTCAAACGCAAGGGAATCGACTTGCTCTTTGCCCTGGACACGTCAAAGAGCATGCTCGCCGAAGACATCCGTCCCAATCGGTTGAAACGAGCGCAACTTGCAATACTCGATTTCAGCCAGCAGCTTGAAGGAGACCGCGTAGGGCTCCTTCCCTTCGCCGGTTCGGCATACCTGATGTGCCCCCTCACCCTGGATTACGATGCTTTTGAGCAGTCTCTCAACGTTGTTAGCACCGACCTGATCCCAAAGAGCGGTACCAACATCGGCGCGGTCATCGACAAGGGCATCGAGGTTCTCAACAATGACGCCAACCACAAGATCCTCATTATCCTGACCGACGGGGAGAATTTGGAAGGGGACGCCGTTTTTGCCGCAAAAGAAGCAAAACGACAGGGCGTTACCGTCTATACCGTGGGAGTCGGCACCAGCGCCGGGGAACTGATCCCGCTGGGCAACGGGGAAAGCGGCTTTGCCAAGGACCAAGACGGCAACTTTATCCGCTCGCGTCTTGACGAAACCATGCTTACCGCAATCGCCGAAAACACTGGCGGTATCTATGCCCGGCTGGGCAAGACGGGGGAAGGGCTTGCGACGATCTACGCCCAGAGACTGGCGCTTATCCCCAAGGAAGAGTTGCAGGAGCGGCGCCACAAGGTTCCCCTGGAGCGATTTCAGTATCCCCTGGCCGCAGCCCTCATCTTTTTCATCCTCGAGATGCTGGTGGGAGAGACAAGAAACAGAATGCGGTTTCCGCTGCTCACCGGCCTGAAAAGCAAAATCTTCCGGAAAAGATTCAGGGCAAACGGTTCACTCATTGTCATCATCGCTTTTGCCACCCTCTTTTCCGGCCCCAAAGCCTACGGGTCAAAAGGAGAAGAGGCGTACCTGCGCGGCGACTACCTTGAGGCCTCCCAGTACTACCTGGGACGGCTAAAAAAAGCCCCAGATAATCCGCTGCTTAACTATAATTTTGCAACAAGCGCCTACCAAAACAACATGTACGACGACGCCATAGAAGGCTTTGGCAAGGCCCTGATCGGCGATGATCTCACTATTCAGCAAAAAGCCTATTACAACAGGGGCAACGCCTATTACCGCAAAGGCGCAGAGACAGAGAAGACAGAACCGCAGGCCACCATCGGTCTGTGGAGTCAGGCGGTTGACGATTTTACCGCCGCCCTCAAGCTCGACCCGGATGACTCCAGGACAAAGAGCAACCTCGAGTTCGTTAAAAAACGTCTTGAGAAACTGCAAAAAGAGCAGCAGCAAAACAATCAGCAACAACAAAACGGCAACGGCAAAGACCAGCGCGACGGCAAGACGGGCCGCCAGGATGCCGGACAAAAACAACAGCAGCACCGGCCGGAAAACGGTTCTGATGGTTCAGGTGAAAACAACCGGCCTGCGACCGAAAACCAGGAGAAGCAGGCAGCCCGCGACAACCCCGCCGATTACCAGAACAGGCAGAACGACATGGCAGCCGGTGGTACCGCCCCGGAAGGGACAACCGGAGATAACGGAAAAAAAGAAGAGGCGGTGCAGTCCCGCCAGGATACAACGCGCCGCAAGGAAGGTAAAATGACCAAAACAGAAGCGCAACAACTTCTTAAAAGCCTAAAACACGAAGAGGGCGAACTCAACTTTGTCCCGGCAGAAAACAGCATGCGGGATGACCAACAGGGTAAAGACTGGTAATGAAAAAACTGATTTTGCATGCTAACCAACTGACACCTCTTGCGATTATAGCAGTGATTTTCGGCTCTTGTGTAGCGTCGTTTGCAGCCCTTACCGTAGATGCATCTCTGAGTCACACCTCCTTTCCCATAGATCGGGGCGCCATGCTGACCGTCACCGTGACCGGGGAGAGCAGGGGGGGAGATATTGACCTGCCTGAAATCCCCGATATACGTTTTCACCAGCGAGACAAATCGAGCCGGTTCAACATGGTAAACGGCAACATCTCCTTTTCGAGCTCCCAGAGTTTTCTGGTGGAAGCCCTGAATCCCGGGAAATATACGATCCCGCCGATCAACGTAGTTGTCGGCAAAGAATCGGCAGCGACCCAGCCGATTACCTTCACAGTTACGGGTCCTGGCCAGCAGCGAGACAGTGACCGGTCCGCAGCTGACAGCGGGTTGCAGGATGTCGCCTTTATCACGGTATCAAAAACCGGAAGCCAATACCTCGGCGAGGTCGTGCCGATCACGTTGAATATCTATCTTAACCGGCAATACAAAACTGATATCAGCTCGCTCCCGATACTTGAAGGGGACGGTGTGGTCATGGAACCTCTCTCGGCAACCCCCGCACAGACCCAGGAGAACCGTAACGGCCGGAGTTACCATGTTATTTCCTGGAACACGACGCTTACCGGCATCAAGACGGGCCTTCATAAAATCAGGTTCCGTCTCGACGGATCGCTGCTGGTTCCCCTGGACAGGCAGGAGCGATCCCCTTTGTCATCTTTTGGATCGGTATTTTTTGACGACTCTTTTTTCAACGACATTTTTGGCGGCTACAGGAGCAAGCCGTTTACCATTTCCAGTCCGGAACTGACTTTTGATGTCGCCCCGCTGCCGGCTAAGGGAAAACCCGAAAATTACTCCGGGGCCATCGGCAGTTTTGATCTTGCTGTTAGCGCCAGTCCCGTCGAGATCGAACCGGGGGAACCGATCACCCTGGTCACCAGAATCTCGGGCAGCGGCAATTTTGACCGGATTGAACCGCCCCGGCTGCGGGACAACACCTCGTGGAAAACCTACTCACCCACCGAGGTTGCTCCGAACAGGGGGCAACAACAGGACGGACATGAGAAAATATTTGAACAGGCCGTAATCGTCAAGAATTCGGATATAACAGAGATTCCGCCGCTGAATTTCAGCTACTTCGATCCGGCGCTGAAAAAATATATCACCAAAACCAGCACTCCGATCCCGCTTACGATATCAACCACCGGCACCGTTTTTCAACCGGGAGAGACAACAGCTCCGGCCAAGGTGCAAAAGAAAACGGCGCAGCAGCCGACGGTCATCGACCGGCTTGCTCCGTTGCATCTGGAACTCGGCACCCTCACGCCAACATATGAACCGCTCTACCGCAAGAGCTGGTATCTCGGCACGCTTGCCGCCATGGCCATAACCTGTCTTGGGGCCGGGACGTTCCTGTTGCGACAGCGCAAATATCGGCGCAATCCGCTACTCAAGGAGCAGCAGGAACGAAACACCCTGTTGGCCAAGGATCTCGACGCAGCGCAGCAAGCGCTGAGCGAGCACCAGTCGCAGCAGTTTCTCCTGGCCTGCCGCACAGCTATCCAGAATCAGCTTGGCCGCAGGTTCCGGCTGCAACCCCACGCAATCAGCACCGGCGACATTGAGCAGATGGTCGGCAAGGATTCGGAACTCAGCAAAATCTTTACTCTGGCCCAAACCGCTCTTTATGCAGGCACCTCTCTATCGGCAGATGAGATGGAGAGACTTTTGCACCAACTGAAAAAAGAACTGGAAACGTTTAAATGATCCGTTTGATACACTTACCACTGCTGCTGGTTGTTATTGGCACCTCTGTTTTAACCGCATTTGCTGCGGACACGGCTTCCCCGGCCTCCGACCGGGATCTGTTCGAGCAGGCAAACAGGGCGTATAGCCAGGGCAGTTACCGCCGGGCGATCGACCTGTACGAGGAGATTGTGAACCGTTCCGGATATTCGGCGGCGGTCCTCTACAACCTCGCCAACAGCTACGCCCAGGCAGGTATGACGGGCAAGGCCATCGTCAATTACGAGCGCACCAAGGTCCTGGCCCCATCCGATTTCGATATTGGCGGCAACCTTGAAAAGATTAAAAAAGAAAACGGGCTGTTCCGGCAGGCCCCCTCGATCAAGGAGAAAGTCCTGACCAGATTATCCCTTGACCGGTGGGCCCTGTTGATCCTGCTGGTCTTCGGGCTGTTCACCCTCTTTGTCGTGATGGCGGTAAAAATCAGGTTTTCCAGGCCGGTGATCCTGGTTACCGGTGTTGCCTGCCTTGTTGTTCTGGCCCTGGGAGTCGCGGGCGTCTTTTTCCAGCGGCAGCAAACAAAGTACGCGGTAGTGATTTCCCCCGCCGCCAAGCTTCTGATTTCGCCGTTTGATAACGCAACCCCAGTCGGAACGATCCGGGAGGGACGGCTGGTATACCCGGGCAAAACCCACCAGGTATTTACCTACGTCATGGACAAGACCGGCAGAAAAGGGTGGATTCCGACCGACCAGATAGAAAAAATTTTCTAACCCGAATATTTCATGACAACACGGAAGTTTCATAAAAGCGCCGGCCAATTCGGCGGTCTTTACGCGACAGTTTTCACCTGCTCTGCAAACTCTGCCGAAACTTGATCAGTTCGGTTGCCGCATCCCCGATGCTCTCCGAAGAGATTTCGAGATCAAACCGGTAGTTGCGCATACTTCGTGCGTATCTCTTGTCGTAATAGTCGACGAGCAGGATTCTCACCAGTTCCTCCAGGTTTCTGTCCTTAAGCAGGTCGCACATCCGGGCAACTTTTGCCGCGCCCATTTTCTGCTTCAACGACTTGAGAATACCGACCATTTTCCCAAGAACCTCATCATCTTTCACCGGATAGTCGGAAATGATCCTCGCAATCCTTTTTTCCAAACTGCATGAGACGTTGACCAGCACCGCCTTTTTCATGGCCAGCGCCAGTTGCCTGGGGATAAATACCTGCCCGATTTTCCGGCTTTCACCCTCGATGAAATAGGGTTCATCCCCCAGTTGTCCGATGGTTTCTGCAAGCATGCTTTCAAAGGTTCGCTGGTTGGCCGGCCGCCGATCCAGTCCGCCGAACAGGGAGCTGCGGTGGCGGGCCAGCTCCTCCAGGTCGATGCTCTGTTTTTCAGGCAGCCGGTGCAAAATCCTGGTCTTTCCCGTTCCTGTCAGACCGTGGATCACGATCAGCTTCGGCGAAAAATTCCCAACCAGTGCCAGAGTGTCGCTGCGGTAGCGTTTGTATCCGCCCACGATCTGGACGGCATCGTAGCCCGACTGACGCAGAAGATTGACAACGGACCTGGAGCGCATTCCGCCCCTGGCACAAAAAACCGCTATTTTCCTTTCACGGTAAACCTCAAAATCCTTGAGCAGGAAATCAAGTTTGTTCCTGACCAGGGCAAACCCCTTTTCGATCGCACGTTCCTGGCCGCCGTGATGGTAGATGGTGCCGACCTCACTCCGTTCTACCTCATCAAAAAGTGCAATGTTTACCGCCCCGACCATGGTCCCCTGCCGGTATTCGGCCATAGAGCGTACATCGACCACAACACACTGTCCTGCCGCCTCATTCCAGGTTACGGTACTTGTTTCTTTATCAAGTATGGTCTTGCGCGATATGGTGTTATCCATTTCAATTTGTGACATAATTGCTACTCGTTACAATCGGCCCGACAGATACTGAACAATTGAAACAGCGGTGAGGGTGGCGGTTTCCGCTCTCAGTATCCTTTCCCCAAGACCCACCGTCTGCCAGCCGTTATTTACCGCCGCACCAACTTCATTTTCCGACAGACCTCCCTCCGGCCCCAGCATCAGGTCAATGGCCGGGGCGTCTGCTATCCCCTTGACGTCACGGAGGTGCACCTCTTTCTCTTCTTCCCAGAACAATAGCGACAACCCGTTTTCAACCCGCTCTCTTTTGGCAAACAGTTCGTCGGCAGGGGCCGGCCGCTCGATGATCATCGGTTCCCTCCTGAAACACTGTTTACATGCTGCAAGACTGATCCGCTGCCACCGGCTGAGCTTTTTCGCGGCCATCTGCTGGTCAAGCCGGCCCTGGCACCGTTCAGCCCAGTAGGGATAGACGGCGACCACGCCAAGTTCGGTACATTTCTGCACAACGGTGTCCATTTTCTCTCCTTTCAACACCGCCTGCCATACGCAAAGATTGCCGGAAGGCCCGGACGACGGCGGACAAACCCCTGTGATTTCAACCTGTACATCCTTGTTGCCGACAACAGTGACCCCACTAAACACATTGCCCAGGCCGTCAAGCAGCTCCACCTCGGTTCCCTCTTTGAGACGCAGCACCCTGATCAGGTGTTTCGACTCCTGGGCCGAAAGCGTCACAATATCCCCACACCTCTGTTCGGGATCAAAAAAAAATCGTCTCATAAACCCAGCCCCGTACCGATTTCCATCCCAGCTTTCTCCTTTTCCGTCAAGCCCTTGCAAAACATACCGCCGCCCACTCGTCTTTTTCGGCGACCTTGATTTTTTCAAGCCCCTTTGCGGTAAAAACCCTGACGATATTCGCGAGCTGTTCGCCGACAAGAATACCAGACAGAATCAAGACACCTCCCGGCCCGACGCCACCAACCAGGTGGTCCGCCATATCCACCAGCACGTCATGGACAATATTGGCCACCACCACATCATAGCTCTTGTCCAGGTCACCAACAGGGGCAAGACTAACCTCCATGCGATCGGCGAGACCGTTAAGGGAGGCGTTTTCGCGGGCGGCGTCAACCGCCTGGGGGTCATTATCCAGGGCAAGGGCGGTTGCACTTTGGTCAAAGAGCAGTGCACCCATCGCCAGAACGCCGGTACCGGTTCCCACATCAAGGATCTTCTTGCCCGTACCCTCCGCTACAACCTCCCGGATCAGCCCGAGGCTCAGGGTGGTGGTGGCATGATGGCCGGTGCCAAAAGCCATTCCCGGGTCCATGACAACCACCAGCTCTCCAGGTTTGCGATCATATCTTTCCCAGGTGGGGGCGATAACAAATCCTGGAATGATCTCAAACGGGGTAAAGTGCTTTTTCCAGTTCTTCCCCCAATCCTCTTCCTGCAGTATTTCCCACTCCACCGTTGCCCCGGTGAGCCGGAAATGTTCTTGCAGCTGTTCAAGGTGGGACACCATCGTGCCGATCACGCCATCGACGGTTTTTTTTGAGATATCATCCACTTCCAGATAGCAGTTAACAATCCCGTACCCCGGCTCATCCACCGCCCCGGTCTCAACCCCGGCTCCCAGAATTCCAACAGCAAAATCGCAAAGAGGGTCCGCCAGAAGTGGATCCCCCTTTACCGTCACTTTCAACCAGTGTTTCTTTTCCATCCGCTACCTTTTACCTGTTTTTCCTGTAACGAAACAAAACGGATCGTTGTTTTTCATATGACAAACTCTTTTTTTCCCGATATATATGAGAGATACGGGCAACCATACAGCCCGCCGCAGGTCTCACGATGAATTCACTCCCACAAAGGATCTACGTTGTCTTCAGCATCAGCCATACAACAGGAGCTCGCCTCATGTCCTGACTGCGATCTCCTGATCACCATAAAAGAAATCGGCAATCGTCAGAAAACGAGCTGCCCCCGCTGCGGACGGGTTCTCAACAGGAAAATACCGAATTCAGTCGGCAAAACCCTGGCGCTTGCCATCGTCGGGCTGTTACTGTTTTTCCCGGCGACCATGCTCCCGCTGCTCACCTTTCAGTCTTTCGGCTTCAAAGACTCGGCCAATCTCGCTGAATCCGTCATCAATCTGTACCAGAACGGCTACTATTTCGTTACCGCAATGGTGGCGCTGTCCGCGGCCATCTTCCCCGCGCTCCTGCTCACCTCCATTCTCACCGTCAGTTTCTGCCTCTACAAAAACACCGGTTTCCGGTACCTTGGCAATTTTTTCAAGCTCTACCTCCACCTTGAAGAGTGGGCCATGGTGGAAGTATACCTGCTTGGCATAATGATCACTATCATTAAAATGGTCGACACCGCCGATATTATCTACCGCCCGGGGATATTCTGCTTTTCCGGACTCGTTATAATAAGCCTTGGAATTTCGACGACAATAGATAAATATTTTTTCTGGTCATCGATAGAACAACTCAAATGCCGGCAGCGGGCCCCGGAGACATTGCAGGCAACCGACGACAAACGATGCTGGACTGCAGCCGACCAGGGGCTGCTGCGGTGCCAAACCTGCAACAGATTGAGCCGGGCCGCCGGTGAAAACCGTTCATGCCCCCGGTGCGGAGACAAGCTGAAGCTGCGGAAGAAAAACTCCCGCTCCCGCACCTGGGCACTGGTGGCTACCTCGGCAATCCTGATGTTTCCCGCCAACCTGCTGCCGATGATGGAAGTCAGTTTTCTCGGCATCCGGGAAAAATCGACGATCATAGACGGGATCATCTTCTTTTTCCAGGACGGCTCCTACTTCATTGGTCTCATCATCTTTACCGCCTCCATTCTCGTTCCGGTCTTCAAGGTAATCGGCCTGGCGATCCTGCTGCTTTCGACCAGTCCCTGCAGTGCGGCTCCGCTACGGCAAAAGACAAAACTGTACAGATTCATTCACTTTATCGGGCGCTGGTCAATGCTCGATATCTTTGTCATAGCGCTACTTCCGGTGCTCGTTGATTTCGGCTTTTTCACCTCTGTCCATGCCGCACCGGCAGCCACCTACTTCTGCCTGGTGGTTGCCGCCACAATGTTTGCCGTTATCACCTACGACCCGAGAATCATGTGGGATCAATGCACCATAACACCGGCCGGCAACAACCAGCAATAAAACAACAACTTTAAATACACAACCCGATGAATCAGGAACCGGTAATTACTGAGCACAGATCAATCTCTCCTATCTGGATACTTCCCGCCATCGCCCTTTTCATCTGCAGCTGGCTGCTCTACTCCTCTTTTCGGGATGCGGGGGTGGAAATTACCATATTCTTCGAGGACGGTACCGGTGTCGTGGCGGGCAAAACCCAGGTCATGTCAAGGGGGCTGCAGGTAGGCCTGGTAAAAGATATCGCTCCGGATATTGCCAATAAACGGATCGAGGCAACTGTGGAGATGGACAGAAGCGTCGCCGACCACCTTGTGGAGGATACCCAGTTCTGGGTGGTCAGACCAAGGCTTTCGGCACGTGCCATCGAAGGACTGGATACTATTCTTTCGGGAAGCTATATCGGCATACAGTTCGGTTCCTCCACCGAGTCCAGGCGCGAATATGTCGGATTAACCTCCGCTCCCCCCATTCCCCCCGACACGCCCGGACTTCACCTACTGCTCAGCGCCGAGAAACTTGGTTCAATTCGCATCGGCACAGGGATCTACTACAAAAATATCGAGATAGGCAATGTCAAGAGCTACGAGCTGGAAAATGACAGCTCGATCCTCATCAAAATTTTTATCGAACCCGAATTTGCCCACCTTGTTCATGAAAAAAGCAGGTTCTGCAACGCAAGCGGCATTGAGATAAGCGGCAAGCTGCCGAATCTCAAGTTGAAGATGGAGTCCCTGGCGTCTCTGCTGCAAGGCGGGATACTGCTTTATACGCCCCCGGCACTGCAACACACGCCCCCGGCTGTCAACAACCAGAGCTATCGTCTCTATACCGACTATGAATCGGCAAACTACGGCCTGCCCATGACCCTTGCGCTGTCCTCAGGCGAAAATATCTCCGAAGGTGTGACCAAGGTCATGTACCGTGGGCTTGAGGCCGGATTCGTCAAGGAAATTTCCATCAGCAAGGATGCCCCCTGGCAGGTTACCGCCCACATTCTGCTTGACCCGCGGGCGGAGATGATCCTGAGGGAAACGACTAAATTCTGGATGGTCAGACCGAAAATATCGCCAAAAGGCATTGAAAATCTGCGCCTTCTGCTCTCCGGCCCGTACATAACCTTCCAGCCGGGGGACGGCGAGTTCAGGAATAATTTCAAGATCCTCCCTGAACCTCCTCCCCAGATCCCGCTGCGGCCGGGAAAAACCTTTACCTTAACCTCCAATGCGCCCTCCAGGATCACCACCAATTCACAGGTCTATTTCAAAAACGTTCCCGTGGGCGAAGTGATCCAGGTCGAGGTGGCCAGCTCGGGACGCAGCCTGGCGACGACAATCTTTATCTATAGCGAACATTTGCACCTGCTGAGCACCGAGAGCGTCTTCTGGGTCCGTTCCGGCATTGAGGTGAGTGCCGACCTGGAACAGGGGGTGCATCTTACAACCAGTCCGTTCCAGACTGTCATCAACGGCGGAATTAGCTTTACCACCCCTGACAAGCTTGAAAAAAAGAAAAATTTTCCTCCCGGCGACGGGTTTGAATTTCAACTCTGGGACAGTTACGGGGAGGCGGTGGCGGCCGCCCCCACCCTCCAGCGGTCCGGCAAAACGGTCAGACTCCTCGCTCAGCAGGCAGGTTCCCTGTCCGTGGGAGATCCCATCCTGTATAAAAACATCAAGATCGGCGAGCTGAAAAGTTTCCGGCTGACCGGAAATCACCGGGAAATAGTTTTCGAAGGGCTGATATTCCGGGAATTCAGCGACATCGTCGGATCCAGGACCAGATTCTTCAACGCCAGCGGAGTCAACCTCTCGGCCGGGCTAGACGGGATTGAGCTCAACACCGAATCTTTGCAGACCATTGTCAGCGGGGGGGTCAGCTGCGTCAACCTCGAGGATGCGCCGCCTCTGCCACCCGCTTCGCCCTATCCGCTGTTTGCCAGCTACAGCGAGGCACTTTCAGCAGACGACATGACCATCACTTTGGCGATGGACCGGACCAGCGGATTGCGGGAGGGAGCGGCCGTCCGCTACAAGGGGGTCAAGATAGGTCACGTCAGCGCCCTTGCCCTTGACGAAAACAGGACCGGAATCATCGCCACCGCCCGTATAAAAAACAATACCAGGGAACTGTTCCGGAAAAATACCAGAATCTGGGTTACCGGACCGGAATTCAGTCTCGACGGCATCAAGAACATCGATACGGTGATACCGGGTCCCTACCTCTCGCTGCTGCCCGGAGACGGCCCCCTTGAGCGGACATTTACGCTTACCCAAGAGGTCCCGCACACGGTTCTGGCCAATATGGACGGACTGGGCATCGTTCTTGAGACCCCTCACCTGGGCTCGTTGAGCATCGGCTCCCCGGTCTATTACCGGGAAGTCGAGATCGGCCGCATCATCGGCTACGAGTTGTCACCCACTTTTCAAAAAGTTCATGTGTTTGTTACCATCGCCGAACCCTACCGCCCGGTTGTCAGGAAAAACACCAAATTCTGGAACGTGAGCGGAGCAAAGATCGAGGGAGGGATCTTCTCCGGCGTCAAATTTTCTACCGGCTCCATGAAAACCCTCATAAAAGGAGGCGTTGCAATGGCGACACCGGACAACGAACAGACAGGACCGCCGGCGGTCCCGGGCGACCATTTCCCTCTTTACGACAAGATGGACAAGAAGTGGCTCGACTGGAACCCCGATGTGGTGGTGCTTGAACGTGAACAGTCAAGGCAGTTGCCCGCCGCATCCTCCAAATAAGCGGTCCGCAGATTGATCAACAGCCGGGGCCGTTGTGCATGACGCGGTGCCCGTGCATTCCTTTTTCCCGTAAGGTTGCCACCGCCACGCTGCCGGCCTTAAAAAACAATGGCAGAAATGGTCAAGTAATATTGCTCTCTTTTCCATATTTGTGTTAAACAACTATTTCATTTTGTGCATACTGCCTATCTATTCCCTGAAATAGACCTTTTAAGGAGAAAAAATGACAAAGAAAATAGTCTTACGTGACGATGAAATGCCCACCCAATGGTACAACGTTGTTCCCGATCTGCCGGGCGGACTCCAGCCGCCGCTGGATCCTGAGACCAAGCAGCCGATAACCCCTGAAAAACTTGGCCGGGTTTTTCCCATGAGCATACTCGAACAGGAGATGTCAACCGACCGCATGATCGACATACCCGAGGAAGTTCTGGATATTCTCAAGATCTGGCGCCCCTCCCCTCTGGTTCGCGCCACCAACCTGGAAAAGGCTCTGGGTACCAAAGCAAAAATCTTCTTCAAAAACGAGGGCGTTTCCCCGGTCGGCTCACACAAGCCCAACAGCGCGGTGGCCCAGGCCTACTACAACAAGATCGAGGGAGTCAAGCGTATTACCACCGAAACCGGGGCAGGACAGTGGGGGAGCGCCCTGTCGTTTGCGACGTCAAAGTTCGGCATCGAATGCAAGGTCTACATGGTCCGGGTTTCCTTCGACCAGAAACCCTACCGTAAGTCGATCATGCAGACTTTTGGCGGAACGGTGGTGGCCAGCCCGAGCAATGAAACCAATATCGGCCGTTCGATTTTAGAGAAGATGCCCGACACTCCGGGCTCGCTGGGAATTGCCATCTCCGAGGCACTTGAAGATGCGGCGACCCGTGAAGACACCAAATATGCACTGGGTTCGGTGCTCAATCACGTCGTTCTCCATCAATCCATAATCGGCCTAGAGGCCAAAAAACAGATGGAGATCGCCGGCGAAACCCCGGATGTAATCATCGGCTGCTGCGGCGG
This sequence comes from Desulforhopalus singaporensis, assembly GCF_900104445.1. Taxonomy (GTDB): domain Bacteria; phylum Desulfobacterota; class Desulfobulbia; order Desulfobulbales; family Desulfocapsaceae; genus Desulforhopalus_A; species Desulforhopalus_A singaporensis. The sequence goes on along the minus strand of NZ_FNJI01000017.1, from coordinate 64,143 downwards.
CGGATCAAACTTTGCCGGCCTCGCCGTTCCCTATGTGCCGGATTATCTCGAAGGCAAGAAAATACGATTCGTGGGCACCGAACCGGCCTCGTGCCCCTCTATCACCTCGGGCGTACTCGCGTACGACTTCGGCGATGTCGCCCAGTCTACGCCGCTTATGTATATGTACACCCTGGGCCACGACTTCATTCCCCCTGGAATTCATGCAGGCGGCCTCCGATACCACGGCATGGCACCGATCGTTTCCGCCATGGTCAGGGAGAAAATGGTGGAACCGATGAAACTTCACCAGCTCGAATGCTTTGAAGCGGGCGTACTTTTTGCCAAAACAGAAGGTATCATTCCCGCACCGGAAACCTGTCATGCCATCCGCGGGGCGATCGTGGAAGCAACCCGCGATCTTAACGAGCCGAAGACAATCCTGTTCAACTTTTCCGGCCACGGACTGATCGACATGGGATCCTACGACCGTTTCTACAATGGCGAGCTGCATAACTATGACTATCCGGAAGAGGAGATTCTAAAATCGATGGCCAACCTGCCGAAAATCTGATTTTACACTCCTGCCTGCCAAAGGCTTCAAAAGGGTTCCGGAAGCAGCTGTCCGGAACCCTTTTGTGTTTTCACAACGACCTGCCGCACCGGGTTGAGACCGCTTGCAAAACAGCAACGGATAATTATTTTAGATGTACAATCCCTTAAATTATTGCTGCAACAAGCCTATGCGAGTCCCCAAGCCCCATCATCTGATCTACGGCACCCTGGAGGATTATCTCACCGGTGAAGAGTTAACCGACACCGACGATGAAAGGATCCGCCAGGAGTTGCAAAGAATGATGGTGGAAGAAAAAGGCTATCGTAGAGAAGAGCTCACCCCCCGCCTGAAAATAGAAACGCTCTTCACCAGATCCTTCGTCACCTCGACAATTGAGATCACAATTACCTGTAATCAAAAACAAACCCTGATCGTTCGCTATGGCCCCGGCTCCATGGTCAGCCGGGAACGAGCGGCGGTGGCAGCCGCCAGAGTGCTCAATCCGGAGTACAGGATCCCGTTTGCGGTGGTCACAAACGGACGGGATGCCGAACTTTTGGACACTAGAACTGGTAAGATTCTCGGTTATGGGTTACACTCTATCCCCAGTCGTGAAACCATTGAAACCCTGCTCAATCAAGTCGAATATCTTCCCCCGTTAAAAGGAGAGCAACGAGAACGAGAGCTGCGGATTCTCAACGCATTTGATGTTGAGCGATGTTGTTTCTAGTTTGCGGGTCGCCCTTTTTTTCAGTGAGCCGATCCGATAACAGTCATAAACATTTTTGTTTGAGGAATTATCATGTCTTCTGACCCTACCAACTGGACAAAATCGAGCTGGAAAAACTACACCGCTCTGCAGCAGCCGAACTGGCCGGACCAGGCTGCAGTGGAGAAAGCCATCAATGACCTTTCAGTACTGCCTCCTCTAGTTTTTGCAGGGGAAATCAGATCGTTGAAACAATTACTTGCAAAAGCGGTCACCGGAGATGCCTTCCTTCTCCAGGGTGGCGACTGTTCGGAGAATTTCAGCCAGGTTACCGCACCCAATATCAGGGAAACCCTCAAAGTGCTGCTGCAGATGGCCGTTGTCCTAACGTATGCCGGCGGAAAACCGGTGGTGAAAGTCGGCCGGATCGCAGGACAGTTTGCCAAGCCGCGCTCTTCCGACACCGAGACCATAGACGGAGTCGAACTGCCGTCGTATCGCGGCGACATGGTCAACCGCTCCGAGTTCACCGAAGATGCCAGAATTCCCAATCCCAAATATATGCTGAGGGGCTACAATATGGCGGCCTCGACCCTGAACCTGCTGCGCGCCTTCACCCGCGGGGGATTCGGTTCACTGCAGCGCGTCCAGGCATGGAACCAGGAGTTCGTAACCCAATCCCCCATGGGCAGAAGTTACGACCGTCTGGCAAAGCAGATAAGCCAGGCCATCAGGTTCATGGAAACCATCGGCATCTCCTCCGACACCCCGCAGATCAATCAGACCCAGCTGTTTACCTCCCATGAGGCCCTGCTGCTCCAGTATGAGGAAGCGCTCACCAGGCAGGACCACATCACCGACAACTGGTACGACTGTTCGGCCCACATGCTGTGGATTGGCGAGAGAACCCGCCAGGTCGACGGCGCTCACGTTGAGTTTCTGAGGGGGGTACATAATCCGCTCGGAGTAAAACTTGGCCCCACCTACGATCTGGACGAAGTGAAAAAGCTGGTCGAAAAGCTCAACCCGCAAAACGAGGCGGGCAGGCTCACCTTTATTACCCGGTTCGGTATGAAAAAGGTGGAAAAAGTGCTGCCGCCGTTGCTCAGGGAGATGAAAAAGGAGGGGTTCAAGATCGTCTGGAGCTGCGACCCGATGCATGCCAACACCTATACCGCAAAATCTGGCCACAAGACCAGGAACTTCAACGATATCCTCTCGGAAATCACCTGCTTTTTCGAGACCCACTGGTCCGAGGGAACCGTTCCCGGCGGCGTCCACCTGGAAATGACCGGCAACGACGTCACCGAATGTACCGGCGGAGCCCATAACATTGTCGACGAGGAGTTGGCCAGCAACTACATGACCAGCTGTGACCCCAGGCTCAACGCGGAGCAGAGTCTTGAGGTAGCATTCCAGATCGCGGATATGATCCGTTCGTAACCGTAATCCGCTGTTTCACCTGCGCCAAAGCGGCTGCCGGAATTTTTCCGGCAGCCGCTTTTCTTTTGTCCGACAAATAGTAAGGCCAGGATTACATTTAAGTAATCTTTCTTGACGGGACCACCATCGCGTTTACAATTGTTATCAACCACTTGAATTGTTTTTATTTGGCCGAAAACCACTCTTTTCGGGCCACAGCATCCAACCATAGGAGATGACATTATGAAAACCAGCAATTCACCGCGGACCATCAGGGGTCTGCTGATCGTTGTCACCGCGTTGTTCGTGTTCGGCGCCGGTATAGGTGCGGCAAACAGCAGTACCGACGGGGATTCGGCGATTCTTGAACGGTACTCCAAGGCTTTTGTGAACGTAGTAAAAAAAGCCAAGCCCGCGGTGGTACACATCCGTGTTGAAAAGACCACGACCAGGAATTACCAGGGACTGCAAGGCCTTGATGAGATGTTCAACCATCCGTTTTTCGAACAGTTTTTCGGTCCTCAATTTCGCCAGCAACTCCCCAAGCAACGCGAGTTCAAACAGCGGGGACAGGGGTCGGGGTTCATCATAAGTAAAAACGGTTTCATCCTCACCAATAATCATGTAGTGGCGGGGGCCGATGTTATAAAGGTAGCACTTGCCGACGAGCGGGAGTTCACAGCCAAGGTGGTAGGTACCGATCCCCAGACCGACGTTGCCCTGATCAAGATTGACGATCCGGAGAACCTGCCGGTTCTTCCGCTGGGCGATTCCGCAGCCCTGGAAGCCGGTGAATGGGTTATCGCGATCGGCAATCCCTTCGGGCTGAGCCAGACGGTAACGGTCGGGGTGGTAAGCGCCACCGGACGCTCCAGCATCGGAATCAACGAATATGAAAACTTTATCCAGACCGATGCGGCCATCAACCCGGGCAACAGCGGCGGACCGCTGCTCAACGGTGCCGGAGAGGTTGTCGGCATAAACACCGCACTCTTTTCCCGGACCGGAGGATACATGGGGATCGGTTTCGCCATTCCGATCAATATGGCCAAGTCGATTGAAAAACAGCTCCAGGAGCACGGAAAAGTCACCAGGGGCTGGCTCGGGGTGGCAATTCAGGACGTGACCAAGGATCTTGCGGAATCTTTTGGCCTGAAACAGGCAGGAGGCATCCTTGTCAGTCAGGTACAGGACGACTCACCCGCCAGTGCCGCCGGTCTGCAGCAGGGAGATGTGATCGTCAGGCTCGACAACCACAAACTGGCTGATGTCTCCGACCTGCGCAACAGGATTGCCATGCTGCAGCCGGGAACCAAAGTGCTGCTCCATATCATCCGCGACGGACGGGAGAAAAAAATCCAGGTAACCATCAGCGAACAGCCGGCCGACATGGCACAGAACTCTGCTGTGCCCGCTTCCGAGAACAGCCTGGAGAAATACGGCCTGGCCGTGCAGGAACTCACCGACGAACTGGCTGAAAAATTCGGTTATGAAACGGGATCAGGGCTCATCGTCTCGGACGTTGCTCCGGAAAGCCCGGCGGCACTTGCCGGTCTCAATCCCGGTGTGCTGATTGAAGAAGTCAACAGGAAACCGGTCAGTTCCTTCGAGGATCTCGACAACATCCTGAAAGAATCTGGACAAACCAATAAAATTCTTCTCAGGGTTCGCATCAAGGGTTACTCGAGCTATGTCGTTCTGTCGGCAAAATAAAAAGCAGAACCCGCCTGGGTAAACCTTGCCGGCCAGCCAATTCCCTCCTCCCTGTTGGCTGGCCGGCATCTCTTTCACGATTGTTCATGGCAGTCGGCGGCGACCAGGGTCAGGCGCCGACGGGCTATTTCCTCAAATATGAGCATGATGACCGGCAGTTTTTCAAAATCGTCGGTCGATATCTTCCTCAGCACGAGGTCGGTTTTCGCCTTCACCGTCGCGGTACGCTTCCGCTCTTTGCCAAAATAGGCCAGCTCGCCGAAGATGGCGCCCGCCTCAAGCGTCGCCACGGGCATGGCATCCTCGTTGTAAATCTCCGCCACGCCATTTTCCAGATAGTAGACCCCGTCCGGCAGGGAACCGATCTCAATGATGGTCGTCCCTTTTTTGATCCACTCAAGCTGAAAATACTGCTCCCACGTGGTGTCTTCCACAAGGGCGCGATAGTAGCCGGGATTAATGGCCCGTAACAACCCACAGGACATGTGGCACAGACGCGCCTTGGAGATGTCTTGTTTTCCCTCGCCAAGTTTCATTCCACGCGCCCTGAACCGCGGTTCGGGAAAAGGATGTTCACGGATATACTCGAGAATACACTCCGTCCCCAAGTCGGGATGTCCGACGACACGTTCGAACCGGCGCTGGACCTCGAGCAGCTCTTCCCTTGCTCTGGGGAAGTCGGGTTCTCTCTGGGCGCGACGATTTCCGCTAAAGCAGCCCATCGCCTGATTTTTGCGCCGGACAAGACCCTGCAGCTCGTTGTCGTCGGTATTCTGCGGGATACCCTGGATACCGCGACGATAGACGGTATAGAGGCGAAGAGGATGGGGAACGCTGGCAAGAGTGACCTTGGCAACGTCAACGAGACGACGCTGCTCTTCCTGCTGATTTTTTGCCACCTCCCGATCCATCAGGAAATGAGTGCCGAAATAACCGCACAGCCCCTCGATCCGGTTGGCGATCGAAAAGCATGAGCCGAATTTGGCCATCTTCGTCCCGATCAGCGCTTCTGTCATGGTACCGAGAAACAGCCCCATCCGTGTCGGCACAAGCGTTCCGGCGGAGATGGCCTCGGCCATCCTGAGAGCAGCCTGAACAGCCCGGGTGCAGACCCCTCTGCGGTCTTCCCCCGGCCTCTTATCAAAAATGATCAAGCTGCCGTCTCCCGCCGAAGGTTCCACCTCGACGGGCTGACTCTCTTGCTGGCTTATGATGTCAAATATGATGCTGTGATACCTGATGAGAAAATCCCTGATCTCCTCCGGAGTCATCCCGGCAGAAAGCTGCGAAAATTGCGCCATGTCGGTCATGGCAACAACCACTTCCCTCTCCGAAGCCCTATAGGTCATAGACGAACCCGTCTCACCACCCCGGCGTGGGGTCATCGCTATTTAATCAATCCTATGAAAGTGATGGCGATAATGACGGCAACAAAAATCAGGCCGACCTTGACATTGACCGAATTATCTTCCTCATGGTGATCATGATGATTGTCAGACATGGTGTTTCCTCCTTTCTAAAGTTTTCTGCTCTTTACGTTACCGGGTATTTTACAGGAAAACAACTTCCATAAACCGGGCCAGACTGTTCACTCCCACAAGTTCCATATCCGGGCTCCAGGTCAGACGGTCCTTGTTCGAGGCGGGCAGGATGACCCGCTCAAACCCCAGACGCTCAGCCTCCTTCACCCGGACGTCCATCTGCGAAACCGCCCTCACTTCACCGGCCAGGCCTATTTCACCGACAACTACGGTATTGGATGGTATCGGTTTTTCCAAAAGACTCGAACCAAGGGCGCAGACCACCCCCAGGTCAAGAGCCGGTTCGTCAATACGGATGCCGCCGGCAATATTGAGAAACACATCGTTTCCATACATATCCAGTCCACCCTTTTTCTCAAGTACCGCGCAAAGCAGCGACAGCCGCTGCGGATCCGCGCCGATTGCGGTGCGCCGGGCCGTGCCGAGGTTGGTCGGACTGACAAGGGCCTGCACCTCCACGAGAATAGGCCGGCTCCCCTCGACACTGGGCACCACCACCGATCCCGGCTCGTCAAGGGGGCGTTCGGCGAGAAAAATTTCCGAAGGATTGACAACCTGCACCAGCCCCTCTTCCTTCATTTCAAAAACCCCGATCTCATTGGTCGAACCGAACCGGTTTTTTACCGTTCGCAGAATCCTGAACACATGATTCCTGTCCCCCTCGAAATAGAGAACCGTATCAACCATATGTTCCAGGACCTTTGGCCCGGCAATGGCTCCGTCCTTGGTCACATGACCGACCAGGACCACCGGAATATTCTCCTTTTTGGCAAACTCCATCAGCCGGTACGCGCTTTCCCTGACCTGGACCACGGAGCCTGGAGAGGAACCGACATCGCCACAGATCAGGGTCTGAACAGAATCCACCGCCAACAGCGCGGGACGCATCTCCTGCGCCATCGCCATGACCTGTTCGACCCTGTTTTCCGTTGCGAGAAATTCGCCCGGATAAATGGTCCCCAGCCGCAGGGCCCTCATCTTGATCTGGTGCGCCGATTCTTCACCGGACACATAGAGAACCGTGCTGTCGTTTCTGGCTATCGACTCGAGCAGGTGAAGGATCAGCGTAGACTTGCCGATGCCCGGTTCGCCGCCGATCAGGATCACGGAACCCGGTACGATCCCCCCGCCAAGTACCCGATCGAGCTCTTTTAACCCTGTAACCAGCCGCTCTTCGTCACCGTCCGGTGCCAGGTTCAGGGGGACCGGTCTGGAAGCGATCGCACCGGACGCCGGGTTCCTGTCGGCCGCCTCCTCGACAAGACTTTCCCACTCCCCGCATTCCGGACAGCGCCCCAGCCATTTCAAGCTCCGGTAACCGCACTCCCTGCACGAATAGACGAGCCGATCCTTTTTCTTGGACTGAAAACTCATAACAAAAGCACACTCAGATTTGAAAATAGATCCCGCACCCCTTTACAGAAGCACAGAAAACTCTATAATTTAAGCTTTGTACCAGATCCGGTGTTCTGTTGGCTGCACAATAGTGCTCCAACTCCATTTGCCGGATAACAAACAGCAACAGTTATCAACAGAGGTTATAACAGCAAACAAGATGGAAAGGCAACAATCGAAACCCACCCCCCCAACCGTCCAATGGGTCCCGCTGTCAAGGACATTGGCGCTCATGGTTCGCCGCAAAAAAATCTTCGGCTGGTCGTTTTTGCTGATTTTTCTCACCTGTATCCTGACCTGGATAGGCTATCTGTTAACGGTCGATTTCATGAATCAGCTGACCGCGAGTTTATTTTCTCCACCTGCGGAGACTGCGACCGTCACCGGGTGGATAAAGCAAAAAGGATTGATCGCAGCCGGCTGGATCTTTCATCTCGTCTCAAAAATCTTCGCATTTTACCTTGCGTTTCTGGTCGCCTACACCCTGACCACTCCGGGATACGCATTTTTGAGCGCGGCGGCGGAAAAACTTCACGCCGGAAAACACTTCGACCCCGACGCCGAGTTCAACCTTCCCGGGGTGTTACGGGATATTTTCGAGGGCGTCAAAATTGCCGCCTTCGGCGTCGTCGTCACCCTGGCAGCTCTCTTTGTCAATTTTATCCCCGGAATCGGCCAGGCGCTGGTATTTATACTCTACACCTACTACTCGGCCCTGATGTTTGTCGACTACCCGGCCTCAAGACGCCGCTGGTCCCTGGCAAAAAAACTCAAGTGGCTGCGGACCCACAGCAGCCCCGCCTTTCGCCTGGGCGTGCTGCCGGCCCTGGTCTCCATGATCCCCTTTGTCAACGTCTTCGCCATGGCCCTGCTGTTTCCAGTTCTTACGGTCCACACCACCCTGAACTTTTCGGAAATAGAGCTGGCAAAAAAAATCGACCAGATACCCTAAAAACAGGGAGGAATCTATCATGCCACAGGAAATCGAAAAAAAATTTCTCACCAAAAACGACGACTGGCGCCAGCTCGGCTCCGGCAAGAGTTATCGCCAGGGTTATCTCAGCGGTGAAAGGGGCAACACCGTCCGCGTGCGTATCGCAGGCGATGAAGGGTTTCTCACCATAAAAGGAGCTGGCGACGGCGAATCGAGACTGGAGTTCGAATACCGGATTCCCCTTGAAGAGGCCAGGGAGATGCTCATGAAACTCTGCCGCAAACCACTTATCGAAAAGACCCGCTATAAAGTTTTCCATGGCGGTTTCACCTGGGAAATCGACGAATTCAAGGGAGAAAACGCCGGGCTTATCTTTGCCGAGATCGAATTGCAGTACCCCGGCCAGAAGTTCGACCTGCCGGACTGGATAGGCGATGAAGTAACGGGCGATCCACGCTATTACAATGCCAGCCTGGTCAGTCGCCCCTACTCAAGCTGGAAATAGTGGCGCTCCGCCTTCCTCGCCAAATCCATAGGCAAAAAGCGGAGATCGGCCCCATGTTGCTAACTCTTAATCACCGGCCCCGGATATCATCATGAAATATTATACTCTCAACAATTCCCTCAGGATGCCCGCCCTGGGCCTCGGCACCTGGAAATCAAAGAGCGGTGAAGCCAAAAAAGCGGTAACCTCTGCTCTTGAAGCGGGTTATCTGCATATCGACTGCGCGCCGATCTACAAAAACGAAAAGGAAATCGGCGAGGCTCTCCATGGTGCTGTTACCGGAAACATTGTCACCCGGGAGAAGCTGTGGGTAACCTCCAAACTGTGGAACAATGCCCATGCTCCAAGACATGTGCGACCGGCGCTTGAGAGAACCCTGAGTGATCTTCAGCTCGAATACCTCGACCTCTTCCTTATCCACTGGCCGGTGCATTTCCGACAGGACATAGAGTTTCCGAGAAAACCGGAGGAATTTCTGCATCCGGACGACATCGAGTTTATTGAGACATGGCAGGCAATGGAAAAAATGGTGAAAAAAGGGCTTTGCCGAGCCATCGGCGTATGCAACTTCAGCCTGCTAAAACTCAAAACCCTCGTCAGCCAGGCCGCCATACCTCCCGCTGTCAACCAGATTGAACTGCACCCCTACCTGCCGCAACCGGAAATGGTGGCCTTCTGCAGCGCCACCGGTATCGTCCCGACCGCCTTTTCCCCCCTGGGCTCTCCCGACCGACCGGCCGCTCTGAAAAAATCGGGGGAACCGGTCCTGCTGGACCATCCGGAGATACTGGACATAGCCACACAGGCCGGCTGTACCCCCGCACAGCTGCTCATCCGCTGGGCACTGCACCGCAACTGTGCGGTTATCCCCAAATCAACCCATCCAGCGAGAATCAGGGAAAACCTGGAGGCCCAGGAGCTGGTGGTGGACCGGGGAACGTTGCAGAAGCTGGACTCCATCTCCACCAGCTTCCGCTTTGTCGACGGCGCATTTTTCTGTTCTCCAGGCTCCCCGTACAGTCTTGATTATCTGTGGAACGACGAGTAATGTTCACCGGTCGATACCCATCCCCGCACAGTTTACCGAGAAGGAGGAAAAGTGAATCTTATCGACAGTCATTGTCACCTTGATGCACCGGAATTTGCCGGCAACGTAGAGCGGGTTCTGCAGGAGGCCAGGGAGGCCGGGGTCAACACCATGATTCTTCCCGGAGTCACGCACTTGGGGTGGAAACGGCTATTTGATATATGCCTGAGTTTTGACAATCTGTACGCGGCTCCCGGTATCCATCCCCTTTTCCTGCCGTCATCGGATCCAGCGCCAGTGCTTGCGGTCCTTGAGAAATGGCTGGACAACGCCAAAACCGTCGCCATCGGTGAAATCGGCCTCGACTACTATCCTCCCCATACAGACAGGGACCGCCAGCAGCAGCTGTTTGAAGCCCAGGTCGACCTTGGAGCCAGATACAGGCTGCCGATCCTTTTGCATGTACGCAAGGCCCACGATCAGGTACTGTCTACCCTCAGGCGGAAACACTTCAGGTACGGAGGCATCGTGCACGCCTTCGGCGGCAGCCTTCAACAGGCGAACCAGTACATCAAGCTCGGATTCGGCATTGGCATCGGCGGGACAGTCACCTATGACCGGGCACGAAAAATACGTGCCGTGGCAGCCGCAGTAGAGCTTGACAGCCTGGTGCTTGAAACCGATTCCCCCGACCTGGCCCCGGCAGCGCACAGGGATAGCCCCAATCTCCCCAAATATCTTCCCGAAATAGCCCGGCAGCTGGCCCGGCTAAGGGGTGAAACCACCGCCGCTATCGCCGACTGCACCACCGCAAACTGCTGCCGGCTGCTGCGGCTCCAGGGCCACACCCCGGAGCCCGCAGGTGAACGGCAGGCGAACTCCGGGCCTAGGGCATGAATCTTTTCCAGGCGATCGCGCAATAGCAGATAGCGACCAGGACCAGGGCGCAAAAGACAGCTGCGGAACCTATGTCTTTGGCCCGGCCGGACAGTTCGTGCTGTTCCGTTCCTATCCGGTCAACAACAGCTTCAACCGCTGAATTGAGCAGCTCGACAATCAGAACGAGAAAACAGCTGCCAATCAGCAGAAGACGCTGCTCAACCGTCTCGCCGAGCCAGATTCCAAGAGGTACGAACAGAACAAACAAGCCAAGTTCCTGGCGAAAGGCCGCTTCGTTACAAAAGGCGGCCTGCAACCCCTGCATGGAAAACCGGCCGGCCCTGATAATCCGCTTCACCCCCCCTCCGGGGGGTTTGTTCCTTGATTCACTCTTGTTTGCCGTCATGACCGCTATTGTATAAAAGAGATTGGTAAATCGCTACGATTTCACTACCGCCTTCATGACTATTTCAGCTATCCGCCCAGCGCCGGATGCTGTCGGGTGAAGCCCGTCAATGAACAACTTCGGCATATTTTCAAACGACGTTGTCACATCGATGAACTGCGTACCGGTCACCCGTGCCACCTCACGCACTTCCTCTGTCAGCTGGGCAACTCTTTCATTGCTTATGCCTGAAGGGGTAGCGTTATGCACCGGCGGGATAGAGCAGAGAAAAATCTGCGGTCCGGAGGGCAGCTGCTGCAGAATACGCACCATCTCGATATAGTCTTCGGTAAACTGTTCCCGGTACTGCCAGTTGCAGTCTTTGGTATCATTGGTTCCCAGAAGCAGGACAATCACATCGGGATGGGACGACAAGGCTGTGTCGAGCTCTTCCGAGAGCCAGTAGGGAATATCGCCTTTTTTCAGGATTGTTGCTCCGGGGACGCCGAGATTTGTCACCGTCAGCGAGTGTTGAGATATTTTTCCCAGCTGGCTCGGATAACTCTGTTTCCCGGGTGAGACAAGCTTATAGCCGGAGGTCAGGGAATCCCCGATGCAGAGCACCGCCAAAGTTTTCCGCGCGTCCTTGTCCGATGTCTTGACAGTACAGGAGTTCAGCACCAGTAAAACTACGGCACACCCGAGTATCATGAATATTTGTTTCATCTTCATGGCCAAAACGTAACGTTATATTTACAATCTTACTCCACCCTTTTCCGGATAACCCGTGCAGGAGTTCCGGTGGCAATGGAAAATGCGGGAATGTCCCTGGTGACAAGAGCGCCTGCGCCGATAACCGCCCCTTCCCCGACCTTGACCCCGTCCAGGATAGTCGCCCCGGCACCGATCCAGCTCCCCCGGCCCACCCTGACCTCGCCCCTGGAATAGATCCCCTGATCCATCACGGGAGTATCAAGGCGGTCCATATTATACCGAGCGCCTCCCAGGTAGCAGTTGCCGGCAATGAGAACGTTATCTTCAAGGACGATTCCCCCAGCGCTGGTCAGGATGCAGTGGGCGCCGATATCACATCCGTCGCCAATTGCCAGCAGCCCGGTTTTGGCCTGAACGACGCAGCCCTTGCTTACGATGACGTTGTCGCCGATCTCCATCCGGCTCAACTCACCGGTTCCGCCGTCAAGCAGGGTTCCGTCATCTATGGCGACATTGTCGCCCAAGGTAATATTTCCCGGGGTGCGCAGGGTGACCCCCCTGCCGAGGATAAAATTTTTCCCGCAACCGCTGAACAGCGGCGCAATACAGAGCCTGCGAAGCAGGTAGCCCAACCCTCCACCCAGATTGGCCAGAAACAGCTGGCCAACCTCGAACTGGAGTAACTGGAGATATCCTTTATCTCCTCCAAGTACCTTGTGTTTATAGCGGCTTAAAGGATCCCCTCCACAGTGAAGCTCTTTTGAGAGGTTGTTCTTGTCGATCCTTCGGCCATCTGGTGAATGTTCACAAACCACTTCTTTTGCCAACTCCTGTCAGAAAAAACTTGTAGCGCTGCATATAAACATCCGCTTCTGGACAGCACCCTGCAACATCGAGCGCTGTTTTAAGAAATAAGCGAAACCGTATCACAGTTGACATCCTTAAACAATTATTTTTATGGCAGTTCTGCGACAACCTTTGTGCAGACGGTAAAAATGTTACAGCTTTTTCTAATTTTTTTTTGCTGCCCGCAACCGGCTTTCCCGCCACGGTTTCCAGGACCTGGCAATACAGCCCTTCTTGACGAAGAAGTCCGGTTTGTGGTGTTATATCTGTAACGAACGTGTTGTACAACAACCGGAGACCGCTATGGTTCAGTCACGTGCCGACAAAGACAGCGAGGCGCTTGAGTTGTTCAGGCACCGAAACAGGCTACCACGCATTATACGGGAACAGGGCGTGGTGGGCAGTAAAGAGCAGAAGTACGCCTTTGTGTTCCGGACCTGCTGTTCCTTTCTTGCCGAAATATTTCACTGCTCCTCGGTCTGGGCCGCCACCATTGACGGCGAAGATGGCCAGCCGAAACAATTCGCCTGTTTCCCATCCTCACTGTGGAACTCTCCCACCCATGACGCCGTCATCGATCGTCTTGGCAAAACATTTGCGGGAAATCTGACAAGGTTTTCATCCCCGTTGAATCTTTCCCCCGATCCTGCCGGAACAGCAGCAAAATTTTCGCACCCTGCGCAAACCATGATCTGGCCGGTGAGATACCAACAGAAGATTTACGGTTTCGTGGTGATGGAATGGCAGCACAAGACTTTCCTGTCACCCCTGAAGAGTGAGTTTATCACAGGCGTTCTTGAAGAAATAGGCCGGGCGCTTCAGGCCGGCGACACCGCGCTCAAGCTCAAGCTTGAAAAAGACTTCAACAAAGAAATAGCCGACACCATCCAGGCTCTCATGGTGTCCATACGCCCATGCGGCACCATCGTCTCTTTTAACAAGAGAGCCGAGCAGGTAACCGGCTTTTTAGAAGAGGAAGTCGTTGAGAAATATTGGGTTGATGTGCTGATCGCTCCGGATAACAGGCTCAAATCCCAGCGGCTTTTTTCAGAAACCATCAAAGGCGCCCGCGCCAGCATCAACTTCAAGGCGCCACTGCTCACGAAAACCGGAGTGACAAGGCACATAAGCTGGCACAGTTCAATCAAACACGACATAGAAAAAGGCGAACTCGGCCTGGTAATGCTGGGGATCGACGAAACAGAGAGCACCGTTACCGGTCAGCAGCTGCACATGTTGACCGCCAGGTGGGAAAAAATATTCATCGCCATCCAGGACCCGGCGATGGTGGTGTCAAACGACAACAGGATCCTGGAGGCGAACCCGGCGACCTGCGCCGCCGCCAGAAAACGACGCGATGAGGTGATCGGCCTGAAGGTCTGTGATATTCTCCACGGCGGCCACGGCGAGAACACCCCGTGCCCCCTGGAACAGTTCATCGGTTACCAGAAAACGAGGATAACGGAAACGTACCTGCACGGCCTGCACGGCAGCTACATGCTAACCGTCAGTCCTCTGATCGAGGAGGACGGCGATATCAATGCCACATTCCTGCTCGCCCGCAACCTCACCGAAGAGGAAGTGATAAGAGCAGAGGCCATACGGACGGCACAGCTGGCAACCATAGGCGAACTCGCCTCTGGAGTGGCCCACGAGATCAACAACCCCATAAACGGCATCATCAATTACGCGCAGATCATTCTGGATGACCCACAGGATCCGGAAAACACGGACAACCTGCGAAACATCATCACCGAAAGCAAAAGAATTGCCTGTATCATCGCGAATCTGCTCGATTTTGCCCATCGCAGAAAAGAAAACCTCACCCTCTCACGGATAGAGAAAATAGTCGCCAACAGCCTGCAACTGGTGGCGCACCTGCTGAAAAAAGACGGTATCACCTGTTCCGTCTGCTACCCCAGCCCTCTGCCGCCGCTGATGTGCAACGAACAGCAGCTGCAGCAGGTTGTTCTCAATATGATAAGCAACGCCCGTTATGCGCTGAATAAACGTTTTGCCCATTCCTGTCCCGAAAAAATACTCGAAATATCCGGGGAACTGCTCAATATCAAATCCCGCCCGACGATCGTGCTGAAATTCACCGACCATGGCATCGGAATTGCAGAAAACATACAAAACAAACTGTTCGACCCCTTTTTTTCCACCAAACCAAAAGGCGAAGGAACCGGCCTGGGGTTGAGTATCAGCCATGGGCTGATAAGGGATCACGGCGGTACCATCAGGGTCAAGAGCAGGCCGGGAGAGTGGTCGACCTTCACCATCGAACTGCCGGTGCAACCGTTCTGAGGTGTGTTATGCAGTCATCGCGTTTTACAGGAATTGTTCTCACTGTTCAATTCGCAGTATTTATCGGTGCAGTGATCGTTGTGTCCACCACGGGGCAGCCGGACGCAGCTGGTTGGGCGACATTGACAACACTGCTTGGTATCGCGCTTTTCTGCTGCGTGCTGCTCACTTTTTATCTCTTTTACAGGCAACAGCAAAAAAGAGTCGAAAAGCTCAACGACCAACTGGCGCTGGAAAAAAAGGCCAACCACAATCTCCGGTGGCAGTTTGACCAGTCCATTGAAAAACGAACCCTGGAGCTCCAGATGGTAAACGGGGCATTACACAGGGAAATTGCTGAACGAATACAAGCCGAACAAGAGGCTTGCGGCCTGCAGAAACAGTTCAACCTGATCCTTGACTCCGCCGGGGAGGGAATACTCGGACTCGATAACCAGGGCAGGGTTATCTTCGTGAACAGAGCTGCCGCGCTCATGCTTGACCGGGAAGTTGAGGAGCTGCTCGGCAACACCCACCATGAACTCATTCACCACACACATCCCGACGGCACCGTTCATCCCGTTGAACAGTGCCCCATCTACATGGCGTACCGGGACGGCCAGGTTCATTACAAGAGCGGCGACGTTTTCTGGTGCAAAAACGGTTCCTCCTTTCCGGTTGAATATGTCAGCACTCCCATAAGAGAAAATGGTATGCTGACAGGCGCTGTCGTGGTTTTCAGGGATATGAATACGTACAAGTAGCAATTCACTCAAGGATGGGGATGGCAATGATACAGAGTGCAACCGGAGCGGCAATCCTGATTGTCGATGACGAAGTCAGCCTGAGAAACACTTTCCGGATATTTCTGCAACGAGCCGGCTACGAAACGGTTATAGCAGTCGCCTCCCCGGAAGAAGCCGTCAGGGAAGTTTCCCGCCAGATATTTGATCTCATCATCTGCGATATAGTGCTGGAAAATCAATCGGGTATAGATCTGTTCAAGAGATTCAGAAAACTCGGAGTCAACTGCCCGGTGGTCATCATCACCGGGTTTCCCCATGTGGAGACAGCGTCCGAGGCGGTTCGCCTTGGCGCTTTCGATTACCTCTCCAAACCGATCGAAAAAGACACTCTGCTCAAGACAGTCCGCCTGGCTATCAGCCATTATCACCTGGAACAGGAGAAGCAGGAAGCGGAAAGGGCTCGGGAACAGTACCGAAGCTTCCTCGAGACCATCTTCAAAAGCGTCTCGGACGGCATCGTCTCAGTCGACCAGCAGATGAAGGTTATGCAGGTGAACCAGGCTGCAGCAACGCTTTTCCAGGAGGTGGGGTTGTATATCTGCGAAGGCGACGGGTTTGACTCCGTCCTGCTCAGGCGACCGGTTTTGGCCCAGATAACAGAAAAAGTGGCGGAGGTTCTCAATAAAGGGACAGAACTGACCGACCATAGGGTTGAATGCTTTCTCGATGATGACAGGAAAAAACTGCTCAGCATCTGCATCTCCCCGCTGCACACCGGCGAGAAAAACGCTCCCGGTGCGGTGCTGGTGTTCAGGGACATAACCCGCAAGGAGCTGGTTCTGCCGCAAAAACGTACCCGTTTTCACCAGTTGATAGGTGCCAGCCCGCCCATGCAGAACGTCTATCTGCTAGTTGAAAACATCGGCAGAGTCGATACGACTGTACTGATAACGGGAGCAAGCGGCACCGGCAAGGAGTTGGTGGCAGGCGCCATCCACAAGGAGAGTTCAAGGCGCAACCGGCCGCTGGTCATGGTCGACTGCACGACGATACAGGACACCCTCCTTGAAAGCGAGCTGTTCGGCCATAAAAAAGGGGCTTTTACCGGAGCAAACGAAACCAGAGATGGACGAATTCTCCAGGCGGATGGAGGCACCCTCTTTCTCGATGAGATTGGCGACATCTCAAAAACCATGCAGCTTCGCCTGTTGCGCTTTCTGCAGGAAAAAACCTTTTATCCGGTGGGCAGTGACAGAAAAGTCCAGGTCGACGTCAGGGTCGTGGCAGCAACCAACGTGGATCTAAAAAAAAAGGTGGCAAGGGGAGAGTTTCGCGAAGATCTCTATTTCCGCCTGCTGGTCATCGATATCAACCTGCCGCTGTTAAAAGATAGAAAGGAAGATATAGAGCTGCTCACCCACCACTTCATTACCCGCTATGCCCAGAAAGTACATAAGAACATAACCGGCATCTCGGAACAGGCCCTTGAACTCCTTGGCGGCTACCACTGGCCCGGCAATGTCAGACAGCTCAAGCACTTTATCGAAAGAGCCTGCATACTCTGCCACGACACAACCATCTCAACAGAACACCTGCCGCAGGAAATCGCCGGAGAAACGATTCCAGCTAACATCAATCCACTTTCTTCCGCCGACGACGACAAAACCGCCGACCTGGTGGAACAGGCCGATGATAACAGCAGACAGCAACTTACGGGTGAAATAGTCAACGCCCTGCGAAGAGCGGGCGGCAACAAGGCCAAAGCTGCAAGAATACTTAACGTAAACCGTTCGACACTCTACCGCAAGATGCGCGAACTCCATATCGATATCGATCTTTTTTCCGGCTGAGACCATGGAACAGAAGTGTTGCAACACTTCTGTTCCATGCACCATAACTGTTCATTTTCCCTTCCCGATTTTTCCCTGACTCCAGGAAAGGCCAACAGGTTTTCCCACCACCCCGGCAAAGATATCACAACAGTAACAGCAGACCTGTTTCGAACGGTTGCCGGAATGGCATGTCATATGCTTCTGAAAGATTAAACAAGACAGGGGGTATTGTAAATTTTTCTGCAACAGAAGAGTTCTGCGATGAAAAAATACCAAGGTTTTACAACCGGCAAACCGTTTTCCAGCGAACAGGCCTGCGTGGCCTACCTGTTCCGCAAACGCTGGCCCTGGGGGTTCAGGTGTCCTTTCTGCGGTATTATGCAGCGGCAAACCGCTCCGGCGTATGTGGTGGTCTGCAGGTATTGCCGCAAACAGACCTCAATTACAGCCAATACCCTGATGCACGGCAGCAAAAAAAACCTGGTCGCCTGGATACGGGTTGCCCGGCAATTCTGTTCCACCCCTCAAGGACTCAGTGCCAGGGAACTCCAGCGGCTGATGGCACTTTCATGTTACCAGACGGCCTGGAACTGGCTGCAGAAGATCAGGCGGGCGGCGGCGTTTGCGGAAAGCGCGCCGTGCCACGGCACCGTCCTGTTTACCGTGCACCAATTACCGGCCTCAATATGTGTTGGTCCGGACGCTGTTTATATCGGCCTGGCAATGGAGCTTGACCGCGGCAACGAGCGCCGCATCCGCCAGACCAGGCTGAATTCTGGGTCAATGGACGAAGTTGCCCGGGCGATAGGCGTTCTTGTCGAAAAAAACGCAACCCTTGTGACAACAACGCCCGGCCTACTGTCGGCAAACATTGCACCAGCCGGCGAGAATTGGCGGCAACCGACCCAGGACCAGCTGGAAAAAAGCGACCTTCTCTTTGACAGAACCGTAGCCTGGCTCAAGACGGTATACAGGGGCACCATCTCCCTGCGCCACCTCCAGGGATATCTGGACGAATTCTGTTTCCGCTGCAACACCTCCTCCTGGAGCGATGACCTGGCGGTGCTCGACCATCTTCTGACTGGGCTGATATCCCAGTCTGTCACGGCCGCAAACCATCCCACAGCCACAGCCAGGGAGGTGAGCCATGATTAACAGGGTACAGGCAGCGCTGCTGCTGGTGTGTTTAACTCTTCTCGGTTTGCTGAGCTACAATGCATGGCTTTTGGCAACGACCCCGCCCGAGGTCACCTACAGTGAATTTATCGCCAACCTGCAAAAAGGAAAAATCACTTCCGTCCACCTGCGCGGTGCCGAGATCACCGGCGAATACGATTCCGGAGAACCTTTTTCAAGCTATTGTCCGGACCCGTCCGGCCTGGTCCGGCAGCTGTTGGACAATAACGTCGCCATAACGGCCGACGCGCCGCCCACACTTTTTGCAAAAATCGTCCATATGATGTTTGCGCTTTTTACCATGGCGGCGCTGTGGACACTTCTTACCAAGCGTTCCCCCCGCGAACTCTTCAAGGTGAAGGAGAAAGGATTCCAGGCAACAACCAGCCAGGCCGACCGCAAGACCTTTGGCGATGTCGCCGGTATTGACGAGGTTGCAGAAGAGTTGCGGGAAATAGTCGATTTTCTCAAACACCACGAAACCTACAACCTCCTTGGTGGACATATCCCCAGGGGGGTGCTGCTCCAGGGACCTCCCGGTACCGGCAAGACGCTGCTCGCCAAGGCCATTGCCGGAGAAGCCTCCGTCCCTTTCTACCACATCGGCGGTTCCGATTTTGTCGAGATGTTTGCCGGAGTCGGAGCCCTGAGGGTCAGGGAACTGTTCAGCACGGCCAAGAAAAACTCTCCCTGCATTGTTTTCATCGACGAAATCGACGCTATCGGCGGCCGGCGAAGCGGCGGACAGAACGGTTCCCATGAAGAACGGGAACAGACCCTCAACGCCCTGCTCGTGGAAATGGACGGGTTTGCAAGCAACGAAACGGTGATAGTTATAGCTGCCACCAACCGTCCCGACATTCTCGACCCCGCACTGTTGCGCCCCGGAAGATTTGATCGACAGCTGACCGTTTCCCTCCCGAGCCTGCGCGGCAGGGTAAAGATCCTTGAAGTACACACGAGACAAATCACCGTCTCGGAGACTCTCAACCTGACCGTTATCGCCCAGGGCATTCCCGGGTTCAACGGCGCCGATATTGCCAATCTGGTCAATGAAGCGGCCCTTACCGCCGCCAGGAAGAAAAAGCAGGCGGTTGGAATGGATGATTTTGAAGAAGCAAAAGACAAAATCATCATGGGGCTGGAAAGAAAAAACAGCGCCATAAACGAGCAGGAAAGAAGAATAACAGCCTACCACGAGTCCGGCCATGCTCTTGTCGCCTGGCTCCTTCCCGAGACGGATTCACTCCACAAGATCACCATCATCCCGCGAGGAATAGCCCTCGGGCTGACGCAACAGCTCCCCCTTGAAGACCGTTACACCTATTCCCTGAAATACCTGATGAACAAAATCAAGGTGCTGCTAGGGGGACGAATCGCGGAAAAACTGGTCTTTAACCACCTGTCTACCGGGGCTGCAAACGACCTTGGCGCAGCGACCGACATCGCCCTTCGATTGGTCAGCGAATGGGGGATGAGTTCGATCCTTGGTCCTGCAGTCTATCGCCGTAAACAACATCAATTCCTCGGAGACAATAGTGTCACAGGCCCTTTAAGCGAAGCAACCTGCAGGGAAATAGAACTGGAAGTGCGCAGGATAATAAACGAATGTTACGCCGAAACGGAGGAGTTGCTGCGGAGTCACAACCGTCTACTCCACGACTTGGCGGAAGTTCTTCTCATAAACGAAACGATAGACGCCGAAGAAATGGAAATCATCATGGAGTGCCGAAACCGCACGGAGAAAGAATGAACCTCAATCGGCCGCGGCAACCATTTGCGTTGACACGGGGCCGGAAAACAAAGGAGCATGAATATGGTCAGAGTAAAAATCGATCTTTTTCCGTTGTTGTCGCTGTTTTTCATTATATTTCCGGTGATGCCCACCACAGCCGCTTTCGCTGCCGCCGTCGCGTCAACGGTCACCATCGACGCCTTGCAGGAACTGTACACCCCGGTGGATTTTGACCACCTGGCCCACGCTGAAATGTATAACTGCACATCCTGCCACCACCACACCACCGGAACCACCATGCAGGACGAGAAGTGCCTCAAGTGTCATAAAAACTCACCGGCAACAGCAAATGTCTCCTGCAGCAGCTGCCATCACCGCCGCTCAACCGCTCTGGACGGTGCTGAACCACACGGCAACTATCACATCGACATCGTCGGCCTCAAGGGAGCCCTGCACCTGAACTGCCTCGGGTGCCATCGTGAAACCGGGGCACCGTGCGGATGCATTGAATGCCACGATTATACCGAGGCCGGCCGGAAGCGCTTTGCCGTTCAGGAAAACTGAGGGAGACATCAAGGACAATCCCCAAAGACAAGCATGGAGGCAAAACAATGAAAACCCAGACCAGCCGTAGAACGTTGCTGAAAAAAGGTCTTGGCTCAGCCGCGGCAGCTATCTTTCTGCGCGCCAAAACGGCCAGGTCACACAACATAAAAAGATACCCGAACAGCTGCGGAGTCCTGGTCGATATGACCCGCTGCATTGGCTGCAGGAGTTGCGAAGCCGCGTGCAACGCCGAGCAGAAACTGCCGTCCCCGGCGCTTCCGTTTGACGACCGGTCACTATTTGCTCAAGGCCGACATGGCAGCAAAAGACGTACCGACGAGAACCACTTCACCGTCATCAACCGCTACGATCCCCCGGAAATCGACCATCCGCTGTTTAGAAAAATTCAGTGCAACCACTGCCAGGAACCGGCCTGTTTGTCGTCCTGTTTTGTCAACGCTTACACCAAGACCCCGGAAGGTGCGGTGATCTATAACCCCGATGTCTGCGTCGGCTGCAGGACCTGCATGATAGCCTGTCCTTTTTACATCCCTGCTTTCAGGTACTCAAGCGCTCTTCACCCGCAAATCGTCAAGTGCCAGTTCTGTTACGAGACCAGGCTCAAGAACAACCTTCTCCCGGCCTGTGTCGAGGCATGCCCCCAAGAGGCGCTGCTGTTTGGTAAACGTGAAAAGCTGATAAAAATAGCCAGACACAGGATCAGAAACGACAGGGACCGCTATGTGGACCATATCTACGGTGAATATGAGGCAGGCGGCACTTCATGGCTTTATCTCTCAAGCGTGGAATTCGATCAGGTCGGTTTCGATACGACCATCCCCCACGAACCGATCCTTAATTCGGTAAAGAATTTTCTCGCCATGGTACCAATGGTGCTCACCATTTGGCCGCCGCTTTTTGCCGGATTCCACCTCCTTGCCGCCCGCCGGGCAAGAGCTGAGAAAACGCGCCAGGAAAACAACAGGGAGAAAGCAGATGAAGATGTTTAACCCGGAAAATGTTCACCTACCGGTATCCGGATCGAAAAAAAATGACGGATCACCATGGTCTTTCCAGGATAAGGTGCTGCTCGGCCTGACTCCGAGGCAATATCTGAGCCAACTCTGCCGCAACCGGGTAAACTGGCTGCTGGTGTTAATTTTTGGTGTCGGTATCCCCCTAATCGTACAACGATATTTTTATGGTCTTGCAGCCGTTACCCACGGTTCCAACGACTATCCATGGGGACTCTTTCTCGGGTTTGGCCTGTTCGGCATGGTACCACTATCCGCCTCCGGTTTCCTGCTGGGCACCACGGTCACGCTTTTCGGGCGAAAAGACTTCCACCCCATTGAAAGACTCGCCCTGCTCAACGGTCTGCTCGGTTATTTTTTTGCGGTCGTCTATCTGCTTGTTGACCTGGGCATGCCCTGGCGTCTTGCCTACCCGATGTTCGTTTCCCTGGGTCCGGCCGCCGTGCTTTTTCTGGTGGCCTGGCATGTGGCCACCTATCTCTCCGTCCAGATTGCCGAACTGCTCCCAGCCCTTTTTGAATGGCTCAACAGACCCGCATGGAAACATTATATCGCGAAAATCTCCCTGGGGCTGACAATTGCGGGAATTATACTTTCCACCCTGCATCAGGGCGCGCTGGGAGCGCTTTTTACCTATGCTCCGACCAAGATCCACCCTCTCTGGCTGTCCACCGACTTTCAATGGATTCATTTTCTCTGTTCGGCGGTTTTCGGCGGATTGTCCATGGTGATAATAAGCTCCTTCCTGATTAGCCGCTACGCTTCCTGGCGTTGCGGCAAAGAGTTCAGCTCCACTCTCCACGACATCACTCTCGGCCTTGGCAAGGGCGCATCCTATGCCGTCTTTACCTATCTGGTTATCAAAATAGTGGCTATTGCCCACGACAACGAATGGGAATACCTGCTCACTGCCTGGGGAGGCTACTTTCTGCTGGAAATCGCTATAGGTGTGGTTATTCCGCTGATTCTTTTCGCCAGGGGAGTCCGGCGGGGTTCGGTGACAACTGTCCGCTGGGCTGCGGCAATCGCGGTGATCGGGATCATCTGGAATCGGCTCAACGTGGCAATCTATTGCTTTAACTACCAGCTATACCAGGAAGTGCCCCACTGGAAGGAGGTATGGCTGACAGTGACCCTCTATGCCCTCTACTTCATCGTGTACCGATTCATCGTCTACCGGCTGCCGATAGTCTTCACCTGGAACAAACAGTCACGCAAACCATAAAAACGTTACCTCTCTTACACCATATACAACACATCTGTGGCTGTCATACGACTCTGGGACGATACTGCAACACCTGTGACCAGAAACAGACCGCCATTAGCGACATCGTTGCGTGCCCCTCCGAAGAGTGGTGATATTTTCTTTTTTATTTCAACACTATACCTAGCCAATCGCAAATTCACGAGGGTGTCCGGGAAGCACGGTTCTGGCACGGCGGATGCAATCCATTCATTAAAGAATGGTTATGCGATGCACATTACACCAGGAGCTCCACCAGAAACTATCCATTAAAAAAAGGGAGGCCACCATGAAGACGCAAGGCAGCACAATTTTCAGCATATTCCTGATAACTACCGGATCCCTTTTCGGGATTTGGGCAGCCGCGGCGCTTATCGGCGGACTTTACAGGGTGAACTGGGAGGTTACCGAGCTGGCCAGACAGTACCTGGTGGCCAGCGGGATGATCAAGCCGATCCATACCGTGGTGGATTTTTATACACACATCAAAGGGATCGAGTATATCCTCTGCCTCATATGCTTTGTAGCCTTTCCTCTTTTCTTCAAATACGTGAACGAGCGAAAAGTCAGCATCACCTCAAGGAAAAAGACGTCCCAAAAGAACCGATAGATCGGCGAGAGATACTGGGGAAAACGTGTAAATCACCGCCCCGAAACAGCCGGGGGCCGCGGCAGAAGCCAGCAACCCCCGGTCTTTGCATTTTATGAGTTGCAACCGTTTGCAGTCCCGGCCGGACCTTCATGCTAAAAACGCTCACCAATTACCCGCGATGGCTGCGGTTTATTTCCCCGCCATCATCGCGGCGATGTCTTCTGCAACGGTCCCTGTCGGCTTGATATCAAAATTCTCCACCAGCACGTCCAGAACCGCAGGTGAGATAAATGCGGGCAGCGTCGGTCCGAGACGGATTCCCTTCACCCCGAGATGGAGCAGCGCCAGGAGGACCGCGACGGCCTTCTGCTCATACCAGCCGATATCAAAGGAGATGGGCAGCTCGTTGATGTCGTCAAGCGCAAAAACCTCCTTGAGCTTGAGCGCAATCACCGCCAGGGAATAACTGTCATTGCACTGCCCCGCGTCAAGGATACGTGGGATACCGCCGATATCGCCAAGCTCAAGCTTGTTGTAGCGGTATTTGGCGCAGCCCGCTGTCAGTATGACGGTATCTGCCGGCAGCTGTTCGGCAACCTCGGTAAAATAGCCCCGTCCCTTCTGCCTGCCGTCGCACCCCGCCATAACGACGAATCTTTTTATCGCTCCGGACTTGACCGCCTCGACCACCTTGTCGGCAAGGGCGAGGACCTGGTTATGGGCAAATCCGCCGACAATCGTACCGGTTTCAATTTCATCGGGAGAAGCACATCCTTTCGCCTGTTCAATTATCGCCGAGAAATCCTTTGCTCCGTCGCCGATGCGGTCCCCGATATGGGTTGCCTCCGGATATCCGGAAACACCGGTTGTATAAAAACGCTCCAGGTAGCTGTTGGTCTTCTTGATCGGAATAATACAGTTGGTCGTCATCAGGATCGGACCGTTAAAGGTTTCGAAATCCTCGTTCTGGTGCCACCACGAGCTGCCGTAATTCCCCTTCAGGTTGTCGTATTTTTTGAACCCGGGATAATAGTTTGCCGGCAGCATCTCTCCATGGGTGTAGACATCCACCCCGGTTCCCTGGGTCTGGATAAGCAACTCCTCGAGATCTTTCAGGTCATGGCCGCTGACAAGGATTCCCGGCTTGTCCCCCACCCCGAGATTTACTTCACTGATTTCAGGATTCCCGTATGTTGACGTATTTGCCTCATCCAGCGCCGCCATGGCTGTCACCGCGACTTCCCCGGCCTTGAGCACCAGCGCAACCATCTCATCCACCGTCAGCTCTTCGGTGGTGGAAGCCAGGGCGTCGATGACAAAATCGTAAATTTCTTCCCGCTCCACCCCGAGCACCAAGGCATGATCCGCATAGGCGCCGATACCTTTCAACCCCAGTATCAACAGTTCCCGCAACGAGCGGACATCTTCATTGGCGGTTGCGAGCACCCCAACGGACACCGCTTTTTCCTGAAACGTTGAAACATCACTGGAAAACCAGAGCGCCGAGCCGTCCAGCTGCGAAGAAGTATCTTTTTTACCAAATCCGAGAAAACTACCGAGTCTTGCTAAAATGGAGCCCTTGTCCGCGGAAGAGGACATCGCGTCAAGTTTTTCCTTGAGCCGGCGCTTGACCCCCTGGGAGCGGCCGATCCAGTTTTCCAGGCTGGCGTTGTCGAAGTTGGCGTTGGTTATGGTGGTGAAAAGTCCCTGGATGAGCAAACGTCCGACTTCCTTCTCAACCTGGCCCCCCGCTCCCTTCAACCCCTTGGCAAGTAAGGCAATACCTTTAAGATCATATATCAGCAAGTCCTGAAGATTCGCGGTCGATTCCTGCTTGCCGCAGACACCCTTGACAGTACATCCGGAACCCTTGGCCGCCTCCTGGCATTGAAAACAGAACATAGCTACTCCTTGTTTGTCTTTGGTGATCACTGTCCCTGCTTGCGACCGGCAATAACGCCAACCCCAAAACAGCCGCAGTGGTGATTGCGGGAAACAGCTGTTTCCCGGTTAATAACTTTGCATGTGGCATCACATTATCAGCGAACCAACCGTTAATCCTTGACATGAATCAATTTTCACCACGAACATAAGATGTTTTTGCCTCGGCCCGGCCCTGCCGCAGTCAGGGAAGTCGTTCGTGAAGGATTATTTTCACTCATTGCTGCTGCAGTCTGCAGCCGGAGCTGGTATAACACAATCGTTGAAAAAGAATTTGCCAACCAACAAAGATCAAAGGAGAAATTGTGAAAGTTCTGACATTACAGGGTGGCGCAAGGAAAAATGGCAACACCGCGACGGTTCTTGGCTGGATAGAGGAAGAGCTGAAAAGACTGGGACACGAGATAACATCCCTGACCCTTCACGACAAGGATATCCGCGGGTGCCTGGCGTGCACCAAATGCAAGAAGACAACGGATGCGGTGGGATGCGTACAGCTGGACGATGCCCCGGCAATTCTGGACGACATGGTGAAAGCGGATCTGGTTCTGTTCACCTCGCCGCTCTATTTCTGGGGGCTTGCCGGCCCTCTTAAAACCTTTATCGACCGGACCTACAGCCTGTACACAAACTATCATCAGCCGGACCATGACTCCCTGGTAAAGGGCCAGCGACAGGGGCTTTTGGTTACCGGCGCAGGTCCTTTTGAAAATAACGCCGAACCTGTATTTACCGCCTTTGGCAGAATGCAGAAACCGCATATGGCCGTAAACGCGGGGGAACTCTATATCGGCTCCTGCTCTACCCCGGACAAGCTGACCGAAGAGAACAGGAAACAGGCGATTGATTTTGCCCGGTCGCTGGCTGGCGGCAACTAACTGTGTGTTTCCCCGGGCCCCCTCGCACTGCGCTGGAATCTATTGCTGCGCCACCGGAAAGGAATCCATGACGGGGGCCATGGCCGCGCCCAGCCAGGCGATTGTCTCGCCCAGATTTTTCATATTGGCAAGCGCTTCGATGTCGCCTGCGACCTCGCCCTGGGAAAGACCATAGCCCATGTTCCAGTAGGTAGAGCCGGGGACAATCATCTGGTTCATAAGAAACATATGGTTGATGGTATCGTACACGTGGGTGGCCCCGCCCCTTCGCGCGGCCACCACAGCGGCACCGATCTTGCCCCGAAAAGCCCGGCCATTGGCTACCGCCACAAACCCGGATCGATCGAGAAGTGCTTTCATTTCAGCGCTTACATCGGTAAAGTAGGTGGGTGAGCCGAGCAGTAGCGCATCGGCCTCTACCATCTGCGCCATCACGTCATTGAACATGTCGGTGGTCACCGAACAGGCCATGTTCTTCTTCTCAATACATTTACTGCAGGCACGGCAGCCGCTAATCGGTTTTCCGCCCACCTGAATCAATTTTGTTTTCCACCCCGCCCGCTCCAGCGGCTCAAGGGCGGTTTTCAACAAAATTTCAGTATTGCCGCCTTTTCTGGGGCTTCCGTTAATTGCCAGTGCAAACATAAGCGACTCTCCTTTTGTTATTGCCGCCATACCATCTTTTCTTTTTGAAAAAAATCAGACCATACCCGCCGCCCGAAAACATGAGTTTTAACGAACACCAGCTACTGTCTGGCACCAGTCTGGTGAAACGCTTTTTGTGATCACCCGACTGTTCGCGAATCAGGCATGGTTGCGCAGTTTCAGCTCTACCGGGTGCGGCGCCAGATAGTACTGCTGCTGCAGATAAGGTTCCTGGTATTTTCGCACATAATGATTCAGTATGGTGACCGGTACAATCAACGGCACCTGCTGGTACCTGAACCGCTCGATAAGCTCAAGAAGCTCCTGTTTTTCGTCGCCGGACAACATCTTTTTAAAATGTCCCATTATATGGGTCAACACGTTACAGTGTTTTTTTACCGTTGGCTTCAAGCGCATCGCCGCCATAAGTATCTCCTCGTAGGCGGCGAGACGATGTTCCGAAAGAGCCGATCCGGCCTCGGCTGCAATGCGTCCCAGCTGGCGGTAATGTCGTTCACTATGTGCCCTTAAGAGCATTTTGTGCCGGGCGTGAAATTCGACCAGTCGCCGGGCGGAAAAATTTTCCCGCACCTTGCGCCACCGCCGGTACACAAAGACTGATTCGATAAAATTTTCCCGAAGCACAATATCATGGAGGCGCCCCTCCTCCTCCACCGGTATCAGGGGAAACCTCTCCATAAAAATCCGGGCAAACAGTCCGACCCCAACGGACCGGGGAACACTGTTGGCATCGTAAACCTTTACCCGCTCCATTCCCGAGGATGGTGATTTCGATTTAAAAATAAAACCGCACAGATTCTCGTGTTCAAGCTGCCTCACTTTGTCCTCAGCCCATTGGACCATCCTTGCGGTGTGATCCTGCTGCGAACTGACCGTTACCAGCCGCGGAGATTCATGGTCGCCTACCAGCCTCATCGGCTCCCGCGGGACCGGCAGACCGCACTCCACTTCAGGGCAGACGGGTACAAATTCGAAATACTTTCCCAGGGTATCGGAGATATAACGATCATGTTTATGCCCGCCGTCGTAGCGAACCCTGTTGCCAAGCAAACATGAACTGATGCCCATTTTGATTTTTATCAGGCCTGTATCTTTCATAATCGATGCCCCTGTATTTTTGGCGTTGAATAGTTAACAGTATAGTATGAAAGAGCGATCAGGCAAGAAGAGGATTACAGCCAGTTTTTTACTTTCGGGAAAAAATATTAATGGTACTCAAAAAAAACAGTGACCTGACCAGGCGCACCAGGTGGCTCAAAGAGGGAAAAAGAGGGCAAGGACCGGTCGTTTACTGGATGTCAAGAGAGATTAGGGCAGAAGACAACTGGTCTCTTCTTGTTGCCCAACAGGAAGCGGAAATCCGCCAGAAACCTCTCCTGGTAATCTTCTTTCTGAAGCCAAACGATCCGTTACCCCTGCCGCGAACCGTTTTATTCATGCTGCAGGGACTGGCGGAAACGGCAGCGGAGCTTATCGCGTCCAATATCGGTTTCTCTTTTTTCCACGAATCTCCGGAACTGTTCCTGCCCCACTTTATGCAATCTGTCGACGGCCATCTCCTCGTATGCGACTTCAACCCGCTAAAAGAGTTCAAACTGATGCAGCAAAAGCTGGTGTCATCGTTGTCATGCCCGATCTGCGAGGTGGACAGCCATAACATCATTCCGGCATGGATCACCTCGAACAAAAAAGAGTACGGCGCCTATACGATTCGTCCCAAAATACATCGACTGCTGCCCGACTTCTTAACTGAAATTCCGCCAATACAACCCCACCCGTACGGCACCTGCGGGCGGAAACATAACGACCTTTCCATACTCAAACAGCATCTTAGATGTGTTGAAAAAAATATCCCCCTTCTGCTTTTACCAGGAGAAAAAGCAGCCGGACGAGCTGCCCGCAATTTCATCCGTCAAGGCCTTGCCGAGTACCAGAAGCACCGCAACGACCCCTGCCGGCAGGCACAGTCAGGCCTCTCCCCCTACCTGCACTTTGGCAACCTGTCACCCCAGCGACTCGCTCTCATGGTGCGGCGGAATTTGTTTGCAACAGATCTGCAGGATGCGTTTCTCGAGGAACTGATCGTCAGAAGGGAACTAGCCGATAATTTCTGCCTTTTTGAACCGCACTACGACACGATCGACGGTTTTCCCGCCTGGGGCCGGGAGACACTCGCCAGACACCAGCATGACCGGCGGGAATATATCTACACCCTGGAGGAATTTGAAAACAGTTCAACCCACGACCCGCTGTGGAACAGTTGCCAGAAAGACCTGGTTCTCACCGGCAAACTGCATGGTTACCTCCGCATGTACTGGGCAAAAAAAATCCTCGAATGGAGCCGCCGCTGCGATGATGCCATGAGGTGGGCCATTTACCTCAACGACCGCTACTCCCTTGACGGAAGAGACCCGAACGGATATGCCGGCATCGCCTGGTCCCTGGGCGGCGTCCACGACAGAGCCTGGAAGGAGCGGCAGGTTTTCGGTAAAGTACGGTACATGAACCTGAACGGGTGCAAACGAAAATTTGACGTAAATAAATATATCGATATGGTTGCAGCACTCTCTTGAAAAAACCTGCAGGATCAGCTGAAAGAGCCAGGCCCCTGGTAACAATAGTCATCAATCAGGCCGGGATGAAACCGGCAGCCCCGTCGAAGTTACGCGTCGAGATTTTACCTTGATATCTCTTGGTCCGCGCCGGGTTGCCGCTGGGCCGAAGCAAAAAAGAGGTAATAATAGTCATGTGCACATGATTTTCGATTCGATTGCCCAAAAGCGAGTTGCCAAGAGTCAATTATGCTTGATTTCAGAATTTTTCGTGATAACAATAAAAGATCGCGGTCTGTTTTTACCGTACCACTCCTTATTTCTGTTACTGTTTTGAGGTCAAAATCATGGCTGTTGAACTCCCGGTCAAGGGCGGCGGAACATATCTGGTTAATCCGACAAAAATAATTGCCCTGGGACTGAACTACCTTGAGCACATAAAAGAAAGCCAGTCCGTGGATGTACAAAACTTCACCGACGAGATTCCGGAAGAACCCATTCTTTTTCCCAAAACCCCAAACGTCCTGATCGGTCCGGGCGAGCCGATAGTGCTGCCCGCATTTCTCCACGACTACAATTTCACGACGATTCGCACTGACCATGAAGCCGAACTGGCGATCATCGTCAAAGACAGGATAAAAAACATCTCCATCGAAAAAGCTGCAGATCATATCCTGGGCTTCACCTGCTTTAACGACATCAGCCAGAGAAATTTCCAGAAAAACGACAAGTCCGGCTGGTTTCGCGGCAAATCCCTTGACACCTTCGGCCCGATCGGTCCCGTTATAGTTCCCCCTGAACTTATCGGAGACCCGCAAGATCTGCGGATCGAGTGCCGTCTCAACCAGCAGACGGTCCAGAGTTCAAACACCCGGCATATGATATTCAAGATACCGGAGATTCTGGCGTTTGTTGCCAAAAATTTCACCATGGAGCCGGGGGATATAATCATCACCGGAACCCCGAGCGGTGTGGGACCGCTGAAAGACGGCGATATCGTGGAAGTCGAGATCGAAAATATAGGAGTGCTGACAAACCCGGTCGCAGATGAACCGGCAACCAGGGGCTGATCAGCACCTCCGGCTGCTGTTTCACACCACTTCCTGACAAACAAAAAAGCCTTTTACATTTTCTTTGCCATGCTCAATAAATGATGAACGCTACCCCGCCCCCTCCCCGCACAAAAAGAGCAGGTTTTACCGATGCGCAACCGGTGGCCCGAAAAAAGAACAGCTTCATCTGTCAGCTGTTTTTTGATATTATAGATCTCAGCTGTTTGCCCAGAACTTCAAAATACCAGCCCGCTCACGCGGTCACTTTGTTATGAAAACAACGTCCCATGATTCGATCGCCATCCCAACCCTTCCGGTGCTTGAAGTTGCCAAGGAACTTACCATTGGCCAGCGCACGACCGATACCACCGAAAAACTGACATCGTTTCTTCATACCACTATTTTCAAGAAACTCGGCCCGTTTGCCACTGAAATATATTTTCTTACTCCCGGTACAGATAAATTTGACACCTCGTGGTCCAAACCGCACCGCAACACCACGCTGTCGGTTCCCCCCTGTTTTCTTAACAGTTCCGAAATAGTACAACACCTCATTGCAACAGAAGAACCTCTGCAGATCCACGGGGATTCAAGATTTCAGCAGATGCTGCACCCCACCGGCAACAAAAGTCATCTTGTCGTACCGATTTCAGTTCACGCCAAACTTGCCGGGATAATCTATTTCGGCACCCCCGAGAACGTGATTTTTCACAAAGAATACCGCAACTCCATTCAGACTATTGCCGCTATAATCGGTTCCCGGCTGCAATCGCTGGACACCATCCAACAGCTGAAACAGTCGATGGAAGACCTGGAGCATTCGGAAAGAATACGATCCGCCCTCAATGAAATCAGCGAACAGGCCCACTACTCGATAAATATCAACTCGCTCTACGCAAAACTCCACCATATCGTCAGTCAGCTTATCCACGCCCCTAACTTCTACATTGCAATCCTCAAAAACAAACCTGATGGGAAATACATATATTTTCCATACTTTGCCGATGACTACGATGCACATTTCCAGGGCATGGAGAGTAAGCTTGACAGCGAAAAGATGTTTCTTACCGGTTACCTGCTCAAAACCCGTAAACCGCTTTTGCTCACCCCGGACAATTACGAAACAATCTGCCAGACGAACAATCTCTACTGTCAAGGCACCAAACCCCACAGTTGGCTTGGCGCACCATTCTACATCGACCACGCGGTGGCCGGTGCCGTGGCTGTCCAGAGTTACGACCGTGTTGTTTATACCGAACAGGACAAGGAACTGATGACCTTTGTCGCGCGTCATATTGGCGATGCCCTCAGAAGAAAGCACCGGGTAGACGAACTCAGGACCGCAAAGGAGCGTGCCGAAGAAGCCGAAAAAAATAAATCGACGTTTCTGGCCAACATGAGCCACGAGATACGGACTCCCATGAACGGTATTCTGGGACTCACTGACCTGCTGTTACAGTCGGATATTCCCGGACACCAGCGCACCTATCTCGAGATGGTCCACTCATCCGCCAACCGTCTGCTCAAGCTGATCAACGATATTCTTGATTTTTCAAAAATCGACGCCGGTAAAACCGAACTGGCCACCGCCCCTTTCAACCTGAAGAACCTTCTGGAGGAACTCCGGGAAATCCTCACCATCAGTGCGGCCAAAAAAAATATCGAACTGAAGATCAACTATGAAAAAAATCTGCCGGACCAGCTGCTGGGCGACGAAGACAAGCTGAGCCAGATCCTCATGAACCTGATAGGTAACGGGATCAAATTCACCAGCAAGGGGGAAGTAACAGTCACCGTGGAACAAAGTTTAAACAGCACCAGCAATCCGGACAGCATCAACCTCTGTTTTCAGATTGCCGATACCGGGATAGGTATTCCCACAAACCAGATCCCAAATGCCTTCAAGCCATTCAACCAACTGAAGACAACCCGTGAAACCAAACAGAGCGGGACAGGGCTGGGGCTGGCGATCGCTGCAGAACTCGTTGAAATAATGGGTGGAAAACTGCAGGTTGAGAGTTGCCGGGGGATTGGCAGCTGCTTCCAGTTCACTGTCGCGTTTCCTGTTGTTTCACAAAAGGCTGGCGATGACAGGCAAAATAATCCTAAGCAGGCTGACACCACTCCACTCCCTGCAACCCCCTTGAACATTCTCCTGGTGGAAGACGAACATATCAATCGCACCCTGGGAGTTGTCATGCTCGAACGCGAAGGCTGGACAGTCTCCACGGCCAATGACGGTCTCGAGGCGATGATCAAATATGATGAAAACAAGTTCGATATGATTCTCATGGATATCCAGATGCCGGAGATGGACGGGCTTGAGACAACCAGGCTGATACGCAAAAACGAGCGGATCAGCGGCGCCCATGTGCCGATAATCGCCATGACAGCATACGCCGTTAAAGGTGACAGGGAAAAATGCCTGGAGGCGGGAATGGACGGCTATATTTCCAAGCCGATCATCCCGGACAAACTGCGCCACGAAATAGCCACGGTCCTTGCCAGAACTGGGTAACCGTCAATCGGCCTTAACTGCGAAGCAGTGATGCTCTGCATGAGTGCAGGCAGCTCATCTCAAGGACCCTGGGACAGGGGTTAAGGCAACTCCGGGAAGAGTTTTACTTCAACCCCCAGACGCCGTAATTGGGACCAAAAAGATCCCAGCTGTTGTCACCGTGGTGCGCGAAAAAATCAGGAACAGCTGCGTCTATGCGGCGCCCACTGTACGGAAAACAGAGGTAAAACCGTACCATATCGCCACGGTCGGGTTTTCTGGTTATCCGCGCCTGGGGAATGTTGGCCTGCAGCTGTTCAAGCAGTGTCCGGGCCTTGTCAAGATCTTCTACGGGAACAGTCAATGTATAGTTGTATTCTTCCTTCATATTCCCATTTTAACAGTAACGTGCAACGTATCATAGGATGCCCGCCGATAAACGCAACTTTCGTCCATCGGCGGCGGGGTTCTATGGTTTTATCGACGGTGCAGAAGTCATTGAACTTTTTTACGGGCGATAAAGTCAAAATAGTGCTCAACTGTTGGAATCTCTCCCAGCAGCCCACTGATCGCGGTCAATTCAGTTGATGCCAGATAGACTCTCGTATTGTCTCCGAGCCGATTGTCAAAATTGCGCGTCGACGTGGAAATAACAGTGGTCTCAGGCGCTACCCGTGCCTGGTTGCCCATGCAGAGACTGCATCCGGGAATCTCCACCCTGGCCCCGACTTTTGAGAAGACAGACAACGCGCCCTCCTTTCGCACCGCTTCCCTGTCGAGCCTGGTTGATGGAGCTATCCACAGCCTCGCTTTTGCATACTTCTCCCCGTCCAGCAGGATGGCTGCGCGCTGCAAATGGCTCATATGCGTCATACAGGAGCCGATAAACGCTTCTTCAACCGTATCACCCACAACCTCTCCAAGCAGCCGAACGTCGTCTGGATCGTTGGGACAGGCGAGAATCGGTTCGGTGATCTCGGAGAGGTCGATGTCTATTACGGTATCGTACACTGCGTTTTCATCAGCTCTTAACAGGGTTGGATTTTTCAGCCACTGCTTAAGGTCATCAATTCGTCTTTGCAGACAGTCGCGGTCCTGGTAGTTTTCATCAACCAGCAACTGCAATACCTTGACATTCTGCTCGACATTGGCCACCACGGTTTCAAGGGGCAGACTCACCGCGCAGCCGGCCGCGCTCCGTTCAGCCGATGCGTCCGTCAACTCGAAAGCTTCCTCCACGCTCAGGTCGTTTACCCCCTCAATCTCAAGTATCTTACCGGCAAAAACGTTTTTCTTGCCCTTCTTTTCAACGGTGAGCAACCCTTTTTTAATCGCCACATAAGGAATGGCGTTCACCATGTCCCTCACGGTTATCCCGGCTTTTCTTTTGCCGTGAAAACGAACGAGTACGGATTCCGGCATTTCAAGGGGCATAAAACCCAGAGCTGCGGCAAAGGCAACCAGTCCGGAACCGGCAGGAAAAGAGATCCCCAGGGGAAACCTGGTGTGTGAGTCTCCTCCGGTACCTACGGTATCTGGGACAAGCATTTTGTTGAGCCACGGATGAATTACCCCGTCTCCGGGCTTGAGGGTTATCCCGCCGCAGGAGACGCTGGTTTCCTGCATGATCTGCCAACGATCGAAATCGGACGCTTTCGGATATGCTGCTGTATGACAGAAAGACTGCATAAAAAGATCCGCTTTAAAACGCAGGCAGGCAAGTTCGTCTATCTCCTGCATGGTCATGGGCCCCGTGGTGTCCTGGGAACCGACGGTGGTCATCTTCGGTTCGCATACCGTGCCGGGCAACACGCCTGGCAAGCCGCACGCTTTACCAACCATTTTCTGCGCCAGGCTGAACCCCTGCCCTTTCTGCGGCTTGGGATCGAGCTGGCTGGCAAAAATTTGCGGAAAAGGTTTTCCGCTGAAATCACAGGCCATTCGGGTCAGCTGCTTGCCGATGATCAGGTTCAGCCTGCCCCCCGCGCGATACTCGTCAAGCAACGTCGGGGAAGCCGGCCGCATGGCGATTGCGGTCCCGTCGTCTTTTTGCATTTTCCAGTTTTTCAGATCAACGAGAATCGTGTCGCCAACGCAAAGCTCGGCAACATCGCACTCAATGGGCAACACCCCTGCGTCACGGGCAGTGGCGTAAAAAATGGGGGCGATGGTGCCCCCCAGGACCACCCCGCCACTTCTCTTGTTGGGGACCCCTGCAATATCATGACCGATATGCCACAAGAGGGAATTGACGGCGGATTTTCGCGAAGATCCCGTCCCCACTACATCGCCTGCAAAGGCAACCTCGCCGCCCTCTTTTTTAAGCCGCTTAATTTCTTCTATTCCGCCGGGGAAACGGCTTACGCCGAAATGGGTCGCATGGAGGGGGATATCGGCTCTTGACTGCGCCTGATTTCCCGGAGAAAAATCATCGGTATTGATCTCCCCGTCTACCTTATACACCCTCAGTTCCAGAACATCCGGCACCGGAGCCGCCTCAATGAACCATTCCGCTCTGGCCCAGGAATCAATCAGGTCGCAAGCCTCCTTGCTGGTCTTGGAAAGCTCCGCTATTTTGTCAAAGCCGTCGTATATCTTGGTAATTCCCCTAAGTGCCTTGGCCGCAGACGACGACACGCCCTCAAGCGAAAGCAGTTCGATCAAAGCTTCGACGTTGTACCCTCCTCCCATGCGGGCCAGTATCTCAACCGCCTCAACCGGCTTCAACGCATCGCAGACAACGGTTGCCGATGCCACCTTCTGTAGCCACAGGGCCTTTACTTTTGCCGACTTACTTACCCCCGGTTCGACCCGGGACATCAACAGCTCAAGCAGTTCCTCCCTATCCCCATCCCCTTTTTCAAGAAGAGAGACAACTTCAAGAGTCTGCTGCGGATTCAGCGGGAGGGGAGGAAGCATCGCCGCCTCCCTCTCCCTGGCCATCTCTTTGTATGTTGCTAGCATATTACCCATATCCTTTTAAGAATGAACGATCAGTTGCGGAGTTCTCGACCTGTTACGCTCCGTTGCATCTCATGATTGCTCAAAATATACAAGGATTGAGTTCCATATCAAAGAGAAGATCTCTATTTTCTCTATTGGCGCTACTCCTCATCCATAAAAGAATAGGGGAAGTCCCCGGGTGGAACAAAGGTTTCCTTGACCGTGCGGACAGAAACCCACCTGGCCAGATTAGCCTGCGACCCGGCTTTATCGTTGGTGCCCGACGCCCGGCCTCCGCCAAAGGGCTGCTGCCCCACGACGGCGCCGGTCGGCTTGTCGTTGATATAAAAATTACCCGCTGCGTGTTCCAGCTTTGCCATGGCCAAGGTTATCGCATTTCGGTCCTTGGCAAAAAAGGCTCCGGTCAGCGCGTAAGGCGATGTTTTATCGCAAAGCTCAAGGGTTTCCACGAAGTCTTCATCCTGGTAGACAAAAATGGTCAGTACCGGACCGAAAATTTCCTCAACCATTGTTTTAAACTCAGGATCGGTGGCAACAATTACCGTCGGCTCTATAAAATAACCTGTGGTGTCATCATAATTTCCTCCGGCTATTATCTCCGCATCCTTGTGCTCTTTGGCAAAATCGATATATCCGGTGATCGATTCGAATGCACTCCTGTCTATTACCGCACCCATGAAATTGCGAAAATCAACAGGAGAGCCCATGGTTATACGCCCCACCTGGGCCAACATCAAAGACTTGACCCGGTCCCACAGAGACTGTGGAATATAAGCGCGGCTCGCCGCCGAACACTTCTGCCCCTGGTACTCAAACGCCCCTCTTACCAGCGCCGTCACCAGCGACGGGATCTCGGCACTTGGGTGGGCAAACACAAAATCCTTACCGCCGGTTTCTCCAACAATTCGCGGATATGATCTGTATGACGCGATATTTTCGCCGATGGTCTTCCACATTTGAT
The DNA here is from genome assembly GCF_900104445.1 of Desulforhopalus singaporensis. Classification (GTDB taxonomy): domain Bacteria; phylum Desulfobacterota; class Desulfobulbia; order Desulfobulbales; family Desulfocapsaceae; genus Desulforhopalus_A; species Desulforhopalus_A singaporensis. The sequence goes on along the minus strand of NZ_FNJI01000017.1, from coordinate 26,837 downwards.
GGAACACCCTGGTGGAGCCGGTGAAATGGACCCCCGCCAGGTTGGGATCGGCAAGACATACATCGCCTACCTGCGATCCAGCCCCCGGAACAAAATTGATGACTCCCGGAGGCAGCCCCGCCTCTTCCAATATCCGCATGATAAAGTACGGAGTATAGACAAGAGAAGAAGCTGGTTTCCAGACCACGGTATTGCCCATCATCGCCGGGGCCGACGGGAGGTTGCCCGCTATGGCCGTAAAATTAAAAGGTGTCACCGCAAAAACAAACCCCTCCAGGGCCCGGTACTGGGTATAGTTCCATACTCCCTGGGAAGATTGAGGCTGTTTTGCATAAAGTTCTCTTGCATAGCCGGCGTTAAAACGCAGAAAGTCGATCAACTCGCACGCCGCATCGATTTCCGCCTGAAAGACAGTTTTCCCGCCCGCAAGCATTGCCCCGGCATTAAGTTTTGCGCGATATCTGGTGGCTATAAGCTCTGCGGCGGTAAGAAAAATCGCCAGCCGCTGCTCCCAGGGAAGAGTTTGCCACATTTTCTGTGCCGACAGGGCCGATTCTATCGCAAGTTGGACCTCCTCTTTTCCCGCTTTATGGTAGGTCGCCAGGACCTTGCCGTGGTCATGGGGACAAACCACCTTGCCGAGGTTGCCGGTCTTTACTTCCCTGCCGCCTATTATAAGCGGAATTTCAAACTGCTCGGCCATCAACTCCTGCAATGCGGCTTTCACTTCCTTTTTTTCCGGGCTGCCGGGGCCATATCCTAGAATATTTTCATTTTGGGGAGCAGGGACTGACATCACTCCGTTATTCAACGCGCACATATACTTACCTCATTTGCTTTTTTTTCGTGAAACGTCCCCGCAAAAAGCTATCGCCACTTGTGAGGATAGTTATATTATTTTCAAATAGTTCCACTTCTGATTCCGACTACATGCAGATAAAAAGACATCCGTATTTCTTATACGGTTGAGTCCAGGCCATCGACTGCATGACAAAACCTCTTTACATTGTATCTATAAATTGTATACAATACTTAAAAACAATAAAGCATCCTTTGTGTATAGGCTATAAAATTGTATGTTTTCCGGCAAAGAACCCGTTTCTAACTTATACCGACAACCGATTACAATAACCTTGCCGAACAGTTGAACCTGTAGTTTATATTCTAACCACATTCGCACATTAATACAGGAACCGTTTCGACAGGCTTTGCCGCAACAACAACTCAACGAAACACCATGGGACAGCCAAAAAAGAAAAATTCCGAAGACGCTGTTTACAACAAGTTAAAAACAGCAATCAGAAAGAGATACATCAAGCAGGGAAGCCAGCTGGTCGAGATTAATCTTGCACAAAAGCTCGGGGTGAGCAGGACTCCTGTGAGAGGTGCCATAAAAAGACTTGAGGCTGAAGGGCTGGTCAACAGCATTCCCAACCGAGGGGCTTTTGTCATCACGCCCACTAAAAAAGAAATTGAAGAAACTTTTCTGGTACGGGCCCAGCTCGAGTGCATGGCGGTGGAAATAGTTGCCGAAAACTGCACCGAACAACAACTTGCCGAACTCAGGAGACTGGCCGACTCTGAAAGGAAGGTTTTTGAGAAAAACATGATTGACGAATACTATACCGCCAATGATGACCTGCACCTGAAAATTGCCGAATTTTCAGGTAATGCGGTTCTCTGTGCCTACATCAAAGAGCTCCTTGACCGGACCAGGATCTACCTTATCCTTTATGACCCCTTCTACAAGATCGAGTACAGTCCGACCTCGGAACACCATGAAATCCTTGAAGCGATCGCGACCCGCGATCAGCAAAGAGCGAGAACTGCCGTAAGAAATCACATAAACAACTCCATCGACGGGCTCCACTCCGCAGGGCAGCTGCCAGACGATTATATTTCGGTGTGATTCTGCGAAAAGCAGTTTAACGCTGCCGCGTTTTGCTGTCGCGGCCTCGTCCTGGGCGAGTTATCCGGCAGCCGTGACAAGCTGCGAAGCGGCCTGTTGGCTTTCAAACCAGTTCTGCCATAATCACGTTTGAAAGAGGCCTCCCCTTCCTGGTAATACGCAAATAACCGCCTGTTAACTCGACGAGTCCGCTGGTTATAAGTATATCCAGCTGCTTGCCATAATAGCGAACGGGATCAATCCGGTACCGTTTTTCAAGCCTTTTCAGGGATACGCCCTTGATCAGGCGCAGTCCCATTATGACCGTTTCCCGAAACGACTCTTCTTTTGCCAGCCGCTCACTCTCCACAATCAAGTTCTTTTTTTCGGCGACGGCTGCAATATATTGTTGCGGTTGCACCACCCGTTTTTCCCGGCACCCCTCAACACAGCTCACCGCCGACGCGCCCGCGGCATAATACTCATCGTTGTGCCAGTAGGTTATATTGTGACGACAGGTAAATCCCGGCAGACTGTAGTTTGATATTTCGTACTGGACGAAGCCTTTTTCGCCGCAGATTCGATCGCCGGCTTCGGTCATGGCGAGAATGTCGTCCTCTCCGGGAAGATCAAGGGTGCCAGCAGCCGCCAGCTTCTCAAAAGGGGTATTTTCTTCAACGCTCAACTGGTATAGCGAGAGATGAACCGGACCAAGGTCGATCGCCCGCCCAAGGGTATCCTGCCAGGTACTGACCGATTGCCCCGGCAGGCCATACATGAGGTCGAGATTGATGTTGCAAAACCCAGCATTTCGGGCATGCCTGACTGCAGCGTCTGCTTCTTTTGCCGTGTGCAGCCGCCCCAGGCGGCTCAATTCGGTATCGTTGAAAGACTGCACCCCGAAAGACAACCTGTTGACTCCCCCTCTTGACAGGGATTCGAGGTAAGGTGCATCCACAGAACCCGGGTTCGCTTCCACCGACACCTCCGCGTCCTCGCTGAAAACAAAGCTGTCGCGGCAATGGCTGACTATTCTGACCAGAAGTGACGAAGGCAGCACTGTCGGGGTTCCGCCACCGATAAACACCGTATTTATTGGCCGCCCGTCAAGAGCTGCGGCGACACAATCCAACTCCTCGACAAGGGCACCAACATACCTGACGTAAAGATCCGGGCCAGCAACACACGAATTAAACGAACAGTAGAGACACTTCTTGAGGCAAAAGGGTATATGGATATAGAGTGAGGCCATACCTGTCAGTCACGCCTCAATGCGGCCATCACCTTCTGCGTGTCTTTACGAATGGTGTCCATGATTCCTTTTTCATTGAAGCTGTACACACCGTCACCGATTATCAGGTGATCGAGCAGCTGCAGCTGCATTGCCGATGAGAGAAAATGAAGCGTTTTGGTGAGGGTAATGTCTTTGGCCGATGGGACAAGAGAGCCGGACGGATGATTATGCGCCACCACCAGAGCCGCTGCGTTATGCTTGAGCGCTTTTGCAATAATCTCTCTGGGGTATATGGTATTGAGGTTTACGGTTCCTTCCGCTACGGTTTCTGACTCGATAACAGCGTGGGATGAATCGAGAAATATTACGGTAAACACCTCCCTTTTCAAACCCCTCATCGAGAATACAAGGTAGTCTGCAACGTCGGCTGCAACGTGAAGATAGTGTTTTCCCCTGATTCGTTCCCTGAGGTATCGCTGGGCGACACCCTGTACGAACCGCAGGGCAAAACTGTTTTTCGGGCCGACGCCCTTTACCTCCTGCAGCAGGGACAGTGGCGCGTCCAGAACCTGCCCAAAAGATCCGAATTTTTGCAAAAGAGCCCTTGCCTGTTCTTTACAGTCGGCCCGAGGGGTACCAAACGACAACAAAAGCTCAAGAACCTCTGTATCACTAAAGGAGTTGATCCCCTTTTCGAGAAACCTGTCCCTGAGCCTGGCCCTGTGCCCCTGCCCTTTCTGCTGCCACTGCTTCTTGTCCACCGCCCAAATCTCTGATTATTGAGTCAATACCTTCACAAAGAGTTCATTGACCAGCTTCGGGTTGGCCTTGCCTTTGGTTTCCTTCATCAGCTGGCCGACGAAATAGCCCATTATCTTGGTCTTGCCGTTTCGGTAGTCTTCCGCCTGATCCGGGTTGGCCGCGACAATCCTTTCAACGATGGCGGTCAGTTCCCCTTCGTCAGAAACCTGTATCAGGTTTTTTTCCTTAACGATTGTTTCCGCATCATCACCTGTTTCCATCATATCCTGAAAAACGGTCTTGGCGATCTTCCCGCTGATGGTGTTGGCGTCTATCATTTTCAGAAGGGCGGCGAGCTGACCGGCAGAAACCCTGCAGGAAGTAATATCCTCCCCTTTCAATTCTCGCAGCAGCTCGGTCATTATCCAGTTGGACGCCCTTTTCGGTTGAGCTCCCGCCGCTACCGCCGACTCGAAATAGTTTGCCACCGCGATATCACCGGTGAGCAGTACCGCATCGTATTCCGGCAGCTTGTACTGATCACGGAAACGATCCTTCTTTTCATCAGGCATCTCAGGAAGTGACCGGCGTATTTCCTCTACCCACGCCTCATCAATCTCAACAGGGACCAAGTCCGGGCAGGGAAAATACCGGTAGTCATGCGCGTCTTCCTTGCCTCGCATCGATTCGGTACAGTTTTTATCGGGGTTCCACAGCAGGGTTTCCTGAACAACCTCCTCACCGTCGAGGAGGATGTCCCGCTGGCGGCGGATTTCATACTCCAGACCATTCTGGACATGCTTGAACGAATTCATGTTTTTCAATTCGGTTCGGATACCAAACTGCTCCTGCCCTACCGGTCTCAGGGAGATATTGGCATCACAGCGGAAGCTGCCTTCCTGCATATTGCCGTCGCATATATCAAGATACCGGACAATGGCGTGCAGTTTCTTCAGATAAGCCACCGCCTCCTCAGGCGATCTTATATCCGGCTCCGAAACAATCTCAAGAAGCGGAGTACCCGTCCTGTTCAGGTCCACGTGGGAGACAGGCTCCAATTCATCATGGATAAGTTTTCCCGCATCCTCTTCCATATGGATCCTGGTGATCCCTATTTTTTTCCTTACTCCGTCTACTTCTATCTCTATTTCGCCCCTGCCCACTATCGGCAGGTCAAACTGCGAGGTCTGGTACCCTTTGGGCAAATCGGGGTAAAAATAGTTTTTTCTGGCAAACTGGTTGTACAGATTGATCCTGGCATTGGTGGCAAGCCCCAGCTTGACGGCAAACTCAACAACCCGCTTGTTCAGCACTGGAAGGACTCCCGGCATGCCGAGACATATCGGGCACGTATTGGTGTTCGGGGGGGCTCCGAAACTCGTTGAACATCCGCAGAATATTTTTGTTTCCGTTTTCAGTTGGGCGTGTATTTCAAGTCCTATTACAGTTTCAAACTCCATAACATCCCTGCTTATTGTTTTTAAATTCTCAACTCAGGCAACAGCGGCCGATTGCTCGACCCAATCCCGTATTCTCTGCAGCTCATCCCGCCACTCGGGGGAAACCCTGCGCTTTATGAAAACTCGAAATAGAGAATGCACAACTCTGACAAGTTCTTCAAAGAGAAAGATCCGTTCGAGAATCATTCCTTCAACTTCTTCAGGATTTTCACTCTTATCGTTTTCCGTAGCATCTGTCTTCGGCAGTCTCACATTCCTGAATTCCATCAGACCGCCTGAAAGGGTAAAGCTGAACTCGTAATTGTTATACCCTATAACGATACGGGCCTGCTCAAGTTTTTTTCCCATCTGCAGACCTGTCCTCGCCTCCTGGAGTTCGGTCTGAAGTCCTGTGCATACTATTTTTTCACTCGACTCCCCTTCTCCCGACTCAAGGAGCATGTGTTTCTCAAAGGCCACGGTTATATCGCCTTCATCTTCAAGCTTGACACTGCCGCCCCGTTCTTCACTTTTCCACCATAGCCAAGTCAAAAACTCCTGGCCCAAAAAGCGTTTTTCTGCGATGAGATCTACCAAGTCCATAACAAAATTACCTTTTTAAAAAACTTCTTCTTTGCGTCAAAGCCTACACAAAAATTTCCGGGGTCACCCGCTCAAGGTTATAAAGTTCGTCCTCGTCCAGAATCTGTTCCGCCGTAATATAAGGAATCTGCTGTTTGATCAACAGCCCGAAAGTCTCCTTGAAATAATCCTCCAGAAGCGCTTGGGCCTTTTTATTGGTGCTGAAAAACAGGACGATGCCGTCTGAGAGACTCCAGCAGAGCTCGTATGTCGAAGGTACAGGTATTGCCTTACGTAACAGCTCGGTTCGCACTCTGTCCTTAATCTGCACCTTCATGGAACGGCTCAGTTTGGGGAGTTCTTTTTCAATCCGGACCCGTTCTTCTTCTTTCTGCACGAACTTTTTCAAAATTGCCGGAGCGACCTTCCTCTCATCGATTCGTAATGTGAGCGTTATATAATCCCCGGCAGCGTAAGATGCATATGCAAACTGTGAATCGAACATATTGAGAACCGAAACCCAGCCGATGGAATATTCGTCATAGGTATCGTCAATATCCTGGAAGGAAAAGGAGATTATTCTGTCAGCGATAAAATCAAGACTGTTGTCCGGCAACTCACCTTCTACGGAAAATCGGACAAAGCTTGCGGTACCCTTTAAAAAGCCCATTAAATTACTTCCCTGAATTTCTGCATGACGTTTAAACAACGGTGGCGGAGTATGCAGCGTATTACTCCGCAAACAAAAAACCAGTTTTCTGATATAGCATTCCTGATAACAGGTCACAACTTATTTATACCCGCATATCCCATATTGTCGTTTGCCTAGAGCGACATGTCTTCGCTTGACGTTAAACCCACTAAATGATAAAAATACAAAAAAGATGAAAATAATCGTTGACACATCTTCTACGAATTTGTATATAGGGCGCTCCACGGGTCGTTAACTCAGTTGGTAGAGTATCTGACTTTTAATCAGAGAGTCGCGCGTTCGAGTCGCGCACGACCCACCAGAAAACAAGGTCCCCATCGTCTAGTCAGGTCCAGGACATCGGCCTTTCACGCCGACAACACCGGTTCGAATCCGGTTGGGGACGCCATATAGAGGCGTTATTTCTTTCTTGTTAAATTAGACAAGAAAGGGATAACGCCTTTTTTTATGCGTTGTTTCTTTCTCAACCCAGGAAAGGGACAATGCAAGACCTACCGATTAGAAGTAATTGTCACACCCAATTCTTAGTTGTTAAGGATTATGTCACCAGGCAATTAGAACGACAGCAGCCGGTCAAGAGGATCTGGAAGTATCTCAAGGATCAAGGCAAGATAACGATGTCTTACCAAGCCTTTTGGGCTTGCTGTATGAATCCCGATGATCCTACTCCATTCTCAAAAAAAGCTAAAGTCAAAATCAAACGACAGGTCTCGGGGGCGGATACTGTACCAATAGATCCACCTGCCAAACCTCAACGCCGTTTCGAGCACGACCCCACTCCTCTGCCCGTTGATTTCGATTTCAACGAAAAGAAGAAGGAGGGTAAGTGATGGCAACTATTCATCTGATCCTGCAGGGCAAGGGCGGTGTCGGCAAAAGCTTTGTCAGCTCGCTACTGGCACAGTACCTGATAGACCGGGACGTGAAAGTGGCCTGCTTTGACACCGATCCTGTCAACGCAACTTTCAGCGCATTCAAATCTCTCAAAGTCCACAAAGTTGATATCCTGGAGGATGACAGCATAAACAGCAGGCTTTTTGACAGCCTGATAGAAAAACTCCTGCAGTTGCCAGACGGCAGCAGCGCAGTAATTGATAACGGCGCGGCATCTTTTATTCCTTTGGCGTCATACATCAGCGAAAACATGGTTCCGGACCTAATCAGGGAATCCGGCCATGATCTTATCATCCATACCGTGATCACCGGCGGTCAGTCTGCCGGTGACACCCTTAAAGGTCTTCAATCACTGCTGGGCGGTTTTGATAGTCCACTGATTGTTTGGGTAAATCCTTTTTTCGGCTCCACCGATTACTTCACCGATCACGACCTACGACAAAAGGTTATCCAGGGCGACGGTAAATGTATCGTCCTGCCCTCATACAAGAAAGACACCTTCGGCTACGACATCGAAACGATGCTGAGCCGCAAGCTGACGTTTGACGAGGCGGTCCAGACTTCGGAAATAAATCTTATGGCACGCCAGCGTCTCAAGATCGTTCAGCGAAAGATATATCAGCTTCTCGATGAAGCGCAGATAGTGAAGGAGACAGACGATGCTACTGAATAAAAATTCCCTCGACAAAAACATAGGCATAGTAAGCCAGGTTATCCTGGACCACCTGGTCACTAACAATTTTCAAAACCAAGCCGCTCTTGCAAAAGAGCTTGGGATCAGCAGCAGGACTATAAACAACCACATAACCAAGCTCAAAGAGCTGGGTCTGTTAACAGTTACCAGAAGAGGAGGGGGAAAAACCGCGATTTATAAGACAGCGTAAATGAAAAGGGCTTTTTTCAGCTGCAACTGAAAAAAGCCCACAATCATAGGGCGCTAAGCGCCGGATACTACGTCCTAAGTAGTATCAGAGTACTTGATTTCAAAAAACGTGTCAAGTGCTGACCGGTGTTTTGTGCCCATAAGACGAGTTTTCCTAGGAGACTGTTTTTATGGGAACTTTTGGATACAGCAATGTGTTTCTGAGTATCGACAACCCCGAATTCCGGCAACAGGTAAAGCTATCGGGACTCAGGTCATCCGTACAGCATACCTTCTCACTGCTTTACTGGTTGAGCAAAAAAGACGGCTACGCATTCGCGCGCCAGACAACGCTTGCCGCAATGCTTGGGATCAATCCACGAACTGTTGCCAATCATATTGCCAAACTGAAAAACCTTGGCCTTGTCAAGGTTGTGCGACGTGGAGCAGGCCAGACGGCAAAATATTTCGTAAAGACCATTGAAGAGCTGAAACAACTTATTTTTTCTCTGGCGCGACAACAAACTTCTTCACTTCCAATAACTGCAAAAACTGCCAATCAGAAAGCGTCTCCTAACTATAGGTTAAAGAACAAGGTAACTACCCCCCTACCCCCCGCTGGGGGGCAAGACCCGTTTGCACTTTTGTGTGAACACTACCCAAACCATGAAAACCTCCACAAGGCCAGGAGGACTTTTTTCAGGTTATTACGCAAGGACCGCCTCCCGGATCTGGAAAGCCTTATCAAAACCATTGGCATCTTCAGGAGAACAGACAGCTGGCAGCGGGGATATATCCCGCAACTGTGGCGATTTCTGCGGCACGAGCGATACAGCGAAGCCCTTGAAGCCGTGCAAACAGCAGAAGCGGCAAAACGTGAAGAAAAGGTCCGGTTCCAAAAAGAAAAAGAGGAAGAAGCCAGGTTGCGGCAGGAAGAGGAGATGCAAGACCGATCATTTGCCAACTGGTTTGAATCCCAATCTTCTTCTTTTCTGGAGTCTTTAAAGCCGATCAAAAAATCAGGCGATACGGCCTGGAGACTGATGTCGTTTGATTTATGGCTCAGGTTTATCTATTGGCCGAACTATGCGCTTTAACAAACTGAAAGAAGAAATAGCTAAAAAGCACCAGGTCGCCGTCACCGACAACGATCCGGTGATGCTTGTCGCGACGATCTGCCAGGTCTTTCTTGATGAAAGCAAAAGACTCTTTGAGCGGATGGAAGCAGAACAACGCGAACGATTTGAACAAGAACTCCAGAAACGGGAAGTAAAAAATTCCTGGTATCTGGCAACAATAGCTGCCCTCGCGGGTATCGCGGCGGGCATATTTTTAACCCTGATCATATTGAGGTAACGCATATGAAATTCACAAACATCATCTCTTTATCAATGATTGTCGCAGTTTTCGCCCTTATCCTCTGCGGTTCAGGCCTGGCTCTTGCCGACACAATCGCCGAGTTTGAAGGCCCTATGGAAAAGGTCAAGAACACGTTGACCGGGCCCTGGGCCAAGTTTGTCGCCATCATCATGTTTCTGACTGCGGCTTTTATGCTCTGGTTTCGCAAGGAGGAACTGGACGGGTTTGCCAAGGGTCTTTGTGTGGTCGTTATGATCATATCTACCCTGGCCTTTGCGGATACGATCGTATCCCGGATATTCACCTTCGGCAGCGGAGCCCTGATCTGATGAGACGACGTATAACCATCTTCCGCAGCCTGCACCGGGCCAACCTGATTATGGGAGTAGAGCGCGACCTGCTCTTTCCCATAGCCATTGCCGGAGGGCTGGTGATCATCAGCTCAAGCGGCAGGTGGACCACGCTGCTGTTTGCCATAATTCTTATCATGACCGGCCTTTATCTCGCGCGTATATCTGGAAAAGCGGACCCGATCATGACGAGAGTCTGGAAGTCGCATATGAAACAGAAAAAACACTACCCTGCCAAGGAGAGCCCTTTTCCCCCTCCTAAATCAACAGGTTACAAGAGTTTCAGGGAAAAGGAACCCGGTCTGCAGTCCCTGTTGCAGTATGCAGTGATGATAGATGACGGCGTGATCCTGTGCAAGGACGGCTCCTTTCTCGTGGGTTACCAGCTCACGACAAGAGATACGGCAAGCTCCACGGATCAGGAACTGGGGGGCTTTTCCTCTTCCATCTCCAACTCGATCAAGGAGCTGGGCGACGGCTGGTCGCTGCATTTCAACTGCATAAGAAGCCCGGAGGAATACTATCCGGACCCCTCCGAGAGCTTCTTCGCCGATCGCATAACCCGCGCAATCGACGATGAAAGACGGGAACATTTCCGCCAGGAGGGCAGACATTTCAGAACCACCCACTATCTCTTCGTTTCCTGGCGTCCCAACTTTACCGGCGAAAAGATCAACCGGTTCTTTTACACAGAGACAGGCGAAAAAAGCTCCGTAACGAAGATACGCGTTGATGAAGGGGAAAAGGCTTTTACCCGGTTCAAAGCGGAACTGCAGGAGATTGAAGACCGGTTGAGAATCTCCTTCGGGTTGCACCGGCTAAAAGATCATCAAACGGAGACCGCAAGATATTCAGAACTTCTTGAGATCATATGCTACTGCATTGCAGGCGAAAGACACCCTGTCCTGCTTCCTGATGTTCCCATGTATCTCGATGTGCTGCTCAGCTGCGCCGACATAACAGGTGGTGTGGTCCCCAGGGTCGGCGACAAACATATCTCGGTGCTTGCGATCGACGGATTCCCCCACGAATCCTTTCCCATGATGCTGGACACCCTTGACTCGCTCAGTATCCCTTACCGTTTTTCAAGCCGCTTTATCTGCATGGATGCGTATACCGCGTCAAAACAGATAGACGACTACTCCAAGGCATGGTCGCAAAAGATGATCGGGCTGATCGACAAACTGTTCAACAAACGAGATCCCCGAGTCAATAAGGACGCGGCCATGATGCACGAGGACGCGGAACAGGCGAAATTCGCCAACCAGATGGGAGACGTCGGGTTTGGCTACTACTCGGGCAACGTGATCCTGTTAAACGAGGATAAAGAGGTTCTCCAGCAGAATATACGGGAAGTAAGAAAGATTTTACTCACCCAGGGGTTCGGGTGCCGACTGGAGACGCTCAATGCTCTTGAGGCGTGGCTCGGCAGCCATCCGGGCAACAACTACGCCAATATGCGGCGGGTGATCCTCCACAGCTTGAATCTTGCCGACATCCTCCCGCTTTCAACCATCTATACCGGCCACAGGTATTGTCCCTGCCCCTTTTATCCGGAAAAAAGTCCGCCGCTTCTTTATGCCGCGACCGAAGGTTCGACGCCGTTCAGGCTGCACCTTCATGTGGCAGACCTTGGTCATACGCTCATTTTCGGTCCGACCGGATCTGGGAAATCGACCCTTCTGTCCATGATAGCGGCCCAGTTCAGCAGGTATAAAAACGGTTCGATCTTCTGCTTTGACAAGGGGCTCTCCATCTATCCCCTGGTGACTGCTGCCGGGGGTACCCATTATGAGATCGCGGGCGATGAGAGCAGGCTTGCTTTCTGTCCGCTCCAGCACGTCGAGTCAGACAGCGAACAGGCCTGGGCCGAAGACTGGGTGACGAGTCTTTGCACCATGCAGAAGGTGGACATCAAACCGGAACACCGCGCGGCCATCCATGACGCCATGACCCAGATCAGGAACTCGCCTGTAAGCCACAGGACCATGAGCAACCTGTATCACTTCCTGCAGCATCAGGAGCTCAAGAACGCCATCCGGCACTATACCGGGATGGGGGCGATGGGCCGCCTGCTCGATGCGGAAAGCGACAGCCTGGATCTTGCTGAGTTTACGGTTTTTGAGATTGAGGAGCTGATGCACCTCGGTGAGGAAAATCTTATCCCGGTACTGCTCTATATCTTTCACCGGATCGAGAAATCCTTTAAAGGCCAACCGGCGCTGCTGATTCTCGATGAGGCGTGGATCATGCTCGGTCATCCTGTTTTCAGGCAGAAGATCAGGGAGTGGCTCAAGGTGCTCAGAAAAGCAAACTGTGCCGTGGTTCTTGCGACCCAGAGTCTCAGTGACGCTCACCATTCAGGCATTCTCGATATCCTGAACGAATCCTGTCCGACAAAGATATTTCTGCCGAACACGGCGGCAAACCAGGACACACAAATCGGACTCTACAGAGGGCTTGGCCTCAACTCAACCCAGATCAACCTGATTACAAAGGGCGTTCCCAAAAGAGAATATTACGTCACCAGTCCCGAAGGGTGCCGGATGATAAATCTTGCGCTGTCGGGACTCGCTCTTTCTTTTGTCGGCGCTTCAGGAAAAGAGGATCTTGCGGCCATAAGAGAACTGCAGCGGGATCATGGTTCTGACTGGCCCGATATATGGCTTAAAAACCGTAATGTTCAAAGGAGGTTTTCATGAAATCGCAGAGCTGCGTCGTACTCGACAGCCTCAGGCATAACCTTGGCGCGGTCGTGACCGAAGCGCTTGATAACCCGGATATTATCGAGGTGATGTTAAACGATGACGGCAGACTCTGGCTCGACTCCTTTTCAAAAGGAATGATTGAAGCAGGCAGGATCGAGAGAAGCCAGGCCACCTCAATCCTGAACCTGGTGGCCAGCATGCTCGGTACTGTCGTAACATCAGAAAACCCTGTTGTGGAAGGTGAACTTCCCCTTGACGGTTCGCGTTTCGAGGGACTCTTTCCTCCTGTTGTAGCCACTCCCACTTTCACAATCCGCAAGAAAGCGATCCGGATCTTCACCCTGGCTGACTATGTGGAACAGGGGATCATGTCCCCTGCCCAGAACAAGATCATCAGCCGGGCTGTTACAGGCAAGAACAATATCCTTGTCGTCGGCGGCACCGGTTCGGGCAAGACAACCCTTACCAACGCCATCCTGGCCGAACTCTCGGCAAGTTGTCCGGAGGATCGCCTTGTCATCATCGAGGACACCTGTGAACTCCAGGTAAAAAGTGAAAACAAGCTGCATCTGCGTACCAACCAGACAACAGACATGCGCAGGCTCCTAAAGGCGACCATGCGGCTGCGACCGGACCGGATCATAGTCGGCGAGGTACGCGACGGTGCGGCGCTTGATCTTTTAAAGGCATGGAACACCGGCCATCCAGGCGGGATCTGCACGGTACACGCGAACAGTTGCGCGGGTGGGCTTCTCCGTCTGCAGCAGCTCATCTCCGAAGTATCGAGCTCTTCCATGCTCGAACTGATTCATGAAGCCGTCGACCTTGTGATTTTCATATCAAAGACTCCGGACGGAAGACAGATAAAGGAACTTGCAAGGGTTAACGGCAATCAACTGGAAACAATCAACGAAGAGGAATGACAAATGAAAAAAATAATTATAGCAACCGGACTCGCGCTTTCTGTCATGCTCGGCACCAAAAACTCCATGGCAATTTTTTGTTCCAATTGCTCAACCGTATTCACCCAGCTTTTTCAATACGTCTCCGATGTGGAGACCGTGGTCGAGCTCACCAAACAATACTCCATGCAGATCAAGGAGTATGAGCAATCGATCGCCGATTACGCGGAATTCGTCAGGCAGACCCAGGAGATGATAGAACAGTCGAACCAGCTGAGCAGACAGATGGACAACATGATCCAGAACACCATCAACCTGCCAGGACACCTTAAAGACAGGGTAATCCTTGAGTCCAAGTATCTTCTGGGCAATCTCAGGAACCTGAAAAGCTTCAAGGCGGACCAGGACACGCTCTACAAAATTTACGCAGAAACTTTTCCCGGCCTTGACGAGATCGACATAGAGGGCAAACCCGTCTCCGAGCGTATGGAGATATACGACGCCCAGTTTATCAAGGCGACGACGGATATAGACGAGGTGCTGCAATCTTCCTTCGGTCTCTCCGGCACCCAGCTGGAACAGCTTGAGGCGACCGGCGAATTCGACGCCTACCTGCATGAACTCCTGTCGGAAAAAGAGGGGAACCTCGACGCCCTTGAGGCAGGTAATCAAATCGCGGGAATTATCGCCAAGGAGCTGCGTGAACAACGGGCCTTAACGGCTACCTATATCCAGGCACAAAGCGCCTGGAACGCCCAGGAACGACAGAAGGAAAAGAACCACCAAAAGGAACTGGACAACTGGTTCAACCAAGAGATTGATATGGAGCCGATACTCAAACAACCGGGTCTTTAATCACTCTACATCTGGAGGTGGCTCAATGCCCGGCTGTTTTAAAATAGGTTTCATATTAACCGGCTCATTCATCCATGATTCGTCATATTTGGGTTTTGACTCCAGATAAAAATAAGTGCCTCCAGTAAGGCAAAAAGCAAGGAGCAGTAAAATGATAATTTTTGCAGACATAAAACGACCTCCCATTTTTTTAATCACAACCGTAACTACCTTATTTATTTTAATTAGTTTGTTATTTTTCTGCAACAACGCTCTTGCAGCAGAACCCGAACTGACCATAACAGACAGGCTGATTAACACTTACAAAGACCTCGGGACGACCTGGGGGGCAAATATCAAATCCCATGCCATCTGGCTGCTCAACGCCCTGCTCGTGATCGAGGTTGTCTTTCTCGCTGTCAGGCTCGGTTTTCAAAAAGCTGATATAACCGATGTCATAGCGGAACTTGTCCGAGTTGCCATATTCGGAGCCACCTTTTTCTGTCTCATCATCTACGGTCAGGAGCTCGCGGGTAAAATCGTCGACGGCTTTATTAATTTATCCAAGGATATTCATGGTCCCCCACAGATTGTCTCAAATTTTTTCATAGATAGTTTCAGCATAACAAGGGCTATGACCAAACTTATAACGATCATGAGGCCAGGAGTAGGTATCATGATCGGCCTCTGTATCGTAGTGAGCATCGTCTGCGCCGCGCTTACCTACGGGATGTATCTGATCATTTTGTGCGAAGCATGGATAGTAATGAACGTGGGTATCCTGATACTCGGTTTTGGCGGCAACCGTCATACCAGATCCTGGGCAGCAAATTTTATGCGCTACGCCCTGGCAGTCGGTTTGAAGCTGTTCATTATCCAACTGCTCATAAATGTTATTTACACCCTCGTCCATACCATCGTTGACTGGGAATTCAATACCGCGACAGATGTTTTTGTGGTCACAGCCAACTTCGTTATCTGCGCCTTCCTGGTCAAGGCCCTTCCCGATTCTCTTGCCAGCTTTGTCAGCAACTACTCAGGATCTTCAGGTGGGATGATGGCAGGAGCTATGGCTGCGGCCACAGGCACAGCAGTAGGAGCCGCGAGCATGGGTACCGGCGCTGTCATTGGAGCTTCCGGAGGTGGTGGACTTGCCGGTGGTCTCGGTGGTGCTCAGAAAGGAGCACTTATGAGTCTTTCCGAAGCGGCCCAGGCCCACCTGAAAAAGGGAGACGGCGAAAATGAGTAAAGAACAATCCACCAACCATTACCTGGCTGGGAAAAGGGCCTGGTCGGAACTCTACGGCTCCTTTATCGAGGAGCGCAACCGGTGGCGAATGGTGGCCATGATAGCCGTCACCGCTGCCCTGGTTCTCGGCTTAGCCAACATCTGGCAACTTACCCAGGCAAAAGTCACACCGTATGTGGTCGAGGTGGATCGCGCCGGGCGAGTCTCGGGAGTCACCGCAGCTGCGGCAATCGAGAGCCGTCAGGAGGTCATTCAGTACAGCCTTGCCAGCTTTATAACTGCCTGGCGAACGGTAACGGCTGATATCAGTCTCCAGGAGAAGTTTGTCAAGCAGGCAAGTTTTGTCTCCATAGGAGCTGCCAAGGGTGCACTCGGCGAATGGTACGCGCAAAACAACCCGTATAAAAATTCGGAAAAGAAGCTGGTGGAGGTGCGGATCGCAAGCCTGCCCCTCTACGTATCGGGCAATACCTGGTCCGCCGAATGGGAGGAAATCACCCGGAACCACGCGGGAGACCTCCAAGAGCACAGGAATTACAAAGCCAACCTGGTGATCAGGAAGAAGGCTCCGGAAACACAGATGGAGATCATGCGCAACGCTACGGGCATCTATGTTTCAGAGGTTTCTGTTTCAGAAAAAACAAACGGAGGATTTTAATAAAATGAAAACAACAATCACGACCATCATCATCCTGTTGCTGGGTTGGCATACTGCCATGGCCGAACCACTCCAGCAGACAACAACCATTACAATAGACGATCCGACCCAGATAACTACTTTTGAAATGGGGTCGATCCCCTCGGATCTCCTCCTGGATTCATTGTATGTCTCCCCCATTCCGGCAAACCTGACAAAAAAGGAAAAACAGGCCCTGGAACTTGCCAGGGAGTGGAAGGGGAAAACCCTGAAGCCCGTCCTGACAGATAAGGGCAGAGTAAGCTTCATCTACGGTCACGCTGTTCCGACCATAATCGTCTCCCCGTTCAAGGTTGCCGACCTTGAGCTCCAACCGGGCGAGAAAATCAGTTCAATCATCCTGGGAGATACGGCCAGGTGGCAGGTTGACGTTGTCGATGCCGGAAGCGGAAATAATAAAACCAGCCATATCGCCTTCAAGGTTCTTGATTCGGGATTATCCACCACCGCCCTGATAACGACAGACAGAAGATCCTACCATCTCAACCTCAAATCCGATCCCAAAAAACATATGGGATATACAGGATTTATCTATCCAAAAGATACGGCGGTGGTCCTTGAAAGGGTACAGCAGAAAATCCATGAAAGCGCAAAACAAAGAGTCTCAAAAGAAGGCTTCGATCTGAGCAAGCTTGATTTCAACTACGATATCAAAGGCAATGCTTCGTGGAAACCCGTACAGATCTTCAACGACGGGGAAAAGACCTATATCCGCATGCCGAAGATGCAGGAAATGCCTGTACTGCTGGTAAAGACAGCGGCAGGCCAGGGTCTTGTCAACTACAGGGTCAAGGACAAGACCTTCATCGTCGATCAGCTCTTTGAGGAAGGCTATTTGATCGTTGGAGTAGGCAACAGTCAGAAAAAAGTAACAATCAAACGCAAGGAGGCCTGACATGAAAATCCATGTTCTCTTTCTTCTTCTGGTGTCCCTTCTCTCGTCCTGCGCACAACAGTCAAACAGGTCATACACGACCTTACTGCCCGGTGCGGAGTCGCAAACGATAACCGACTTTATAACAGAGCGCCTGATGGCTGAATATCCCCGACCGTCCGAACAAAGTCTCCTCTTCTTTGCCTCCGGCAACAAGCCTTTTGATAAAGCCCTTGAGGACAGTGCCAGGACTGCAGGCTTCCGGGTGGAAACCATGCCCTCGGACGAGACCATAACAGTGCAATATGTGATCGATGACGTCAAGGGGACGAACGCCAGTTACATCTCCTTAAAAACGGACAAAGGGCTCAATATTTCAAGGACGTTTGACAACACCACCTATGCCCTCAACTCGACATTTTTACAACAGGATACGAAAAATGAGTGAAAAGGCACCGCAAGGGTTAAAACGACCGTCGGTCGCCATAACGACCCTCAGCAGAAAACCGATCGTAATAATAGTACTTCTCTTGTTGATAATTATCGGCCTGGTCGTCTCCGCCATCTTTACAAAACCGGATTTCTCAAGCGAGGAACCGAAAGAGCTTGTCATAAGGCCGTCCGAAGACCTTGATACCATAGCAAACGGGGCCGGGCTCAATCTGCCCAAGGCCCCGGAGACGAAAGGAGTCACGGAAAACAAGGCGCCGAAAGACAGCGGCAGGACACCGCTGCCGCGACCGATAACGGTAGTAAGGCCGCAAATCGATCCGTTGTCACAGATGAGGCAACAGGAGCTCTTGGAAACCAGGCGCTATAAACGTGATCTGCAGAGAGCGGCCCTCCAGTCGGAACCCCTTGCCTACAAGAGTGTTGCCGATCAGGGGAAAGGAAGCAACTCTTATTCGGAAGCTGCAGCAGGAAACAAGACGACCTATTCTCAGTCGACCGTGCAACAGCCTGCAAACACCACCTCAACCAGGCAGAAGCACCTGCAAAATGACCTGGATTACGCAAGAGCAATGGCTGCTGCTGCAGCCAGGGGTGAAGATCCATCCACGGTTCCCTACCCGGCTGCTCAAGGGGAGCAGACGATAGGTGCCGTATCGGATGACTGGGACAATGGATTCAGTATGCAGGGTACCAACCCGCTTGCCCTCCGTACCGGCGCGATTATTCCTACGGTGCTTATCACCGGGATAAACTCAGATCTTTCCGGCCAGATTATCGGTCAGGTCAGCCAGGATGTCTACGACACCGCCACCGGTGACAATATGCTCATTCCCCAGGGCACCCGTCTTGTCGGCCAATACAAGAACGGGGTTGCCCTCGGTGCCAAGAGACTTTTTGTCGCCTGGACACGTCTTGTTTTTCCGGACGGCAGGACCATGACGCTCAACAAGTTTCCAGGGGCGGACCAGCTCGGCCAGAGTGGATTGTCCGATAAGGTCAACAACCACTATTTCAGGATATACGGCCATGCGCTGCTCATGAGCCTGATTACCGGAGGAACAGCATATTCCATCGATACGCTGTCGGACAGCGATAGTGACGTGCCAAGCTTCAGCCAGAGCATGGGAATGGCTCTTGCCACCCAGATGAGCCAGGCCAGCCTTACGCTGCTGCAGAAATTTGCCAATATCAGCCCCACCCTCACCGTGAGGCCCGGCTACAAGCTCAACGTCGTGGTCGTTAAGGACCTGCAATTTACAGAGCAGTACGAGAACAAACTTTAAAGGAGAAACACCATGTGGACGAAAGAAAAGATGCAAGAATACGCGGCCAAAAGAGCAATGACAGTTGAGGACTACCAGGTATGGCTCGACGAGAGGCTTTTTGGCGAAAACGCAACTACCGACCGACAGCTCGAGCCCGACGAAGCAGAGTATCTCGCCTATATGAGCGGAGCCATGATTGCCTCTCCCGAGGAGATGGAACCCGAAGAGCATGGAGGTTGATATGTCTTACCAGGATAAAATTCAGACTTTTATTGATAATACGATACAAGCCATCGAAAGTTCTTCAGCACCCTGGCAGGTGCCCTGGAAAGAGGGAGAGCTGTTCGAGCTTCCCAGAAGTTTTGTTACAGGAAAGGATTACCGGGGAGTCAACCTGGTCGAATTGGCCCGAAAAGGATACAACGATCCCAGGTGGATGACCTATAACCAGGCAAGAGAACACGGCCTCCATGTCCGGAAAGGAGAAAAATCCACTCCGGCACTCTACTACAGCCCGACACGACTTATAAAAGAACAGGATGAAAACGGCAACACCCTTGTCGACAAATCGACCGGCAAGCCCCGGACGAAAGAGGTCGACGCTCCCGTTTTCAAAACATTTGCGCTTTTCAACGGAACCCAGATCGAAGGGCTAAATCCCTATTTAACACAAACTCCGGAATGGAAGCCCGACTGGATAGCGGACGATATTATCAACAGCTTTAAAAGAGACATATCGATAACCGAAAGTCAGCAGGAAAGAGCTTTTTATTCACCCGCAAAACATGCCATCGAGATCCCCGCGAAAGCAAGTTTTAAAAGTCAATCGGAATACTATTCCACCATCTTCCACGAACTGGCCCACGCGACCAAACACCCCGACCTGCTCGACCGGCAAACAGGCCCCGCCTCCGATAAACAGGAGTACGCGAAAGAAGAGCTCAGAGCCGAAATCGCCACCTGGTTGATCTGCACCCAGATCGGTGTGGGATATACGCCTGAGTCTGAAAAGAATAACGAAGCCTATGTCGCCGGATGGTTGAAAAAGCTCCCTAAGAACCAGAGGCAGAAGGAGCTTCTTGCAGCGATCCGGGACGGGGAAAAAATCAGCGAATTCGTTCTCAGCCAGGACAAGGAGGTGATGCTGTGGAAGGAAAAGCTTTCCGAGTCACCAACTCAGGAAAAGGTCACAGACCAAATTGTCCCTGATAAAGATTCCGGATCAGCAGAAAAAATCCTCCTGAGTGTTCCTTTCGAGGAAAAAGACCGGGCCAAAGAGCTTGGCGCCAGGTGGGACCGCCGTCAGAAATCATGGTTTATAGAGCCGGACCAGGACCCGGAGCCCTATAGAAAATGGTTACAAACAGCTACTCAGGTGGAATCTGCAGCCCAGAAAGTGAAGCTGGATGAATCGAGCTGGAATATCGGCTATCAGGATGGCCTGGCCGGAACCAGGGAGCACGAGCGTGAAGTTGTTGACGATCTTTCGTACAGCTCAGGTTGGATCGAAGGTGATGGGACAAGGGAGTTGAGTGTTCAGAGGAACCACGATGAAACACTCGCAGCTCCAGATCCGGAAAGAACCTATCTTGATGTTTCCTTTGAGGAAAAAGACCAGGCAAAAGAGCTTGGCGCGAAATGGGACCGCCGTCAGAAAGCATGGTTTATAGAGCCGGATCAGGACCCGGAGCCCTTTCGAAAATGGCTGCAATCAGAGAAAACAACCTCTTCCATCCTCGACTTTGCGGAAATCGAAAAACAGTTTCGGGACCAGGCTGCCGGTCTAGGCCTTAAAGTCGATACCCTGGTGATGGACGGCTCGATGCAGCGGGTCCCTGTGGACACCGACAAGGCCGGGAAAAAATCAGGAGCATATGTCATCTACCCCGACGGTCGGCCAGCTGGTTTTATGCAGAACCATAAGACCGGGGAGAAAATAAACGTGAAGTATGAAGGTGAACTTCCCAGGGACGCGGTGAAACAAAAAGGCGAAACATCAAGAGAGGAAGAGCTGCAGGCCAGATACGAAAAAGCCGCAAAGACCGCCTTTGGCATCTATGTAAACGCCGCACCGGCCCCGAAGGATCACCCGTATCTGCTGGCAAAGAAAATAGAGCCCGAGGATGGGATCAGGGTCGATAACAGTAACCGTCTTATCATCCCCTTAAAAAATCCAAAAACAGACAGGATAGAGAGTTTGCAGTTCATCTCCGAAAACGGCGACAAGTATCTCTTAAAAGACGGCAGGAAATCGGGTAACTGCTGTGTCCTGGGAAAACTTGAGGCGGACAAGCCCATACTCCTGGCCGAAGGCTACGCCACGGGGAAATCCCTCCAGGACATAGCCCATCTTCCGGCGGTGGTCTGTTTTGACGCAGGCAACATGGAAAACGTCGCCCACTCGATCAAGGAGCTGATGCCGGATGCGGAAATATTTATCTGCGCCGACAACGATCACTCCAAAAAGAAGAATGTAGGGCTTGAAAAGGCAAGAAGAGTAGCCAAGGCCATAGGTGGCGAAGTCATCGTGCCCGAGTTCAGCGAGCAGCAGAAAAAACAGGGATTGACCGACTTCAATGACCTGGCAAATTCAAGGTTCGGCAGGGCTCGGGTGAAAAAGGCTCTTGAAAGAAAAATTCCGTTTCTTGCAAAAGCAAAAGAACAGGATCACGGCCTGGGACTGGAGATGGGACGATGAAAAAACAAAACTACGGTCTCAGGTCAGGGAACCGGGAAACAAAAATACGATGGTGGCTGCCGGTAACAGTTGCACTCTGGGCGGTTGCGGCAATGACCTTCGCAACGCAGTTCTTTGCCTCAGAAGTGGGGTTTCATCCGGCAATAGGGTCACCTGTTATTGCTCACTACTATTTTCCCTGGAATATCATCCTGTGGAATCTTGACAGCAACATAGCAGCCCATCCGGGCCTTACGGAGGCAACGGAACTTGGCATGGCCGTATTCATGGTACCCTTGTCGATAATCTTTATCGTGATCCTTACAAGACGCCCCAGGGGTAACCGGAACCTTCACGGAACAGCGGAATGGGCCAGGAAAAAAGATCTTGGTCCAATGGGACTTACCAATACCACCGGCGTATATGTCGGAGGTTTTGCCGGAAAAAACAGGATACAGTATCTGCTGCACAACGGGCCGGAACATGTCCTGGCATTTGCCCCCACAAGGTCCGGCAAGGGGGTCGGCCTGGTCATCCCCACCCTGCTTGCCTGGGAGGGCTCCACCATCGTACTCGATATCAAGGGGGAGAACTACGCCCTGTCATCGGGGTACCGCAGGAAGAAATTACATCACACCGTCTTCAGGTTCGATCCGGCAAGCCCTCACGGATCGGCCAGGTTCAATCCCCTTGCAGAAGTTCGTCTTGGCACCAGTTACGCCATTTCCGATGCACAGAATATCGCCTCAATGATCTGCGATCCGGACGGCAAGGGGTTGAAAGACTATTTTTCCCAGGCAGGGTACGCCTTTCTGACGGGTCTCATACTCCACGTCCTTGTGGTAAAGGATGACGCAAGTCTTGCCGACGTGGTGGATGAGATCACCAAGGATGAGTACGCCGATGATATCAAGGGGCTTTTTTATCATATGTCGGACACTCCCCACGCCGAGCTGCTGCAGGCCCGGCATCCCTTAATGGAAGCGGATCTTGCGGCCAACATAGAACGGGCAATCCACAGCTACGCCGGAGAGTGCGCGATTAAAGCCGATCGTGAACTGTCAGGGGTTATTTCAACGGCGGTAACCAACCTCTCCCTCTACCGCGACCCGACCGTTGCAAGGAACACCAAAACGTCTGATTTCAGGATTTCCGATATCATGAACTCTGAAAAGCCGGTCGATCTGTATCTGGTGGTGAGTCCCGCAGATCTCGATCGGCTGCGCCCGCTATTAAGGATATTTTTCAATCTGGCACTGCGTAAGCTCACGGCGACGATGGAGTTTAAGGACGGCAGTTCCATTGCCAACTACAAGCACCGCCTGCTTCTTATGCTCGATGAGTTTACAAGCCTTGGCAGGCTTGAGATTATGCAGCGGGCCCTGGCCTTTATGGCAGGCTACGGAATCAAGTCCTATATCATCGTCCAGGACCTCACCCAGCTGCAGGAAGCCTATACCAGGGATGAGTCCATCACCTCAAACTGTCATGTCCGGATAGCATACGCCCCGAACAAGATCGAAACGGCAAAGCTGCTTTCCGACATGACCGGCAAGACCACCGTCGTAGATAAGAAAACCTCCATCTCCGGCAAGCGCTTCGGCCATATGGGCAGCGCCTCCGTCTCAATTTCCGAGGTGGCAAGGCCGCTGCTTACACCTGACGAATGCATGCGCCTTAAAGGGCCGGTCAAGGACTCTTCCGGGGAGAAGATTCTCGAACCCGGGGACATGCTCATATTCGTTGCCGGATTCCCGGCGATCTACGGGCGGCAGATGCTCTACTTTCTCGATCCGGTCCTGTCGGAACGCTCAAGGATTTCAGCAGGTATTTAGCGGAGAATAGAGATGAGACTTCTAAAATTGATAGTCTGTATTCTTGTGGTGCTCGGTCTATACCTTTTCATAGCAAAGTATTGCTATATAAACACCACCGCCAGTTTGCCCTATGGAATTTACTTAAAGACCAACCAGCCAATCGAACAGGGCGTCCTGGTCGCATTCTATCCACCAGCATCCAAGGCTGAATTTGTATCGAGATACACAGAGCCGGGCACCCCGCTTCTCAAGAAAGTAACCTTCATTGGCGGTGAGAAATACCATCTCCCGCCAGCTGCCGAACAAGATTCCAGGGGACGGCCCGTGATTCCGTACATTCCAGCAACGGGGATTGTGCCCCAAAGCCACGTGATCGTAGAGGGAGAGACGATACACAGCCTGGACAGCCGCTATATCGGTCCGATTCCGACAAAGCTTGTCATCACAACCATCAAACCTCTTTGGACCTGGTGATCATATGAACAAGCCGAAAAGAGAAATATGCCTGAAAGCATACATCACCCAGGACGAGCATATCCATATCAAACAGCTTGCCGGACAAACGGGTCTGTCGATATCGGAATACACGCGCAGGGTTTTGAGCAACAGTAAAATCAACAGCAGGCTCGGTCAGGTAAAAAAGATCGGGAGTTTTAATTCAATGTTCCTTACTAAGAATGAGATCAATAGCGTCATAGATGAGGGGATGTCTGCAGCTAAGGTTAATGGAGGGAGATCAAGCTCCAGCCTTAACCCTCACAAGAAAGGCTTCGATAAACATTTTTTCTGGGAATACGGCTATTACCAAGGGAGTGCTGACCCAGAATTTGACGCACAGTTTGATGTAGGTGAATATGAGGGGTACAAGGCTGGTAAAGCAGAAAAAAAACCTGAGTGGCCAGGCCGCAATCCATACCCTGCAGATTCTCCCATGTACTATGGTTGGGAATGTGGGTACGGAGATGCTTACTACTATTTCTTCAAGCAACTAGATAATGAGGTTTGAGTCATCATGGACAAGACCACCATTAAGAGACGCGACCAGGTACGAACGAAGGCAGTAATATCGCACGTCACACCAGAAGAGCATCAGAGAATAAAACAGTTTGCCCAGCAAGCAGGCTTATCGGTATCAGAGTACACCCGCCGAATCTTAACCGGTACAAAGATAAGCAGCAGAGTTGACCAGGCAGCCTTTCTTGCAGCGCTTAAGGTCAACGCGGATCTCGGCCGTCTGGGTGGACTCTTCAAATATTTTCTTTCCCAGGGGAGAACGTTTATTGATCCGGCAGAAGTGAGGCAACTCCTCAGCGAAATCGAGGAGAGGCAGAACGAACTCCGACCGATAATACAGAAAATACAAGATGAGATTTGACTCTCATATTTCTTCAACGATTTGTCCTTCCAGGTATGATCTCCAAACGAATCCCCTGCGAACCGCAAAACGACAACTTTAAACGGCTGGCGGAATATATCGCTGCGGCCAAACATGAAATAGCAACAGAGAAAAACAATTATGAGCACATCGGAAATTTCAACAACCAGCCCCATACTGGAAAACCTGGACCATTGTCCGGAAACAAGTTGCGCAAATTGTCTGAGTGCGGTTTGGCATGTAACGCAGGGCGGCGAGCTAAGGATATATTGTCTCTTGATGCACGCTCTTATAGACGAAAAACTAAAGGCTTGCGACGGGGTGATGATGTCGGAAGCAATGAGAAATGCCTAGATAAATGGACTGCTGGTTGCTATTCCGACCAGGATTACAACCTGGCCATTAATGAAATCAGAGCTACCCAGGCCATGAATGCCCGTACAAAAAAAGAAAAGACCTATCATATGGTCGTAAGTATCCACCCTGAGGACATGGAAAAGCTTTCTATAGCAGATTTTAGAGATATCGAAAAAGAATTTGCTAAAGCCCTGGGGTTTGAAGACCACCAACGTGTCTGCGGTATCCATGTGAATACCGATAATCCCCATCTACATATTGCATACAACATGATCCACAAGGAAAAGTATACAAGGCATGACCCCTGGTACGATTATAAGAAACGCAATGAGGTCTGCAGGGCATTAGAGAAGAAATATGATATCACCATAGATAAGGGAGATGAGCAGCAGTTTACTGATTACCTGAAACGGAGACAGGGGGATATCACATTGGCCTTTGAAGGTGCCAGAAACTGGCAGGAATTACATGAGGACCTTGCTACCTTCGGCCTTGCTGTTCATCTCCGCGGCAATGGCTGTATCCTGGCTGCCATTGGACAGATGCATAAAGATGACCACAGAACAAAGCTCAGTGACTTTGACCGCAACTTTACAAAGAAAAAGCTCGAAGATCGCTTCGGCAAATTTGAAAAATCTGCAGGTGGTTATGATGTTAAAGAGTTTTTCCGGAGAGAGCCAAAGCGGGAGAACCACCAGGCCAGCAAGTTTGAAAATCAAACCGGTCTGAAATCATTTGATACTTATCTCATGGAGTCTAAGGACTTCATTGCCTCAGCTGCAGATCACACAGGGGCATGGCAGGAATTCCACAAAGTGCTTGCAATGATCGGCCTTGAGATTGCCCCCAGGGGCAATGGACATGTACTAAAAGACATTGGTGGCCGAACCAAAGGGAAGAATGCAGCTCCCTTTTCAAAAACAGGGCTTCGTATAACTAAACTTCAGAAAAAGTTCGGCCTTTTTGAGCCTTCCACAGGAAATTATAAGGTAGAAAAATCGTACAAATACCAACCAGTAAATCCTCTTAAGTCCGCAAAAGAAAGAGAAGCCTGGAAGGTCTATATCAGAAACAAAAAAAGATCCCCCAACCTGAACTGGCGGAAGTTTAAAAAAAATCTGCAGCAGTTTTTCGAAGAAGAATACGAGAGGTGAGACATTTTTTTCTTCTCAATCGTATGCCACAGATAAAATTGTAGAAATCTGAAGATGACACACAGGATTGACAAAGCTCAAAGTAACCTGACAACCACCATGTGAACGGGAGTGTTCAAAATTCTGTGTCATCTTCCACAGTGCCAGCTCCTGCCTCAGCGGTAGCGGAGATAAAAGTCAGCGTCGAGAATGGGCTCCGTACAAGTGCTCGTCGGAGATGCTGACTTTTTTCGGAGCGGATTTTGATATCTCATCTTAATACCTGATTTCACCACCACTTTAAAGTCCTAACTCTTGATCCAGCCGACCCTCAAAGAAAATAGCCAGTTGCGAGATGGCCAGAGACCAGTTTTGGATTGGCATTGTCCATTTTTTCTTGGCATTTTGAATCCCCAAATAGAGTAATTTCAGTAA
>NZ_FNJI01000075.1 GCF_900104445.1 Desulforhopalus singaporensis | reverse complement strand
GGTCTCGAGGGGTTTGCAGTTCGAAGCTGCCATTGGCTGATTTTATGTTTTTTTTGCTCTTGCCGTTGCGACGATTACCGGTAATCTCCTGGCTCAGATGAGTATCTAACTCTGCTTCCAGTGCAGCTTCGGTCAGCTGTTTGATAAGCGGGGTGAGGATTCCTTCTTTTCCGAGAAGGGCTTTGCCTTTTTGGAGCTCTTCAAGAGCTTGCTGAAAATCAAATTCTGGTTTTTCTTCTGTCATGTCAGTCTCCTTTGGTCGCTGAATATATCAGCTTTCAGTTACTGACACAAAATTTTGAACACCCTCAGTTCCAGAGATGACCCAAATCAGCTTCCAGGGGTTTCCCCTTTTTCTCACTCATATTCTTCTTTCAAAATCTCTTCTAGTTTCAAGCGCTTTTAAAGAAAAATAATATCATCACTTTGGTTTTGTTAAGAGGTCAACTTTAGGCGCTGTAAAAGAGTTATTTTTCATCTCTGATTAACAGACATAATTGATTTTTGCCCCTTAATAGCCATTATTATATTATTGGTGGTTTTTTCTCTCAGTTCAATTAAAGATTCTCGTGTCAGGTAAGACACATGTGGTGTCACAAGAATTTTTTCTCTTTTTAAGATTTCGTTTTGAGCATCTGGCGGTTCTGTTGTCAATACATCAAGAGCTGCACCTGCGATAATACCTTTGTCAATGGCATTGACCAGCTCCGTCTCATTTACTATGCCACCTCTTGACGTGTTTATTAACACCGCATTATTTTTCATCATCTTGAATTCTTCCATTCCTATCAACAATTTTGTTTCAGGCGTAAGGCGGGTAAAGATACTTACAAAATCTGCAATCTTAAAACCGGTTTCCCAGCTAACACTGCGAACACCTAAAGCGCCAAAACTATCCTTAGAGACATAGGGATCATAAGCCACAACTTCCATACCGAGACATTTTGCTTTTCTGGCCACAGCCATTCCGATATTTCCAAATCCAACAACAAA
Source organism: Desulforhopalus singaporensis (assembly GCF_900104445.1). GTDB lineage: Bacteria > Desulfobacterota > Desulfobulbia > Desulfobulbales > Desulfocapsaceae > Desulforhopalus_A > Desulforhopalus_A singaporensis. Next base: position 5,807 of record NZ_FNJI01000075.1, on the reverse strand, counting down.
GAGAATAGCTCCCTGTAGTCGTCTTGGCATTTCAGCAACAGCAACAGCGTCTATCCCCCACCTTTCCGAAAAGAGAGACTTCGTATAGGAATGCACCTTTTTGCAAAAATAGTAAATGAACGCCATCACGTGATCGGAGACTTCTTCAGTACAAAAGTTTGGAACATTTACAACAGGAATCTTTTTTTCATTTGCAGCCTTGACATCAACTTTTTCATATCCTGTGCCGTATATTGAAATAATTTTACAGTTCTCAAGACTTCGAATTACTTCCGCGGGCATATCGATATCAATCTGGCAAATAATTGCATCCGCATTTTTCCCAAAAATTTCAAGGTCTTTCTCGTAACTCTTTTGCGAATATTTTATTTCATAGTCTGGGAGATTGATTTTGATGAGTTCTTCTTCTATTTCGTAATCACTCCACTCCTCGTCAATGATCCATATAATTCCTGACATAGTTCATTCCTTTATTAATCCGTGCATTAATTAGGTTACATAAGTGTGCATTTTGCCCATTGACGTCGAAAAAAAGCTATGATTTTCTCCGAATATCTCTGGAGTGAGCACATAACCTTGGTGACTCTTTTATACAAGTCCTACTCACCAGTAGTGAGTCTGGCGACCAATCTTATAGTTTTTGATATATTAGACGAAACCTGATTGCCGAGCACAAGCACAGAGCAAAACAACTTATAATTATTGACCCGGTGGGCTTTTGAAAGAATAATAGCCTTGCGTATCACTATTATTGACGTAATATCGATCACATAATATCGCAAGGGCTTATCTTGTTTGCTCGTTGGGTTAATAAGCCGTATACGTCAGATAGCATACATTGTGCGCTAACTATATCTGATTGAAATAACGTTCAAAATAAAACACAGTGCTGCTTTATCAAAGTTTGTCATTAGCCTTCGAGTTAATAACAATCATATGCTTGAAATTGTAAAAGCAGTTTAACGTTTAGGATTGTCAGGGGACATCATGCTACATGACTGTATCGGCAACAGGGTCTTCTTTTATCGTTTTCTTTTCACTACGGGTCCTTGATATAAACTTGTCGGCTTTTTCGTATTCTGGACTAGTAAGAAGACTGACACTGAAATAAAGTATAACTGCTATTGTCAAACCATAAAGGAGCCTGTAGGGCCAGTTTGGCCAGAATATAGGCATCTGAACCCCCAGATCCACCAGGACATTATAAAAAACGAAAGACGACCCTCCTATCATACTCGCCATGGCGCCCTTTGAATTTCCTCTTCTCCATATAAATCCCATGATCAATGGACAGAATACACCGCACATAATTATGTCGCTGGACATCCAAAGAACCCAGAGAATATTTCGTAACTTCAGTGCAACAAGTGCCGCAATGACTGCAACAATAGCGGTACCGATCCTAGCGACCTTAACCATTTGCTGATTGCTTGCTTCAGGATTGATCAGTTTGCGATAGATATCCTCGGTGATCGACATTGAACCGGTATTGATGGAAGTGTCCATAGTGGACATTAGAGCTGCGCCAACACCCACAAATACAATTGCAGCGATGACTGGGTGCAGCTGTGTGGTGGCGATATTTGCAAGAACTCCTCCTTCCGGTATAACATCATACAGTACCGCACCGGCTAGGCCTACAATCAGGCTCAATATTCCTAGAGGGATGAATAACAACCCACTAATCAACAACATCTTTTTTGAGTCGTCTGGCGTCCTCGCTGCACTAACTCTTTGCCAGGCGTCAGCCGAAATAACCCACCCCAGCCCAAACGAGACAACATACATGAAGTTTGTCGAAAAATTCTCAAACAGACTGAAGTATTGGACTCCAGTGCTGGACGATTTCTGCTTTAAGGCAGAAATCATAGGCCCAACACCGTCGACCGCCATGATGCCAGCCACCATTGTAATGAACATGGCTACAAGAAGGAACCAGAATTGGAAAATATCAGTGTACGTAACGACACGGTACCCACCATAAAGCCCATACAGAAATACGATGGCTACCCCTGTAATGACAGCAAATTCATAGGAAAAGTTGAGATACGTAGAAAAAAATTTACCTGCCGCGACCATTTGGGAAGCAGCCCAAGTGGTCATGTACCATATTACGATAACAGAAAGAAAGTTACCTGTGGTCTTGTCATATCTCTGATCCATAACCCGAATTTGAGAGATTATTCCCAATCTTCTAATCCACGCTGCAAAGAACATGAGAAGTAATGGTGCTAGTGCATTGGGGCCGCTCACGACCCAAAAGGATCCCAAACCTGACTTAAATGCCTTGTCGGCCGACACAATACAGGATGATCCGCCGTACCAGGATGCAAGAAAGCCAAGAGCAAGCACCCATTTTGAGATTGACCTTCCTGCTAAAAAAAATTCCTCGGACGTCTCCACTTTTTTACTTCTAAACCCCATGTATAAAAGTATAGCGAAGTAGACCAACAAAAAAGTAATTGACAAGACTCTCATACACCTCCTCCTTGATTTGTGAATCCTAGTTTATTTTTCTGGCTTCGTGCACTGTTTTTAATTTTACTCTCACGAGTGCTAAAACACAGAATGTCATCACTGGACCGAAGAGTGAGAAACCGTACTGATCTGTCTCTGATATATCATCAATAAATCATTATCTGTATATGTTGTCAACAATAATATTGATCATTTTACTTTTGGATATTCTCTGTAAGTTGCAGAAAATTGTTAAATGTGTTGCTTGTGCAACTGGTTAGATTTAAATTTTTATTTATATAGTTATGCATTTATGATATATTATCTGTATGAACAGAGCTCTCATTAATGATTATTCTGTGATATATCTATTTGAAATTTAACATTGCTTTTCTATTACAAAACAACATTCAATAACGGCACAGCACAGGTAGCCATGGCAAACCCAAAATCCAAAGATAAAGTTTATGAAAATTTACAGTACCGGATCATTACAAACAGTTTGAAACCCGGAGACATGTTAAATGAAAAAGACCTGGTAGAACACTACAAGATAGGAAGAACGCCTCTGAGGGAAGTCCTTCTTCAATTACAGACCGAGAATCTTTTGCAGATTATCCCACGAGTAGGAATCATTGTCGCTCAGATTGATATCCAGGAGATCAAGGATATCATAGAAATGCGCAGGGAGTTGGAGGGGTTGGCTGGCCAGCTGGCCGCAGAAAGAGTCACAGGCGAGCAACTGGAGGAGCTCAAAAAGATTTACCAAAAATTGAAAAAGTATTTGGCATCTGAAAACCAAGATATTGAGAAACTAGCGCAATACGACCAGAACTTTCACGATAAACTCTATGAGGCGACACAGAACAAAACGCTAAAATCAACACTTCTTTCATTAAACCGGACGACATCCAGATTCTGGTATCACATCGCATTTCAGAACAGTGATTTGTCGTACCAATTTGAGGACCTTGAGACAATTCTGGAATATGTTGAAAATCGTGATGCGACAAATGCTCGTAAAGCCCTAAGAAATCACCTTGATCGTGTTGTCACTAAGATGAAAAACTACTTATTTTAGCCCTTCAAACAGACAATCCTCAGGGCTGACATAATGGAGTTAAAAATGTTGTATAGAAACGTACCTCAAAATGGAGATTCACTCTCTATTCTCGGCTTTGGAGAAGGTGATTCGTGGGACCAGTTAGTCGCCCAGGGTGTTACTGGATTTTTTGAAAAAGCCAAAGCAGATTAAAGGGTTGTCAATCTTGGTTTTCCCTTCCATGGCAGTAATGAAGATTTCGTTTGCATCATCAATACCTATGACTGCAATTTATGCCAGATTCAATAAAATTCCCTCGATACACAAAACCAGGAAGGAACTGCGGGACTCACGCATGCAGCCACAAAAGACATTGCGGTGATTGTCACGGAGGAACCTCTGCGCGACGACAATCTGGCTCGTCGTGAGGCCCCTCCGCCTATTCAATTGCAACTTCCCAATCTTGCAGACATTCTCAGGAAGGATGTCTGCAAGACAAAAAAACATTATGAAAATTCTATATTACGACTGCTTTGCTGGCATCAGCGGCGACATGAATCTTGCGGCGATGATTGACTTGGGCGTAGACCCGGAATATCTCATCGGTGAGTTAGCCAAACTGGGCATTGATGATGATTTTTCCATTGAAGTCTCTGCCGATGAGCGCAAAGGCATTCATGGCACCCGAGTCGATGTGGTATTGAAAGAAGACAAACATCGCCATCATCGAAACTCCGGCCATCACGGGAACCACGAGCGGGGACACCATAGCCACTCTCGACATGCACACCGTAATCTCAAAGATATTGGAAAAATTATAAACGGAAGCAGTTTTGCTGATGAGGTCAAGGCGAAAAGTATGGCTATGTTCCAACGAGTTGCCGAGGCGGAGGCAAAAATTCATGGAAAGCAACTCTCTGAAGTACATTTTCATGAAGTAGGGGCCACGGACTCCATAGTTGATATCGTAGGTGCAGCCATATGCTTTTATGCTCTGGAAATCGATGAGGTCTGGTGTTCTCCTGTTGAACTCGGCGGAGGTTTCGTCAAGTGCGCCCACGGGGTAATGCCGGTTCCCGCGCCTGCCACCCTGGAAATTCTAGCCAGCATCCCTACCAAACGCGGGGCAATACAAAAAGAAACTACCACGCCAACCGGGGCAGCGATCCTCGCCGAACTAGTTGATCGTTTCGAACACGCTCCAGAACTAATGCTAGAAAAAACCGCTTATGGTATTGGTCACCGCGATACTGAGATCCCCAATGTGCTGCGAGTCAGTCTTGCTACCACGCTTGATCCACCAAACCGGCTCAAGACAAGTCCTGTCTGTCTGCTGGAATGCAATATAGACGACATGACAGGTGAGATGCTTAAAGATGCCATGGACCAACTCATGGAAACTGGGGCGATGGACGTTCATTTCACATCCATTATCATGAAGAAAAACCGTTCGGCTGTAACCCTATCTGTTTTGTGCAAAGCTGAAGAGGAAGATAAATTCAAACGATCGATTTTCAGACACACTTCAACTTTAGCAATAAAGACTATTCCCACCAAGATGACCTTCTCGACATCTCTTTTGAGCAGTTGGAAACGGTATTAGGCCGGTAATAATTTAAAAACCATACTGGACGACCAGGTCACTGAATTTGAAAATTGCCCTGCTCTCGCGACCAAGGCACAATATCCCGCTGAGTGAGACAAACCTGCAAATTGGTAAATTGCGGAAATCATAACTGCGAACCTTCTGATATTATTAATATGAAAAAACTATGCCTTAGGGCATGGGACTGCTCCTTAAATCAAATATCAAAACGATCAGACAGACAACAGCCGATATGGATAGTTTCTGTGAACTTTTTGATTAACCGCGGGCTTACCCATCTTGATACGGCGCTTGTCTACCATAATTTCAACAGTGAAAAGTTTGTCAGGGATACTCTTACTGAGCGCCAGCTATTCCCGTTTTAGCGACTTATTCGCCAAAGACGCAACTCTTCATGAGGTATCAGAGGTTGTCATGATGAATTTTAAAGGAGCAAGGCTTTCATCTACGATTTATCCGGAGATGAAGTCTTTTTTTCCTAAAATTGACTGTTTCTTGGGCACATCAATCCATTTTCCCATGGAAATATGATTTTTTCATGGGGATTTGATCTTTGAAACAACGTTTTTGGGGTTGAGCAAGAAGCCATTACGTTTTGAAAGCCTCCTTGCTGCCAAAAACTATTATCCGCAGGACTCTCTCCATGGAATCTACCTCAAATAACTGCATGGTAGAGCGGATGAGTTCCCAAAGGGTTCTTTT
>NZ_FNJI01000072.1 GCF_900104445.1 Desulforhopalus singaporensis | reverse complement strand
ATGAGAATGCTACAGAAAAAACCGGCGAGAGTGAAAAAATACTTTAGGCATCCTGCTATACAATACGCTGCGTAGACCTATTTGCCCGCCGTATTAATAATGAGACAAAATAGATTGCAGGATCTTTCTGAAAAAAACGATTTTTTATCACCATCACCTCACTTTGGAACAAGAGTGATCGGGGAATATACTAAATGTCACTACAATCACGTCTAGGAGTTGTAATTTGGGGTATTGTGCTATTGATATCGGCACTGTTCTCCTATCTGTTCTTTGATACGCAAAATCAAGAATATATAGAAGGCATTGATAAAAAACTGCTCACAGGTGCTGTAATGGCCAGAGCCATTGTTGGTGCTGATTATCATGATCACATTAGAGATAAAAACTCTATCACTGAAGATGCATATTTACAGATTTTAAACAGTTACAGCAAAATCTGCGTTGAATGCGATTTTCAATATCTGTGGAGCAACCTGTTTTTAGAGGATGGGACCATCGTTTTCACAACGGGGACACCTACCAGGAGAGGAGCAACCAAGGGCAATCATGCTAATTTTTTTGATATCCATTCAGACCCGAAAGCATTTGATCAAGTCAAGAATTCCGGGGAAATAAGTTTTACCACATTTCACAACGAATGGGGTTCCGGCAGGATGGTGTTGGTGCCCTTTCAGGATTCTCTGGGGAGAATGTATGTTTTTGGCGCCAGCATGTCTTTGAAAGATCTCGATGACCAGCTCCAGGCCTCAGCTATGAAGATTCTGACAATCTTCCTGCTCATATCCATAGCTATTACATTTCTTGCTTACAGGCTGGCAAAAGCCATCACCAGGCCAATCAAAGCCATCAGTAAAATGACTGAAACTATCGCGTCGGGAAAGTATGGGGCTACTATCGACGACGTTAGCGGGTGCAGTGAGTTGAAGTTGCTGACCAAAAACATCAACATCATGAGCAACGCCATTTTTACACGCAACAATGAGTTACAGACAATTGTTGAGTCATTGCCGCTGATGGTCTTTCTGAAAGACGCGAAAGCTCTACGATATATCTACTTAAACCATTCAGGTGAAAAATATCTCGGTATGTCGAGAGAAGAGGTCATCGGTAAAAATAATTATGATTTGTTTGAAAAAGATCAGGCTGACCTTTTTACCCAGAAAGACAGGGAAGCATTTTCGTCACACCAACTGGTAACTGTATCCGAGGAACCGGTTAACACCCCTCATGGTAAACGACTCCTGCAGACACGCAAAGTTGCCATAACCGACGTAGACGGAAAACCGCTCTATCTTCTCGGGTTGTCACTCGACATCACCGAACAAAAAAAAGCTGAACTGGAGTTGAGACGCAATCGTCGGCAGATTGAGAAACTGGTGAAAGAACGTACCACTGCTTTCCTGTCCGCAGAGAAGCAACTCGATGAATCCTTGCAGAAATACCGGGTCTTGTTTGAATCAACAGCGGATGCAGTCATGCTGCATGAAAATGGAGTAATTGTCGATTGTAACAAGGCGGCGCTGAAGATGTTTGGCTGTAAAACAAGCGAAGACCTCAAGAACCGTAATCCATCAGCATTTTCTCCTCCATTTCAGGAAGGAGGCATACCATCCGCAGATCTTGTGGCCAACTATACCCAAAGAGCCACAGAGCAAGGTAATGTGTTGTTCGAGTGGAACGCCAGGCGCCTTGATGACGGAAAGGAATTTCCTTGTGAGGTGCTTTTGTCGTTTGCGCAATTTAAGGACCGCATGTTTATACAATCGGTGGTGCGCGATATCACCGTCCGTAAAAAAATAAAAAATGAACTTATCAGGGCCAAGGAGGCGGCTGATGCCGCCAGCCAGGCAAAGTCGGAATTTCTCGCTAATATGAGCCATGAAATTCGGACCCCCATGAACGGCATCCTGGGTATGACCTACCTTGCGTTGCAAACCGACCTGAACGACAAACAGAGGAACTATATCTTCAAGGCAAATAAGTCTGCTGAAAACCTCCTAGCTATCCTTAACGATATTCTCGACTATTCGAGGATGAAATCCGGGAAGCTTGAAATACAATCGTCACGTTTCCTCTTGCACCAGATGCTGGATAGCCTGGTTAATATTGAAAACCTGAAAACCGAGGAAAACAATATCAATCTCACTGTAGAGGTAGATTCCGGCGTCCCTGAAAAATTGACAGGAGATTCATTACGTCTGAGACAGGTGCTGACAAATCTGATAACCAACGCGATAAAATTCAGTGATCCGGGCGGTAAGGTCTCCCTGCACGTCTCCATCCAGGAAGACAGAGGAAAGGAGGTCCTGTTGCATTTCGTGGTCCAGGATAGAGGAATAGGAATATCTCCCGATCAGCAAGAGGCAATTTTCCACAGCTTCAGTCAAACTGATGGTTCGAGTACACGCAGGTACGGTGGTACAGGGCTTGGTCTGTCCATATCAAAAAAGATCGTCCAGCTCATGCATGGCAATATCTGGGTAAAAAGTGAACTGGGTGTTGGCAGTACTTTTCATTTTACCGTTCTGCTCGGTAAAGTTGTGGCGTAACTCCCCACACAGCGTCATGTGATGGGTGCTCGTGCGTACTGCAACCTTCGCTATCAACGTCCTGTATAGTGCTGGATTGGATGGTTTGAGCTTATTGCCCCGGTGAACATTTTGCGAACAAAAAAAGTGCCCCGCAAATCACATATATCATTATAATTTTATTCATATAATTTTTAAAAAAATCTGTCTTCTTTATCCACCGGGTTAATATCATTATATTTTTTATATTGCACGAGTATTATTTATGGTGCACTATTGATGTTTAGTCACCAAGTTAGGCTATTGAGGTGAACCCAGATAGCGCACCTTGCACACTATTATTTCTACCTGAAATGACATTCAAAGTAAAAATCCGGACTTGCTGTACAACGGACGCCAATCACGCTTCAGACTAAAATTATGGCCCTTTAACCAGTATAAAAAGTTCGTTTCTGATTGTGTAAGAGTTGGCAACTCAAGGAAGATCATCTCGTGATACCAGACACATACTTTGCACCAGCAGCAAGAAGCAGTGCAGAACAGTTAAAGAAAGAGATAGAAATCACAGCCAAAAGCCCTGTAGTCAACCTACTCATGACGACTATCGGAGGGTTGTTTGCAATCGTTAACGAGAACAGGCAGATAGTTGCGCTCAATGAAGTCCTGGTCAAGATGCTGGGGCTGGAAAGCGCAGAGCAGGTCTTCGGAGCTCGACCGGGAGAAGCCTTGAATTGTGTTTACTCCTCAGAGTTGCCTGGAGGATGCGGCACAACAAAAGCCTGTAGAACGTGTGGAGCTGTCATTGCACTTCTTTCCAGCCTGGACCTCAATCAACCTGTTGACGGGAAATGCAATGTTCTGGTGGATAGAAATGGGGAAAACGTCACTTTACACTTAGGGGTACGCGCTGCACCCATTGAGCTTTCACAACATAAATTCCTGCTCTTTTTTATACAGGACCTCTCCACCCAGCAACAACTTGCAACGCTTGAAAGAACTTTTTTCCACGATATCAACAACGTTTTGAACGGCCTCGTAGGCTATCTCAATCTCCTGTGTCCGATGTGCGAAGGAAAAGCGAGAAAATTCGCCGACCGAGGAGCCAGATTGGCCGATATCGTTTGTCGGGAAATATCCTACCAGAAATCAATTGCAGACGATGACGCTAATGAAATTAAAGCAATAAATCATGAGATCTCCGTCGATTCTTTAATAGAAGAGGCCTGCAGTTCCATCTGGACACACCCTGCTGCAAAGAAAAAAACCGTAGAAAGAGTACCTCTGAGCCAGGACTGGAAAATATGGTCGGACCAACATCTTATAACCAAGGTATTGATCAATATGCTGTTAAATGCCCTGGAAGCTGTCGAAGAAGGTGAAACTGTAAAAATATCGGCAGAAATGACTGATGGTGCAAAAACGCTTTTTTCCGTCTGGAACAGCACTGTAATATCTGAGGATATTCAGAAGTGGATCTTTCAGAAAAATTTTACCACAAGTAGAGAAAAAGGGAGAGGACTTGGAACCTATTCCATGAAATTCTTCGGAGAGGAAGTCCTCAGAGGCGAAGTTAATTTCACGTCTGATCCGGAAAACGGCACAACGTTTTACTTGAAGATTTAATAACTCAAGGAGGCCTTATTTATTCCGGCAGACTATCGAATCAAGTCGAAACTATTTCATATTACACGTTATCCAAGGAACGGCCACTACTTGAATCTGCTGCCGGATTAATCGGCAGACATATTTTGAAAATCGCCCCCCCGGCGACATGGTTGTCAACCGTGAAGTCCCCCTGGTGTTTATTCACTACAATATCATACGAAATACTGAGACCAAGACCTGTTCCTCCTTTTGATCCCTTTGTTGTAAAAAACGGCTCGAACACATGGGACAAAGCATCCTCGTGGATTCCCGGCCCATTGTCCCGTATAGTGCAGTAAATGAAATTTCCGTCAGTGGTTGTTTCTATATAGATGTATCCATTGATATCAGAGGATTTTCCTTTTGACCCAATAGCCTGGACTGCATTGAGGATCAAGTTAAGAAAAACCTGGTTAATCTGTTCACGATTTGCCATTACTGGCGGTATATTGCCCAGGTTTGTCTCAATTTCGGCAAAATACTTATACTCATTGCGAGCAATGATAAGAGTATCTTCGATGCAGCTGTTAACAGCTATCTCCTCAAAATTTTCTTCACCATTCTGGCGGTTGAAATTCCGCATAGCGCGAACAATGTGGTTTACCCTTTCAAACCCTTTTGACGTTTCATCAAAGAGAGAAGGCATGTCGGATAGCATCAGTTTTAAATTTATCTTCTTTTCTTCACTCTCTATCTTCTCAGCGAGCACAAGACTCTGCCGGTCATCAAAGCGTTTCAATATCTTTTTTTGAAGATCGTACAACGATATAAGATCTTCGGTATATTCTCTGAGTATTGCAAAGTTCATCTGAATAAAGTTGATCGGATTTCTCAGCTCATGAGCAACCCCGGATGCCAACAACCCTATTGCAGCCATTTTTTCATTGTTCAGCAACCTCGAATGTGCACACTCCAGCTCCTTTGTCCGTTCGGCAAAAGCTTTTTCAAGAGTGTTGTTGAGATGTATCAGCCTGGTCTCAGCATTTTTCCGAAGCGTGATATCCAGAAGGATGCCGCCTGCTTTTCTCGATTCGCCTCCGTTATCCCCCAGATTCTGTCCAAGGGCTAACAGCCATATCCAGTGACCTTCTTTATGGCGCATCCGGAATTCGCATTCAAATGTATCACTGCGCCCCTTGATGAATTTACCAATCTTTCGTGTAATTTTTCTTTTGTCTTCAAGACAGACTAAATTAAAGTACGACTTCAGGTCAAGATCTGAAAATTGACCAGATTCATACCCCAAAAGAGTATCGACGTGTTGAAAATTGAGACCATCAAGGGATACGCCCACATCCCAAAGTCCTATGGGAAAAGCCTCCATCGGCAAAGCGGGCTGATCTTTCCGAGCGTTATATCCTGCAGTTGACCAACGGTTATCCGTGACATTTCGAAAAATACCGATAACACCTTCCAAATATCCACCACTTGAACGAAGAGGTGCTTTTACACAATTATAAAAATAGGTATTGCCGCTTTTTTTCCGGAATGCTTCTTCTGTCTGGATGACATTTCCTTCTCTAATAACCTCTTCACTGTATTTTTCTACCAACTTGAGCTTGTCAGGGTCCGTAAAAATATCTTTTGGACTTTTGCCGATAATATAACTTTTTGCAAGTCCGACAAAATGTTCAAATGTGACATTGCAGTCGATAATCGCGAGATTGACATCCTGTACGAAGATAAGATCGGGAACCGACTCCAGCCACCCATGCAAAGATATTTCTCTGCTATGCAACATCCCCTGCATCATTTCGTGCTGTTCGCCCTTCTGAATCAACAACAGGTCTCTGCCCTCTTTTTCCAGGTCACCAAGAGAAGCACCCTTGCTCGACACCCCATTCTCCTCACTGTGCCACCGGATCAGGAGCCACCCCGAAAAAACCACAAACAACAGTAACAGGAGCCCTAGGACAATGTGAGATTGCATGTTGTTTATGGTGGTTACCGTTCCCGGAAATCGGGAGATGTTCACAAGTCTCAGGGGAAGTTTCTGAAAAGATAACGGTAGTACCACATATTGTTCTCCATACCAGTCAATCCGGGTCATGGAGTCTAGCTGATTAGTTGTTTTTGTCGTCACCTCAAGCAGTTCCTCGATATTAACCCTGGCTGCCTTAGGCAAATCTGCGGTATAAATCCGGCTTGGCCCCTTCAGGGCGACCACGTTTAGAGGATGGTTGAGAGATGGTTCGGTCGATGAAATTTCCAGCGGGAGGCGAGATAGAAGTTGTAATGAAATCTGTCCTACTAACCACCCGGTAATATGACCCTGCAGCGTGACCGGCGACGTCATTTCCAAAACATCAAGATTGCTGGATGTAGTAAAGATCTTTATCTGTTGTTTTCGGTATAGATGTTTTTTATTATCAGGCCATTCGGAGCGTGAAAACTGAGTGCCTATGTGCAGAATTTCCGATTCCTCTCGATCAAGCAGCATAAGCGAAGAAAATAAAATGTTGCTGTTATCTGCTGGGCACATAACGTTGACAAACGCACTCCGAAGCATATCGTCAGTAACCGTCACACCATTTCGAGCTACCTTTCCGGGCGACCTCTCAAGCAAATACCCCTGCACCAGATTATTTTTTGCCAACTCCTGTAAATCCCACTTCCGTTCCTGAAGATATGTCTCGAAAACCGATTTCCATATTGTTGACTCGACGTGCAACAGTTGATAGTGATTGTTGACCAACGTCGCACGGTCTTTTATGGCCCTGTAGTGCAGGTATATGATGCCGCAGAATACAATAAGCAGTGTTACATATATGCATTTTGACGATCGGCTTGACATCTCGATATCATATTAGCTTCTGTTTATTTTTTCTCCATTCAAGCGATACTCTCCAGACAATGATCTTCCCCAAAACAACATATTGACAAGAAATCGCTCCCTAGACGTTGCAATTGTTATATAACTCGTCACTCATAAAATAACACATAAAGATTAGCGATCAGCAGTTATACGTTGCCCTCTTTCCCCATTAAAGCGGAACCTGACTAGTCGACACCGGTGGAGGTATTGTCAATTTCCAGCCCACTGGATTAGACAGATCAATCATCACTGCCGATTCTTGCAGAAAGCGCGACGGGGCTGTGTCATGAATTTTTGAAGAGCGGAATGTGTCAATGAAAATGAGACACCTTTGTTGGTAATTTAGACTACCTTCTTTGTGTTGATACGAGTAGCATGTTGGCCATAACAGTCAAGGCCAAGCCCTTCGGGTAACTCCGCTGCGCTCCGTTAACCTTGAATGCCATGACCAACATACTGAACCTATGTTTGTTATTGAGAAAACAAAAATTCATTTTGTTTTTTCATTAGTTGCCTGCAATTTCGGAGGATTAATCCAGGCCGCGTTCGGTACGGCTAGCGGCTGTGGGATTTTGCCTTTAAACCGTTGCGGATGCTTTTTGAAAGC
>NZ_FNJI01000054.1 GCF_900104445.1 Desulforhopalus singaporensis | reverse complement strand
GTCATCGAACAGTTATTTTTACCCGCACATGCAGCAACTAGTGGAGATATCACCCTGAACGATCCCTGCGCGATTGAGATTCTGGAAGGCGATCAAACCACTGTTACCGTTAGAGTCCTGGTCGATGGTTTTGTAACCCCGCCAGTTGCCGGTTTACCCGTGGAGATTGTTGCCACGCCTGCAGGTGGTTCCGGCAGCCCGGTAACGCGTAATACCGTCACCGATTCATCCGGTAAATTCTCCTCCGACGTTACCGTGACCGGGGGGCCAGGGATCACGGCCATTAATGTTGTAACCACTGTATCCGGGGCTAGCGGTGCGGCCGCGTGCCAGGTTAACACGCCGGCACCGGCAACAACAACTACTACTACCACTACCACTACAACAACTATCTTATTGCCTTAGAATTACCAGCCACTTTTTCAGGAGTGATTTCAGCCTTTTGATGAAGTGGTTAACGGGCAAGAAAAAAGGTGGACAAGATCCACTGGAAAGTCTGTGGAACCATGGTGTAAGGAGGGTATCCAAAGAACTCTCCGCACCGGGTTCCTCCAGTGGTCGTACAAGGACTGCAACGCTGAGAAAATTGGCAGCGGTGCAAGTAAAGTCCCTGTGGCTCCCAATTTGCTTGACCGCCAGCTTGCTGTTTTCCAGGCATCGGACACCACCTGCATTTGGACCATGAAAGCTGACGGTTGCTCCATGAGTAACCGGCTCACTAAAGCGCTAGCTTTAATTTTTTTGCAGATGGCAATCTGGCGTCTGCAGGCTTGGGGGGATCTTTCGTCTGGATCGTGGCAGTCAGTAAGTAATGCCAATGGCTGTCAGAAGTTACTCCTTGAAAATCAGATGAAAAAAAGTATGATTCGCGAGGTCGATTGCTGAGATAACAACGTCGCAGAAAGCTGCCTCGGCACCTGAAAACCGAGTTGGTGTTATGCGATAAGAGAGCAGGCCCGACGAGATCTCGTCGATTACATAGAAATGTTTTCCAACAGTGCAATAAGGAGCAGGCCCAAAGCACTAAAGTAGATAGAGCAAAGACACCTGGACATGTTTTCAATAAATATAAGTTTTGGCAAGATCTCTTTTCAAGTTTCCTACCCACTTATTGCAGCTTCATCGCTTCAACCTCTCTTTTCTCATTTTGTAAAAACAACCGCTGAGTCCGTTAAAGGTAGAATTGAAATAATTCATCAGCAGTCAACCGATTTCTACACAATTTACTCTACGAATCGTGACCGCAAGTTTGAGGCTCCGAAAGAGAAGCTTTCCCTTTGTTTACTGGAAACACTGGCTGATGAATGGGCAGCTGTCATGAAAGATGGGCTCGTCCTTCAATCAGCGGCACTCTCTTGGCAACAGAAAACAATTATTTTTCCTGGGGCTGCCGGGTGCGGGAAGGCGACGTTAGCGGCTTATTTAGCACCTGAAGGTTTTTCACCTGAGGCAAGTGACCTGGTATACTTACCTTACGATGATACCAACACTCACTGTTTCCCGGGGCCGTTACGGTTTGACCATCACACCGAAAAAGGGGATATAACTTTACTACACGCATCAGCTGAAAGCGATTGCGTGTTAGCCCCTCCGTCTTTAATCATCTTTCCTTATTATGTTCCTGGAAGCAACTTTTTCCTTGAAATACTTTCGCCAGCTAAATCTGCCATGCAGGTTTTAAAAAACGTAGTTAATTTAAAACTGCTTAAAGGGAAAAGTCTTCATGAAGCTGCAAAAATTGCCAGGACTATTCCTGCAATATTATTGCATTATGGTCACGTTGACCAACTGCAAGGTTTTGCTGAACATCATCTGCCTTTCTTGCTTGGCCATAAGCACTCACCGAAAACACTGAATACATTTTTCTCACCATTCAACCACGGAACCCTGAACCATATTCCGGTCCCTTTAACCGCTGAACAGCATAAACCAAAACCGATTCCGAACCCTATTCCTGCAGCCACTCCCAAAGGTCCTAAAAAAAAGATGACCATTGGGATGGCTACTTATGACGACTATGATGGGGTATATTTTTCTGTTCAGGCTATCCGTATGTATCACCCTGAAGTTGCTGATATTACCGAAATATTTGTGCTGGACAACAATCCGGTGGGTCCATGTGGGCAAGCCTTGAAAGAACTCGAAGGAAAAGTGAAGGGATATCGATATGTGCCCTTCATTGAACACTCGAGCACTACTGTCAGGGATTATATTTTCCACAATGCCAACAGTGACTATGTGCTTTGCATTGACTGCCATGTGTTAATCGTTTCCGGCGCGATAAAGAAATTGATTGACTATTATGATGCTCACCCGGATTGCGAAGATTTACTCCAGGGACCAATGATTCGAGATCGAGAAGATTTGCTTTATAGTCACTTTGATCCTGTCTGGCGACATGGTATGTACGGTGCATGGGCATATGACAAACGTGCTGAGGCCGTCAATAACAAGCCGTTTGAAATTCCCATGCAAGGGTTGGGTCTATTTTCCTGTAGAAAAGATGCTTGGTTGGGATTCAATCCTCGTTTTCGAGGTTTCGGAGGCGAAGAGGGATATATCCATGAAAAATTTCGCCAGAACGGGAACCGAGCTCTCTGTTTGCCCTTTTTAAGATGGATGCATCGTTTTAATCGTCCAATGGGTATCCCCTACCCCATTCAATGGGAAGATCGCATATTTAACTATATGGTTGGATTGCAGGAACTTGGTCTTGATTGTGACCCGATCCGAGAACATTTTTCCGAACACCTTGGTGAAAAGTTCGTAACAGATACTCTGCTAAGAATTGAAGAGGAGCTAAACTCCCCTTTCTTTTATTTCGACGCTATTTACTGCATCACTGTAGACCCTGATGGCGAACGATACAGTAGTATGATAAACCAGCTCAAGAAGATCGGTATCGAAAAAAGAGTGAGACCTTTTAAAGGGTTGCCTACACCTGACAATCATCATATTGGACGCGCTTTGTCCCACAGAGCCATTGTCGCTTCAGCTGAAAAGCAAAATTTAAAGAGGGTACTGATTTTTGAAGATGATACAATTATCTCTGATTCTTGCACAAAATTATTTGCATTGAATATTGAAAAATTAAAATCCACAAATTGGACTTTTGAATATATCGGGGAGAGTGAGCAGTTCGAGCAAAATAAACTGGGCTCTCATTGTTCGTCATTACAATGGCCCAAGAGTGTTTGTGTTTCGAATCCAATAGCATATAACAATTCTATTTTCCAAAAAATTATTGACGATATCCCTCACTCTTATGAGGCGATTACAGAGTGGATAGCAGATAACATATCTATTGATCAATACCTGGCACAGCAAAATGATGCGTGATCTCAAGGTATTTATTCTTTATTGGCACAACTGGAGTTGATCAGCAAAAAAAATCTTCAAGGGCAACCGAATATACTCATCGAAAACGAGCACCCTCTTCGAGTCATCCGATAACCATCTAACTGTATAATTGAAAAATGAATGGCGAGCAAAAACCAGTACTTAATAAAGACTACACTATTGAAAAATTTGACAACGAAATTCTACTCTATAGTGAAGTGGGAACCCAGGCGCTGTATCTCAATGATACGGCCTACTTAATCTGGGTCCTCTGTGAAAAGGACATAACTGTCAACCAGATAGTGTCGTCCCTGGAAGAGATCTACCCTGACAATAAAGGTAGATTAAGAAGTGAAGTGGAGTCTACTCTCGAAATGCTTCGTTCAAGCGGAGCTGTTACCCTGGAAGACGAGTAAAGGTTAGTTGCTCTACTGTGTCTGGTTGTTAGATATGCTGTTAAAATCTTTTTTGATTACCACCAATCTTCAACAAGTGCTAAAGTGTACTGACGAATCGGTGATGATTTACAAGTGTGATGAACGAGATCTTCCATCGTCAGCTCTCATTTTAAACGTCGATTCAACCTGTAACAGAATTTTGTGAGGTGACGAGGCAACGGTTTGTAATCAATACCATGATAAGTGGCTTTGGCAGAGTTTTTCAGCTGTCCGATCATGATATTGAGCCACCCCTGTTGCATTGTTTTTCACAAATCTTACAGTTCCTGGCCCGACCGGATCGTGCAATCTTAACAGAAGATAAATCTTTACCCTCATGTAACGTGAGCATGAAGGAGATGACATGCGTCGCAAGGTGGAGAGAAAGCAGCCCAACTCGAAAATGTGCTTTGTCTGCGGGGTGGAAAACAGCTTCGGCCTCAAGGCCAGGTTTTATGAACTGGACGACGGACAACTTATGGCTGTTTTTCAACCATCCAGAGAACATCAGGGATATCCGGGCAGGCTTCATGGCGGAATTGCCGCAACGATTCTTGACGAGACAATCGGCAGGGCGATAATGGTGCGTTATGCCGAAAGCGTGTGGGGGGTGACCCTCGATTTTTCCATGAAACTGAGAAAGCCGGTGCCTCTTGACAAGGAAGTGGTAATACTGACCCGCATTGTTGCCGAGAAAAAACGCTATTTTGACGGCGAGGGCGAGATTGTACTGGAAGATGGAACCGTGGCGGTCCAGGGCAGGGGCAGGTACCTGAAAATGGAGATTGACAAGATCGCCGACGATTTCGATCACCAGGGTGAGGACTGGCGGATGGTTTCGAGCCCGGACGACCCCGAAACCGTTGAAATCCCCACCACCAAGTAGTTCCCATGTACCGTGACCGCAACGACTAATCAGAGCTGGTCAGCTCTATCAAAGATTGCAACAGCAAATTCGCGCCCTTGGCGATCTGATGTTTTGCGCTATATTCCGATGCGGTGTGGCTTCGCCCCTTGCGGCACGGAATGAATATCATTGCCATGGGCATAACAGTTGACATGTAGGCTGCATCGTGGCCGGCACCGCTAAGCATTCTCGTGTATTGAAGATTTAACTCAATTGCATTTTTTTCAAGGACAGAGAGTAGCCGTTCACTGCTTATCGAAGGTTGGCTCTGGCTTATTTTCACATGGGAAATGGTGGTAGCGGTCTTTCCTGCTGTATCCGCTGCCAAAGCGAATATGTCCTGCAGGGTTTCATCCACCAGCTGGTTGGTTTCACAACGAATGTCCAGCGTAAAGTCGACCTGTTCCGCAATGACATTAGATCCGTTGGGGAAAACATCGACCTTGCCTACGGTGGCAGTAAAGTATGGTCCTTTCGAAAGGGTGCCCCGGGCGATTTCGGAAATGCCGTTTATCAGTTTTGCGGCAGCAACTACAGCATCCGATCTGAGATTCATAGGGGTGTTGCCAGCGTGATCGGCCCTTCCTTTTACCGTGAAGTCATATCGGGTCACCGAACAGATACCTGTTACCAGACCCACATCGAGCTGTTTTTTCTCTAAAACCGGCCCCTGTTCGATATGAAGTTCGAGGAACCCGTCAAATTTGGTGGCATCAAACAGGGAATGACCGGGAGCCAGAAGCGAAATATCGCCACCCCAGTCCTGGATAGCCGCGGACAGCAGCTCTCCGGTTTGCCGGTGTTTGAGTTGCAGCATGTTCTCGTTGAAGTTGCCCGTGGCAAGGCGGCTTCCTATACATGATAAACGAAATTCAGAAGGTTCTTCCGCCAGAAAATCTATGCCGACGATGTTTTTTTGCGGGACATACCCGTTTTCTTTCATGCATCGTGCCGCTTCAAGAAACGATAAAACTCCGCTTATGCCGTCAAAACGGCCGCCGCAGGGCACGGTGTCGGTATGGGAACCGACCCCGACGTTTTTTTCCGTTCTTCCTCTATAGATGCCGAGCAGGTTGCCGGCCGCATCGGTTTTGACCTCCAGACCGGTTTGGGCAAATGCGTCTGTGAGCCAGCTCCTCATTTCTCTGTACTGGGGGGTGAAGGACCTTCTTGTATATGGTGAGCCGGCCTCAGTCATTGTTGCTGCAGCCAGGTGTGTCTCCCAGAGTCGATCGCTGTTGATTTTCATTTTATTTTCCCAAAACTGGTTTTAAAAACCTGCCGTTCCCCTGTCTGGAAAGTACCAGTCCGTCATCACAGATCAATTCTCCCCTGAGAAACGATTTTGACAGTTTAAAATCAAGTGTCATCCCTTCGTAAGGGCTCCAGTCTGAAATGTTGTTGCCGCTTTTTCTCGGATTATATTCGTAGGGCGATTCCCTGAATATAGAGATGTCTGCATCCTTGCCAACCTCAAGCACTCCTTTCCGGTCATGCAGGTTGAAAAGTCTTGCCGGGTTTTCGGCAATAACTGAAGCGGCTTTTACCAAGGAGACGTCGTGCTGTTTACATCCTGTAAGAAGCAACGGGTACAGAACTTCCAGACCGGGTGCTCCCGAGGCGTTTTTTAACATATCCGGATCAGATTTGCGGTCCAGTGACCAGCTGACATGATCTGTTGAAACAACGGTCACGTTTCCTTTCTGCAAATGTTTCCAGATAGCTTCAACTTCAGCTTTTGGTCGTATGGGCGGGTTGATTTTGCCCAGCCCCTTCAGTTTCGGTCCATGCTCCTCATGGTTCAGGATCAGGTAATGTATACAGGCTTCCACGGTAGTGTCTGCATTCTGGCTGCGGTATGCGGCACACATTTCGTAGCCCCGGCCGACCGAACAGTGCACGACGTGCCCCCGGCATCCTGTCTCGGCAGCCAACTCATAGATTTCCGCCATGGCAAGAGTCTCTGTAATCCTCGGACGGCTTAAGGCGTGCGCGGTCCAGTCTGTCAGACCGGATTTTTTCACCTTATCGACAAAATAATTGACAGCCTCATCGTTTTCGTTGTGGACACCGGCAACAAGCTGATATTTACCTATTTCCCTGAAGCACTCAAAAAGCAGATAGCTTGGAATACGGGGAAATCTTTTGGGATCTGTACCGAAAGTGGAAAATTTAAACCCGGCCGCCCCCGCCTCTACCAACTCTTTTATGCGGAGCGTTCCCTCTTCCGGGGCGATGGTCGCGTACAGCGCGACGTCGACCCTTGCATTTTGTTCTGCGTTGGCAATCTTGGCCCGGAACTGTTCACCGTTGCAGATCATGTTTCCATCATCATAAGGCATGTCGACGATGGTGGTTATCCCGCCGCTGGCAGCGGACCGGGTGGACCACGCAAAACCCTCCCGGTCCTTCTGGCTCCTGCTGTGAACCTGTGAGTCAATTCCGCCAGGCATGACGAAAGATCCGCGCTCATCATATATCTTTTGAGCCTGCGGCAGTTCACCACGGCCTACCGCGGCGATGGTTTCACCCGATACAGCAACATATCCATCATGGATGATCTCATCCCTGGTTACAATATTGCCCTGTATTAAAATGTCGTAAAGTTTCATTGGTTTTAAGGACTGGTTAGTGTTTTATATCTTATAGTTAAATCAATCCGGTTCTACTGCCTTAATAGATTGGGCAACCAGAGACTGAGCTGGGGGAAGAAAATGACCAGGGTGAGAGCAAGCAGATTGGCAGCCAGAAACGGTATCACACCCTTAAAAATAGTAGTCAGGGGGATGTCTTTGCGTAACCCTTTCAAAACAAAGACATTAATTCCGACCGGCGGTGTGATCATGCCGATTTCGATTACCATGACATTTACAATTCCCCACCAGACCGGATCATAGCCGAGACCTGTAACCAACGGATAAACGAAGGGGAGAGTGAGAAGCATTCCGGCAATGGCGTCAAAAACAGCACCAAGTGCTATATACATGAAAACAAGAGTCCAGATCACCATGATGGGGGAGAGTCCAAGGCCTATAACCCAGTCAACTATCGCCGCCGGCATGTTGGACAGGGTTATAAAATAGGTGAAAACATTTGCTCCCGTCATGATAACATACAACAGGGCGATGCTGCCGACTGCTGAGCGTATGGTTGCGCTGAGGCTTTTTCGGTTTAGCGTTCGGCGCATCAGGGCGGTAAAAAAGGTAAGGATTAAGCCTACTGAAGCACCTTCATTTACCGTGAAAAAACCGGAATAAATTCCTCCCATGACGATTACGATAATAGAGACCGAAGCCCAGTTGTCCTTGACCGTTGCCATTCGTTCCGGCCATGAGGTCCGCTCTGCCTGCAACGCGTTTTCCGGATAGATCATCAGGTAGACTCGTACCGATACGGCGAACAGAAACACGGAGAGAATTGCAGGGATTACGGCAGCCAGAAACAGGTCGATTATGAACTCCTCGACCTGTACAGCGTAGAGAACCATAATAATTGAGGGAGGAACAATCGACCCTAAGGTTCCTCCCGCCGCAAGAGTCCCTGTTGAAAGCTCCTGGGCGTATTTTCTTTTCTCCATTTCAGGCATGGCAATTTTTACCATTGTCGCGGTTGTGGCTATAGAAGAACCTGAAATTGCTCCAAAACCTCCGCATCCGAGGATGGTTGCAATGGACAGCCCGCCTTTCCAGTGGCCGACCCATGCATTGGACAACCGGTAAATATCTGACGAGAGTTTTGCAACGCCGGCCATTCCACCCATCAGAATAAAGGTCATAATTACTGAAAATTCATGGTTTGACAGGGTACTTATAATCTCCGTACCCATAAGGCTCAGCATTCCGGAAGGATTTCCGGTCAGGATCAGATATCCGCCTGCTCCAACAACAGCCATTGCTATGCCCACCGGGATGTGGCAGCAAATGGCAAAAACGAGGCAGGCCAGTCCAATCAAACCGATTTCTATAGGTGTCATTGCAAAAGTTACTCCTCGTACGACTGTACTGTAGCTGAATCGGATTCTATGGCATCCAGATCGCTAAGTTTTACAGGTGAAAAAAGCCTCTTGACCTGAAAATAAGTCATTAATGCCTGGATGATGGAGGAAATAGCCAGCAATGCGGTGACCGTCCACCACACCGGCCAGATAGGTAGTGCGATCAACCAGGTTGTCTCCTTGTTAACCCAGACCTGTTCAGAATATTCAACTAACTGAACCACAATGATTAACAGGATGACGAGCGTTGCCACATTACCCAGTAGATCCAATGCTTCCCGGACGCGCCAGTGAACTATCTGGCCGACAAATCTAACGGAAACATGGCTCCGGTCTGCAAAAGATGCAGGAAAACATGCAGCGGCGGTGATGATAATGAATTCACCCGTGATGTCGCTGAAGCCCGGAATCGGCATGCCCAGCAATTCTCTCCCGATAATGTCAACGAGGATCACTATCGAGAGAATAATCAGGCCGCCAAGACCGATGAAGGCAACATATTCGCTTATATTTTTAACGAATTTTCCCATGGCGTTAGTTCATTTTTGCTTGAACATCCGATTTGGCCTTCAACATCTCCTCGTACAGATTGATACCTTTTGCGTCAGTTACATTCCATTCGTCCTTGATATGCGCCATTGCCTGCTTGACCTGTTCGATCTCGTCAGCAGACCATTCGATGACATGATGTTTCTGGCTGCTGCGAAGCTTTTCAATGCCGCTGTAAATCTGCTTGTCCAGGTTTCTGTTCAGCTCGCGGGTCAGCCACTCACCGCGATACATATCCAGCGCCGCTTTAGCTTTTTCCGGCAGGCTGTCATATTTAGCCTTGTTCATGGGAAAAAATACGGCAACATTACCCATCTGGACGTTGACCACATGGTAGCGGGTTGCATCTGCGATCCTGAAATTAAAGAGATTGCCGTCGTCCATCAGGCAGCCGTCGAGAACCTTGCGGGATATGCCTTCCGCAATTTTGGTGGCACCGATTCCACCGATTGGTACGGCGTTGAGCTGTTCGATGATTTTGCCCTGGGTGGGACCTCCGGCCCTGAGCTTAAGGCCGGATAATTGATCTGGTGAACTGATATCCTTGCTGGCGTGAAGGGTATAGGGACCGACCTGCACAATTCCCATGACTTCGAGGTTGTCCATACTGGGCATGAGCCCTTTCTTATACATTTCCCATGCCGTGAGACCTGCCTCTTCGGAGTTGTTGAACTCAAAAGGCAGTTCGAACAGTGCAAACTCGGGAAAACGTCCCGGCGTGTAGGCCGCTACCACCTCGGCGATATCAACGACACCGTCTTCCACCAGCTTGAGTTGGGATTTGGGGCTTGAGCCCAGGGTTCCGCCGGGATAGTGATTGATTTTTAGTGTTCCCTCTGAAGCTTCTTCAACCGCTTTTATGAACGCTGGTATGGTGACAGAGTTGGTCACGCTTTTGGGGGAAACAAAACTGGCAAGTTGCAGTGTGACCGGTTCGGTGGCAAAACATTGACCGGCTAAAGCAATTGAAATACCGAGTAACGCGAGAATCATCAATTTTTTCATTTTTTTCCTCCGGCTGACGCCATTTTGTCTGGTTGACGGGTTCTGCAATTACCATTCTCGATGACGGATAATTGCAGATTTTATTTATGATTGAAAATAGATAAATATCCTCTGACCACCTCAAAAATGGTGGCACTGCACACCTTGCCACAACTTATCTTTATTCGGACTTTCCTCCTGTTATTCTCTGTTGAGAAAACCCAGGTCATATGCGATCTTTTCCGCTCTTTTTTTCAACATAGAGCAGAGATGCATTGTCTGGGTCTGGTTTATACGTTCACGGGGGCCGGCCACAGTCAGACCGGCAATCACAGCGCCTCTCTGGTCGAAAATGGGCACCGAGACCGCAAGCGCACCGGCATCAACCTCCGAGTTGCTGACGGCGTATCCCTGCCCCCTGATTGTTTCGAGATCCGCTTTGAGCAACTCGGGATCTGATATTGATTTTTCTGTTAATTTTGTAAGAGGGTTGGTCGAAAGGTAGTTTTCGATGAATTGATCATCCTGAAAGGCAAGCAGGATTTTGGAGGTTGCCCCGATATGCAGGGGAAGACGCCTTCCCGGCTCCAGGCTGAATTTTACCAGACGCTGAGGTTCCACACGGTCGAGACTGATCACCTCATCTCCGATTATCATGGTTAAAATTGCAGTCTCGCCAGTCTCTTTACAAAGCTTTTCCAGGTGTGGTCTTGAGATGTCCAGGATATCGATGTCTTTTTCAAGAACATAGCCTAACCTGGTTATCATGAAGCCCAGCCCGTACATCTTTGACTTGGGTTTGTTACGCAAGAGCTGTTTTTTCACCAGAAAGTCAATGTATTTATAGGTCGAGCTCAACGGTATCTCAAGGGATTCGGATATTTCCTTGGCGGAAAACTCCCGGTTGTCGATGTCGAATAAGTTGAGAATATCGATTGCCTTTTCCAGTGATGTAAATGTCTTTTTGGGCATAATAGAGTTTTTCGACCTTTGTTCCAGGATTAGTGGTGTGGGGAGTTATGCTTTTTTCTGCACGAGTTTTCCCTGGGCGGCCAGTTTATCGGCGACGTTTTTCAAGCCAAGCCTTTCCAGCCCATCACGCGTCTGCAGTCCCGACTCCGCATCCCACTCCCAAAGTTGATAAAATTCGGTCAGCATCGTGTGATATTTTTCTTCGTCAGCAATGAAGCCTTTGTTTGGCCCCGATTTTACCGGTTCTTTTCTAAATCGTTCGGGAGGCAGGTCATCTTTTCTCTCCAGATCTGTAAACAGTGTGTTAAAGGCCTTTTCAAGGTTTCGGCCAACACATGCATAATGATCCATCAACTCCTTTTCGGTTACTTCTATGCCGAGAGCGGAGCTGATAAGTTCGGCGAAATTTCCAGGGGTCAGGTAATTACCTCCGGACCAGGTGCCGACGTAATTGCAGATCCCCATATTGTCTTCGAGCTCTTTGGTACGCGCCTGCCAGTACACCCCCTCTGGCTGCCCTTCATATTCGGTGGCACCGAATTTGCCGGGACGTGGTCTTGGCCCAAACCTGTGGCTGCCCTGGGTGGATCCCCGTAAATGTCTTCCGCAGATTGGTGAGGTGGCAACCGCCAGCCCCCATCCCTTGGGAACTCGAAAAGGTTCGATCGAAGGCTGACCTTTCATGTGCGCCAGGAGATATTCTGAATTGTGGCCGATTGTTTTGGCAGCCTCCAGCATGCCGTCAGCAAGTAAGTCACCGATTCCCTGCCGGTAAGCCAATTTTTTGATCATTGCCACCAGGGCGTCGCCGTCCCCCCAGTTGAGCTCGACTCCACCAGTGTCATCCTTGGTAATGTATCCGTTTTCATAACACTCAAAAATCCAGGCAAGGCCGGAGGAAACGTAGTCTGTGTCAAGTCCCATCTCGTTGGTCAGCAGCCATGCATGAACGACGGCTTCGGGATCAGACAGGTCAAAACGGGCGGCATGACCCATGATGGTGTTCACCCAGAAACCTTCACCCCTTGTTCCTTGAAACCGCCCGTCGTCGATTTCCATGTACGACGAACAGCCGGTAGGGCAAAGGTAGCAGGCCCGCATCCCTTTTCTCATACTCGGGACCCCGGTTTGCTGGTTCATGAGTTCTATTCGCTTCTCTTTTTCCCAGTATTCGTCCTGTCCGTTGCGCACTACCATTATCCGCTCCCAACCTTCGAAATCGGGATCGGAGTAAAAGTTTGTAAGAGACTTGCGCATTGGTACGACGTTGGGTTCCCGGGCACATTGCGCGCTGCATTTATCGATAGCCTTCATAAAACGGGCAGGGTCGGCCAACCCTACTTTTCCGGTTCCCCTGACGGCGATTGCTTTGAGGTTTTTGTCGCCCATAACGCAGCCGACCCCAGATCCTCCCGCAGCCCGGGATCCATCGATCATGACCGCTGATCCTCTTACCCTGTTTTCACCCGACGGGCCGATGAGAGCTGTTTTCACCTGGGGGTCGCCAAGAGTTTCCCGCAGCCAGGCCTCAGATGAAAAAACAGTCTGTCCCCAGAGCCCTTCGGCATCTCTGATTTCGACAACGTCGTCGCGGATATAAAGATAGACCGGTTTTGGGGCCTTCCCCGATATGATGATATTGTCGTAGCCGGCATATTTCATTTCAGGACCGAAAAAGCCACCGACGTTGGCGGATCCTTTACCGCCTGAGAACACACTAATTGACGAAATATCTACACGGCAGGCCCCGGGTGCCATTGTCCCGTTAAGGAGACCGGCGCCAAAACAGAGCAGGTTTTGGGGATCGGACCATCTGGTTCCCGCAGGGATCTCGTTGACCATAATCATGGAATTTATTCCACGACCGCCAAGGGTCTTTTGGGCATAGAAAAGGGAGTCTTCTGTCCAGATTTTGTTTTCGGTAAGATCAACTCTTAAGATTTTCCCGGCCAGACAACTGCCGCCTGTATCGGTTTCAGCGGTGAGTTTTTTTCCATGACCTTCTGGTTGCGGTTGTTTCGCCCCAATGGTAAGGGCTCCGTATACGCAATGTTTGACGCAGAGAACTTCAGACTCGCCACTGCAGCCGTCGCAGGTGTTGTCAACTGACCACTTTACATAACCGTTTTGCTGATTCCTGTACGCTTCAATACTGCTTTTCTCCGGCCAGAATGATCCGGTGTGGTGGTAGGAGCAGATCAGTTGACACGTTTTACAGCTGTAACATCGATTCGGATCAAAGTGTAAATGCATTGTTGTTCTCCCGAATAACTCTGTTTTTCTTTTGCGGTTTGCGTTTAAAAAAAGCAAAAGATCAATATCTATCCAATGTTTCTTTTACCTGGGCAAGAATTCGTTCCGGTGCCCTGGCAGGGATGAATTTCTCCGGTGACAGGGAATCACTGGGTTTTCTGGTTGCGACTATTCCGACCTTGGTAATCGTCAAGTCTTTTTCTAGGGGGTCGCAGCGATCGGCCTTCACCCCGGGTATTATCATGATATCCTCCTCACCCCTCATTCTGGCGGCCAAGGCCCATTCAACCTGGGTCCAGTCGTTTGGGTCAATGTCATCGTCAACCACAATGATCAGCTTAAGCAGGTTGGTGTGGCCCATGGCCAGCATGATGGCGCGCTTGCCCTCTCCCGCCTTGGGCTGGTGCATGCTTATAATGGCGTGCAGCCGTCCCATGCCGCCCTCTGTTATCAACACGTTGGTGACGTTTGGAATTTTTTTCTTCAGGGCGAAACAGGTAGTTGCTCCGATGGCTGCACCGCCGACGAGAAGGTGCTCGGGGGCATAACCCGGAAGAATTGCCTGGTAGACAGGGTTACGACGATGGGTAACGGTTTTTATGAACATCTTGTTGCCGGGACCGTAGAGCTCGTAAAAGCCGTGAAATTCCGAAACAGGTCCTTCGTCCACCAGGTTGTCGCCATGGAGAAC
>NZ_FNJI01000021.1 GCF_900104445.1 Desulforhopalus singaporensis | reverse complement strand
GCGAGGTATCAAGACCGCCGACGTCAAAGCCGGAATAGAGAAAGTAGTCAAGCATCTCCACTTTCCTGCCATGCCATTTCTCCGTCTTGTCGGTAAAGCTGTCATAGGCAACGGATATATTGTTGCTGGTCAGGGGGGAATCGTGGTCGTTGCTTTGGTTGTATACAAAATCATACCAGCCGTGAGCCCTGGTGAAGAGGCCGAAGTTGTAGAGGGGACCCACTTCGCCGAAATTGAGGTCTGCTTCGGTAAGCACATCGAAGCGATTTTTGATCAGGCTCCACCGGTCGAAGTTCCGGTTGCCGTCATCACTGTTCGGATCGGCGATCAACTTGCTATCCCGGTCCTCAATACGTTGAGCTACGGAGTAGCGCAGGGTCGTGTCCCAGTCAAGGGAGATCCCGTTGCCAAGATCAAAATTAAGCGCGTACGCGCCGGTTGTCGCCGACAGACTGCCCAGTATCGTCACGGCAACACCAAACAACCTCATTCTGTTCATGCAACGCCACCTATGAAACAGTGGTCCGCATGCTGTATATCGTTTGCTGATCAAACTGCTGGGGATTACTTCTATTTGGTCATGTTGCATTATAGGATCAATCGCTTCTTTCTTCATCCACAGCCTCCTTTTTACCTATCTCTACAACGTTAAAATTCGCCCTCAAACCAAGATGTTATTGTTCTGCAATCAGGGAAGCGTAATATCGCCAAGCTCACGATACGCGTCATATTGGCCTGTCCATGCCATCACACCACCGTCTATCTGCATTATATTTCCCGTCACAAATGAGGCGTCATCGGAACCGAGAAACGCTACAACCTTGGCAACTTCCTCAGGGCGTCCCGGGCGCCCCAGGGGAGTGTTCTTTTTGAACTGCTCCAGAATTCCCGGATGAGCGATCAAAGGGCTCGTCATGGGCGTTTCAATCAGGCCGGGACAGACCGCATTAACACGGATGTTATCTCTACCGTAGTCCAGGGCCAGGTTGCGCGTATAATTCACAACAGCCCCTTTAGCGGCAGTATAAACGCCATAACCGTAGTCACCTCTCATTCCCGAGACCGATGCCGTGTTTATAATTACTCCACCACCTGCTTTCATCATATAAGGGATGACAAAACGACAGAAGTGATAAATAGAATCGACATCCACCTTCATGACCTTCTCCCACACCTCCGGCAACACCTTATGAGTCCTGCCATAGACACCTATCCCTGCGTTATTGAAAAGGATATCTATTTTTTCATGCCGTCTGATCGTCTCTTCGACAATGTGCCGGATCTGCTCTGATTCGGATACGTCCGTTTTTATAAATGCAGCCGCATTTCCCAGAGACTCTGCCAACGTCAAACCATCTTCTTCATTGAGGTCGGCAATCATCACCTTGGCGCCTTGGGCGACGAACTCCTTGACGGTTGCCGCACCGATACCGGATGCGCCTCCTGTAATCAAAGCCACTTTACCTGCCAATTTCGTCATATTTGCCCCCTGTCGTGTTGATGTTTGAATTCACTGGTTCTTATTTGCAGTTAGCAACCCAGCGTTGCATCACACCCTCTACACCTTCCCTTACGCTGCTGCGGTGGTGGCTGCCATTGCCATATGGCAGGATCGGCACAAAAGCGAAAATTGCCGCACCAGCTGAATCCTTGACCGTAGATCTATTTGCTGCGCTCTAGGATACGGCCAAACTCAAGACAAGATGGTAATGCGCGCATGCCGCCAGCTACAAATTTTGTATATTCAATATATTGCACCCCACAGAAAATTTATTTTTTTGCTTAAACGAATATCCTTCGACTCCATAAACCTCATTTTTGTTCTATCTGACCAGTCAGATAATAATTGCCTACACCTGTGCTGAAGTCAAGTCCAATTTATACAAAAGTAAAAAAAAATATATGTATAACTTAAGGCTCCACACCTCCTCGGATTTCTTTTAACCAGCAATACCAGTGGCTGGTAACAGCTCTATCTCTCATGGGAAAGTAAAAAAACAGCAGGATGAACACAAGAATGATACGCCCCAGAATCTCGGGTGCTGGGGGCTATCAGGACAACACGAAATCTTTCTATTTTTCAGCTACCGACAAAAATAGAATCCTTCTGCCATAATACCGAAATCCCAGGTTGGTGCATCGCGACTTTCTGTATGTTTTTTTTGTTACCGGCTCTTCATGCAAAATTACAGCAGCTGTAAAAGTGAACATGCGACCGGATTTCAAGTTGCTCGCAGACTCTATCGCAACGAGGAATATTTAAGGCTCAATATGATTTTTTTTTAAAAAACATTGACACAAAAAATCAGCTGATGTTATATAATACTGACCGGTCAGATAGATTGCGGCAAATCGTGGCGCACACTGGTCCAAACGCTTACAAGCGCAGCTTGTATAACATGTGGATTTGGCTCTAATAACCCGAAGTTATGGCAAAAGGAGGATGTATGGGAAAGTATATCACGAATATTGATCAACTGTACAAAGGGATTAGCGGTATGTTCGGGTCTGCAGACCAAGTGCCGGAAGTAAAACAGAAAATTCTCAATACAGGATTGGTTCTTGAGCTGCATTACTTGAATCCTGAAGGCAAAATAGTTATCGATGCTTCCTCCGGGGAGCAGATAAAAGTATACACCGGGGAGTGGCCGGACAGTGTAAATCCAAAGGTGAAGATGGAAATGGATTCGGATATTGCGCACTTATACTGGCTGGGAAAGGTTAATTTCATGATGGCTACGTTAAAAAAGGATATCCGTACAGTAGGAAATTTAGGAGAAGTTTTGAAACTGGTTCCGGTCCTTGGGCCTTTATTTGGGTTGTACATCAATTTTCTGAAAAATAACGGTATGGGAGATCTGGTGGTTTGATCAATACCTCTACTATGGAGATGAAAATTATGGGTACGAAATTTAAACTCAAACAAAAAAAGCAGGTAGGCAAGGATGCCGCACTGGCTTTGCTAAAAAGAATGCTCCTTATCCGGCGCTTTGAAGAAACCCTCGCCAGGTTATTCGCAGATAGTGAGGTGAAGGGTTTTGTTCATCTTTCAATCGGCCAGGAAGCATGTCCTACCGGTGTCTGTGCGCACTTGACCAACGATGATTATATAACCAGTACACATCGTGGGCATGGACATTTGATCGGCAAGGGAGGCGATATCAAGCTTGCCATGGCTGAGCTTTTCGGAAAGACCGAAGGCTACTGCAAAGGCCGGGGTGGCTCAATGCACGTAGCCGCTTTTGACCTCGGTATCCTGGGTGCCAACGGCATAGTCGGGGCGGGACTGGTATTGGCAACCGGGTCCGGGTTTTCTGCCAAATACCAGAACAATGACCGGGTAACCGCATGTTTTTTTGGGGATGGAGCGAGCAACCAGGGAACGTTTCATGAAGCTGCCAACCTGGCTTCGGTCTGGAAACTGCCGATATTATTTGTCTGTGAAAATAATGGTTGGGCGGAATTCTCCCCCCAGTCCAGCCACCAGAAGATTGAAAAGGTTTCGACTCGTGCAGTTGGTTACGGCATGCCTGGAGTCACTGTTGATGGTGATGATATCGAAGCAGTCTATTCCGCCACCGCTGATGCCGTTGCCTGGATTCGTAAAGGTAATGGACCAATTTTACTGGAATGTTTGACTCACCGCTGGGAAGGGCACTATGCCGGAGATCCCCAACCATACCGTGATCAGGACGAACTTCAAGCTATAACCCAGCATTGTCCGATCGAGCGCTTTAAAAAACAATTGATCGAACGCAAGACGATCACCGCTGCAGAGTTTGAGGCTTTATCCGTCGAGGTAGAGAGCGAAATCGGCGAGGCCGTTGAGTTCGGGCGCCAAGGGACGGATCCGAATCCACAGGATTTTATGTCTTATATTTATGCAGATTAAGCAAGGAGATACGTCTATGAGTATGGGATTTAATACGATTGCCGGGGCCATTAGCCAGGCAATAACCGAAGAGATGCGGCGCGATGCCAATGTCGTTTTAATCGGTGAGGATGTCACCACGGGAATATTTGGTGTTACTGCCGGTCTGGTGGATGAATTTGGTACGGACCGTTTCTGTGATACCCCCATCAGCGAGAACGCTATCATTGGCTGTGCAGTTGGGGCCGCGATGACAGGAATGCGACCGATAGCTGAGATTATGTTCCAGGATTTCCTGACTTGTTGTATGGATCCGATAGTCAATCAAGCTGCGAAGATGAGTTATATGTCAGGGGGCACCTTTAGTGTGCCGATGGTTGTTCGCAGCCCTGGAGGAGCAGGCCTCGGTGCAGGCCCCCAACACAGCCAAAGCCTTGCTTCATGGTTCATGGGAGTCCCGGGACTCAAGGTGGTGTCGCCATCAAGTCCCATAGACGCCAAGGGCTTGTTGAAATCTGCGATACGCGACAATAATCCGGTGATTTTTCTTGAGAATAAACTGCTTTATTTTGAAAGTGGTGAAGTGCCCGATGATATTGATTTCACAATACCACTGGGCCAGGCGAGCGTATTAAGAGAAGGCGATGATGTCACAATTGTCGCTGTTTCCGGGATGGTTCCTCGTGCTTTGCGGGTTGCCGACGAACTGGGCGCTGAAGGGGTCTCCGTTGAAATTGTCGATCCGCGGACATTGTATCCCCTCGACACCGAAACAATTCTTCAGTCGGTCAAAAAAACCGGACGTCTGGTGACAGCCGAAGAAGGAGTTATGACCTGTGGTGTTGGTGCCGAACTTGCTGCTCTTATTGCTGAAAAGGCCTACGATTGCCTGGATGGACCGATCGTCAGGGTTGGCACTCCCCATGTGAATTACGCCTATAACCAGGAAATGGAATGGGCTACGATTCCAGATGAACAGGATCTTGTCAGGGCGGTTAAAAAAGCGATAGGCCAAGAATGAGAAATCTATAATTACAGATAAGCTATCTGGGTTGTAATTTGACAGGTTCTGCCGAGAAGATCAAGAGAGAGGCAAATGCATCAAGCATAACCTTTCCAAAGTCATTATGAGTGAAAATTTGACAACCTCGTAAAAAATCAGTATGCGGCTCTCATTCGTGTGGATAGCAAATTGATTATACAAAAGATTTTTGTTTTCAAGTAGGTTCTCAGCGTTACCAATGGTATATTTATGTTTTGCTAAAATTCCACAATGCAGCACAACGGATATTTTACTTTGTATCAGATCGAACAGTATGATGATTACAGGAGACAGTTATGGCGGAGACAGTGGTTCTTAAGGGTCTTGCTACAGAAGAGAAAAAGGTACTAATTCTCGATGCTTGTTTGCGTAGTCTTGCCCAGCACGGTTATGGCAAAACAACCTTGGATATTATTGCGCAAGAGGTGGGCGTCAGCAAGGGGACCTTGTCATATTATTTCAACAATAAAGAAGAGTTGATAGCAGCCTCGATAGAGCATAGTGGTAATAGCATCCTGGAGACTTTTAAGGAAGCTATTGCGAATTATGATGAACCGCAGCAAAAGATTAATGTGGGGCTGAACATTCTTTTTGACTTTTTTTACAATGATTTCGCATACATAAACGTTTACTACGACCTTCTTGCGCAAGGGCTCTATTCAGAGCGACTCCGTCAGCCCCTGAAGAATGTCACTAAACGATTCAGAGATATTTTCCTGGAATTACTCATGGATGGAGACTCTGCTAAGGCGGTTAACGATAAAAGTAATACCATGATGAAAGCCGCAATGCTGGCTTGTCTCGTCGATGGTATTGTCAAACAAATAGTTATAGATTCAGAGGCGTTTCGCGGAGTTGATGTGCGTAAAGGGATGGAGAATATATTCAATAAAATTTGTGAAACGATATAATCGTCACCAACAATTCATCGGCAGGTGCCGGTGAAGAATTTGCCAAAAATCATACTGACTGTGCAGATAGATTTCTTGGTAAGGAGAAAATAAACTATGGGTAAAATTGTAATGCCGAAGCTCGGCCTGACAATGAAAGAGGGAAAGATCACCAAATGGGTGAAAAAGAATGGCGACATGGTTTATGAAGGTGAGACACTGCTTCACATCGAAACGGAGAAATTGAGTAACGAGGTTGTCAGTGTTGAAACAGGTATCCTCCACATTCTAAAAGAAGAAGGTTTAACAGTTGCCGTCGCTGAGGAAATTGCAGAGATTCTCAGTGAAAATGATGCACTCGAAGTAAACACCGGAACTGAAAGTTTGCAAGATGCAGCGAGTGGCGAGGGAGTTGGTCCAGCAACGCCCCGGGAGAATGATAACAGTTCGCCTGCTGTTGCCGGAACAGGAAAAAACCAGATTCGGGCCACCCCTGCCTCCAAAAAACTGGCAAAAGAAAAATCGGTGGATCTTGCCCTTGTTACCGCAACCCGGAGTGATGGGACAATCGACAAGAGGGCCGTGCAGAATTATCTGGCTCTTGAAAAAGACCATCAGGTCGCCGCTACGCCATTGGCCAAGCGCGAAGCCGAAAAATCAGGTATCGATTTAGATGCAGTTGCAGGAACTGGCGCGCGGGGCAAAATAATTGAAGAAGATGTTTTGAAAGCCAAACAAGCCGGGCAAAAGGATGTGGAATCAGACTCGGTTGATGAACTGGGAAGAAGCTATCGACGGCGCCCCCTGAGTTCGTTGCAGAAAGTCATGGCCAGGCATATGAGCGAATGTGCGGCAACGGTCGCTCCGGTGACGTTGACAGCCGAAGTGGATATGACCGAATCCACCAGGATGAAAAAATCGTTACCGTTCAAAACCAGCTTTACTGCAATTATGGCAACGGTGGTTTCCCGGGCGTTGGTCAAACATCCTGGCATAAACGCCACTTTGGCAGGGGATGAACTGATAGAATACTCGACTGTCAATCTCGGTATCGCCGTCGATACCGAGCAAGGACTGCTGGTTCCCGCGATTTTTTCTGCGGAACAGAAGTCATTAGTCCAGATCACCGATGATCTGGGTGGGATTGCGAGCCGGGCTCGTGAAGGCAAACTGAACATGGACGAGCTCACTTGCGGGACATTCACCCTGACTAATCTTGGTATGTTTGGCATTGATCGTTTCACTCCGATTGTCAATATTCCGGAAGTAGCTATTCTTGGTGTCGGCAATATCTTTGACAAATATGTTGACATTGAAGGTGCGATGGTGAAGCGGCCCTGTTGCAGCTTCAGCCTGACGTTCGACCATAGAGCTATTGATGGCGCAGGTGGTGCCAGATTTCTGGCAACCGTGAAAGAATACATGGAGAACCCCTACTCCTGGTTAGCGGGATGATCGATACTGTAGAGGAATCCTTGTTTACGTTACACTGGTAAATTCGACAGGCATCGTATGAACAACGCATTGCTTATAGACCTTGGAACACTGCGGTATGATTACGTTTCAGATCTGCAGAAAAACCTTGCGGTTCTTCGTTTTCAGAAGAAAATTCCGGATCTGCTGCTGCTGGTCGAACATCCTCCGGTGGTTACGGTCGGCAACAATGGAAGTAAGCTCAACCTGAACTATCCTGAGGAAACATTACGGGCGCGCGGAATAGAAATTCACCAGTCCGATCGCGGTGGAGATCTGACTTATCACGCTCCAGGTCAGCTGGTGATCTACCCCATTCTCGATCTCAACCAGCATGGCAAGGATTTGCACCTGTACGTTCGTAAACTGGAAGAACTTGGCATTCGAATTGCCGCCGATTATCAAGTCACGGCCCAACGGCGGGAAAAAAAACCGGGGGTTTGGGTTGGAGCTTTTAAATTAGCAAGCATTGGTGTCAGCTGTAAACAGTGGATTACCCGGCATGGTATGTCCATCAATGTCAACAATCGACTGGATGATTTTTCGGTAATCAATCCGTGCGGGTTTGACAGCAACATCATGACCTCACTGGCTTTTTTGACAGAGGAAAAAATTTCCCCGCAGCATGTGACAAAAAAGCTGGTGAACCATTTTACACAAATTTTCTCACTCGATTTGCAAATATCTGGCTTGCCCGCTGCGGGTTTGCGTCAACCACCCTGGCTGTATAGCAAACTTCCCGTGGGAAATGTCGTTGAAGAGACGCAGGCGCTGCTTGAGGGGTTAAACGTCAACAGTATCTGCAGAGAAGCCAATTGCCCCAATTCCGGCGACTGTTTTCATCATGGCATAGCCACTTTTTTGATCATGGGAGTCAATTGTACCCGTAATTGCAGCTTTTGCGGCGTAACAAATGCCCCCCCCCGACCCCTTGACCCAGGGGAACCGAAACAGGTTGCACTCGCCGCACAACGACTCAATCTCAAACACGTCGTGATTACTTCGGTCACCCGTGATGACTTGCCCGATGGCGGAGCTGAACATTTTTCCAGAACAATCAAGGCGGTAAGAGAGGCTTTGCCCGACATAATTATCGAGGTGCTTATTCCCGATTTTAAAGGGGACGAGCAGAGCCTTGGCACTGTCATTGCCGCACAACCGGATATCCTGGGTCATAACGTAGAAACCGTTCCCAGGCTTTACCCGAAGATGCGCCCCGGTGCCAATTATAAGCGATCTCTCGCTTTGCTGAAGAATGTTGCTGATCACCAATCCGGGATTGTTGTAAAATCGGGAATTATGGTTGGAGTTGGGGAAACGGTAGGTGAGGTCAACCGGTTGATGGAAGATTTGCATGTTGCCGGTTGCCAATCATTCACCTTGGGGCAATATCTCAGCCCCGGACCCGGGGCTTTTCCAATCTACGAATATATTACTCCGCCCATGTTTGATGCCTATCAAAATAAGGCAGAAAAAATCGGATTTACAACAGTCATGTGCGGACCACTGGTTAGATCATCATATGCAGCCGGATAAGCTCGAAACAATCAAACTCTTCTTGATGGGATTCATCATATTCACTAAAGGAGGTAAACTTTGACTGATCAATCTTACGATTTAGTTGTGGTCGGCGGTGGCCCCGGCGGGTATGTCGCCGCGATTCGCGGTGCACAAATGGGGATGAAAACCGCGCTCGTAGAGCGTGAACACCTTGGTGGAATTTGTCTTAACTGGGGATGTATCCCGACAAAAGCGCTGCTGCGTAGTGCTGAGATCTACCGATTAATGAAACATGCCGATGAATTCGGAATGATAACACCCGATGTCAAAATTGATATTGATGTGATCGTAAAACGCTCTCGAGGGGTCGCTTCGCAACTTGGGGCCGGGGTCGGTTATTTGCTGCAGAAAAATGGTGTCACTGTGCTGGAGGGGACCGCAAGTTTACAAGGAGGTGGACAACTGGCTATAGCTGCAGAGTCCGGCAACATTATCATTTCATCCACGAACATCATTTTGGCAACCGGAGCGAGGCCGATACGGATCAAGGGATTGGAACCAGACGGGGAATTGGTATGGACCTACAAGGAAGCGATGGTGCCGGCGAAGGTTCCCGGACGCTTGCTCATAGTCGGTGCCGGTGCAATAGGTATTGAATTTGCCTCATTTTACAGCGAATTTGGCAGCGAGGTAACACTGGTAGAGGCGTTGCCGCAAATTCTTCCGGCAGGAGATGTCGAGATCTCCAACATGCTTCAGCAAGAACTCGAAACCCAGGGGATAAAGATCTCCACTTCAACATATCTCGAATCGATAGTCAAGCAGTCCAGTTCCGTGGATGTCAGCCTGAAAACCAGCGATGGAGAAGTGTCTCAGGAAAGTTTTGATCGAGTATTGCTCGCCATGGGTGTGGTTGGTAACTCTGATAATATCGGTCTGGAAAATACCAAGGCCAAGGTGGAGAAAGGTTTCATCAAGGTGGATGAATGGTTGCGCACTGACGAACCCGGGCTATTTGCCATTGGTGATGTTGCAGGTGCGCCATGTTTGGCTCACAAAGCGAGCCACGAGGGGGTAGTCTGTGTCGAGAAAATCGCAGGCAACAAATCCGTCCAGCCTGTTAAATCCAGCAGGATTCCATATTGTACCTATTCTCACCCCCAGGTTGCATCAATTGGATTAACTGAAAAACAGGCGCAGGAAAGAGGATATAAGATAAAAGTCGGTCGTTTTCCGTTTGTAGCAAATGGAAAGGCTGTCGCACTGGGTGAAACAGCAGGTCTTATCAAGACCATTTTTGACGCGGATCGCGGGGAGTTGCTTGGTGCGCATATGATTGGAAGCGAAGTGACGGAGATGATCCAAGGTTACGGCATTGCCATGAACCTCGAGACCACAGAGGAAGAGCTGATGCACAATATTTTTGCCCACCCGACCCTATCCGAGGTGATGCACGAATCAGTTCTGTCCGCTTTTGACAAAGCGATTCACATTTAAAATCCGGTTGCATAACTGTGAATCGCTGACCAGCCGGGGGCAGGCAAGGACCAAGATCACCCGGAAGGGGCGGAGAACAGATTGGAAATTTAGCAGCTGTTTTTTAAAAAAATAGACCGTGGAGTTATATAATTATGCGGCCAAGGGGCATCGCTGTCACAGAGTTACATCCTGCTCTGCAGCAGTGGACTTTTTAACAACCTATCAGCAACCTTGAAAAGGAAGTGACAAATGAAAGCAGCAGTTTGGCACGCCAGAAAAGATGTGAGAATTGAAGAGATCGCGGAACCGTCCAGCCCGGAGCCAGGTTGGGTCAAGATAGAGGTTGCTGCCGTTGGCCTCTGCGGCACAGACCTGCATGAATATGCTCATGGCCCGATCTTTACCTGCGTTGACCAGCCGCATCCATTGACCGGCCACCAAGGTCCAGTAGTTATGGGTCATGAGTTTTCCGGCAAGGTCGTCGAGCTGGGGGAGGGGGTCGATAACGTCACGTTGGGTGATCGCGTTGCAAGCATGGGAGGAATGTGCTGTGGAGAGTGTCACTACTGTCAGCAGGGGTTGCTGCATCTCTGCCTCAAGGGGGCCATGTTCGGCTTCCATATAAATGGTGCTTTTACCCGTTATATCAATGTCCCGGCCACTGTCCTTTTTCCTTTGCCGAACTCGGTGACCGACGTTGTCGGGGCGATGGTCGAGCCGTACGCCGTCGGTTTGCACGCTGTTCGTCAGGCGATGGTCAGGCAGGGGGATACGGTTGTGGTATTGGGAGCAGGACCGATCGGACTGACTGTCCTGCAGTCAGCTTTGGCCGAAGGGGCGGACAA
The DNA here is from genome assembly GCF_900104445.1 of Desulforhopalus singaporensis. Classification (GTDB taxonomy): domain Bacteria; phylum Desulfobacterota; class Desulfobulbia; order Desulfobulbales; family Desulfocapsaceae; genus Desulforhopalus_A; species Desulforhopalus_A singaporensis. The sequence continues at coordinate 80,299 of NZ_FNJI01000021.1, read as the reverse complement.
GGTCTTCGTTCTGGAGCTGTCTACTCATCGCCAAGAGCTTGCTATGCAGCTCGGGGCGGCGGCCGTGATCGACCCGGGTGAAGTTGATCCGGTCGAAGAAATAAAGCGGCTCACCGATGGTCTCGGTGCTGATGTCGCGATCGAGTGTATCGGGCACAAGGATACCGCGCCGCTGGCGGTCTCTCTGATTAAAAAGGCTGGCTGTGTGGTCCTGGCAGGTATGTTCACTGATGCGAGCACGATCAATTTTCTTGATGTTGCGGTCGAAGAAAAACGGATCGTCGGGAGTTTCGGCTATTTGATGGAATTTCCTGAGATGATCCAGATGTTTTCCGAAGGGAAAATTGATCCTAAGCCGCTGCACAGTAAAACCATCGCTCTGGACGACCTTGTGACAGAGGGATTCGAGGCTTTGCTGAGTAAAGATAATACCAACATCAAGATTATCATAGAACTCTAAGGGGTTAGGCAATACTTATGAAGCATAATATCACACTCTGCCAGGTCGCCATGAGCGTCACTGACCTGAAGACAACCTTTGCCTGGTATCAGGACATGTTTGGTTTCCTGCCAAGCGGCGGTACTGAAGAGTTTTGCGGCCCACTGTTCGAGGCCATTCAGGGAATTCCGGATGTTGCCAGCAAAACACTCTGGGCAGTGGACCAGCAAGAGTTCTTTCAGTTGGAATTCTTCCAATTCAAAAGCCCTGAAGTGCGCCCCTTGCCCAAGGACTGGAGACCATGTGATATAGGGTACAACGCCCTCGGGCTGCATGTCGCTGATTTCGATGCGACGCTTGCCCGGTTGGAAACAGCCGGAACGAAACTGCTGTCCGCACCTGCGGGTTCGAAGGGATCGCGCCGGGTCTGTGTGAAAGATCCGGAAGGGGTGTTGCTGGAGATCATGGAGGACGATCCCTGTGCCGCTGATGCCACACCACGCCCGCGCCCGAAGGTTCCGGTTGCTGTGCGCAGTGTCACCATGTCCGTCCCCGACCTGGAAAAATCGAAAAAGGTCTTTATCGATGCGTTCGGCCTGAAAGAGGCTGCAGGGGTGACACTGCACACACCTGAACAGGAGGCGCTCTTGGGCCTGGAAGGAGCCAAGCGAAAAGAACTCCTGCTGTTGGCCGGAGACATTCTGCTGGAAGTGGTGCAATACCTTGATCCGGTCGGCAAACCCTGGCCCGAAAAGTATCGCATCAGTGACCAGGGACTGCTGAATGTCGCCTTTGGCTGCAAGAATGCCCAGGTCTTTAACGAAACCTACGCGCGCTGCATCGCCGCAGGTTATGAGGGGAACTCGGATCCTGTCGTAACCCCAAATGGTGGGATGATCTACTTCAATGACGATCAGGGCTTCAGCATAGAGATGCTCTTTGTGGACGACGCAATGGCTGCCCAAGTCGGTTTTCAGACGGTGGGAACCTTCGAAAAAGCAGACCATATTTTAGATCCGCTGCCGGATCTGGGCGGTGCCATGGTTCGGGTGTCCATCCTTTATCCGAACAAGCCTGACGGGAATTTTAATCAGGAGTATTATGCGAGCACTCATGCCGAACTTGTCTCAGAATTGTTGAGTCCCTGGGGGCTGGTGCGGATTGAAATTGATCAGGGACTTTGCGGAGTTGCCCCGGGTTCTTCGGCACCCTTTGTCGCTGCTGGCCATCTCTATTTCAAAGACCTGGTGGATTTTCAGGCTGCATTTGTCAAGCATGGCAGTAAGCTGATGAGGGATATGCCGAACTATACCAACATTGAACCGCAAATCCAAATCAGCGCTGTGGTCAAGAATTGAATACCTGATGAGTCATCATCCTCCGAACCTGCCTGGGGATTTTTAACCAGGGCTGTAAATCCATAGAGTTTTAAAGAGGATCTCTTTTTACTATTGATCTAGCTGACTTGCCATCTATTCAGTGAAAACCTTCATCTTTTAGGTATGAACAGCATTCATTTCTCTTGTTATCGGTTTTGTTGATTATAAGAGAAAATATCTTGACATGGCAAAAGGCAGATATTACGCTGTTGTTGAAGTAACTATGTTACCGTAACAACGTTAATCGGTTGACCATAGCTGGATATGCACCAGGCAACTATTTGATAAACTTTTAATGGAGGTCAAGTTTCAGAAAGAAAAAGTGAGAAGTGGTCATACAGAAAACTTTAAGACTTTGGCCTGATTCTCACTTGGAATTCTAAGTTTGAAAAGAAGACTCTTAAATCGGCGGACAAACAGGTTTGCACCGCCAGTGGCAACTCACTGTAATTAGGTACTCTTTGAAAAAACCTTAGATTTCGATATCCGCCGGATTAATAAAATGACCAAGGACATTCTTGTTTTGCTGGATTTAGCAGTCAACTTAGTTTTAGGTGTGTTTTTTCTGCATACGGCAATCGTCAATGCTCTTACAGAACTCGTGTTGTTCAGACCGGAAAAAAGTCTTAAGGGAATAGTCGACTTGACGTATAAAGATTCCCGATCTGTCAAACCTTCGCCTAACCTGCCGCAAAACGGGACTGAAAATCCATCCTCTATTTTCTTCCGCCACGATGAACTCAGATGCGGGCAAATGGATAGCTCTGGTTGCGGCATTCAAACACCTGATCCGGATCGGTTGGCTGATTCCGGCTGGAACTTGCCCAAAATCCCCCCCCTTGGTTTGCCTACCCGAGCGGCGCTGTTGAGTCAACGCAATCACCACAATGCCGAATTTCTGGTCATCGCCGAACCGGGTACATCTTTCTGGAGTTGTAACAGCAGCATCCTAACAGTCAAGAAGCATTGTGGAGATTCAGAAACCTATACGAAGATGCTACAACATTTTCAGGAAAAAATCACAATATGCCAACCCGTGAGAACAGTGCAGCAAGTCCGTTGGCCAGTGGTCTACGGGGTTGTAACCCAGTTAGTTTTATGACGTGACGAGTCGAAAAATTCATCCGATTCGTATTTTTTCGATGAAGCGTTTCACGTTGAATTTGATGCCGTAACGTCAATTGCCGATAACTCAAGGTTAAACAGGAATATCACATGCACGAACTTCAGGTAACAAAGAGAATACTCGACATTGCCTTAAAGCACGCACAGGCAAGTAGGGTAAATAAGGTACTGGCCATTCAACTGAGGATAGGTGCAATGAGTGATCTTGAAGACCAATGGATTCAGAAATATTTTGACCATCTAAGCAAGAACACCCTTGCTGAAAATGCCAGGCTTAAAATCGAAAGAGCCCCTGCTGTCATGAAATGCAACGACTGCGGACATTCTTTTGAAGTTAGTATCAAAGAAATCGATAAAATACAGTGTCCTGAGTGCGCCCATGCGTCGTCACTCACTTTCATATCCGGCAGGGAATATTATATTAAAAATCTGGAGGCGATTTAGTGGAAAATATAAGATTAATTGAAGTCAAGGAAAACATCCTGGCTGATAATGATGTTGTAGCCCAAAAATCAAAATCCAGGCTAAGCGATGAAAAAACCTTCCTGGTCAACCTGATGGCCTCACCCGGTGCCGGCAAAACGACCCTTATCCTAAAAACCCTTGAAATTCTGAAGAATCAATTCAGAACAGGCGTTATAGAAGCGGACATTGACTCAATGGTAGATGCTGAAAAAGTTGCAGCCCAAAACATTACCGCAGTTCAGCTGAGAACCGGCGGGTTTTGCCACCTGGATGCCTCTATGGTTGAAAATGGGCTGGACAACATGGATCTGGATAAACTCGACCTGGTCATCATTGAAAACGTGGGTAACCTGGTCTGCCCTGCCGAATTTGATACCGGGGCCATTAAAAACGTCATGATTCTGAGCGTTCCCGAAGGAGATGACAAGCCCCTTAAATACCCCTTGATGTTTTCAGTGTGTGATGTGCTTCTCGTGAATAAGATCGATTATCTGCATATGACGGATTTTGATCTTGAGGCCATGCGCGAAAGAGTATTGACGCTTAACCCGAAAATCCGGATCTTCGAAGTATCGGCAAAAACTGGAGACGGCATTGAAGCCTGGGCAAGTTGGCTGGCTGACGAGACAACCTCTTTTATAGAGTAATGTTTTCGCCAAGAATTTGATTAGGGTCTTACTTCAACGGCGCACCTCATTGGGTTATGATCATGCTCCCGAACAGTGAGCGATGCCGCTAGGTTCGATCTTACATCCATCGCATGAACCGATGTGGTGACTGACCGACTGAAAACGATGGTCTCATAAAATCAAGCGGAGGTATAAACATGAGCAATGATGTTTACAAAAGACTGGCAGCAAAGCTAAATGAATATCCCCAAGGTTTCCCCCCCCATCCTGAGGGTGTCGAACTGAAGATCCTTGAAATGATTGCCACGCCCCAGGAAGCTGAAATAATGCTCCTTTTCCCCAAAAAAGCCGAATCAATAGATAGCATAGCAAAGAGTATTGGTAAACCTGTTGAGGAATTGCAGGCGATTACAGATGAAATGGTCATGAAAGGACAACTTGAAACCACCAAAAAGAACGGCGTACAAATGTATTGGATGCCTCCCTTCGTGGTTGGTCTGTATGAGTTTTTCTGGCTCCGAACAGACAAGAGTGAAAGCGAGCAGAGAAAATTTTCGGAACTGTTCGAATCATGGCTTAGCCATGCTGACTCACTGATGACTGTCGTAGGGTTGCAACCACCATATTTCAGGGTGGTTCCCGTGGAGACTGATGCCGCAGGGGAGCAACAGGTGCAAGCTTATGAGGATATTCGTCAGGTCATTGAAGAATCCAGGTCGTTTCAGGTACAAGATTGCATGTGCCGGAAGCAGCAGCGTATGGTTGGTAATAACTGTGGTCACTCCCTGGAGACATGCCTCCATATGAGTAAAGAAGTCGGCGCGTACGACAAGTATCCGGAATTGGGTAAAATTATCTCCAAGAAAGAGGCGTTGAAAATTATTGACCAGACTGAGGAGGAAGGGCTGGTTCATATGACCTACAACGTTGTGGAAGGACAGACGTTTGTCTGCAATTGCTGCTCCTGCTGCTGCGGGATGCTCCGTGCCATGAAAGAGTTCAAGATCCCCACCGCATTTGCAAAAAGTAATTATCTGGCCACAATTGATCCGGATTCCTGCACGGCATGCGGGATATGTAGAGATGAGCGATGCCCGATGGATGCTATTGTTGAAGAGGGCGGCCAATACCTCGTACTTGACGAAAAATGTATTGGTTGCGGGGTATGTTCGTTCACATGTCCGGTAGAAGCCATAAGCATAGTTCCAAAGATCGGTGCCCAGTGTTCCACACCACCCGACGACAAAGAAGATTGGACCCGGCAACGCGCTGCAGCTCGTGGCGTTAGGCACATAGAGTAACCGACAGTTATCCTAAAATTTCAATCCCCGTCCTGATGGGGATTGAAACTGACCACGCGACACATTTTCAGACTGTTTTAAGCTGCGCCATACTTGAGGTCTAATCTTCACCAAACAGTTTCTTGCACATACTTGCGCCTTTAACTACTTCGGTCAATCCTTCTTAAGGCAAATATTAACCTGGCGGGCATTTAGGTTCTTTTGCGGTATACTCTTTCTATGAAAAATACAGACGGAAGAAACCTTTCAAGAGAGGTTCAACAACATAATCGAAATCTAGCCATTCACTTGTTTCAGGCCGGAAAGACCCGGAAGGAAATAGCTGAGATTGTATCAATTCACTACAACGTCGTGTGTCGATGGATTCGTGCATGGCAAAAAGGTGGTGATCAGGCTATTGAACAGCTGGACCAGGGAAAATGGTTTTTTCAAAAAATGATCGACTGGCATAAAAAATTACTATTGTTTTAAAGCACTATATCTTATATAGTGCTTTTCAGTACTGATACATCAGATATCTAACATCAGACATCAGGTGTTTCGCACTTGCAGGTTTGAAGCATCGTTAACAAAAAAGAGCACAAATGGATCTTGATACTGCACTGTTAAATCTTGATACCGGATTATTAATAGCCTTGACCGCCATTGCTTTCTGTTGTTTTTTTTCACTCAGTATTATTGAGGAAGTCAAGAAAAAAAGCATACAAAGAAGAGGAGTTAGGCCGCATAGAAAGAGCTGCGCGTGTAAAGAGGTTATATGGCAGATTGTAGTGTCCCACAGGTCAGAGATTTTGCGAGAGGTCTTATCTTGTGGAACTAATCGGTAACCGGATGAGCCGACTTTAAGCTTCGGGGGGCTCGTTATGGGCTATTAATGTTTTGCACTTGGTCGGCAGGTATAAAGTGGCTACACAAGCCGTAGCTCTTTTGAATTTGAGCTCTTCTATATCCTACGTATTATTTCACCGGAGGCATGTACAATGACGGAGAATCTGCCGTTTGTCGGATATCCTCACCCCATCAAGTGCAGTCTATCTACGCCTTTGTATCGTTTAATACATGGTTGAAAAAACTGATATACTGAAAAAAGAACTGGTAGCGCACGTCAGGCCAAAGATCGGCCCCTTTGCCACACCGGCAATAATCCAGTGAGCGGATGACCTACCAAAAAACCGTTCTGGGAAGATCCTGATAAGAATCCTGAAAAAAAGTCGCGGTCGGGGATTTTGATAAAGGTTCACTGGGAGATACCTCGACCCTGGCCGACCATTCAATTGTTGATAGTGTGATTCAAGAAGCAAGAGAGATTCAAGGCAATTAACACCGGATGCAGCCCTGGATTCCGATGGAATATACATCAACCGGGTATCGCCCGTATGAGTCTAAATAAGCCGCTACGGTGCACAAGACACCATAGCGGCTTATTGTCGAGGGCTGACAATGGAATGTATCAATTTAAAATGGTTCATCCGGCAAACGAGTACCTGGTACGGTGAAAAGAGTTGAAAAATAGACATGACATGATGAAGGTTGTTTGGCGACCAAACAACCTTCAACCAGATCCCAAAGGACTCATGTCATGTTTACCTCTCTACTATACCATGCATTCAACACCCGAGGTGTAGAATATCGAGCAACCAGGTACATTGGAAATTGTATCATTATACAAGCGGAAGTTCGGGCGGATCAAAGATCTTGCTCAAGCTGCGACAGCAAAGAGGTGATTTTCAAAGGGAGGAAAAAACGTTGTTTCACATGCCTCCACTTGGTTGCAAGCGATGCCATCTGGAACTTATAATGCTCAGATTCTGCTGCAAGAGTTGCGGAAGCCTCTTTTTGCCCAGGCTGAAGTTCATGGACGGCAACAAGCGCTACACAAGGTCCTTCGGGCTCACTGTTCTGGAATTGTTACAGTATGGCACGATCAAGGATTTTGCCAACTATCTCAATGGAGACCGGGATCTTGTGAAAAGAATCCACAAACAGAGCCTCAAGGCAATCCAGAAAAATCTTGAACATGGAGTATTTCAAACGTAAGCGTTCACTAGCACCCCATCTGTGCACATATGGAGCACTGCTGAACGGTTACGAAACGGGAAGGGGAATTTTACATGACACAGGAAAAGAGGGTCGTCCTCGAAAAATCAATCAGCCCGGTCGGTGTTCTGGCACTGGCTATCGGATCCATCATTGGCTGGGGAAGCTTCATTCTACCCGGTACCATGATGGAGCAAAGCGGTCCCGTAGGAGCTGCCATCGGCATTACCCTTGGCGGTCTCGCCATGCTGGTCATCGCCAAGAGCTATGGATACATGGTCCAGAAAGTGCCTGTTTCCGGCGGGGAGTTCGCCTATGCCTATAACGGTTTCGGCAGGTATCACGCTTATATCTGCGGCTGGTTTTTGACGCTCGGATACCTGAGCATTGTTCCATTGAACGCTACGGCGCTCTCGCTTCTGGCGAAATTTGTGGCCCCGGATGTTTTCGCCAGAGGATATCTCTACACCATCGCAGGATCAGAAATCTATGCCGGGGAGGTCGGGCTTGCCTCAGCCGCAATCATGATCTTCGGATATCTGAATTACCGGGGATCCAAAGCTGTGACAAATGTCCAGGTATACATGGTCGGCCTTCTCGTCGCAGCGGTGTTCCTCATTGCGGGTGGTGCGGGCTTTACTGATATATCATCGTTTACACATTTGACGCCAGGGTTCAATCCTGAGGTTCCGGCCATTGCCGGAGTCGTCGGCATCCTGGCCATCGCCCCCTTTCTTTTCGTTGGTTTTGACACCATCCCCCAGGCTGCAGAGGAGTATGACTTCCCACCTGCCCGGGCAAATTTGCTGATCATGGTCTCCATCATTGTCGGCGGACTCATGTATATCCTTGTCCTGCTCGCCACCGGAGTTGTCTTCCCCTGGCAGGAGTTGATCGAGGCAAAACATGTCTGGCCCACCGGTTACGCCATGCAGGCTGCCATCGGCAAGGTGGGGATCTGGTTTTTGGTAATAGCCATCTCCATGGGGATCTGCACGGGCATCAACGGGTTCTATATGGCCACCAGCCGCCTGCTGTTCTCCATGGGACGGGCCAAGGTGCTCCCGGCCTGGTTTATCGGTGTGGACGAGAAGAGCGGTGTCCCCAAAAACGCCGTTCTCTTTACAGCGGCCCTGGCTCTGATGGCACCCTGGTTCGGCCGCAATGTCATCATCTGGGTCGTGGATATGGCGGCGCTGGGGACAGCATTCGGTTATATGTACACCTGCTTCGGCGCCTACAGGGAGACAAAAAAGGCTGACGGAGCTGAAGTGGAAATACCCATTAAAAGCACCACGGCGCTTATGGGCGCCCTGGTCTCTTTCGGCGTTCTCCTGCTGCTCTGCGTGCCGGGAAGCCCGGGTTTCATGGCAGAAGAATCCTGGTACGCATGCGGAATATGGGTGATGATGGGCGGGTTGTTCTACCTCTCCCAAGCAAAAAAATACAGCTCCCTGACCGATGGGGAACTGGACTATCTTATCCTGGATAAAAGCAGGGACGTTTCAGGTGATGATCTCGTTTCCTATAGGGAGTTGAGAAACTGAGCCTGATTCGTTGATGATCATTCTTTTCCTCCCGGAAACGGTATCCGGGAGGACGCTCATGAAAGAGCAGACTTACTCTTTTTCTGCCAGTTCCTCATAATGGCAATGCCTGCACTTGCGCCGATTCGATCCGAATCTGGCATCTATCATCTTTTTCACGTCAACCAGAGTCTTGATGCCTCCGGCCCCCGATTCCCTCATATTCTGGTGGGCATTTGGCCAGTCAAAACGAAACAGCCACCTATCAAATCTCGCTAAGTTCCTGTTGCAATTTACACTACAATCATAACTGCTATTCCGTGCACCTTTACGCCATTTCCATGGTGGAACAGGATCTGAATCACCCCACAGCCCAATCTGGCTCTACCTCAAAGAAGGGGGATGAAAAAGTTCCCGTAAAGAAAAAAGGCATACCAGATAATTTTGGTATGCCCCATAAATTGATCAAATTTCCGACCAAAGAAAGGAGATCAATTTATGGAAAGATTATTAACCGGGCTGACTGACTTTTCAATCAAAAAGGTCATTACTCTCAGGCCAGCCTGTCTGTAAGTCGTCTATAACAAAGACACTGCGTGCCCCAGGTGTAGCAGCTCAGACAAGCGTATCAATGCAAGTTTTTGGAGGGATATCAAGAGCACTCCACAACAGGGTCGGCCTGTAATCCTGCGGATTCTGTGCCGCAAATACCATTGCAGACAGTGTGGACGGTATTTTCAACACCAGGATGAATGGAATCAAAAAATGGAACCGTTCTACGGAGCCCCTGAAAAGCAATGTGTTTTATACATGCAGCAGAGGGTTTTCAAACGCTGATGCAGCCCATGAAAGCGGAATCAGCGTTGCCTCTGTGGAGAGGTACTACCACCAAATGGTGATGCAGAAAATCAGCCATCAGAAGAATCGCTTGTGTCCGAGGTATATTGGCATAGACGAACATCGATTCAGCAAAAAAATCGGATTTGTTACGACATTCTGCAACCTTGAAAAACATAGAGTCTTCGATATCTCACCTGGACGAAGTGAAGCGGAGTTACTGCCATTTTTAAAGTCACTGAAAGGGCGTAAAAGGGTCAAGGTGATTTGCATGGATATGCATGCCCCATATCGAAAGATGGTGAGAAGGTGGTTCCCAAACGCCAAGATCGTAGCCGATAGATTCCATGTTATTAAGCTCATCAATCTTCATTTTGCAAAGACATGCAAACTCATTGATGAAGAGAATCTTGCCTGGGGACGTGGCGGACTCATAAGGATAATGTGTACCAGATCAGAAAATCTAAGCAGCTCTAAAAGAGAAAAACTTGAGCACTACCTTGAAAAACAACCAGCCATCAAAAGTTTATGGCTGTTTTCCCAGGACCTGGCTGATCTATTCAGGAACAAAGGCAAGAATCCCCCGGCATGCAAAAAACTGATTCATGATCTGTTAGAAAGAAACGAGATGCTTCGGGCCAGTCCTTTTCGACCGATGCAAACGCTTGGAAAGACCCTGATGAACTTGGCTGAACCCTGTGGTTCGAATGTTTCGTTTCTATAGAAGCAATGGAATTCTAGAAGGCTTCCATCGAAAGATGAAGCTTATCCAACGAAGAGCTTACGGGTTCAGAAACTTTGAAAATTACCGATTACGGGTTAGAGTGCTGTGCGGATAAAAAAGGATAGAAATTTGATCAAGCTACATGGGGCCTATAAAGCACATCCCCTTTCTTTGGTGGAGACCCGGAAAGAGTTCAAATTGCGCCAATTATCGATACGAACTAACTGGTAATCGAATTGTCTGCAGGTTAATCCATGAAACAAGTAAGATTGAACTTTATGAAAATTTAGTCCGTGAAGTCCATCCTGGATTCCAAGAATTATCGTCAGGAAAAACCAGATTTACAGGCTCCACCGGAAAGTGCCTCGATAGGAATATTGGTTGTAATTTTAGTCGCATAATCGATCTGTGAAAACACCCTCTTAACATCTTGGCTGCCACATGCACCACAGGTGACTGAATCGGCATCTGTGGAAGTAAATATTTTATCAAAAACCTTTCCACACCCATTGCAGGAAAATTTGTAAATAGGCATTTTATCAGCAGGATATTATTTGCTTGAACACGATTTTCTATTTTGAGGAAGAATTCGCCTGGAGCATTGCTTGGCCGGCAAATGACATATCCCCCTTCTTTAGTGTAGCCCCCTTCGACGTAAAGCAACTCAATGGGCAATAAAAAAACAGCGTGAAGCAGATTTTAAATCGATAGCCAGGGGCAAGTCAGGAACACTTGTACTACTCCTCCACAAACATATAGTTTGCTAGTGTGACTCCGCGATGATAAGTGCAAAAGGTATCTGTCGCCTCGGACGTTCTGCTGTGTATCTTTATGTTGGTAATAACCTCCAGGGCACCTGAATCGTAACAGGCTTGTTGTGCGGCTTTTACGATATCCAGCAGCTGGTTGAGTTCACCCTTCATAGTTGTCTCCATCGCACCCACCTGATATGGCACATTGGCATTTTTGACAACCTCAATCGCTTTATCAACTACTTCAAAGTTGTTTCCTTCTTTCAATCGGGGGATTACCTGGAACGCCAGGAAGACTTCTTTCTGGGGATGTTTTGGTTCAGTCATTTTTCCAATGTGTAGAGTAAATTGAGGGTTATTATTTCCTGAAATATTACAATTATCAAAGGTTGTACAGGAGTTGTACAAATAGAACCTTAATTGTTTGCAACAAAAAAGGCGGTTATAGCATTAAGCCATAACCGCCTGAATTGTCTTATCAAAACTGGTGCCGGGACCAGGAATCGAACCAGGGACACACGGATTTTCAGTCCGTTGCTCTACCGACTGAGCTATCCCGGCACCTCGTTTGGAGAGGACTTTTTAACCGACTTCGTGTTTCGTGTCAATAGATTTTCTTGTTAATTTTATATTTTTCTTGTTTCCTTACTTGTCGTCCTTTTCAAAAGACAGTCCGCCAAGATCGAGATCGAAATCGAGATCGTCATCCTCGATATCCTTTTTAAAAGAATCATCAGCTGAGTCAAGCTCCAGCGTGTCGGCGAAGTCTATATCGTCAAGGGACAGGGGCGCCTCCTGCCTGAGAGGATTGTCCTTTTTCAGCTCTTCTTCAAGGTCTCCCAGGGCAAGATCAAAATCCAGGTCATCAAACCCCTTTTCCAGTTCGAGGACTTCATTGTCAGCTTGTGATCCTTTTGCCGGAGGCTCAAGATCCGACAAATCGTTCAACTCTTCAGGTACCGACAGGACAGACGGTTCGTCGGACAAATTTGCCTGTTCAGGATCATCATCGCTGTCGAGTTCATCCTCTTTTGTCATGTCGAACTGGCTCAGGTCAATCTCTATGCCTTCGTCATCGTCTTCAGACGACGACTCGATCGTGATATCAAGATCATCCTGTTCCTGCTGGTCAAAGTTAATTTCACCTTCTTCGCCATCTTCAGACTCGTCGTCAGCCATGAGAATTTCAAGATCCTCATCAATGTATTCTTCAGGGTCGACAGCCCCGGCCATAGCACTATCTATTTCGATGCCGATATCCCCGGCAACCTGATCAAATCGCAAAAACGCCGGTGCCGTCTTCTTATAGACTGTTCCGCCGAGACTTTCTGACGCTCCCCTGATGTTCTTCTTGCACTTCAAACACTCATCCAGGAAATCAAAGGAGATGTATCCGCATTTCGGACAACGCATGTATATTTAACCTCTATCGGGCTGAATTAGGCGGTTTCAAACACAAACAGCTTCAACGATACCACAACCTCACTATGGCACATATCCGCTCCATTAATCAAGCACAATTTGCTAGGCAGCTCTCAGCCTAAAATCCAGTTAAAAGGACCAATCCATGACAATATTACAACCAAATCCCGGATGAGTTAGCGCCCCTGCGGAAATGATATCAACGCCCGACATGGCGACCGCTTCCACGTTTTCAAGGGTAATGCCTCCCGAAGCCTCGACCAGGGCCCTGCCGTTGATCAAACGTACCGACTGGGTCATCATTTCAGGGCTCATATTCTCGAGCAGAACGATATCGACACCGCAGGCAAGGCTCTCTTCCACCTGGGCCATGGATTCGGTCTGCACCTCAATTTTGATGGTGTGGGGAATCCGCAGCCGCACCATTTCCACAGCCCTGGTTATTGAACCGCAGGCGGCTATATGGTTGTTGTTTATCAGGACTCCGTCACTGAGATCGAACCTGTGATTGTATCCGCCACCCACCCTGACGGCATATTTCTCAAGCAGCCTCAACCCCGGAGTAGTCTTCCTGGTGTCCGTTATACGGACAGGATAGACTTTTGTTTTTTCTATAAACTGTGCAGTTACGGTGGCGATACCGGACAGTCGCTGCAAAAGGTTCAATGCCACCCGCTCGGCCTTGAGCAGGTCGACAACAGGCCCGTTGACCGTCAGCAGGATCGTGCCGGGCATGGCGACGGTTCCGTCGGCAACCCCGTCTACGGCAATCACTTGCGGATTCTGCACCTTGAACACTTCGGCCGCCACCGCTTCTGCTCCGGCCACGGTGAAACTGTTCTGGGCAACCAGACGGGCACTCCCCATATCATGCTCGGAGAAAATCGATTCGCTGGTCTGATCGCCCCTTCCGACATCTTCCACCAGGAACTCACTTATCATCCGGTGCAGATAGTTCTTATCCATTTTCGCCGGTCCGCTTATGCCATGTTGTTGAGCCGCTCTTCCGCCTCTGTGATTTTGGCGAGCTTGGTTTCAAGATCAGCTTTTTCCTGACGGACCTTGTCGACAACCGGCCCGGGCGCATTGGCGAGGAACTTGTCGTTGCCCAGTTTGCCGTCAACCTGCTTCATCTTCGCCTCAACCTTCTTTTTCTCCCGCTCCAATTTGCCCAGCTCGGCCTCTACATCCACCAGCCCTTTCAACGGAACAAATATCTCAATGTCTTTGAAGATATAGGTGGCGGCATCGGCGGGTTTTTCGGCTTCATGGCTCACCGTAAACCGTTCAAGCCTGGTCATGTCGGAAATTGCCGCCTCAAACCCGGAGATAAACTCAACAGTCTGTTGATCGCCACACAAGACCATCGCGGAAATCCTGGCGGAAGGATGCACGTCGGCCTCGGAACGGATATTTCGGATACCGGTTATAATCCCCATGAGCATCTCCATCCTGCCCACCGCATCTTCATCTTCCCAGTCGGGCCGCAGCTCGGGGAAACTGGAGGTAGCCAGAAGAGGACGCGCTCCGGGGAGCGCCGACCAGATCTCTTCAGACACAAACGGGGTTACAGGGTGGATAAGCTTGAGGACGGTTTCAAGTACCGCCAGCAGAACGCCCTGCGCCTGCTCTTTTAATACCTTGTCCCCGCTGAAGAGGTCAGCCTTGATCCATTCGAGATACCAGTCACAGAATTCATGCCAGATAAACTGGTAACAGGCGGACGCCACATCATTGAACCGGTACTCGTCAAGCCCCGCCCGGACCTCCCTGACAGTTGCCGCTGTGCGGCTGAGAATCCATCGGTGTGCCAGCGGCAGTTCCCGTGGTTTTTCGGCAACCGCGGTCACGTCCGGTTGGCAATCGCTCACATGCATAAGAGCAAATCTTGCCGCGTTCCATATCTTGTTGATGAAATGGCGATAGCCCTCAATGCGGTCCTCGTCCAGCTTTATTTCCCTGCCCTGAGCCGCAAAAGCCGTCAGGGTAAAGCGCATCGCGTCGGTTCCGTACTCCCTCATAACCTCCAGCGGATCGATCACATTACCGGTGGATTTCGACATCTTTTTGCCGTGCTTGTCGCGAACCAGCGCATGGAGGTAAACATCCTTGAACGGAACTTCATCCATAAAATGAATCCCCATCATCATCATCCTGGCAACCCAGAAAAACAGGATGTCGAAGCTGGTGATGAGCACCGAAGTGGGATAGAAGGTCTTGAGTTCTCTGGTGTTTTCCGGCCATCCCATGGTGGAAAACGGCCACAGGGCAGAGGAAAACCAGGTATCCAGCACATCGGTTTCCTGATGCAGGTCGCTACCGCCGCAGTTTGGACAACTCTGCGGATCTTCCGCCTCGACAATCAACTCACGGCAGCCCCCGCAGGTCCACGCCGGGATCCTGTGCCCCCACCAGATCTGCCTGGATATACACCAGTCGCGAATATCACCCATCCAGCTGTAAAAAGTATTGTACCAGCTCTTGGGATAGATGTTGATCCGGCCTTCACGAACCGCCCCAACCGCCTTGTCCGCAAGTGGTTTTACCGCCACGAACCATTGCAGCGAAGTGGTCGGCTCAATCACGGTTTTACAACGGTAGCAATGACCTACGGCGTGATCGTACTCCTCTATTTTCTCAAGAAATCCGAGACGATCCAGGTCCGCGACAATTTTTTCCCGGCACTGGAACCGGTCAAGCCCCGCATACTCACCCGCTTCCTCATTCATGATACCTTTATCGTTCATAACCTTGAGATGCGGCAGCGAATGGCGCAGGGCGATCTCGTAATCGTTGCGGTCATGGGAAGGGGTCACTTTGAGAGCCCCGGTTCCGAATTCGCGGTCAACGTGTTCATCGAACACCACCGGAATGGTTCTTTCCGTGAGCGGCAACTTGATCCCGATCTCGGCCAGGTGGTTGTAGCGTTCGTCCTCGGGATGCACCGCAACCCCGGTATCGCCAAGCATGGTTTCCGGCCTGGTCGTTGCGACAACCACATGGCCGGATCCGTCGGCATAGGGATAACGTATATGGTAGAGCTTGCCCCTGGTATCCTCGTGATCGACCTCATCGTCGGCAAGCGCGGTAAGGCAGCGGGGACACCAGTTGACAATATAATCCCCTTTATAGATCAACCCTTCCTTGTAGAGACTGACAAACACTTGTCGTACCGCCCTGGACAACCCCTCATCCATGGTGAACCGCTCCCGGTCCCAGTCACAGGAGGCGCCCAGCTTCTTAAGCTGGTTGATGATGGTGCCGCCCTTTTCCTCGCGCCACCGCCACACCTTTTCAATAAACGCATCGCGGCCGACATCGTCCCTGGTCTTGCCCTCCGTGGCCAGCTGTCGCTCCACCACGTTCTGGGTGGCGATCCCGGCATGATCGGTGCCAGGCAGCCACAGGGTGTTTGCGCCTTTCATCCTGTGGTAGCGCACCAGCACATCCTGCAGGGTATTGTTAAGTGCGTGCCCCACATGAAGAACCCCCGTCACGTTGGGTGGCGGGATGACTATTGAAAAAGACGGCACCCCGCTTTCCATTTCGGCACGAAAGCTCCCCTCTTCCTGCCACCGGTCAAGCCATTTTTCCTCGACTTCTGAAAAGTCGTACCCCTTACTCAACAGTTTTTCTTCTTTTATGGTCATAATTCTGGTTATTTTTTTATTGTTTGAGAATACCGCCCGCTTATTGATCAATGTTGGCAGTGAAAGTAACTACGAACCACGCCGAATTCAACAGAAAATGGCCGACACCCTAATTTTAGGGTAAAAAGAGGATAAGAGGCGGGGGCAGGACAGCCGCTGTCACCTGACGCTCCACGGTTCAGGAAGAAATATTTTATGGTATACCGACAGCGCGTACCTGTCGGTCATACCGGCAACATAGTCACAGACCCTCCGGTGCGCTGTCCGTTCGTCATGCCAGTTTTCCCTGTCGACATTATCCTCCCATCTGCCGGACACAATGCCGACCAGGCCGTTTTCCAGAAAATAATTGTATAAATCTCTGATTATTCTCTGGGCTTTGACAAACTCGTTATGGACCCGGTAGAACGTATAGACGTTGTCATAAAGAAACGTACGCAGCTCGGTTATCGCCTCAAGCATCCGGTCACTGATATGAATATGGCCGTCATCCGCCGTCAACGTTTCAACGATGAGATCCCTTACCATTGCCCCGATACGTTTGGAGTGCCGCTCGCCCACCACTTTCCTGATCTTTGCCGGGAGCTCTTTTTCCTCTATGATACCTGCCCTCAGGGCATCATCGAGGTCATGATTCACATAGGCGATTATGTCCGCCAGACGCACCACCTGGCCTTCAAGGGTCACGGCGATCTCCGATCTGTTTTTCGGCAGAATATCAGACCTCCCCTTTGAGTGGCGGACGATCCCGTTGCGCACCTCGAAAGAGAGATTGAGGCCCTTGCCATCATTTTCAAGAAAATCGACAACCCGCAAGCTGTGCACGTAATGCCTGAACCCTCTTGGGTGCAATTCATTAAGCGTCGCTTCCCCGGCGTGGCCAAAAGGCGTATGTCCCAGGTCGTGACCGAGGGCTATGGCTTCGGTCAACGGCTCGTTGAGACAGAGTGCAGAGGCAATGGTTCGCGCTATCTGTGAGACTTCTAGCACATGGGTAAGCCTGGTTCGATAGTGATCCCCGGTGGGGGAAAGAAAGACCTGGGTTTTGTGCTTTAACCGTCTGAACGTTTTGGAATGGGTGATACGATCACGATCGCGCTGAAACGGCAGACGCAGATCCTCGATCTCTTCCTGCTCTTCAACCTTCCGGCCGAAGGAGTTTTTATTGAGGGTTGCAAACGGTGAAAGGATCTCTTCTTCTCTGTCTTCGAGCTGCTTTTTTATCGATTTCCCGATAACCGGTACAAATGACATTTTTCTTTGCTGGCTGATTTAATCCAACATGGCAATTATCACTGTTTTTTTGCACATGCGCTCAACGTACCTCTCTGTTTTAACCATGCCTCACTCATGATTTCAACGGTTTACCGATAGAATCTCCTTAACCGGTCATTTTTTTCGCCAAAGGTGGTGACAAAGCGTAAAACCAGCAGGCGCAAGAACACCGCCTCAAAAAAACGTGCATTTTCCAGCGGCCTGCATGATTTTTTAAAAAAAGAACTCCCTGTCTTCTAAAACCGCTCGGATATTATTTCCTCCCACCGCTTGACAAGTGTACAATTGATAGAAATTACTATCGTTATCATGGCGAATAATTCGCACTGGATTTCATCGATTGAGCAGGTGCTGGATAATCCCCGAACAACAAAAGGAGAAGACAATGGCCAAAATAACTCTCAAAGGCAATGTAATAGACACCGCGGGGTCACTTCCCGCCGTTGGTACCGTTGCTCCCGATTTTACAGCAGTCAAGACCGATCTCTCGGAAACCAGTCTAGGAAAATATAGAGGAAAGAATGTCATTCTCAACATCTTCCCTTCCATCGACACAGGAGTGTGCGCCGCGTCTGCCAGGCGCTTTAACGCTGAGGCGTCAGGCAAGGACAACAGCGTGGTGCTGTGTATTTCGGCGGACCTGCCGTTTGCCCACGGCCGCTTTTGTGAAGCCGAGGGTCTTGATGACGTCATCCCGGTGTCGATATTCAGAAACCCGGATTTCGGAGATTCCTACGGCCAGACCATCATCACCGGCCCTCTCGCCGGACTGCTCGCGCGGGCCGTTGTTGTAGTCGATCCGGAGGGAAAAGTCTGTTATACTGAGCAGGTTCCGGAGATCGGCCAGGAACCCGACTATGAGGCAGCCCTGAAGACTATTGCCTGATAGTGTTTTTTTTAGATCACCCGTGCGGCAGTAAAAAATCGCCGCACGGGGAGCACAAGACAGAAACCGATTCGAGAAACAGACAAGATGCGCACCTTCTGCTATTATAACAGCCCCATAGGAACCCTGCTGCTGGTCGGCAGCCACGGCCGTCTTGAACAACTGCATTTTCCCAACAGTATAGACAAGGCCAACCCGGAACAGGACGCACAAGAAGACGACACCCCGTTTGCAAGGGTGATCCTTGAGCTTGACGAATATTTTGCCGGCAAAAGGCGGGTTTTTACCATCCCCCTGACCTTGAAAGGGACCGAATTCCAGCAACAGGTTTGGCACGAACTCACGAAGATTGGCTACGGTCATACCGCCAGCTACAGCGACATCGCCAGACGGTTGGGCAAGCCGAAGGCGTACCGGGCGGTGGGGCTTGCCAACGGCAGAAACCCGGTACCGATAATAATACCCTGCCACCGCATAATAGGCAAAGACGGCTCCCTTGCCGGGTTTGGCGGCGGAGTGGAAATCAAGAAGCAGCTGCTCGACCTGGAGAATCAGGCGGAGACCAATCGGTAACCGCTCAAGGCGCCACGGGGATCTCTCGCCAGCCTCCGCTGCCGGTAAAGTCCCTGGCGGCAAAACACCAGATCATCACCTTCTTGCCCTTCAAATAGTCGCCCTGTTTTTTCGACCGCTGGTAAAACTTGATTCTTGCTGGGGTAACTCCGGAACCGCGAACGCCCAGCAGGTCGACGGCAAAGCCAAGCTCTTTTGACAGATGGTCAAACAAGCCGCTGCCCTTTGCATGGAGATCACCTCCTGCACTGAACACCAGGGTGTGGCTGTCGCCCAGCAGTATAACCGGACTGGCCGGATCGCTCTCGATCCCCTTACCGGTCTTCTCTTGAGTCACGACCGCAAGATCGATCTCCTCGCCCTGCCCCTGCCCACCCGACATCTGCTGCAAATCCCCCTGGATTACAGCGCTCTGGGAAGACACCCGGTAGCTTGTTTTGGGATAATCATCATACCAGTCGCTTTCTTTTATTTTCTGGGCAGCTTCTTTGGCAAAATAGGAGAGCCCGGTAACGGAGAAATGGGTATCCGTCCGGCAGTAGAGTTTCTCCTTGTCCGGGTCGTCGGCCCGCAGCAGCGGGATCAGATCTATGACACTCACCCCTTCTTTTTCAAGAAGTCTGTAAAATTCTTTATAGACTGCGAGATCCTGCTCCACTGAAGCCGGGTCGACGGAGGCGGAGACCTTATCCGAATAGATAAGCGCTTTCGGCGGCACCGGCATCAGGTAAAGCTTGATTCCCTGTTTTGCAAGCAGCTTATTGTATGCAACAATGGCCGGAACCGGATCGGCATACTCCTTTTTTCTGGTACGAGTGGCCGCAGGAGCATTTTCGCCCCAGAATGGGCCCGCACCGATGTGCTGCAGCTCCTCCTTTAAGAACAGCCAGCCTTCTTCACCGGCCACCACGCTGGTACCATCGTCAGTTGCCGCAAGCTGTCCGCACACTTCCCTGAATCCCGGCGAAGCATAAACGGTAACAGCTGTCAGCAGAAGAAAAACAGTACACAGGATCTTAAATAGTTTCATCATCGCTCAATACCCAGTTAGGCAGTTCTAGTTCCATCATTTCATCGTCAAGCGGACTACGCCTGTAGCTGCCGTATTTCGATTCCACATCATCCCAGGACCCCAGCAGCAGCTCTACCCGGTCGTCAGGTCGCAGAGCGCCCAGACGGGTAAGCTCGTTGTCGATCATGCCAAAGCCATATACCAGGGCCTGCTCGCCATCCAGGTTTTGTTCACCCGACTGCAGATCGACCAGGTGGATGGTGGTGATGTTGTCACGATAAGGCACCGAACCGGGCCGCGGCGAAGCGGAAATCGCCGCTACCTTCCCGGTCACCTTTACCCGCTCGCCAGGATCGACCACATAGAATTCGCTCTCGTTCTGTGTACCGAGATGAAGATCGATCATCTTCCAATCACCCAGCGCCAGCTCTCTCTCGGCAAATTCCCACACAACCAGTTTCTTCCCGGCTAGACGATCCCTTCCACGCAACAACTCGGTTGCAAGCATTTCTCTTGTTACATATGCGCCATTGTCGTTTCGCACCAGAGTATCTACCGGCGCCTGGAGATTGTAGCTCAGATGCTCGGCAAAACCCGCGCCAACTCCCCACCCCAGTCCTTTTTGTGAAAAAATATTGGTAAAGGAATCACCCAGAAGTAACAATTCGGCACTGTTCTGCGGCTGCCAGAACTCACTTCCTTCACCGATCACCTGGTTCAGTTCAACCGACTGACCCGCAAAAAAAGATGAGTCTGCAGGTAAACGAAGCATCTGTGCGATATCGCCCGTGCCCCGGTGCTGTTCCTGTTCCAGGCGCAGGGACAGTTTTTTGGTTGTGATAACTTTTCGTGTCTCGATAAAATCGCCCAGCGCCTTTGCCACATGTTCCATTGCCCGAGGCCGCCAATGGGTATCGGTCTTCAGATAGATATCGGGATATTGTAAACCAAAATCACGCAGGACCTCGGCCACATCAAAGTAGAGTACCCCGGCCTCTTGCAGCTGCCGCTTGAATTCTTTGAGCGAACGATTTTCCAGAGGAAGCCGCAGCCGCCCATCGCTGCCCGCCCCACTTGACCGCTTGCTGAGCCTTGATATCTCAAAAGACGGCTTGACCGGAACCGGGACGACAAGCAGTTCGATATTACGGGCGGCAAGCTGTTTTTTGAAGTGGACAATTGCCGCCACCGGATCGGGCTGCACCGGTTTTTCCCACAACTGGCTTCCCTGCTCCCTGAGCCGCAGCTGTTCCCGGCTGAGAAAAGGTTTGCCGTACAGCGCTTCGACGCCCGGCCGATAAAACAACCAGCCCTGCCTGCCGACGACCACTTTTTCGTTCCCCTGGCCAAGATAACGAAGATACACGTACTGCAGCGGCGGCAGAAATATGTTTCTGAGAAAGCTGTCGTCCTCAAGAGAACTTTCCAGCAGGTCGATCTTCTTCAGTACCAGGGCGTTGAGGTTTTTTGCTGCCGATACAAACCCGGAATCCCCCGCACCATCTCTTCGTTCACCAAGCCCCTGCAGCAACGCCCCCCCGGCAGGCAGCCTGAAACCGTCCAGACCGTACTGCACGGCGGGAACAAGAAAAACAAAGCTTAGAAAAAAGATCGTCAGGAACCGGGCCGCCGCCTTGCTTACAGCTGTTGTACCAACCTCTATTCCGGCAATCTCCTCCCGGCTTAACCTTATTTTCCGCATCATCAAAAGTTAAAGTAAATAAAGGGATTGTATGACTGCATGCTCAGCACCGCAGCTGAGACCACAAACACTATAACAATAAGCGGTATTTTACGATAAGACAACTCTCTGGTCCAGTCCCAGGTCTGCGGGCATCCCCAGACAACCAAGGCCCCAAGAGACATCGCCATCAAATGATAAGGCGTGTACAGCATGCCGTCAAGCAGCAGGGAACTTGCCGGGACACTTGCCACCCCGAACATCGAGGCGAGGTAACCAAGCGCGTCACCCAAAGTTTCCGCCCTGAAGAACACCCATGCGACAAGTACCAGCACAAAAGTCAAGCCGATCCTGAGGGCCCGGGGCAAAGCGTGATAAACGGGTTTTCTGCCAAAAAGTCTCTCGCCGCCCAGAAGCGTTCCGTGAATAGCCCCCCAGATGACAAAATTCCACGAAGCGCCGTGCCACAACCCGCCAAGCAGCATGACAATTGCCAGGTTGACAGCTGTCCGGACAGACCCGTGTCTGTTTCCTCCCAGGGGGATGTAGAGATATTCCCTGAGCCAGGTTGACAGCGAGATATGCCACCGGCGCCAGAAGTCGGTGATCGATTCCGAGATGTACGGCGAGTCAAAATTCTTGGCAAAGACAAAGCCGAACATCAGCCCCAGACCTATGGCCATATCGGAATATCCGCTGAAGTCGAAATAGATCTGAAAAGCATAAGCGCAAATCCCGAACCATGCATCCAGCCAATTGAGGGAGCCGGCACCAAAGGTTATGTCGGCAATCCTGCCGCAGGAGTTTGCCAGCAGCACTTTTTTCGCCATGCCGAGACTGAAAAACGCGACGCCTCGGGAGAATTTTTCCACCGAGTGTACCCTTGTGGCAAGCTGCTGGGCTACCTCCTGGAAACGGATGATCGGACCGGCGACAAGCTGCGGAAACATGGAAACGAAGCAGGCAAAATCAAGAAAATTCGTTATATGGCGCGCGTCGTTGCGGTACACGTCTATGGTGTAACTCATGGACTGAAATGTATAGAAGCTTATCCCCAGGGGCAGCAGAAAAGTAAGCACCGGAACGGCGTTGAAATTTTCCCCGCCGATAATCCCGAACAGCTGGTTGTAGCTCTCAAGGGCAAAGCCGGTGTACTTGAAAAATCCAAGCAGCCCCAGGTTCGTCACAATGGAGAGAACAAGTGCCCCCTTTCTCAACCGCCTGTGTTCACTTCGGCTCTCGCCTATCACCAGGCCGCAGCAATAATCCACCAATGTCGAAAACAGCATCAACAGGATAAAAAGAGGATTGGACCAGCCGTAAAAAATATAGCTGAGAAAAGTCAGGACGATGTTCTTCCACCGCCGCGGCATGCCGTAGTAGAAAAGCAGGCTTAATGGAAGAAAATAGTAGAGAAATATATGGGATGAAAAAACCATAAAGCAAAAAATACAGTGGTATCGGAAATAGATTAAATCACGTCACCGTAAACTTTTTCACTAAAGTGTACAAGAAAATTCGACCCCGATGCGCGCCGCCTGCAGTCCCAACCTATCATCCTGGGGCAGGGCAATTTTTCAAGGGCCGGATCAGCAGACGACCGCGAACAGACAAGACGGCCCACCAGACTATTTCACGCCCCCTTAGACGAAGTTGAACAAAACAGAGAGCTTTAAAATAAACGGTTACAAAACATTCGGGCACGGACGGTAGTCCGATTAATTTTACCAAACCAACTCTTTACCCTTGACCGTAAATTCACGCCTGACATACCATAATAGAAGAATGGCAAAGCTTGTTTTCGTCTTTTTTAATGAATTCCGGAGCGTCACCATGGCTGACAATGAAATTCACATCACCCCAGGAATGCAGCGGTACATCGACCAGAGCAAAAAGGATCTGGCCGACAGGACACAATATCTTGAGCAGGTTGTAAAGAAATGGAAATTCGACACCATCGCGGTCCATGGCCTCTATTCGGTCCACGACGCCCTGAAAAACCATCAGGGAGCCATAATCGAACCGATTTTTATGAGTGCAAGCCAGGCCTATGCCGATTCCGACGAGATGGCAGCAGCGCTCGCCTACAAAATCCCCACCTGGTGTTACTCGCGCATCGCCAACCCTTCGACCTACTATTACGAATGGACCCTGGCGCTGCTTGAAGGATACGGTTTTGACGGGACCACCTCATGCTGTTCCACCTCTTCAGGAATGGCCGCCATCAGCACGGCGGTGCTGCCGTTCCTGCAGTTTCGGGACAATGGTTCCGGTCCGCCGAACTTTGTCGCGACCGCACAGTGTTACGGCGGTACCTTCCAGCAGTTTACGGTGAGGTTGATGCAGGAAAGAAACATCGAATGCCGGTGGGTAGCGGATGCCACCGACCTCAGCCAGTGGGCGGAAAAAATCGATAAAAACACACGGTTGCTATACGGTGAACTGCCGTCCAATCCGCAACTGGGTTTTTTTGACGTCCAGGCGGTCGCCGACCTCGCCCATAGCCATAATCTGCCGTTGATCTGCGACTCGACCGTGGCGACACCGGCGCTGTTAAGGCCGATATGCCACGGAGCCGATATCGTCGTGCAGTCCGTTACCAAAAGTCTCAGCAGCGGCGGATTCGGCATCTGCGGAGCTGTGATATCGCGCAAGAACATTGTCTCCAACATCGGCGACGACGGCCTGCTGGAGGATTTTGCACTCAACGTTAAATTTCTCCAGAACCGGGATCTCGGCCCCAATCTGCACCCGGTGCAGGCGGTGATGGCCTTAAACGATATGCGCACAATCCGCTCCAAGATGGATATGATGAGCCGTTCCACCGAAAAAGTCGCTGATTTTCTCGCCGACCACCCTGGTGTTGAATCGGTGCAGTATCTCGGCCGTACAGACCACCAGCATCATGAACTTGCAGCACGATATCTCTGGCTGGTTGACGCAGAACATGACGACCAGTACAACAGAGCCGTAAACCGTTACGGCCACCTGATGTCCTTTTGCGTAAAAGGCGGGGCTGAAAAGACCAGGACGGTGTTCGACAACCTCCAGAGAATCTGGCGGGCAACGGATCTTGGCAGGATAAAAAGTGTCGCAACCATCCCGGCAATCTCCACCCATCAGCAGCAGGGTGAAGAAGGCCGCGAGTTGGCAAAAATCCCGAACAACATGATACGCCTCTGTGTCGGCGCAGAACATCCCGATGACATTATCGCGGATCTGGACCAGGCACTGGCAGCGTTAACGAAGATTTATCCGGTTGCCTGACCCGAAACGAACCGCCCTGACAACAGGATGCGCCGCCACCCTCACCGCCGCAGTTCTGTGGCGGGAAGTCGATAGTACATATCAAGGTCGGGTTCAAATACATCCATCATCTGTCGCTCACCTTCGAGTTCCGGGTGCAGGTCGAACTTCTGCAGAAACAGACGTTCGGTTTCCGACTCCTCCGGGTACTGCTTGACTATTTTCCGGTCAAGAACCGCCCACTCCGCCACAAGAATCTTTTGCTGTTTGTATTCTCCGGCGATTACCTTCTGCACCTCGTAACTATTAACCACAAGGGCCCGGCGATAGGCACCTATGGAATCAGGATCCGGGATATCGGTCGTCTCCAGAAGCTGTGCCTCGACCACAAGAGACGCAGGCTCTTGCAGCGGTTGCTGTTTCTTGGCTACCATAGCATGACCAGCCTCGATTTCACCACCGCTCAACCGCCGGTTATGGACAGCGAGGCTGGAAATTTTTCCGCTGAACCGCCCTTGCATATCACCGGCAACCAGTCTGTCCACCCTGCTGAAAGCGCCGAACCCGGCAGCAAAAACTTTTTCCCCGGCCGATTTGCCGTCGATAAATAGTTCGGCTGTCAAGCCGTCAAGGGTAAGGCTAACACTGATTGGGCCCGGGCGGTCGAGAACCGCAGGCCATACGACAATCTGTTCGCCCTGACTGGCAAAACGTCCGACAAGTACCAGTTGGTCACTTTCCTGCCGAAGTTCGAGCAAAAACCCGTCGCTCCCAACAAGGGAAAAAATCGACGCCCGCTGCTTTTTCTCCGGGTATATGACAAGGGATACCGACG
Source organism: Desulforhopalus singaporensis (assembly GCF_900104445.1). Taxonomy (GTDB): domain Bacteria; phylum Desulfobacterota; class Desulfobulbia; order Desulfobulbales; family Desulfocapsaceae; genus Desulforhopalus_A; species Desulforhopalus_A singaporensis. The sequence continues at coordinate 54,505 of NZ_FNJI01000021.1, read as the reverse complement.
CGTTGCCTGAAACGGCGAGCGATTCGCCTATTTTCTTCCCCCCGTCAACAGTTTCTCCCCAGCCGCCGTCCGCCAGCAGGCTGTAGTCTCGTGCGAACAGCGCATTGCCGCGCAGCTCCAGGTTGCACTGATAAAATCCAAGGGGACTGTCCGCAGTGAGTTGATTCTCTGCTTTCATGTTCTCCCAGGCAAAAACCGCCGCTTCGGGTGCCACCGGCCAGTGATTTTTTTCCACCTGCAGGACTTGTGTTTCTGCTGCACGTACAAGATTCTCCCGTTCACCACCTTCAATCCACATTTCGGGATAAAAATCGGCGCGGCCATTGTGCGTCAGCTGCAGCCAATCCTCTACACTCTGCACCTTTTCATCGAACCGGCCGACATAGACCTCGACGTTCTCACCGCCGCCGCCTACCCTGTTGCCCCCCTCGCCCTTTTCGTAGGGACCGGTAAGGACGAAATAGCGAGGGTGATTGGACCAGCGCGGATGGTACACCTCGAGATCCCTGACTCCGGGGGCGCTGCTTATATTCACCATCCAGCTGTCTCCGCTGCGCACATCGTGGATCTGTACATTCCGGTGCAGACCGTCAAATATCCAGAGCAGCTTGGAGTTGTCAGGGCTAAGCGACGACCAGCATCCCCGGCCCAATCTTTTAAAGCTTTTTTCATCGCCTTGCAGAACCCCGCCGTGAGGCCACGGGAACAGGCCGCCGATCACCTCTCCGTCCCGAGAAAGTTGCAATGATGACCAGGCGATGTCCGATTTGTCCCAGACAAGCTCTCTGTGGTGCGGCCTGTTAAGGGGAAAACGGTACAGAGGCTGCGAGGTGCCGTACTTGTTTTCCTTCTGGTTCCCGTCAAAACAATAGATCCAGGTGGTTTTCCTGCCAAAGAACCAGCCCGGCTGCGGATCCTGCCACACCGCAACGGCGACCCCGCTGCCAAGCTCCTTTTTTTTACCGCTGGCCCACTCGACCAGATATATCTTTCGCTGCAGCCGGTCGGAAACGATGACATTGTTGCCATCAGGAGTAAACAACGGTTTAAAATAATTAGACTTACCGGCAACCAGAGGTCGTTCCCCCCTACCGTCAACCGAGTCGTACCCGTAGAGCATCAGGTTGTCGGACCTGCCGAAGGTGTCTGATCCATCCCCATGGTCCTGGACCCACACCACACGACTGTGTCTTCCGGTCCACTCACCGAGGTTTTTTCCCCCTGCCTGAACCGGGCAGACCGCGAGACCGCTTGCAAAAAACAGAATACAACCAACCACAACTGTGAATAAACGATTATTCATGATAACTGCTAGAAGACTATCTTGGGTAATTTTAAAAGTGCCTGGAAAATAAAGCCGTATCCCGCAAACAGGTACATCACCCCTGCGAGATAGAGCAGCAGAACCCGGTTCACGGCCCGATAGTTCCAGCCGTAATAGACACCAATCATGGTTACAATTGGAAACAGGTAGCGCCCCTGGGGCTGAAAGTCAACCGTCCAGGAATGATAAAGTGAAACCGCGACAAGGGCACAGGAAAGACCGATGGTGAACACCGTCATGACATTACCCAGGAGTCCTCCCCTTACCAGCACCGAGCCGATCAGGAGAAGAAGCATCGCGCTGCCGGTCCACCGGACCATGTCAAAAAACACCTGGGGACTTACCACGGTGAAATAACCGAAAACCCCGAAAGACGACTGCAGCGTCTGGGCGTCCCAATGATATTTCATGATCATATCCCTAAGACTTGTCCCCCGCTCCCTATTGTACAGGGAAGAATGCTGCATCTCCGGAGCAGCGCCGGGGTTGTACCACGGGGCTGCTGTCTGTTCCTGCATCACAGCCAGTTTTTCCTGGCGATCCGGTCCGTTGACATAATAGTCGGCACCATGGCGCAGGCCGAAAAGCGCCGCCCCGAGCAGGGTGATGACAACGAGTTTTTTTACCGCGCTTCTCCTGTCCCAGTAATACTGTTCGGCAAAAAACAATTTTACCCCGAGACCGAGATAGAAAAGGGCTATAAACGGGTAATAGTTTTTCTTGAGCAGAAACATGACGCCGAGCAGCAGCGGCAGCAGAACCACCCCCAGAATCGTTGCCCCCGCCCCCTCTTTCTTGAGATACCTGTGCAGCAAGCTGCCGGGGTCTACCAGCTGGCAACCGGCGAAGAACGTTATAAACAGCGCAAGCGCGTCCGAGCAGCAGTAACTGAACACATACCAGACCTGGGCCGAAAGCAGAAAAGGTATCCCCACCAGCCGGGCATAAACGTTGCGTATGCAGCAGATAACAATAAGCGCGAAGAGCAGTACGTTCAATATGCGGACGGAGAGGTACTGGGGAGCCCCCAACAGTTCGGCGACCTTGCCGATCTTGCCCGCAAGCAGGTAGTAAATCTCCGAATTGTTCAATCTTGAAACCCCGTAGGCGCTGTACGTATCCCTGATTTCGGGATCATCAACAGCCGGAGGCAGCCAGTGATCCATATAATATTTGGTTGCGGCCACATGAACATACTCGTCCGGATGCACGTTGTAGCGGCTGATGGACGCCATAACGGCGACAACAACCAGCACCCCGAAAAGAAGTACCGGAACCAGGCGGTAATCTTTCACAAGAGAACTCAAACCGTAGATTGCCAACAGCGCGATACCAGCCACCAGCGACAGCCGGATCAGCAGATTCTGCATATCCAGGGCAACGGGACGGGGAGGAATCACAAGCTCGAGCTGCGGGTCCTGGCCCGTTGCCTGCACCCGCAAGCCGTCGTCCTCAATCGCATAATTTCCAACCTGATGTACCGGAACCAATTGCTTCAACTCTTCCCCGTTCAGGACAACCGGAGCATACCCATCCTGCCTGATCACCAGTTTTTTCAACAGCACCTCACCGGGATACCGATGGGTATCAATCCGCAACCTCTCAACCTTGCCCAGGTCGGTTATTGTCATCGAATAGCCGGTTTTCTGCGGATGAACCCTGACACCTGCCATTTTTCTCTCGGAATAGTTTTCATTCGCCCCGGCCCAGTAGACCTGGAATGCGCTTGGCTGGGACACCTCAATGTCCACCTCTACACGACCCCTGTCAACGGCAAAAGTCATGTAGAGCGCGCAAGAAAAGAGACAGATCAAAACAAGAGTTACAATTCGCCAGAACATCGACTCCGGATAATGGGGACCGTCGAGTTTTTCATCATCAATACTCATGTACTTTTCCTTTCTCCTGCATGTTATAAAAATCAAGAGCCGGTCCAAAAGCGGACGAGCAGCTCAACCATAATACTAACACCCCGATAATTCAACAAAAAACAGCAACACCACAGTTGACGCGCTGTGACGAAGCAGAAGGTGACGGGCCCGAAACACCTTACCGCCTGATTTTCCTTAAGGTGACGGCGAGCCGAACCGCAATTGACCCTTGTCGCCAAATGGTTATAATTGATCCTGCAAGTCAACCGGCCTCCGGACCACCCGAAAAAGGGCCGGCGACAAAATCTCCGCAACCTGACCGAACACCGTCAAACCCACACCAGGAAAGGTAGATAATGATAGAGATTAAGCCGATAGGAGTCATCCACACCCCATACACCAAGTTGACGAACATGCCTATTCAGCCAAAAGGAGCAAAACAGGCAACAGGCACCGTCGAGGTTTCTCCCGAATATGCAGAAGGACTCGAAGACCTTGACGGATTCAGTCACATCTATCTACTGTACAGCTTTCACAAAGCAAAGAAAACAGCTCTCCGGGTAATCCCCTTTATGGACGAAAATTGGCGGGGGGTCTTTTCGACAAGATCGCCGTTGAGACCAAACCATATAGGGATGTCGGTGGTCGAGCTGGTCGGTGTGGATAAAACCCTAATCCTGGTCCGCGGCATTGATGTTCTCGACGGGACTCCTCTTCTTGACATCAAGCCTTACATCGCCGCGTTCGATGAAGTAAAACAGAGTCGTTCAGGCTGGATGACCAAATCTGCTGCTGAAGTTGAAAGTACGGTGTCAGATGATCGATTTATTAAGTAAAAATGGCCATACGGTTTTTTAAAAAAAGTTATCTATTGTGTTGACATATCTGCTTTTAACATACAATTTATAAGTAAGAGCATTTGGAGAGCAGACAAGATGAGTGAGACAGTCAATAAAACAAAACCGGATCCGCAGCGTGTAGCTGTGTTGCGATCGCTGCCGCTCGAAGTAAAAAAACAGATAAGTGGAGAGGAGGCAGAAGCCTTTATGTACAACCGAGTGCTACCGGATTCACTTCTTGAAAAACTGAAAGATTATCTTGAAGAAGACAAGGAAGATGAGAGCTGAATGGGTGTAGTACAACCCCACCCCCTCACCCAATAAAGGAGAAAGATATGTCTGAAGAAAATCGTCCACCATGCCCGACCTGCCAAGGAAAGAAGATCATCGAAGGTGTATGCGAGGTAAGTTCTGAATGGAGCGGCACCCAGGAAGATACTGACGATATGCAGTGCACCCCCGACCAGGTCTGCCCAACCTGCAAAGGCAAAGGCTACGAAGAATAGAGATTTTCACCGTCCGTTTGGCTCAACATCCACGGACGGTGAAGATCAGGTGGACGACTTCGTAAACGGAGTCGCAATTTTCTCCATCCCTGTTTACCGGCACGTTTGCTCGACTGTCTTTCTTAGCTAACGAAACCTTCTGGGCCTCCAGGTAATCATGAGTTTCTACGGACGGTCACGTTCGCCCGGACAATTTCGATCTTATCTGTCAACAGATATCAAAGCTCCTGCTCTTTCAGTTTTTTCATATTGTAAACGGCAACCTTCTTGCCTACGGCAAGACAGTTCATCATATAATAGCAGTATTTATCCGGAGAGAAGGATGCGAGTCCATATATTACAGCACGCCGCTTTTGAGGGGCTCGGCTGCATCGCCCCCTGGCTTGAAGAGACAAAATGTAAAGTCACAAAGACCAGCTTTTTTGAATCGACCAGTCTCCCCCCGCTGGACCGGATCGACCTGATCATCGTCCTGGGGGGTCCTATGAGCGTCAACGACGAAGAACATTTTCCCTGGTTCAGGACTGAAAAGCAATTTCTGAAAAATGCCATCGCTTCCCGTAAAGCCATTCTGGGAATCTGTCTTGGTGCACAGCTGCTTGCAAACTGCATGGGAGAACCGGTCTATCCCAACAGGAGAAAAGAGATCGGCTGGTTTCCGGTAAAGGCTTCAGGCGAAAAAAAACCGTTGCTTTACCGTTTTCCTCCACAGCTGGAAGCCTTTCACTGGCATGGAGACACCTTCGATCTTCCGGACAAAGCGATCCTGCTCGCGACTTCGGAGGCATGCGAAAACCAGGCTTTCCAGATAAGACCACTGGTCATCGGTCTTCAGTTTCATCTTGAGCTCACCCCGGAGTTGGTAAAGAAACTTATAAAAAACTGTCGGCAGGAACTCCTCCCCTCCCTTTTCGTACAGCCGGAAGAGGTGATGCTCGACCAAAGTCCTGAGAAATACCGAAGGGCCAATCGCGAAATGATCAACATACTGAATTATATGAAAAAGGGTATAGAGGAAAAATCGACACAACTTTAAGTCACCATTTCGTTTTTTATAGGCATTTCGATTTATAATCGTTATCTTTGTCTGGTACGCGTGGCCCACCCGTTCAGCGACAGATGCAGACACGACAGCGAAGCATACTACAACTCTTTAAAATCTTTAAAGATACAAGATGAGCCAAACTTTCAAACTTGAAATATTTTCGGATTACATCTGACCCTACTGCTACTTTATTACCGGGTGTATAGAAAAACTTGAACAGTCTTTTGATCTCAAAGCTACGTGGCGAGCCTTTCCTCTCCATCCTGATACACCGTCTGAGGGTCGGCTTCTGGAGGAGTTATTTAACACCACCCCGGAAAAGATCGGGCTGCTGGTCGCTGGTCTGCAGGCAACCGCAAAGAGCCTGGGCCTTCCTTTCGGAGAAAGAACTCGAAGCTACAACAGCAGACTGGTCCAGGAGCTAGGAATCTGGGCCGAAGACAAGGGCTGCGGCCACAAGTTCCACCTGAGTGCTTTTACTGCCTATTTCAGTGACGGACTGAATCTCGCCGACCGGGAAGTGGCCCTCAACATTGCAGTAAGAGCCGGCCTGCCGCAGACTGAGGCTGTTGAAATCATCACCGACAGGCTCTACCAAGAAAGAGTTGATCTGGATTGGGCCGAGGCAGCAGAAAGAACAGTTACGGCCGTCCCGACTTTCTTTTTTTCTGACCGCAGAGTGGTCGGTGCCCAAAGTTATGAGACATTGGCAAATCTCGCCAGGCTCTGCAAGGTACCGGAAAAATCAACATACAGATAAAACGTAACATAACAGGAAAACAGTTTTACAACACCACGATGAACACAATTGAAGGAGACCTCATCAAGCTCGCCCTTGATGGCACTTTTGATGTAATTGTCCACGGTTGCAACTGTTTCTGCTCCATGGGAGCGGGAATAGCATACGTTATACAGCAGGAGTTCCCGGAAGCGTACGCAGCCGACCTGGTCACCACCAAAGGAGACCGTACCAAACTTGGTGACTACAGTTACGCTACTGTGGAGCGTAACGAGCACCAGATAACCATAGTAAACGGCTACACCCAGTTTCATTATCAAGGGGAGTCGGTTCTGGTCGATTACGACGCGGTAGAGCTTCTCTTTTACAGAATCAAGAAAGATTTCAAGGGAAAACGCATCGGCTACCCGAAAATAGGGGCAGGACTCGCCGGCGGGGACTGGCAGAAAATCTCCGAGATTATCGACAGACAACTCTCAGGCGAGACACACACCCTGGTAATTTTCGACCGCTGACCATTTCCCATGTTCGGCGAATCACTGACTGATGCGCCGAACTGATCCACCGACTAAAGAACCGGCCGACAGGCTATCTCACGGTGGAACAAAATCCTTGTATCATGTAATTTTACCTGTAATCTAGAGACATTACAAGAATAATCACGGGTCGTCAGCACAGGACAAACAACCGCCCCGGCCCCGGAAACTGGCTCCAGGCTTTGCAAAACTCAACAGCCTGTTTATCAGCCCGCACCACTCTTTCGCACTCAGTCCTTCTTCCTCACTGCCACTGTCTTGTGAGATCGGCAGGTAAAACCTTGCGCCCGCCACCAATGCACCCGTGCCCGGAAAGCGGTGGTGCTACCCAGCCGACAACTTTATCCGAACAGTTGTTTACGGTGTGAAAAATCACCAATGAGTGGTACAAGAAAGGAACTGAAAATATCAGAAAACCTTCACAGCTCCTGTGCCGGGAAACGGATGGTTCCCATGCAGGCGCGCTTATTCAGGAGAATAGCAATGGTTACTTCAATCATCTTGATCAACGCTCAGAAAAGCAGGATAAACACAATCGCCGAACAGCTTCAATCGTTTCCGGAAATCTCGGAAGTCTATTCGGTCAGCGGCAAGCTTGACCTTATCGCAATAGTACGGGTGGCCACCAACGACGACCTGGCGCTTCTTGTGACAAAAAAGATGGTGGATATTGAAGGGATTGAAAAAACGGAAACCATGCTGGCATTCAAGGCCTACTCACGCCACGACCTTGAGTCTATGTTTTCGTTGGGAATGTAGCAGCAAAGAGCGGCCCCGGTCAAATAACCATTGGTCCGATTTGCTCACCGGGGTCCGGGGCGTCACCCAGAGCAATCCGGGCAGTCCCTTACTACGAAACGCTGCTCCTCATCGTCGCCGGCAATTTCATCCAGCCGGCGCCACCGCCCGTCGCAAGGATCAAACACCGACTGGCACCTTGCGCAGATCTCTACCCCCCGTTCCAGGGTTTCCAGCTGGTTCAGCGCGTCTTTGAGTTCGATTACCGATTCGGCAAGAGAAGCCTGGGTCCTGACCAGCCGCTCGGCGACGCGAACCCTGGCCAGCAGTTCACTTTCGTTGAAAGGTTTGGTCATGTAATCTTCCGCCCCGGCATCAAAACCCTGCAGAATGTCGGCATTGGAATCCCGGGCGGTAAGAAGGATGACATAGGGAGCGCTTTCGCTTTCCGTCTCCTTCAATCTTCGGCACACCTCCAGACCATCTAGCTCCGGCATCTCCCAGTCAAGAATCGCTATATTTGCACTGTCTGATTGTTGCAGTGCCTTGAGCGCCTGCTTGCCGTCAGCCACGGCTTCCACCCGATATCCCCAGTTTTCAAGACAAACCTGAACCATCATTCTGGTGGTAAATTCATCTTCTGCAATCAGTATCTTCACAATTGTTCACCAACCCGTTCCCGCAGTGCCCTCCGACTCCGCAGTGCCACATCCGGCATCTTTGCTGCCACTCCGGGCTTTGAACAACAGACCCTGGTGACCGACACTCATTATCCGTAACGATTTATCTCTTGAAGCCGCCTTGACTTTTTACCATCAGAATGTCAATACATCAACCAGTAATCAATGCCGGACAACACTCTGAACAAAACTCTGATACTACTTGTGTAACAGATGAAGAATAAAAATTCAAACACGATGAGCCGGTCTTGCGCCAGCTCGTCATGCCAAACTCTTTCGGGGAAAACCCCAGCAGACGACGGAACCCAAAAGTACTGGTTTATTTTTTGTGATAACAAAATACTCACCAGGGAATACCTGGACGGTTCGATCACCGTGGTCATGTCAAACCCGGCGGATCTCGGACTGGCGGTCAACTACCAGAGATCTTTTGGTCATTTTCAGCACGCCAGATGTTATCTCGCTGAAGTGACCATTGTCAAAGAGCTTGGGAACGATATGTCTTTTCGGGGGATGAGGTCTGTTTTCGAGCGCGTCGACAGCGAGCTGTTCAAACTGGTCGGCCGCGCATTCCAGCTGCTGCACCACTACCAAAACAACATCTATTGTCCCAGGTGCGGGAACAGGATGAGTGCAAAAGATGCAGAACATGCCATGGTCTGCAGCGGTTGCGGTTTCACCAGTTTCCCGCAGATCTCTCCCGCCGTTATCATGGCGGTAACCAGAGGCGACAAGATTCTTCTGGGCAGGGCATCCAGGTTTCGCTCAGGAATGTATTCAACCCTCGCCGGTTTTGTTGAACCGGGAGAGACTCTTGAGGAGACCGTAGCCAGAGAGGTTTTTGAAGAAACCGGCATCAAAGTCGGCGAGATAACCTATTTCGGCAGCCAGCCCTGGCCCTTCCCCCACAGCCTGATGGTCGGTTTTACCGCAGTTTACCGGGAAGGGTCGATCACCATCGACGAGAATGAACTGGAAGACGCCAGGTGGTTTTCCGCAGACAATCTCCCCCCTCTGCCTTCGGAGGGGACGATTGCAAGAGCGCTGATCGAGAATTTTCGAAAGCAATGGCGTTAAAACCCGTCTATCATCCGGGTCAGTTTGAAGTCGTTGAGATAAAGCGCCCGAATGACGGCAACATAGTTGTATTTGGCCCGTGACAGGCTGGTGATGGCGTCCAGCAGGTCCGATTCGCGCTGCAGCCCCTCTTCATACTTCAGCTGGGTGATCCTGAGATTTTCCTGCGCCTGTTCGATGGAGCGATTGGCCACCTCAACGTTTTCAAGGCTTACCTGCAGATCGATATAGAGATTGTCGAGCTCGGTCGACAAGCTTCTTTTCAGTTCATCGAGTTCATAACTGGCCGCCCTCGTTTCGAGCTTGGCCCTGGCAACCGTCGCCTCCGTCGCATGGCCTCGGAAAAGATTAAGAGAGAAAACGACCTGCGCCCGAATCTCTTCGCCGTCGCTGCCGATGGCGCTGAAATCGGTATTGGACAAGAGATCGGCGGTATTGCCGGAATCGCCGATATCGCCCCTGCCGTTGATCAGGTGATTATCATACCGCTGGTAGCTGCCGACCGCATCAACCCGCGGATAGTAATCTCCCCGGGCCGCTTCTGCCTGCAGCGCGGCAGCCTCGACCAGTTTTTCAAGCGCCTTGATTTCACTGCGGCACGCCAGCATTTTCTCACGATACTGCTCTTTACCGTCCAGGGAAGGGATCTGGGAAAACTCCTGGAACCCGAGTTCGAAAAAATCAATCGTGTTCCCCACCTGCCGCGACAGATTGTTTATCGACTTTTTCAACCCGGCATCGGCAGCTTTCAGCGTGATGTCGGCGTTATCGTAATCGACCCGGAACTTGAGCAGTTCATTCTTGCCAATGAGGCCCACCTCATACCTGCTTTCGCCGTCCCTGTACACTTTTTCCAGGGTCTCAAATGCCGATTCAGCGACCTTTTTATTGGCCAGACGTTCATAGACATCCAGATATGCCAGCGCCACCGCAAGCTGGATATCCTGTCTGAGGCTTTCAAGCCTCAGATCCTCCACAACGCTTAACAGCCCGGCCGAGTCAATGGTATATTTGTCACGTAAGCCGGCGAACAGGTTATAGCTCACACTGCCAAAGACCACTGAATTTTCTCGGTCTTCAACAAAACTTGCTTCATCAAGATGGTTCATCGTATACCCGAGGTCCACAGAAGGATAATAGGCGGCCCTGGCCACGACCAGATCTTTTTTACTCTGTTCAAGCCGGGTTTCAAACTGCCTCACCACCTGCCTGCTGCCAAGGGCCATGTCCTGCATTTCCTGCAGTTCCAAGGCGTTTGCTCCTGACACGGTAACGAGTAAGATTATTAACATATTAATGCATTTCATTTGATCGACTCCTTTCAAAACGAATGACAAAAGCGAGCAGGGCCGGAATTACGAACAGAGTGAACATTGTTGACACTGCAAGTCCGCCCAGAAGAATACTGCCAAGCCCCCGATACAGCTCACTGCCCGATCCGGTCGAAACAACCAGGGGGCTCATGGCCAGGACACTGGTTGTGGCGCTCATAAAAATCGGCCTGATCCTGGTTCTGACCGATTCCGCAATGGAGTCCATACCGGACAGGCCATTATATCGTACATTGTTGAGGGACTGATGAACGATAAGAATAGCATTGTTCACAACCGTCCCGATAAGAATTATAAATCCGAGCATTGCAAGCACGTCGAACCCCTGGCGGGCAATGAAGGAATTTACCGTGAGCAGCCCGGCAAATCCGCCGGCCGCCGCCAACGGCACGGTAAAAAGGATAATAAGCGGATAGAAGAAATTTTCAAACAGAGCGGACAGCAGCAGGTAGGTTATCAGCAGGGCCAGGACCAGATTCCATTTAAGCGACTCTCCTGTCTGCACCAGCTTGTCGGCGTTGCCGCCGATGGCAACCTCCACCCCTTCCAGGTTGCCGGAACTTTCTGCCGGCGCCACAATCCCGGATTCAACAATTTCCATTGCCGACTGCAACGGCAGGGTCTTGGGAGGAGTAACCTGCAGGGTAATGGTACGCTTGCGTTCCAGGTGGTTTACCTGGGGCATACTCTGCGAGTATTTCAGGTCCGCAACCTCTCCGAGTGTGATCAGGTCGCCGTAGCTGTTGACGATGGTGGCCCCGAGAATATCTTCTGGACTGTCGAATTCCGTGTTGCTCCCCTTGACGACCAGGTCGATTTCTTTCATCCCGGCGGGACTGTAATCGTCAACTCGCCGACCATCCATCAGGATATCCACATAAATTCCGAGATCGCGCTCGGTGAGTCCGTTGGCGGCAAGTCTTGCCTTATCGGGAATTACCAGAATCTCGGGATAGCTTGTCTCAAGGGACGGAACCGGACGCACCTGGGCTCCCTTGATTTTTTGTTGAATCGTACCGTAAAGTCTCGTCGCGGCACCGGCGATCTTGTCAATATCCTGACCGGAAATATTCACCTCCACAGTACGGCCCTCACCAAGCCCCTGTTCAAAGATCCCGGCCTGAAGGCTCACCCCGAACACTCCGGGAATCCCCCCCATGATCCGCATAAAAAGTGGAATCAGTTCGGCCGCCCGGGTTTCAGCGGTTGAAAGTGCGCCAAAAAGAGTGAAGCGGTCCGCCCCGACGAAAAACATCTGTTTAATCCCGGGCAGTCCGTCTCTGTTTTCAGCGGTGAAATACGGTTTGACCTGTTGATAGATATCTCCACCGATCTCCTTGTATTTTTCAACGGAATATCCCGGAGGCGGAAGCAGGATATTGATCACCAGGTTCCTGTTGCCCTGAGGCAGGTACTCGGCTGGAGGTTTCAAAGCAACGATAACCACCACCGACGCTACGGTGAAAAGTAAGACCGTAGCCAGCCTGGTTATGGTGTTTTTTTGGCAAAACCGGGAAATCGTCATGATCAGATCTGCCAGGAAAGGTCCGACAACAGATCGCTGAAACCGGTTTTTTTCGCCACCGCCGACACTTCTATATAACTGATTGATAAGCGTCGGGATGACTGATACCGAGACCACAAAGCTTATGATGATTGAAAAGGTAATGGCGATGGCAATATCCCTGAAGAGCTGTCCCGCCTCTTCCTTCATGAAGATTACGGGCAGAAAAACCGCAACGGTGGTTGCGGTGGAGGCAAATACCGCCCCCCACACTTCCTTCGCCCCGTCCAGGGCCGCAGCATACGCCTTTTTCCCCAGTTTCAGGTGGCGGTCGATATTTTCCAGAACAACGATTGAGTTATCAACGAGCATTCCCACCGCAAAGGAAATCCCCGCCAGGCTGACCACATTGATATTGCGTCCCCCGAGCCAGAGGAAAATAAAGGTCCCGATAACGGAAATCGGGATGGCGACCGCGGTGGTGAAGGTTGTCCGTACCGAGCGCAGAAACAGCAGCAACACCATGATCGCAAGGATCGCTCCCACGAGAACATTTTTCTTCACCAGGCCGATTGCGGTCTCTATATAGCCCCGCTGGTCGTAAACAATCTCCATGGACAGCCCCCGGTCGACCAGTATGGAGCCGTTGAGTCTGTTGACCTCCGCCTCGACCCTGTCGGTCATTTCAAGGACATTGGCACCGGTCTCCTTCCGCAACCCGACAACCAGGATCTGTTCTCCGTTATGCAGCACCGCGGCGGTCTCTTTCGCGTAACCTTCTTCAATACCGGCTATATCCCGAAGCACCACCTTCTTCAGGCCATCGTCGTAGACGACCACATCGAGAACATCATCCGGACTCTGAAACTGGCCTACGGTGCGTATCCTGTAATTCTTCCTGCCAATCCCCATAACGCCTGCCGAAGTGGTGCTGTTGGACTCTGTCACCGCGTTGCGGAGCTGATTTATGGTGATCTTGTTCTGCGCCATTTTCTCCATGTCGAGAACGACATGGAGTTCATTTTCGGTACCACCGAAAATAAACAGCGATCCCACCCCTTTTATCCGCTCAAACCGCTGACGGATATCCTCTTCGAAAAAGGTCATGTAGTGGGTGATATTTTCGTTATTGCCCGGAAGTGTTTTTACCACCATCCAGACGATTGGGGAGTTATTGGCCCCGGCGGCTTCGATCACCGGCTTGTCAGCGTTGTCTGGATAATCAGACACCTCGTCGAGCTTGTTGGAGACCCTCAGCAGAGCATCCTCAACCACGGTATTCAGTTCAAAGGAAAGAGTTACCTCGCCGAAGCTGTTGTAGCTGGAACTCTCCATTTTTGTCAGCCCCTGCAATCCCTTGAGCGCTTCTTCCTGCCTGTCTACGATCTCTTTTTCCACCTCAAACGGAGTCGCCCCTCGCCAGGTGGTCTGGACGGTTATCTTGGGTGTCTCCACATCAGGTGTAAGCTGGATCGGCAATCTGTTGAGCCCGATCAGGCCGAAGGTGACCAGCAGCACCACGCAGACAGCCACCGTAACCGGCTTTTCCAGTGAATATCCCACGATATCCATCAATTCTCTCCAGCGACGACAACCTGCTGGTCCGGACGCAGCCTTTCATTGCCTTCAACAACCAGCAACATTCCCGGCTGTATGCCAGGACTATCGACACCAACCATATCCCCGAGATAGGCAACAATATTCACCGGTATAATAACCGCCTTGTTTTCCCTGACCGTGTAGACAAAATCCTTTCCCTTTGATTGGACTACCGCCGCCCGGCTGAAAATGCTCAGCTGGCGACGCTCGCTATTCGGCACAAATACCTTTACCGACATATTTTCGGCAATCCGCGCCACCGGCGAAATCCTGATCTTGAGAAAGATGTTTTTTGTTTTCAGGTCCGCCACGGGATCGATACCCGTGACGACCCCTTCCAGTTCCCTGCCGTATGCATTCAGAACCACCCGGACACTCTGTCCCGCAGCTACAAACCGCAACAGATCCTCGGCAATCGGCGCTTTCACGAACAGGTCGCTGGACGAACCGATCGTCACCAGCACTTTGCCCGGCTGCACCCAGCCGCCCGCATCCACTTCCTTGCCCAGAACCACTCCGGCAAACGGTGCCTGAATAAGCGACCGGCGCCTGGTGATCAACAGTTTTTCCAGGTTGTCCTCTGCGGCCTGCTTTTCCTTGCGGGCATCGTTATAACCATAAGCTGCGTCATCAAAATCTTTTTCACTTACTCCCGAGCTGTCATACAGTCTCTCTATCCGCCGGTAATTTTTTCCGGCGTTGTCGATCTTCAGCTCGATCCGCTCGATTTTGGTCCTGCTCTGTTCAATCTCCTTTTCAAGGATTTCGGTGTTAAGCCGCACCAGCAGATCTCCCTGTTCGACATGATCCCCCTGCCTGACCATTATCTCTTCAACAAGTCCGCTGACCTCGGAGGAGATATCACTCACCCTCTCGTAATACAGTACTCCCGTGACCAGCAGGGTTGACGAGACATCCTGCTGCATCACCTGGCCCATCACTACCCTGGCGGGCGGTCCCTGCTGGGCCGGGGCCGAACCGATAAACAACAACACGCCAATTACTGTCAGTAGGATCCTCACTGGGTCAAGTCTCCTTTTTCATGAAAACAAGTTCAATTTCGCATTCTTCAGGTGTACAGTTGTACGGTCCGATCTGGTACGGTCAAGAACAGTATGGCACAAGTGGTTATGGGGTTACCTCGGCAGCAGTAAAAGCCCCCGCCTTCAATCAGGTGAAAACAGAAAAAGCGAACAATCAGAGACGACGCGACAAGATTTGGCCCCACTGCCCCTGTGCCGACCGCACGTTGGCACACAGCATACACAGACGCCTTTGGTGCTGCCGGCTGCGACCGACAACAGTTTGTGTAGGTAACGCGCACTTCAGCCGGAATCCGCACTACAAAAGAGCGGGCCGCTCAAGGTAAAAGAATCCAGCCGCGCGTAAGAGTTTGGGCGATCAACTGAGAAGCGACAAAACCCAGAACAGATCCCAATACATTACACAGGACAACAATACCAGTAATCCGAGCCTGAGACCGTTACTCATTTTCCACCTCCAAAATATCGCGACACCACGACAGTGCGGCCATTGCCTGGGGAAACCCGACAGTTGAAATCAGCAACAGCAGCGCATGAGTTATCTCCTCTCCTGTTGCTCCGGCCTTTAGGGCCCGCTTGGTATGGGAATGAACAGAACCTTCTGATTTTACAGCAGCTGCCGCTGCAAGCTGGATTAAATGGCTGGTTTTTTCATCGAGGGGACCGGCGCCTCTGACTGTTGAGCCCAGGTTTTCAACCGCTTCGATAAGCTCAGGATAGCTTTTGGAAATTTTATCGTAAATTCTGTCTCTTGCCATAACATGCCCCCCTGGGAATTAAAGTAAAGAACCCGCAGTTTTTAAGAAGAATTGTTTTCTTGGTCGTGAGAAACCGTATAATACTCTAAAAACGGCAATAATCCTACCCATGGATATGCAGACTACCCATCCTCCGGCTGTCTGGCCCCTTCCCTGCAAAAACGCAGGATGTACAACAATCAATCCCTGAAAAGAATAATTTTTCTTGCATAAAAATTCCACAGGAAAACTATGCCGACAGCAACAATCTTGGAAATTTTGCCGTCCATCCCGAACTGCTCCGTCAGGACACCCCCCATGCCTTCTCTGTATAATCCCTGAAAAAGGTTGAATAGAGCTCATTACCGAAACGATTTACGAGAAAATCTTCAAGATTTTTCTCGTTTTTTAGGGGCTTGCATTTGATACATGCATAGGTCCACCCTATCTTGGCGATCCTTGCAAAACCTAAGTTTTTAAACGTATTCCATTTCAGGGAGATCGGATAATCAAAGAAAGACCGAAGAAGGAAGATACGCGACAGTCTGCTGCGAACCAGCATAACCTTGTCGGCCATTCCGGATCAGCTCCGATATTTCCTGGAGCTACTGGAACTTTTCGTCCGAGCAGCCGGTCATCTATTGCCGGTTTTTCCTGCAGAGGCATTATCTGCTGCTACCACTCCATAACCCTTGTCGATTTGGGAAAAAACGATGACCTCCGATATCTATGCGGTTGCCTTTATAATTGACAGTCTTGGAAATACCTCCGATATCAGGTGACATCTCAAAAATTATCGGTTTGATATCGGTATGCTTTAAAAATTCGTAGGCTGCTGTAAGTCCCGCTGGTCCGGTTCCGATAATGAGGGCTTTCTTATAATTCTTCATATTCTTTCAATAAAGAAGGACAGCTGGTCGCAATATCAGATATTTCTACCACAGTATCTTCTTCAACCCGGCTGCCAGTTAATCTTCTGCAATCCAACCTAGCGCAAAGACCTTTAAAAACTCAAACACTTTTCTTCACTCCCCGAATGGACCTAGGTAACATGCTGGAATAATAAAGACAAACTTCACTGTCTCGTTTAAAACGTAGCCCCATTCCAGCATGTACTCAGTGCCAACCTTCCGCGCCAGCGGAGGTTGGGCTACCGCAACCGTACTCGGCGGCTCGACTCGAACCCTCCAGACACCGATATGACTTGGCCATTTTTATGCTCCTGCCTGTTTACATTTGCTCTGAAAAATGGTTCTGTTTATAATAATTATTAGCAATTTCACTCGATAATGTGCGTTTTCACAATAACAACAGGCGAGACGATGGCAGAAAATAACACAACAAAAAACGTAAACCGCCGCACTTTTTTCAGAATTATCGGTGTCGCCGGAGCTTCTGCAGTCTGCTGGAAAATGGGCCTTTTCAGTAATCAAGCCACGCTGCACAGGGTCAGCCGCAGCCAACCCCTTATGGGAACCGTACTCAACCTTACGCTCTACGGCCCCGACAGGGAACAGTGTGAAGAAGCACTCAGCCGCACGGCAGCCACCATGCAAAGCCTGGAAGCCAGGTTCAGCAGGCACATAAAAACCAGCGAACTGGCCCAGCTCAACCGTCATGGCCTGCTCCACTCGCCCACCGAAGATCTCAAAAAAGTGCTGCAAATGGCCACCGATCTCTCGATCAAAAGCTCCGGGGCATTCGACGTAACCATGCTTCCCCTGCTGCAACTGAGGGAGCAGGGAGCAGGATTACAGAGTCCGGACCGGGATAAATACAACCGCCTGATCGGGTTTGACAAGGTGCATATCGGCTCCGACGTGATCAGGCTTGACCATGACAAAATGGCCGTCACCCTTGATGGCATTGGCAAGGGGTATATCGTGGACCGGGGAGTGGAGAGCCTGAAACGGTCGGGGTTTGCAAACGTCTACGTGGAAGCGGGGGGGGACCTTATGGTAACCGGACTCAAGCAAGACAAAGCCCCCTGGCGGATCGGCATCCAGAACCCCAGGCCGCAGAACCATAAGGGCAAACTCATGACCGTCATAGAGGTGAGCGACAAGGCGGTGGCGACCTCCGGCGATTATATGCAGGCTTTTGCGACGGACTTCACCCAACACCACATCATCGATCCGCGCAGCTGGTCTTCGCCCCCTGAGCTCGCAAGCGTCACCGTCACCGCGCCGACCGTCGCCCTTGCCGACGGTCTGTCGACGGCGGTCATGGTCCTGGGTCCCGATCTGGGAAAAGAACTTATCGAACAGAGCGACGGGTGCGAGGCCTACATGGTCGGCAAGGACCTCAAAGAATATACCACTACGGGTTTTTTCAGCTGACATGAAAACTATACAGCTCAAGAAGGGATTAAACATCCCCATTTCCGGAGCTCCTTCCGGGGAAATACGAGAAGGCAACAAGATCGCCCATGTCGCCCTTTTGGGTGAGGACTATATCGGCATGAAACCCACCATGCTCGTCAGGGAGGGGGAAAGGGTCCGATCCGGGCAGGAGATCTTCACCGACAAGAAGAATGAAGGTGTTGTTTTTACCGCTCCCGGTTGTGGCTATGTCACTGCCATAAACAGAGGGGAAAAACGCAAATTCGAGTCGATCGTCATCCGTCTGGACGGAGCAGAGTCCGTCTCGTTCTACGAACCGGTCGAGGCGCCGTGGCAACTCGATGAGACAACCGTGCGGCAGATACTCATCCGTTCCGGACTGTGGACGACCATTCGCACCAGACCCTACGGCAAGGTTCCTGCCACTGGGAAAAATCCGAACTCCCTTTTCATCACGGCGATAAACTCCTCTCCTCTGGCACCCGATCCGTCGGTTATTATCAACCAATACCCCGACTACTACCAAACAGGACTGCGGGTTCTAAGAAAACTGGTGAACTGCCCCATTCATTACTGCACCGGCAACAAGGACCTGGCGCCCCATGAACAAGTGGACGGGATCGACTACTGGTCCTTCCAGGGACCGCACCCTTGCGGGTTGCCGTCAACCCATATTCACTTCATCGACCCGGTGAGTGAAACCAAGACGGCGTGGCACATAGGGTACCAGGATGTCATCTGCATCGGCCACCTGTTTGCCACCGGTGAACTGATGACTGAGAGAATAGTCGGTATCGGCGGCGGCGGAGCGCTCAACCCGTCGCTTGTCAAAACCAGAATCGGCGCATCTTTGGGTGAGCTCTTGCGGAGGGAGCTTTCCCTTGAGGGGCTGCGGATCATTTCAGGATCAGTTCTCAGCGGGCGGGAGTCCGTTCCCGACCGGAACTTTCTCGGTCGCTTCCACGATCAGGTATCGGTCATCGAAGATTCTTCCGGCAGGTCCTTTTTCAACTGGCTGCTGCCGGGGAAAAAGAGATTTTCCATACGCCCGGTGTTTGCCTCGGCCTATACCAAGAATCTCTCGCTTCCCATGAACACTGCCCTCTGGGGCGGCAGGAGGGCAATCTATCCACTGGGCACCTATGAGGAGGTCATGCCGCTTGATATTCTCACAACCTTCCTGCTCAAGGCCATTGCGGTCTGTGACACCGAAAAGTCCAAGGCGCTCGGCTGCCTGGAACTGATCGAGGAAGACCTGAGCCTCTGCGGCTATGTCTGCCCCGGGAAAAATGAATTCGGTCCAGATCTGCGTACCGTGCTGAACGCCATCGAGAGAGGAGACTGAGGTAAAATGCTTGCTAAAACATATTCCTGGGTGACGAAATACCGATGAAATTTTTAAGCAGATTTATAGAAAATGCGGGAAAATTTTTCGAAAAAGGGCAACCGCTTGAGAAATTGTATCCTCTTTACGAGGCGTTCGACTCTTTTCTCTTCGGCTCCAACCAAACCACCAAGCAGGCTCCCCATATCAGGGACTCCATCGACCTCAAGAGGATAATGACCACCGTGCTCATTGCCCTCATCCCCTGCACCTTCATGGCTCTCTGGAACACCGGCTACCAGGCCAATCAGCTCATCGCCGAGCTTGGCACAGGTGTTCCCGGCGGCTGGAGAGGGTCGATAATGACAGCGGTGGGCTGCGACCCGCACAGTGTTCTCTCGAACCTGACTTACGGCGCTCTCTATTTTCTGCCTATCTATGTGGTAACCATGGTGGTCGGCTCCTTTTGGGAAGGGGTGTTTAACCTGGTAAGGGGACATGAATTTTCGGAAGCGTTTCTGGTAACCGGCCTGCTCTTCTCCCTCAGTCTGCCACCGGACATACCGCTGTGGCAGGTGGCGGTCGGCATCAGCTTCGGCCTGGTCTTCGCCAAGGAGGTGTTTGGCGGAGTGGGCCGCAACTTCATGAACCCGGCGCTCGCCTCGCGGGCTTTTCTCTACTTCGCCTATCCGGCGCAGATGACCGGCGATACCGTGTGGAACGCGGTGGACGGCGTATCCAGCGCCACCCCCCTGGGCCAGATCGCCGCAGCGGCTCCGGGACAACCGCTTGACACCTTGTCGTTTTCGTGGGTTCAGAGTTTTCTCGGTACCATACCGGGCTCCATGGGAGAAACCTCGACCCTGGCCTGCCTCTTCGGTGCTGCCGTTCTCCTGGTCACCCGAATCGCCCCGTGGCGGGTAATCGCCGCGGGCCTTCTCGGTGCAATACTGTGCAGCTGCTTTTTCTACTTTTCGACAAATGACGCGAACCCACTGTGGGCGATACCTCCCCACCACCACCTGGTATACGGCGGCTTCGCTTTCGGTCTGGTGTTCATGGCGACCGACCCGGTTTCCGCGGCCCACACCGCGATGGGGCAATGGATTTACGGAATTCTGGTGGGAGTCCTCGCCATCATGATACGGGTTGCCAATCCAGCATATCCCGAAGGGATCATGCTGGCAATCCTGCTTGGCAATATCTTCGCCCCGCTGTTTGATTTTTTTGTTATCCAGGCCAACATAAAGAGAAGGATATTACGCAATGGCTGATGAAAACCCCGCCAAACCTTTTTATTCCGTTCTTGTTCTGGCATTCGTCTGCTCCGCCCTGGTCGCCGGCGCCGCGGTCGGCCTGCGGCCGATGCAGGAGGCTAACAAACTTCTCGACAGGAAAAAGCACATCCTTTACGCGGCAGGACTCTATGACGACAGCAAGACCATAGAGGAGATGTTCGCCCCCATTAAAACCCGGGTGGTCGACCTTGAAAGCGGCCAATTCGTCGAGGACGGCTCAATCGATGGAGGAGGCGATTTCAATCAGGTAAAATCCGCCTTGACCAAGGATCTTGGGCGTACCATACCCGGCGATGAGGATATCGCCAAGCTCCACAGGATTGAGAAATACTCCTTGGTCTACCTGGTCATGGACGGCGGACAGGTCAAACAGGTCGTTTTACCTGTCAGAGGCAAGGGGTTGTGGTCGACCATGTACGCATACGTGTCACTGGCAGGCGACATGTCGACAATTCGCGGGGTCTCATTCTACGAACATGGGGAAACCCCGGGACTGGGCGGTGAGATCGAAAACAGACGGTGGCAGCAGGGGTGGGTCGACAAGAAGATCTATGACCAGTCCGAAACAGTCAAGCTCTCATTTGCCAAGGGAAAAGCGGCAGCAACAGGCGAGGCCGCAAGCTACATGATCGACGGGCTGTCCGGGGCCACGCTAACCACCAAGGGAGTTGAAAAACTGATGAAATTCTGGTTTGGCGATCACGGCTTCAAACCCTTTATCGAGAACATGTCCAAAAAGGAATCGACCAATGGCTGAAACAAAGACCGAGCTGCTGTCACGTTCGATATTCAAACGTAATCCCATAGCCCTGCTGGTCTTGGGCATCTGCTCCGCCCTGGCCGTGACCGGCCAGATGAACACCGCTCTGGTTATGTCGATCTGCGTAACCTTCGTGGTCTCGTTCTCCAGCCTCACCATCAGCATTGTCCGTTACCAGATCCCGAACTCGGTGAGGATAGGGATACAGATAACGGTGATTGCAACGCTGGTCATCATTGTGGACCAGCTGCTCAAAGCCTTTCTTTTCGACCTCTCGAAACAACTCTCCATCTATGTCGGCCTGATCATCACCAACTGTATAGTGATGGGACGCGCCGAGGGTTTTGCCATGTCAAATCCCCCGGTACCCAGTTTCATAGACGGCATCGGCAACGGCATGGGGTACGGCTTCATCCTGATGTCAGTTGCGTTCATACGAGAACTGCTGGGCTCCGGCTCACTTTTCGGCTATGAGGTTCTGCAGTTGACCACCAACGGCGGCTGGTACCTGCGCAACAGCTTTCTGGTGCTGCCGGCAAGCGCTTTTTTTCTCATCGCTCTTTTGATCTGGCTGCTGAGAACCATCGACCCGAGCCAGCAGGAGGAAAATTAATGGCACACTATCTGGATATAATAATCCGCTCAATTTTTCTTGAGAACCTGCCGCTCAGCTTCTTTCTTGGCATGTGCACTTTCCTGGCAATCTCCAAACAGGTGAAAACGGCCATGGGGCTTGGTGCCGCCGTCCTGTTCATCCAGGCGATTACCGTTCCCATAAACAACCTGATCCTCAACCATCTTCTCAAGCCGGGAGCCCTGGCATGGGCGGGACAGCCCGACATCGACCTCACTTTCCTGGGACTTCTCACCTACATAGCGATTATCGCCGCAGTGGTGCAGATTCTGGAGATGGTGCTCGACCGCTTCATTCCCGCGCTCTATAACACCCTGGGAATATTTCTTCCGCTGCTTACCGTCAACTGCGCAATTCTCGGCGGCACGCTGTTTATGGTGGAAAGGGATTACACCTTCGGCGAGTCGATGGCGTACGGAGTCGGGTCCGGAGCCGGTTTCTTTCTGGCTGTGGTGTGCCTCGGCGGCATAAGGGAGAGGCTGGAATACGCCGACGCCCCCGCCGGCCTGCGGGGACTTGGGCTCACCTTCATCACGGCCGGATTGATGGCTATCGCTTTCATGGGACTTGCCGGCATGGAGATATAGCCACCTGGCAACTGCAAGATAAAACTGCAATGAACAGGCCGCATTCAAAGGATTTTGGCAATGACTGAAATATATTATGGCGTTCTCTGCTTTTTAGCTATTCAGCTCATCCTGGTCACCCTCATCGTCGTGGCCAAGAAGACCCTGCTTCCCAGCGGGGAAATATCCATAGAGATAAACGACGACAAGCAGTTTGCCACCAAACCGGGCGGCAAACTGCTCACCACGCTGGCCGACGAAGGGATTATCCTCTCTTCCGCCTGCGGTGGCGGCGGCAGCTGCGGCCAGTGCCGCTGCGTCGTCCTGGAAGGCGGCGGCTCCATCCTGCCCACGGAAAGATCAAAGATCAACAACCGGGACGCAAAAAGGGGGATGCGACTCTCCTGCCAGGTGGCGGTAAAGCGTGACATGAAGATTGTGGTTCCCAAGGAGATGATGGATGCCAAGAAATGGCACTGCAAGGTAGTTTCAAACAAAAATGTGGCCACTTTCATCAAGGAGCTGGTCATCAAGATCCCGGAAGGAGAAGATGTCGATTTCCGGGCCGGAGGATATATCCAGATTGAGGTCCCGCCGCACACCATCGACTACCAGAATTTCGAGATCGACGACCGGTTTCTTGCCGACTGGACCAAGTTCAAGATGTTCCAATATAAATCCCACGTGCACACCCCAGTCACCAGGGCCTATTCGATGGCCAACTACCCCGGAGAAAAAGGTGTCATCAAGCTCAACGTCAGAATCGCCAGTCCCCCGCCGAAACGCCCGGATTTTCCGCCCGGCCAGGTTTCATCCTACATTTTCAATCTGCAGCCGGGAGATGACGTTACCATAACCGGGCCGTTCGGTGAGTTCTTCATGGACGACAGTGATTCGGAGGTCATTCTCGTCGGCGGGGGAGCCGGAATGGCGCCCCTTCGCAGCCATGTCTTCGATCTCTTTAAAGCGCAGAAGACCACCCGTAAAGTCTCCTACTGGTACGGGGGGCGAAGCCTGAAAGAATGCTTTTATCTGGAAGAATTTTACCAACTGGAAAAGCAACACGAAAACTTTTCTTTTCACCTCGCCCTGTCCGACCCCCAGCCGGAAGACAAATGGAACGGCCACACCGGCTATATCCACATGGTATTATTAAACGAATACCTTAACGATCATCCCGCTCCGGAGGATGTGAACTACTATCTCTGCGGCCCGCCGATGATGAACCAGTCGGTCTTTGACATGCTGGAGAACCTCGGGGTGGAACAGGAAAATATCCATTATGACGATTTCGGCGGCTGAACAACCAGGAAAAAACAGATAAATATGGAGCTCCCCTTATTTTCCATGACCGGTTGGGTTTGACCGGAACCATGATTATACTACCGGTATGATGATTTTTTTATTGACCTTTGCAATCTCGTTTTTGTTCCTGGCCGCGACGGCGCTGCTTATCAATTTCTGCAAGAAAAAGCAGAACCGGACCAACCATGGACTCACCGGGATGTGCCATGAGAGCGGGGGCCAGATGTGCAGCAGCTGCAGCTCCAGGATGCAGCTGCTGCAGTCAGACGGGAACAGACCGCCGAAAGAACAACAGCCGGACCGGCAGTTGCGCCGGTCTTCGCCCTGACCCACAATATTTTCCGGCAGCGACTAGTTTTTTCCGAGCAACAGGTAAGCCTTGATAAAAGGGTCCAGATTCCCGTCCATTACCGCATCGACATTGCCGGTCTCGTGATCGGTCCGGTGATCCTTGACCATCCGGTACGGCTGCATCACGTAGGAACGAATCTGGCTCCCCCAGGAGATGCCTTTCTTGTCTCCGGACAACCCCTCCTGCTCCTCGGCTTTCTTCTGTTTTTCCAGTTCATAGAGCTGGGCGGCAAGCATCTTCATCGCCGTGTCCTTGTTGCGGTGCTGGCTCCGTTCGTTCTGGCACTGTACCACTATGCCGGTGGGCAGATGGGTGATGCGGATGGCCGAATCGGTTTTATTGACGTGCTGTCCTCCGGCGCCGCTGGAACGATAGGTATCGACCCGGAGATCTTTTTCATCGATATCCACCTTGATCGAGTCGTCAAGTTCAGGCATCACCATTACCGAGGCAAACGAGGTATGCCTCCGTCCGCTGGCGTCAAAGGGTGATATCCGTACCAGCCTGTGAATCCCCAGTTCGGAGCGGAGGTATCCGTAGGCAAACCGTCCGGAGAACATGACGGTCACGCTTTTGACCCCCGCCTCGTCTCCGGCCAGGTAGTCGAGAATATTCGTTTTAAATCCTCTGGCTTCCGCCCAGCGAAGATACATCCGCAACAACATCTCGGTCCAGTCCTGGGCCTCGGTCCCCCCTGCCCCCGCATGGATTGCGACGATCGCATTGGATTTGTCATGTTCGCCGTTGAACATGCACTCCAGTTCGGCCATCGCCAGATCCTCACTGAGAACGACTATTTTTTCAGCAATCTCAAGCTCAAGATCAGGATCCTTTTCCTCTATCACCATTTCCAGGAACAGTTCGGTATCCTCAACCTCCTTCCACCTGCCTTCCCAGTCGTTTATCTGGTCCTGGATCTGGCCCAGTTCTTTTTGTACGACCCTGGCCTGGTCCGCATCATTCCAGAAATCCGGGGCAAGTGTCTGGCGTTCCAGCTGCTCCAACCGCTCTTTTTTGCTGGCTAAGTCAAAGATGCTCCTTTAAAGCGAGCAAACGCGCTTTCAGATCGCTTAATTTCTGTTTCGATACCGCTGCACCTGTTTCAATAGACATAGTAATCACCTCGAAAAATAAATTTGTAATTGTTATATTACCGGCTCTGCAGCCTGTTTTGCACTCTTCCTGCAATCCGCCGGATATTAATGCATAAACCGGTCTTCTGTCCAGACACGTCTGGTACACCCGACGACTATTCCGAGAACCGCCAGTACAAGGCAGGCCGGACCGAACCAGAATCCGTACCCGGTCCAAAAGGTCATGGTGGGCATCAGGACCACATCTGCTGCCGCCGACCAGTCGACAAAGATCTCCGACTGCTTGTTAATCCTCCCCGCCGGAGTGATAAAAGCCGAGATTCCGGTATTGGCCGAGCGGATAAGGGACCGCCGTGTTTCGACTGCCCTGAATACAGACATCGCCAGACTATGGTATGGGGCACTCGACTTACCATACCAGGCATCATTAGTCAAATTCACCAGCACGTTGCTCCCCGCCAGCACCCATTTTCGGCTCAACTCGGGAAAAACCGACTCAAAACAGATCAGCACCCCCGCTTTCGCTCCATCCACAAGTGTCAGGGGTTTTTCGATTTTTCCGCTGGAAAAATCCCCCACCGCCTCGACCAGGGGAGCAAGAAACGGCAGCAGCCTCTTGAGCGGCACATATTCGCCAAACGGTACCAGGTGGGACTTAAAATATCTTCCGCCCAGCCTGCCGTCGGGCAATATCAGCATGGCGCTGTTAAAATACTCCTGGTTGCTCCGCGAAGAATCGATCGTTTCGTACCACGGTGCACCGGTCATTACAGTGAGTTCCAGGCGCCTGGCAAAAGTTTGCAACACATCGGTAAAAGGACTGCTCTGCGGATAAAAAGGCATTGCCGTTTCCGGCCAGATCACGCACGACACGTTTTCACGCTTTTTCAGCAAAACAGTGGCCCTCAGGTATTTGTCAACAGTCTCCTCCTTGAGCCGCGAAGACCATTTACGACTCTGATCGATATTACCCTGGACTATCCCCACCTTTATTCGCCGGGTCTGGTCGGCCGCCATCCGGTGTGCAATCCCGGCAAGACGGTTCTGCCCATAGACAAGTACTGCTCCGGTAATGGCCGCGACCAGGGCCGTAAGCAGAAAAACTTCCCGTGCCCGGTATTTCCCGCCCAGCAACAGAAATCCGAGACAATTGACGAGAACCACCAGATAACTCACGCCGTGGTGACCGAAAAGATCGGCTACCTGAATTATCGGCACCACACTATAGAGCATGTACCCTATATCCATCCAGGGAAAACCGGTGAGAAAAATTCCACGGAACCAGTCGATCCCCACCCACAGCGCAGGAACAACAACCAGGGTGACACCAATCGGATAACGGTGATAAAAAAACGCCGCACCACTTGCAAAGATTGCGGAATATAACGCCATATAGAGAACAAGAAGCGCCAGGCCAGCCACCGCAACGGGCAGGGGCAAGCCGCCGTATTTGCCAAGAACCGCAACCAGCCAGTAGAGGTGGAGAGTATGGTGTATCACCCCGAACACCAGTCCGACCAGAAACGGCCTGACCCGTTGCCTGACCTGCAACACTCCTAAAAAATAAGGGACAAGTGCAACAAACACCAGCGGCCAGAAATTCCCTCCTCCGGGAGAACCGCAAAACAGCAACAGGCCACTGACGACAGCCAGGACAAAAGGGTGATTGACAACAGCTCTCACGTGTTATCCTTTATCAACACTCATCCGGTGCACCAAAATCTTTCTAATTCGCCGCGCCGATGCACTTTTAACGGTAAAAGTGAAATCGCCAATTTCGACACTATCGCCTAGTTGCGCTATTCTTCCGAGAAGATGGATCACCAGCCCGCCGGCCGACTCATACGGCCCGTCGGGAAATTCCACATCGAAGTGCTCTTCTATTTTTTCGATATCAACCCAGCCGTGCACACTTATCGTGTCACCATCAATGACCTCGAGCGAACGCTCCTCCTCGTCATATTCATCATCAATCTCACCGACAATTTCCTCGAGGATATCCTCCATGGTGATCAGCCCCCGCATGGCCCCGAATTCATCTGTAACCATGGCCATGTGAACTTTCCGCTTCTGGAATTCGCGCAGCAGATCGACGATCGGCTTTGATTCGGGAATAAAATAGATAGGCCGCAGATAATCGACAATGTCCACACGCTCCTTACGGGGACTGGCGCACAACTCCAAGAGGTCTTTGGCGTGTATCAGACCGATCACCTTGTCAGGATTGCCATCATAAACCGGAATCCTGGTAAACCCGCTCTGGATCACAATTTCCACCAGCACCGACATCGGCGAAGCCCTGTCAAAGGACACCACCTCAGCGGCCGGAGTCATGACCTCCGACGCATTGGTTTCCCGGAATTCGAGGATCGAGTTGATCATCTTCTCTTCCAGGGCTGAGATCAAACCGTGTTCTTCCCCTTCTTCCAGCAATTCCTGGATCTCGTGGTCAAGGTCTTCCTTGGTACCCGGACGCCTGAAGTCCAACAGAGAAATCAATCTTCTGAAAAATCCTTTTTCCTGTTCGTTCGGTTCCGGCTCCGACTCACTTTCATCACCAACAGATTGGTTGTTCATCAATAATTTATTTTAAGTTTACCTGGTCAGCATCCAGCGATGTACACCGGAGCCGATTGACTTGTTCCTGCAACAGCAGCCGCAGACGAGATAAGCGACCGCCTGTTGGGAACAGTACATCCTCCTTCCCATGTTTTTCACACCCCTAACTATGAAAGTTGCCCCAAACCATGTCAAGTATAAAGATACACTTCTTCTATCCTGCAACGGTTGTCTCTTGCAAAACCGGGAAGAATTCAACATTTGCCCTTTTCTAAACAAAACCCCGTGACTATAGTAGCCTCGTTTTTCATCCGTCGGCAACCGGGCATACATTCAACGAAGCCCCGGACCGGTTACAAATTACCGATATCATAGACTCTCAGTGAGGAATAGTTTGGAAGGAAAGGTTCTAATTGCAAATCGCGGCGAAATCGCGATCAGGATCATGAAAGCATGCATGGATCTTGGTCTTGAATATGTTGTTGTCTATACCGATGCCGACAGGAACTCGGAACATGTGCGGCAAAACCGGACGGAAGGCCCAAACCAGAACGCCTGGCGCATTACCAGCTACACCGAGCCCAACGATATTCTGGCTGTCGCCGACCATACCGGATGTACGGCCATCCATCCTGGATACGGCTTTTTTTCAGAGGATTTCCGTTTTGCCAGAAGAGCGACAAAACGTGACAGGCCCCTCACCTTTATCGGACCGAACTGGCAGGTAATAAGGGATCTCGGAGACAAGATCAATACCAAGCGTATCGCCAACAAGCTGGGTATTCCCACCATTCCCGGCACAGATGCACCGATCTACAACGAGATGGAAGCCGAAGAAATCGCCGAGCACCTTCTGGACGACCAGAAAAACAAGGGAACCGACAATCCTTCCATTCTCATCAAAGCCGCCGCCGGCGGCGGCGGAATGGGCATTGAAGAGGTAACGGAAATAGAACATTTCAGAAGAGTGTACCGGCAGCTGCAGAACTACGCCAAAAGGCAGTTCGGAGACGGCGGCGTGCTCATCGAGCAGTGCTTGAGAGACTACAATCATCTCGAGGTACAGCTGCTCTGTTCAAGATACGGTGAACGCATACACTTCAGTTCGAGAAACTGCACCATCCAGTCGACGGGACGCCAGAAACGGGTGGAAGCCGCCCCCGGATTTCACCGTTCCTGTTTTGATTACCAGTTCGAAGAACAGAAGGTACTTGACCAGATCGTCGACTACTCCCTGAAGCTGGCTGCACATGTCAAATATGATAATGTCGGCACCTGGGAATGGATCGTCGACCGGACGGGCCAGCCGTACCTGCTCGAGGTAAACACCAGGATCCAGGTGGAAAACGACATTTCAGCACGCATCAGTTATATCGACGGCCAACAACCGAACCTGATCAGGGAACAGATAAGACTGGCCCTGGGCGAACGAATCGGCTTCAAACAGAAAGCGGTTAAATTCAAAGGTGCCGCCATTGAACTTCGCATAGTCGCCGAGGACACCAAGAGGGGGTTTTCCCCGTGGATAGGCACGATCAATGAATTCAGTTTTCCCAACTTTCCATGGTCGGCCGTCTATTCCCACGTTCCCCAGGACCGTCCTTACTCCATCCCCAGTGATTTCGACCCAAACCTAGCACTGGCCCTGGTATGGGGGGAAGACATGGATGATGCCAAGCAGAAAGCAGCCCAGTTCATCGAACAGACCACAATCAGGGGCGAGGATTCAAGCGGTAACCCGATCATCACCAACCTGAACTATCTTAAAAACAATCTGGATCGCCTTCTCGCCTTCTGACGGCCGATCTGGACCAACACGCTTTTACCATGAAAGAATTACTCAAAAAGCTTCTTAAAATAGAGGAACGGATTGCCTATCTGCTGCAGGTCAAGGACTACACAAGCTGGGGCAACCTGGACGGCTACAGACAGAGCTGTGAACAGCTCAGACGAAATATTTACGAATATACCGAGGAAAAAGTGACACGGGAGCTGGCCAGGCTCGATGAATCGATCACCTTCCTGGAAGAACGGGCGGAAGAGCACCTGAGTCCGATGGAAAGGGTAAGAATCGTCAGGTCGTCCCAGCGGTTCAGCCTCAAGGATATCCTGGAAAACGTCTACGAGGACTACACCGAACTCGGCGGAGAAGACGACACCAATGTCGACCCGGCAATGATCTGTGCCAAGGCAACCATCACCAGACGGATCAAGAACAAACCGTATACCCACTCAGTGATGGTAATCGGCCAGGAGACCGGCCATGGAGAAGAGTTCCGTAACGGCGGATCGTGCCGTCCCCAGGGCAACGAAAAGGCGCTGCGATATATGAAAGTTGCCGAAACTGAAGGGATTCCGATTCATTTTTATATCTTCACCCCCGGCTCTTACCCGGTTGAAGAGGGACCCGGCGCCGCCCAGCAGATTGCCAGAAACATCTACGCCATGACCAAACTGCGGGTGCCGATGATTTCCATGATATCCGAGGGAGGGTCCGGCGGTGCCGAGGCGATCGGCCTATCCGATTACAGAATCATGGCTTCCCACGGCTACTATTCCGTCATTTCCCCCGAAGGCGCTGCCGCCATAGAAGGAAAGATAAAAGAAGGCCTCAAGGTTCCCCGGGAACTGATAGAAGTCTGCGCTGACAGGCTGAAGCTGACAGCAAAGGACAATCTCGCCCTGGGAACCATCGACAGGATCATCTACGAACCGGTACTCGGCGCCAAAAGGGACGACTACCAATTCTTCGGCAAGATACGGGCGGAGATGGTCCGGGCAACCGACAAGGTGGTGCTCTCGGTAAAAAGTTTCAGCGCGCTGCGCACCTACGAGATTCGCCGAAAAAAACATAAACCGGCAAACGAGGAAGAACTCCAGATGGCACTTCCCTGGGATCTCAACAAAGATGAAGTAAAGCGGCTCTTGGAGATTCGCTCCAGGAAATATCATGAAATGGGGCGGATCGGTTTTACCGGAATTGCCGAACATGAAGGAGGTTTCTACCAGAGGGCGAGGATAAAAACGGAAAAGGTCTATTATTCACTTCGCTATGATGTCATGAAGAACCACAAGCGCCAGGTTTCCAAGGTGATAAGCGACGTTTCCGGGGAAGGGTCCATCATGTTGCGGCGAATAAAAGAACCGTTTGACGCGATCAGGACCTTGTGGGGAAGAAAAAAAGAGAACAGACCCCAGAAACTGATCACCTATACCGGCACCACCGGTCCCCATGGGAACAGTTCCGTCCGCGTCGACCCTCTCGAACTGACGGACACCTACACCAGTCCGCTGGCGAACTCGGACAGAACCGTCAGCTGTCCCAACAGCGACAGATACGGCTGCAAGGATCTGTGGGTCCCCGATCTTTACGGGGCATTTGCCGGGGTGTGCGAAACATGCGGTCACCACTTCCCGCTGGAACACCAGTGGTACCTGAGAAATATTTTCGACACGGGGTCGATAAAACATTTCAATACCGATATCGCATCGACCAATCCTCTGAACTACACCGGCTTTACCGAACGGCTCAACAGATCGAAAGACAAGACCGGCTGGCGCTCAGGCAACATGACCTTCCACGCCAAAATCAATGGCATAAAAATTGTCGTCACCATGCTTTATTCAGATTTTCGCAACGGAACAGTGGGCAGCGCCGAGGGTGAAAAATTCGCCCAGGCATGCGACTTGGCAAAGCGTAAGAAAAGACCGCTGCTCGCCTATGTCCACACCACCGGTGGCATCCGCATCCAGGAAGGCGCCTTAGGCGTCACCCAGATGCCCAAATGCACCATGGCCGTGAGGGAATACATCGACGCAGGCGGACTCTACCTGGTCGTGTATGACAACAACTCCTACGCGGGACCGTTGGCATCGTTTCTGGGGTGTTCGCCGTACCAGTTTGCCATTCGCTCCAGCCGTATAGGATTCGCCGGGCCACGGGTGATCCGGGAGACCACCGGCACCGACATCCCCCCCGATTACCATTCGGCGAGAAATGCTCTTAAACGCGGTCATATCCAAGGCATCTGGGATCGCCGCGACTTCAGAAGAAACCTCCACAAGGCACTGCTGACCATGGGCAGTTCCAGCCTCTACTACAGGTAAGCCTATAAAAAAAAAGCAAGGCATCTCCGGCTGCAGCCGGAGATGCCTTGTCAGGAACGCGGGAAAGGGTGTTGCGGTAAAACGGCTAAAAAAGCTTCCCGTTAACCAGGAAATGGACCCAGATACTTGCCGCATACCCCAAGGCGATCACCGGGCTCCACTTGAGATGCCCGAAAAAAGTATACTTACCCCGGGCCTGTCCCATCAGCGCGACGCCGGCGGCCGACCCTATTGACAAAAGGCTGCCGCCTACCCCTGCGGTGAGGGTCACGAGCAGCCACTGGCCATGGGACATATCCGGCATCATGGTCAAAACGGCAAACATCACTGGAATATTGTCAACAATTGCCGACAGCAGACCAACCGTGACATTGGCCGCCGTCGGTCCCCAGTCAAGGTACATGACCTTGGACACCAGGGCCAGGTAGCCCATAAACCCAAGACCACCGACACAAAGGATAATACCGTAGAAAAAAAGCAGGGTATCCCATTCCGCGCGAGCGACTTTCTTGAACACGTCAAACGCGAGGATCTGGCCGATGCGCTCTTCAGCTTTCTCCGGATCGTAGGTCTGGTAACGGCTGACATGGGTCCTGTTCAGATAATAGCCGTAGATTTTCAACAGCGAAAGACCCGCCATCATGCCCACCATCGGCGGCAACTGCAGAAAGTTGTGAAACGATACCGCTGTCGCGATGGTCCAGAGAAACAACCCCATGATGACGAACGCCCCTCTTTTAAGCTTTAAGTCCTCCGTCTGTGCTTCGGGTTTCTTATTGGCAATGGCAAAACTCATGATAAACGCCGGTACCAGCCAGTTTACGACCGACGGAACAAACAACGCCAGGAATTCCTGAAACTGCACGACCCCTTTTTGCCACACCATAAGGGTGGTAATGTCGCCGAACGGGCTGAACGCTCCTCCGGCATTGGCGGCGACAACTATATTGATACAGCTCAGCCCGACGAACTTGGTATCCTCCTTGCCGATCGCCATCACCACGGCGCACATCAGCAGAGCGGTGGTCAGGTTGTCCGCTATAGGTGATATGAAAAATGCCAGCACCCCGGTAATCCAGAATAAACTTTTATAGGAAAACCCGGCGTTGACCAATTTGACCCTGAGCACCTCGAACACCTGCCGCTCTTCGAGGGCATTGATGAAGGTCATAGCCACCAGCAGAAATAAAAAGAGTTCGGCGTACTCCAGGATGTTGTGGCGAATTGCCGTTTCAGCCGCATGATCAATCCCGTTGATTGCATAGACGAGGCCGATGAGTCCCCAGATGATACCGGCGGCGAGCAGTACCGGTTTTGACTTGCGCATATGAGTTACTTCTTCGGTCATTACGAACGCGTATGCTATTACAAAAACGACCAGGGCCACATACCCTGCCCAATGGGCCGTCAGGTTCAGCGTTTCCACACCTGCTGCGGCGGCCATGGCAACGGAACTGAATCCGGGCACGGCCAATAGAATACCTAAAACAATAAAACCAAATGTTTTCATCATGTTACTCCACGTAAAATTACAGTTTTTTTTACCTACTAAAACGCGATAAAAGAAATGGTGGTTTCCTAGGAGACCACCATTTCCAATTTTCCCGCATGCTAAGTGAAATTAAGCGATCGGCACGGTGGTCGTCATCCCCATCAACGGCCAGATCACAGTGACCGCCAGCCAGGTCACCACCATCAGAAGGATAGAGGCAGGGATACCGTACATGACAAACTCTCCGGTGGTGAACTGCTTTGAATTATAGGCAATGGCGTTGGGGGCGGCACCCACCAACAGCAGAAACGGCATACCCGCCACCACCAGGGAAGAAAAAAGGATAACCTCGCCGGCAACGCCCAGATAGGGAGCCACCACCAGTGCCACCGGCAGGGATATGGCTATTGCCGCAACGTTCATGATAAAATTGGTCATTATCATGACGAAAAACGCCATCCCCATGACAAAAACGATTCCCGGGGCATCCTTGAACAGTTGCAGCCAATTCACCGCCATCCATTTTGCCGCTCCGGTCTCCCAGAGGCAAAACCCTATCGACATGGCGCCGGCAAAGAGCAAGATGATGTTCCAGGGGATCTCTTCAAGATCGTCCAGGTCGAGGATGTTGCATACGAAAAATGCAATGGTTGAACAGAGCATGATCCCGGTCTTGTTGAGAGAGGATAATGCCGGGACAAAGTTTTTCAAAGCGATGATAAAAATGGTCGCAAGGACAATGACAACGGTGAGGATCTCCTTCCGGTTCCAGCGTCCCAATTCCGCATACATCCTCCCGGCCCGCTCCTTGAGCCCTTCTATACGCTTTTTTTCCGGCCGCGCCAGCACCATGATGAACCCCCAGAGAAGGATAACCATCAACCACCCCACCGGAAACATATACATGGTCAACTCGAAAAAGCTGATATCAACGTTCATGATATCCTTATAAAACCCGAGTGCCACCGCACCGCGAGCCGCACCCAGCAGCGTGATTATACTGCCCGCACCTGCCACGTAAGCCATGCCGATAAACAGCCCTTTGCCGAATTTTGTCGGGGTGTCGTTGTCGGCATAAAGGGAATGGATCGCCATAAGCAGGGGAAACATCGTCGCTGCAACGGCGGTATGGGCCATAACGTGGGTGAGCGCCGCGGTCATGACGAAACAGCCCAGATAGATCATACTGGTCCGCTCACCCACTATCGACAGCATCTTGTAGGCCAGCCGCTTGGTAAGACCGGTTTTGGTAAACACCATGCCGATGACGATGGAACCGAAAATGAACAATACCGATGGATCCATAAAATCCTTGAAGGCAACCTTCGGGTCGCGAATCAAGAACAGGGCCTGCAGAACACCTATTGTAATACTGGTGATCCCGATCGGTACCACCTCAAAAACCCACCAGACCGCCGCCAGGCCAAACACCGCAAGCGCCCCCTTGGCCTCTTTTGACAGGACGAAATGCTCCCCCAGGGGATCGATCGCATCCGGCCACGGAGGACTCCAGTAGATGATTGAAAAAACTGCAATACCGAGGAAAGTAAAAAACAGACGCCGATAATTGACTGCAACCTTGGCAGCAGCAGGCGCTTGGGTTTGGGTAACTGTTAACTCGCTCATAATATCATGTACCTGCTGTTAAGATTCTGGCTGTTGTTCACCTGTTGTCGGCAAAGTGCATCTGGGGCCGAGATACCTGAAAAGATCCATCATGCGTACTGCACCAAGCAGCATGCCCCGATCGACCACCGGCAGCGTAGTTTCCTTGTCCTTGATCATAATCTCCAACGCCTGGAGGGGGTGTATCCGTCCTTCCACCACCCGATGGGGGCGGGTCATGTAATCCCCTACCCGATGATCAACCTGCCGCTGGCACTCCCTGTCGGACGTACCTACGAGCAGGATAGCGAGGTCGGTCAGCTGCTCTTTTTTCCCGGCATAAACAGAGGATGACCCCTGAGAAAGAAGAGAGGGGAAAAAACTGATAAGGATATCCCTGATG
This sequence comes from Desulforhopalus singaporensis, assembly GCF_900104445.1. Taxonomy (GTDB): domain Bacteria; phylum Desulfobacterota; class Desulfobulbia; order Desulfobulbales; family Desulfocapsaceae; genus Desulforhopalus_A; species Desulforhopalus_A singaporensis. The sequence continues at coordinate 19,095 of NZ_FNJI01000021.1, read as the reverse complement.
GACAGGTGCCCCACCAGACAATTTTCTGAATCCAGTATGAACAACTCGTCATAATGCAGATGACACCCGTCGTCGGAACACTGCCCGAGAAGTTTTGCAACCGCATCGCCAAGGGGTTCATGCTCGTATAAGTGTGGGTACTGGTCCAGAGGGATGACTATTTCAAAAACCGCGTTTCCGTCCTTTTTCATCGCTCCCTCCATGGTTACCAGCCGCGGCTCTTGAGAATCTCTTCCAGGGCTTGCTGAGATTTTTTTTCGACAATCAGCATCCTCTTGTCATGGGCCTCGCCTATTTTGCCGAGCAATTCCTTTATATCCACCGGTTTCTGCAGATAATCGGTGGCACCGAGTTTTAACGCCTCGACACTGCTCTTGATCGAACCATGCCCCGTGAGCATGATTATCTCGGCGTCCGGATTCTTGGTTTTGATCTGCCTGATGGTCTCAAGGCCGTCAATACCCGGCATGGAAAGGTCGAGAATCACCGCATCGTAATCCTGCTCCTCCACCTTGCTTACCGCTTCTTCACCGCTTGACACGGTGTTGACCTTGAGTCCTCTCATCTTCAACCTGTCGGAAAGCATTTTTAAAAAATCCTGCTCGTCGTCGACCAACAGCACCCGGGCCTTCAATTGTTCACTCATTGTCTCCTCCTGGATTTCATTATCTAAAATGGGGATGCTCCCATTATTCTGCGTAGCTCCGACAGGACCATGTGTTACACACGGTACATGTTGCTGCAATAACCAAAGCAACAATCATACCATCACGGAACAATAATTATTTCAATAATGAATTCAGAGAGTTAGCAAGAAAAATGAAACAAATAATACATCGCCGAAAGGAAACATCACAGAGAACAACAGACAGAACATAACAATACGAGACATATTGTTACATAAAGATACAAAAGCAGACCACCGCCACGGCAAAGAAAGAATCCGACTACCAGGGCTTACGCGCCGCAATCAACCGCGCCTGCCGTTCATAATCCCTCATGACAAGCTTCTGCCTGCGCGCACCGGCCAAGCGAATTTTCGCACACATTTCATCAATATCCAGAGGTTTTTCCAGATAATCCAGAGCCCCGAGCTTCATGGCCCGGACACTGTCTTTCACGGCACCATGCCCGGTCACAAAGATAACCTGCAGATAAGGATCAAGCGCCCGCAATCTCTTATACAACGCAAAGCCATCCGGGGCCGGCATAACCACGTCGAGCACAACCACATCGTAATTCCCGGCGTCATAGGCGGAGACAGCCGCACGGGAAGAACTTTCAACGACGACACCAACCCCGCGCAACCGGAGCCTTGCAGACAAAAACTCAAGGAAATCGAGCTCATCATCCACCAGCAACACTTTCTCGACCATAGCACCCCCCCTGCAAAGCCAATTTTACCAGACAACAGGACAACCACATACAATACGATACATTTAGTTACAGTTAGAGACATTGTTGCATTGTGATACAAAAACACCAAACCCAGCACTAATCCTGTCATCCTACTGAAATTATAAAGCAAAACCAGCTTTTTTTCAAACGGCATAATTTGTGCATTTAAGTAAACAGAGTTACTACAAGAATACCATTTTCATAGAGTTCACTGTAAAAGGAGCAGCCATGTCATCTATAGCCATATTCCCCTGTACTTTCACGCCGGCCGATAGAGTTGCAAAAAAATTATCCGAATCTCTGGAGCTGAACCTCTACCAGGATGTAGATCTTATCGCCGAAACCGCGGCCCAACACGACATTGACCCGGAAAAACTGAAGAACTGCATATACGGCAAGACGTCCGTTTTCAATCAGTTCACGCTGGAAAAAGAAAAAACCGTAGCCGTCCTCAAGTCGGTGCTGGCCAAAAGGCTTGTGGAGGCATCCCCCACCCTCTACTACGGATTTCTCACCACCCTTATCCCCGCCAGGGTGACCCACATCCTGAAGACCCTGATAGTCGACACCCGGCAGGGGAGAATAGAGCAGGCGATGGCCACCTTTCAATACTCCGAAAAGGAGGCCAGGAAAACCCTCAAAAAAAGTGATCTGACCGCGTGCTACTGGAGTGATTTCCTGATGAGCAAAGAGCCTTACGACAGCTCCCTGTACGATCTTGTCATCCCGGTGGAGAACAGGTCCGAGTCCCTACTCGCACAAAGTATAGAGAAAAGGTTTCACACCACATCCATCCTGGTAACGGCGCATTCCATGCAAGCGGTCAAAGACATGGTGCTGGAAACAAAGGTTTGCGCGCAACTGCTCGCCAGCGGTCACAACCTCAAGGTAAGCGCCGAAAATCACGACGTGACCATCACAGTTGAAAAATCCGTTCTTAATTTTACAAGGCTTGCCGACGAGCTGACCGAGATCGCGAAAAACACAGACGGGGTAAAAAATGTTGAAGTGGTCAAATCCAGCCGGTTCAGCGAATCCATCTATCGGAAACAGCACTTTGAGCTGCCATCCAAAGTACTCTTTGTCGACGACGAAAAGGAGTTCGTGCAGACGGTCTCCCAGCGACTGATCAGTCGCGACGTAGGTACCTACGGGGTTTTCAACGGCGAAGACGCGCTGGATCTTATCACCGACGACGATCGGCCGGACGTCATGGTACTTGACCTGAAAATGCCTGGAATGCATGGGGTCGACGTGTTGCGCGAGACCAAAAAACTGGCTCCGGAAATAGAAGTTATCATCCTGACCGGGCACGGCACCAACGAGGATATGCGCCAATGCATGGAACTCGGCGCGTTCGCCTACCTAAACAAGCCGGTGGACATCGAAAAACTGTCGGCGACCATTAAAGCGGCAAATAAAAAGGCGCATGAAAAATAGGCACATGACTGTCGGCGACACTTAAGGTAAACTAAGGGCATGAAATCAGCGAGAAACCTCCTACATACCCGTACCTTGAGAAAAGCCTGACAACCGAGCCCTCAGACAAATGAAATTACCTTTTCAACCTGACACCACGACCCTGCTGGAGGCAATACCTTACCCGGCGATGATCCTGGACAGCTCGTTCAGGATCATCGTCATGAACCGGCTGATGGAGGCCATGACCGGCTACCCTTCAACAAAGGTGTGCAACATCCACGGAGAACTGGTAATCCGCTCCAACACCGGCAACAACAGGGGACAACTGTACAGGCAGGTGTTCCACAGCGGCGAACCGGTATCGGTAGCAGGCGATATCCTCAACTGCTATCGCCGTAAAATCCGAATACAGTACCACATCTCCCAGCTGACGGAGACAGGCGGCGATACTTGTGGTCTGCTGATCATCTGTGAGGATGTGTCAGCAAAAAACGAGACCGACGAGACGAGGTCGGAAAATTATCGATCTTTTGAGCTGATAGGTTACAGCACCAAGATGCAGAAGGTTTTTGAGATGATCCCTCTCCTGGCGCAGACAGATGCATCGGTGCTGATAACCGGAGAGACAGGAACCGGCAAGGACAAAATCGCCGAAGTCATCCACCAGAAATCCCCCCGGGCGAGATTTCCCTTTATCAAGGTCAACTGCGGGGCCCTGCCGGAAGGTCTTCTCGAGTCGGAACTCTTCGGCCACGTCAAGGGCGCGTTTACCGGAGCCACCCGCAACAAGCCGGGCATGTTCAAGCTGGCGGACCGTGGCACGCTGTTTCTCACCGAGATTGGCGATATGCCTCTACCGCTGCAGGTAAAGCTGCTGTCCGTGCTCGACGACCGCAAATTCACCCCTGTAGGCGGAGAACAGAGCACCAGCGTCGACGTGAGGATTATCGCCGCCACCCATCGTCCTCTGCAGGAGCAGGTACGGGACAACCAGTTCCGGGAAGATCTCTTTTACCGTCTCAACGTCCTGCAGACCCACCTTCCCCCGCTCCGGGAACGGGAAGGGGATATCCGCTATCTGCTCGACCATTTCCTCGACAAGATCACCTCCGCCCTTGGCAAAACGATAGTCGGCTTCACTCCGACCGCGATGCAGGCGCTGCTTGATTACCAATATCCGGGAAACATCCGGGAGCTGAGAAATATAGTCGAATACAGCGCTAATATCTGCAAGCGCAAAAAGATTACCATGGAGCAGCTCCCCCCCTACCTGAGCGAAAAACCCCGCCGGGAAAAGGCGGGAGATAAAGAAGAAATAAACGCAGGGGCAAAAACGCCCGCGCCATCGCCTGTTGCCACACCCGAGAAAAAAAACACCAGAAGCGACTCGGCCAGGAGCAGTTGGGGGGATATCGAACGGCAGACGATCATCGACGCCCTGAAAAAACATGACGGCAACAGGACCAGGACCGCTGCCGATCTGGGATGGGGACGGATGAAACTCTGGAGAAAAATGAAAAAATACCAACTGCTTGATTAGGAGGGAAGATCATGAGAAAACTACTCATGCCCATCCAGGGAGACTTCATTGCCCCGCGATTCGACCTGGCCACGGAAATCCTCATCGTCAATTTTGAAAACGGTACGGTGCAAGGCGACCCCAAAACAATTATCATGGAGCGGCCTTCGGACGAAGAGTTGTGTCAGATGGTGGTCAAGGAAAACGTTACCGACGTTGTCTGTGGAGGCATAGAAGAACTCCACTACAACTTCCTCGTATGGAAAAAGGTGGCCGTCTGCGATTCGGTAATCGGCGGCTGGAAGAAAGTTCTGGAAAAGGTTCTGGACAACACCCTGAGCCAGGGCGATATCATTCTCTTTGGCGACGAACAGCTTTTGACCCTATGAAAAAACAAGACGCATTTTTCGAAAAATTTCTCCCCAAATCACTGAAAAGCCTTATCGATCCCGGTTCGGGGAAACGCAACTACAAATTGTTGCGGGCCATTCTCGCAGTTACCATGCTGGCCATCTCCATCGGCCCGGTTCTCATCGTCGCCGGGCTGGGCTACCGCAACTATGGCGATCTCGTCCTGAAAGCCGAAGATCAGCAGCTGGAATGGCAGCTTGACGGTAAAGTAAAATCGATAAAGCATATGGTGAAAAACCTCAGATCGGTGGTCCAGTTCACTGCCCGCAGGGACAGGTATACCGAACTGATCGAAGGAGACAGCCTCGAGAACCTCTTTTTGCGACTCAAACAGCAATATCCGTTTTTTGCCGATCTGGGCGTCATCGACGAAACAGGCATCCAGCAGGCCTATGTCGGCCCCTACGAGCTTCAGGGTGCCAACTACCAAGAAGAGAAATGGTTCGGCGAAGTGTCCGACCGGGGCGTCTACATCAGCGAGGTATATACCGGATACAGACAGGTCCCTCATTTCGCCATCGCGGTCAGCAACTACGATCCCAAAACCAGGCAGGTGTGGACACTCCGAGCCACCATCGACGCCTCTACCCTGCAGCAATTTGTCAACACCATCAAGACCAACGCCTCCGACGATCTGTTTCTCATCAACAACCAGGGGGTGCTGCAGACTTCTTCAGCTTATTACGGCGACACCCTGTCGCAATTTTCAGCGCCAAGCTTCTACGGAATCCAGCACGATATTTCCCTCGAAGGTGAATATATTTTTCGGGCAATCCTCCAAATCGAAGACACCCCCTGGGCGCTGGTGCTGATCAAGAAACGGTTCATCCACCAGGCGGACTGGAAAAACTTCCAGGACAAGCTGTCGCTGATCGTCATGGCCTGTATCGTGCTGAGCGTTCTGGTCATCTGTTTGCTGGTGAGTCTGCTGACGGGTCTCATCAGCAAGGTGGACGACCTGCAGATTGCCATGCTCAAGGAAGCGGAGCACACGGACAAACTTGCATCCATAGGGCGGCTTGCAGCAGGGGTGGGTCACGAAATAAACAACCCCCTGGCCATTATCGACCAGAAGACCGGACTCATCGACGACCTCCTGCAGATGTCGGGAGAGTTCGAGCACAAGGCGATGATCAACAACAGCGTGAAAGTCATCAATCAAAGCGTTGAACGGTGCAAGATCATAACCCACAGGCTGCTGGGCTTTGCCAGGAGAACGGATATAGCATCCGAGTGGTTGCGGATAAACACTATAGTCAGCGAGGTGCTCCAGTTTCTCGATAACGCTTTATTGTACAGCCGCATAAAGGTGGATTTGCAACTGCAGGACGACCTTCCGCGGATCATGAGCGACCGGATGCAGCTGCAGCAAATTTTTCTCAACATCATCAACAACGCTATTGATGCGATCGGCAAGGACGGGGTAATAAACATTATAACCCACAAAATTGCCGGAGATATCAGGGTGGTCATACAAGACGACGGCCCGGGTATCCCAGAGGAAGTGCTGCCCCATATTTTCGAGCCGTTTTACACCACCAAGGAAACCGGAAAAGGCACAGGCCTTGGACTTTCAATCACCTACGGCTTAATCAAGCGACTGGGCGGGGACATCACCGTCCGCTCCCATGTCGGCACAGGTACTGCTTTTACCATAACCTTACCAATCCATAACGAGGCCCAAAATGATCGACGACAATGACAAGATAAAAGTTTTGATAGCCGACGATGAAGTCGAGTTTGCTTCAACCCTGGCCACTCGTCTGAATCTGCGTAATTTTTCGACGACCGTTGTCAACTCGGGACAGCAGACGCTGAGCGCCGTTGCCAAGGAACAGCCGGATATCGTGTTGCTGGACCTGAAAATGCCCGATCTTGACGGGCTGGAGGTGCTGGCAATGCTACGGGAGGAACATCCGGAGCTCAAGGTCATTATCATCACCGGCCACGGCTCCTTTGAAATGGGCAGGGAAGGAATGGAGTTGGGCGCTTCGGATTATATTATGAAACCGGTGGACCTCAACCTGCTCATCGAAAAAATCAGCGACATCTGCCTGGGCAGCAAGAAAGACTCCTAATCGACTGAAGACAGGACAATTACATGAACAATCCTACAGACTCAACCAGTCACGACGAACATTGCCGCGTCAACAGATTATGCATCGAGGCGACGTCCGCGGCCTCCGCATCCATCTCCCATGAAATCATGAACATACTGGCCATTATAAACGAGAGCGCGGGACTCCTTGAGGATCTCTCGCTGATGGCTGCCCCGGACGAAGGCATTCCCGCCGAGCGTATCACCACTACGGCTGCGGCAATCATGAAACAGGTCAGCCGCGCCAACCAGATAATGAAATGGTTCAACAAGCTCGCCCACTGCGGCGATGCCCCCCGCGCGCGGACGGATATTGCAGGCACCATACAGCTGGTTGTCGCCCTTGCCAATCGCCAGGCGGCTATGAAAAAACTGTCCGTTTCGACCGGGGATCTGTCCACGGCAGAAATCGAAAGTGACCTGCTCTGCCTCGTCTCCCTGCTGTACATGGTTCTCAGGCGCCTGTATGAAACCGTTGGCACCGAAGGCGAGATCTCGATTGCGGCAAAGCCTGAAGGCTCCGACATTACCGTAAGTTTTACAGCACATCACAGAAACGAGCAGGTCAACTTAAATTCTTTCCCCAACCACCGGGAGAAAACCCTTGCAGCCCACCTCAAGGCCAACTTCAGCCACAACGGGGAAGCACTGCAGCTGACCCTGCCGCCAACCCTGCCGCAGGACTGATCGAAATCGTTGCCGCGAGCCTGTCCCGCCCACAAGGTCCGGGCTCGCAACACATCTCCTTGGCCGACGGCAAGCCCGACAAAAATCTTCTTTTAATAATTACAGATACGATTACAATGGATCGTTGACGCAAAACCGCAGCCGCTGCATTTTTTATTGTTTCGGCAAAATCACCCCAATATTTCACCAAACACCTCCGACCATGAACGTCAACTTTTCAGGGTTCAATTACCTCACAATTGCTGTTCTGATTTTTCTTGTTTGCAACCTGCCGCAACTCTGTCCGGCAGAAGATGAGATCCCTGACTGGGACAGCGCGGTTGCCGACAGTTCCGGCCAGACTGTCAACTGGTATATGTGGGGAGGTTCTCCGGCGGTGAACAGATATGTCAACGGATACCTGGCAAGAGAGCTCAAAAACCGGTTCAATATAAATTTGCGGCAGGTTCCGGTAAAAGATATCGCCGAAATCGTATCCAAGCTGATGGTGGAGAAAGCGGCAGGAAAAAACAGCGGCGGCAGTGTCGACCTGATGTGGATCAACGGTGAAAATTTCCGGACCTGCAAACGAGAGAACCTGCTTTTCGGCCCGTTTGCCGACGTTTTGCCAAACCAGCGCTTTGTCGACTGGCACAATCCCGCCGTGGAAAACGACTTCGGCACCCCCGTTGCGGGGATGGAGTCCCCATGGGGCAGCGCCCAGTTCGTCATGATCTACGATTCCGCGCGTACCCCCGATCCACCCACCACCATCGCCGACCTGATCCGGTGGATAATAAAACATCCGGGACGGTTCAGCTATCCGGCACCGCCAGACTTCACCGGTTCGGCGTTTGTCCGCCATTTTTTCTACCATACAGGCGCCCCCGAAAAGTGGCAGCAAGGGTACAACGAGGCTGAGCTGAAAGAAAGCGCCGACTCCACCTACGCCATACTCAACGACCTCAAACCGTTTCTCTGGCGGGAGGGATCAACCTACCCCGACTCGCCGGTCAGGCTGAATTCGCTCTTTGTTGATAACGAAATAGACTTCTCTTTCAGCTACCACCAGGGAGAAGCCACGCGAAATATCCTCGACGGAATTTTTCCCGACACCGTGCGGACCTATGTTTTTGACGAAGGCACCATTGCCAACACCCACTTTGTCGCCATCCCGTTCAACGCGGAAAACAAGGAAGGCGCAATGGTCGTAGCCAATTTTCTTCTTTCCCCCGAAGCGCAGTACAAAAAAGCCGAGCCCGATGTCTGGGGAGATTTTCCGGTAGTAAGCACCACCAGGCTGCCTGTCGAATGGCAGGAAAAATTCAACACCCGCCCCAGAGGTGTTGCGACGCTGGATGACCAGCAGCTGCAGAGTCATCAGCTGCCGGAACCGCCGTCCGATATCCTCGTCTACCTGGAAAAAGGATGGGAAAACCAGGTCCTGAAAAGCAGATAACGCCGGTAACCATGCACGCAGCGGCACAAGGCGAGAAACATCGACGGACGACGACGCCCAGGCTGTTGCTGCTGCTTGGCCCTGCGGTGGCGATCATCTCCGTTCTTTTCGGCGGCGGGTTGCTGCTCGGTTTACTCCAGGCACTGGGGTACCGGCCGCAGGACGGTCTTGTTTCGCTGAGCTTTGAATATTTTGCTGCGGTTGGTGCGGACCCCTATTTTTTCAAGAGTCTGGCGCTCACCTTCTACATCTCCGCCACATCCACGGCCATTGCTGCCCTGCTAAGCGTTGCCACCGCCCTTTTCATGCACTTCAAGGCTGCCCAAAACCGCCTTCTCCACTTTATCCTGCAAATTCCCCTGACGGTCCCCCATCTCGTTGTCGCCATCTCTATGTTTATGCTTCTTACGCCGTCAGGCCTGTTTTCCAGGCTTCTCTGCCGTGCGGGTATAATCAGTTCCCCCGCCGCCTTTCCGCTTCTCGTTAACGACCCGTTCGGAATATCCATACTCACGGTTTATATCTGGAAAGAAGTTCCGTTTATCACCTTTATGGTGCTGACCGTTCTTAAATCGATGGAGACGGAATTGCTTGAAGCCGGTGCCAGCCTGGGAGCAACACCGATGCAGCGGTTTCGCCATATCATTCTGCCCACCATCGCGCCAAGTCTTGGTAGCGGTTGCTTTATCGTTTTTGCTTTTACCTTCGGTGCCTTTGAGGTCCCTTACCTGCTTGGACGCACCTTTCCCCTGACCATGCCGGTATGGTCGTACAAGAATTTCAGCGATATCGACCTTGCCGCCAGGCCGGCCGGCATAGCCATCGGGATTATCATCGCCGCCACGGTTATCATCTCCCTGTTTTTTTCCCAGCTGCTTCTGAATTATTCAAGAAACCGGGAGGCGCGGTCATGAAAATCCGTCATTTTCCGTTCGTCGCGTCGATCGTTTTTGCGGTCATCATTCCCTTTCTGCCCCTTATCCTCTGGTCTTTCAGCACCAGGTACCACTACCCCGCCCTGCTGCCCCAGGAGTTCGGTATCCGCGGCTGGATGTATGTCCTTGATACCGCAAGGGGACAGATAGCCGCGGGGATATATGAAAGTTTCACCCTGGCGCTAGTTACCACCCTCATCTCCCTGGTCTTCGGCCTGCCTGCGGGAAGAGCACTTGGGCTTTATGATTTTCCGGGCAAAAAACTGGCTTCGCTCCTGCTCATGCTTCCGGTGATCGTGCCCCCGCTTTCCGTGACCATGGGCCTGCATCTCTGGTTTATCCGGCTGGAACTGGTCGAGACGTTTGCGGGTGTTGTTCTCATCCATCTCACGTTCTGCCTTCCCTATACGATTTTTGTCTTCTGGGGTGTATTCAGCGATTATGACCCCGATTTTGAAGACCAGGCCCGCTCCCTTGGAGCCTCACCGAGCCACGTTGTCTTCAAGATCATGCTGCCGATGGTTTTGCCGGGGGTGGTGGTTGCCGCCCTGTTCTCTTTCTTACTCTCCTGGTCACAATATCTCAGCACCCTGATAATCGGCGGCGGGAAAATGCTTACCCTCCCCATCCTGCTCTTCTCACTCATGGACTCCGGAGACCGGCCCATCGCCGGTGCCGTCTGCTTGATTTTCATCCTGCCCGCCTTTCTGGCCCTTATAGCCACCACCAAAAGCCTCGGGCACCAGAGCCTCAAGGGAATGCACTGATGGGAAAGCTCGAATTACGCGACCTGACGATCAGGTACAGAACGGAGACCATAGTAACAGGCCTCAACCTCACGGTTGACGACGGCGAATTTTTTTCTCTTGTCGGGCCGAGCGGAGTCGGCAAGACATCGCTTTTAAAGACCATTGCCGGGCTGCACTTTCCCGATCAAGGACAGATATTTATAAACGGCCGGGAAGTCACGGTTACCAGTGCGGACAAGCGGGACACCGTGCTCATTTTCCAGAAGCCCCTGCTTTTTCCCTTTCTCAACGTTTTCCAGAATATCGCCTTCGGCCTTAAAATGGCCGGAATGGAGCAAAAAAAGATCCAGGAAAAAATTGCAGATGTGCTCAAACTCATGGAGCTGGAGGGATTTGAGCGGCGCAAGGTCCACCAGCTCAGCGGCGGACAGCAGCAGCGGGTGGCCCTTGCAAGGGGGCTGGTGCTCGCCCCGTCGCTACTGCTTCTCGACGAACCCTTGAGCAGCCTCGACCCCGGGCTGCGCCTGAAGATGCGCGATCTGATAAAAAAGGTCCAGCGCAAGACAAACATAACAATGCTGTTTGTCACCCACGACCAGGCGGAAGCGCTCACCATCAGTGACAGGATCGGCGTCCTGCTTGACGGCAGGGTTCAACAGGCAGGAACACCCCACCAGCTGTTCTACCGGCCCGCAACCGCCGAAGTGGCAGGTTTTTTCGGCAACACCAATTTTCTCACGGGTGCTGTCAGGAGAAACATGTTCTGCTGGAACGCGCTGAAACTGCCGCTTGTCCACCGCAACCAGGACAGGGCAAGCGGCGTCGTACGACCTGAAGACATTACAATTTCTCTTACAAGAGAAGACAACTCCATCGCCGCAACTGTCACCTCGGTCAGTTTTGAAGGGGCCCTGACGCGGGTTACGGTTACACTGGGAGCAGAGCAGCTGACGGTACTGACCACCCGCACCGGCTGTCGCCGGGGCGACCGGGTCTGGCTCACCATTGATCCGGAAAACATTCACTTCTTCTGATCTTGGCAATCAACATGCACCCCCGATCCCCATCCGACCCCTTCCAGCGGTACCAGACAGAAGTCGCCCGCTACCTGAAGACACAGGATATGTCCCACGTGGAGGGGCTGGGGGGCCGCGAGGCAGAGGTCATCCCCCTTGCAAGAGGTGAATACAACCTCAACTATCTCGTTACAACAGCAACCACCAAACTGGTCTTCAGGATCAATATGGGCACCCAGATAGGCAGGGACGACCAGATCGTGTACGAATTCAACACCCTCAGGCTCCTTGAGAAAAGCGGGGTGACACCAAAGCCTTACCACGTAGACGACAGCCGCGAGATCATCGACAGGGGGATTGGTATCATGGAGTTTCTCGAAGGCGCCCATCTTGACTATAATCTCGACCTGTTGGGCGCGGCAAGGACCTTCGCTGCCATCCACAGCCTGGAAATTACCGATCGACACAATCACCTTATCAGGGAAGACCGACCGCTTACGCTCATTTTTAAAGAGTGCGCCCGGCTTGTTGATGATTACTGTAACTCGCCGCTTGCCGACGACTCCATCAGCAGTTATCTCAAAGAGGTTCTCGACTGGGCAGACACAGCCAGGAAAAAGGAGTCCTATTTCCACCGGGCACCGTTTTTCTGTATCGTCAACAGTGAAGTCAACTCGAATAACTTCATCGTCAACCGCAAGCGACGCACCACCCACCTGATCGACTGGGAGATGGCGAGATGGGGCGACCCGTCAACCGACCTGTGCCACTTCTGCTCTGCCCTTACCACCCTGTGGAAAAGCGATTACCGGATGACAGCGACAGACCGCAGGGAGTTTATAAAGCAGTACAAAAATCATATTGGGTGCCCCCACCTCCGGGACAGCCTCGAGGACCGGATGAAACTCAAGGACCCCTTTGTCTACCTGCGCGGCATTTCCTGGTCGGCCATGGCCTGGGCCGCTTACCAGACCGGCTTTGCAGGAATCCGCAACGAGACGACCTGGCAAAAACTGCAGGAGTATATGCAGCTTGATTTTATAAAAAGCTTGTTTGATCCGTTTATTTCATCGCCGTCATGACCTGCTCTGATCATAAGAAAAAAGCACAGCTGATCATATTCACCCGCTATCCCGAACCCGGCACCACCAAAACACGGCTTATTCCGGCAATTGGCAAGCGACAGGCAGCACAACTGCAACAGCGGATGACCGAGAGAATCGTCGCCGAGGCAGCAAAATGCAGATCGCGGCTCCAGCTCCCGCCGGCAATCCATTTCAGCGGTGGAAGTGAACGCAGGATGCGCAAGTGGCTCGGCCCTCATCTGTTCATCAGGCAGCAGGGCCATGACCTTGGCCGGAAGATGCAATACGGCTTTGAAGCAAGCTTTCAATCCGGTGCAGAATGTGCCGTGCTCGTCGGCTCGGACATCCCCGCAGTCACCCACGCTATCCTACTGGAGGCCCTTGGAAAAGTAGAAAACAACACTGTGGTTATAGGACCTGCCGCCGATGGCGGCTACTACCTCCTGGGGTTTTGCGCCCACGACAAAGACGCGCTCTACCCCCTGCTCTTTGCAGATATGAAGTGGTCAACCGGAGAGCTATACGCGCGCACCACCGAAAGACTTGTCCGGGCAGGGTTTGCCATCTGTTCCCTGGAAATGCTCCGGGACGTCGACACAACAGGCGACCTCGACTTTGCCCGCCAACAGGGACTGCTGTGAAAACAACACTATCCGTTATTATTCCCACCCTCAATGAGCAGGAATATCTTCCCACCACCCTTGCCTCGCTTGGAAAAAGCGGCGTTGAGGTCATTGTATCGGACGGCGGCAGCAGCGACAGAAGCGTGGCAATCAGCAGTGACGCCGGAGTAAAAGTAATCACCGGCCCGCCCGGCAGGGGGCAGCAGATGAATCGCGGAGCCCTGGAGGCGACCTCGCCCTTGCTGCTTTTTCTCCACGCCGACACCCTGCTGCCGGAAGACTTTCAATCCCTGGTAGAGCGGACCCTCGCCGATCCCGCCATCGCGCTCGGCGCTTTTTCCCTGGCCTTTGCGACGACGGCCCCAGGACTTGCTGTTATCGCCGGGGCTGCCAACCTCCGCTCGCGCTGGCTCCAGCTTCCATACGGGGACCAGGCACTGTTTACCACCAGGACAAGATTTTTCCGGGCCGGCGGATTTCCGCAGACCGAGATCATGGAAGATTTTATTTTTGTCAGGAAAATAAGAGAATACGGCAAGATAAAAATAGTTCCGGAAAAAGCGATAACCTCTCACCGCCGCTGGCAAAGGCTCGGTCTCGTCAGGACCACGCTGATAAACCAGCTGGTGGTACTCGGGTATATGGCGGGTGTTTCCCCGGCCAAACTCGCCCGCCTCTACCACCGGTTGAAAAACAGATCCGCGTAGCCAAGAGCCTGCGGGCGCAACTTTTCTAAAGAACCGTGGCCGCATGGAGCATCCCGGTCCATGCCGCACATTTTATCCGGCCACTCACCCGGATTCACGACAGGTCGAGGATCTCGCCCAAATTGTCCAGATACTCCTTGCCCCCAAGCCCCAGACAAACGGCAGGCCTTTCGTCGGGAAGAGAAAACTGTCAGATTGAGAAACCACCCAGCTTCGTCTCCAGATACTCTTCTATGCCTTCCATGGCTCCTTCACGCCCTACACCGCTTTCTTTCATTCCACCAAAAGGAGCCGCTGCCGATGTCGGATTTATATCGTTTATGCCGATAATCCCAAAACGCAGCCCCTCAAACATCGCAAACGCCTTTTTCAGGTTATTGGTATATACGTAGGCGGCAAGACCGTAGCTGGTATCGTTTGCCATTTCAAGGAGATCTTCTTCTTTGTCATACACTATTACCGGCGCGACAGGACCAAATGTCTCCTCCGAGTAGATCTTCATTTCAGCAGTAACGTTCAGCAACACGGTCGGGGCGTAGAAAAACCCCCGATCCAGCCCCTTTTCCATGATACGGCTGCCGCCACAGATCACAGAAGCTCCTTTGGCAACCGCGTCATCGACCTGGCTTTTAACTTTTTCAAGGGCCTTTTCATTGACCAGAGGCCCGATGCTAACTCCTTCGTCAAACCCTGACCCAGCCCGCATGGAGCCGACCCGTTTTTCAAGTTCGGCGACAAACGGCCCGATCATCTCTTGCTGAACGTAGATCCTGTTGGGGCTGATACATGCCTGCCCGGTGTTGAGATACTTGACCAAAACCAACCCCTTGGCGGCGTGAACTGGGTCCGCATCGCCGCAGACAATAAAGGGTGCATGTCCGCCCAGCTCCAGGGAAACCCGTTTTATCCCGAGGGCGGCCCTGCTGTACAGACGCCTGCCCACCTCGGTCGATCCGGTAAAGGTGATTTTCTTGACACGGCTGTCTTCGACCAGAACCTTGCCGACCGGCTCCGGGTCCAGCGCCGTCACCAGGTTGACCACGCCTGCCGGAAAGCCGGCCTTTGCAAACACCCTGAAAACCGCCTGGGCGCACAGGGGAGTGGCCTCCGCCGGTTTCACCACCACCGTACAACCGGCGGCTACGGCTGGTGCGACCTTACGGGTGATCATGGAAATCGGATAGTTCCAGGGGGTTATGGCACCCACAACGCCTATCGGCCGACGATCGACGATAAACCTCTGGTCAGGCCTGGCGGAGGGAATGGTGCGGCCGTAAACCCTCTTGGCCTCCTCGGCAAACCAGAGCAGAAAATCCGCCGCGTATTTCACTTCATTTCTCGCCGCGCGCAGCGGTTTCCCCTGTTCTTCAACCATCACCGACGCAAGGCTTTCCAGCTCTGCCATCATGATCGAATAAGCTCTATACAGAAAATCCGCCCGCTGGTACGCGGTCGTCCTGCTCCA
Source organism: Desulforhopalus singaporensis (assembly GCF_900104445.1). Classification (GTDB taxonomy): domain Bacteria; phylum Desulfobacterota; class Desulfobulbia; order Desulfobulbales; family Desulfocapsaceae; genus Desulforhopalus_A; species Desulforhopalus_A singaporensis. Next base: position 3,542 of record NZ_FNJI01000021.1, on the reverse strand, counting down.
GGAGACAAAAGCCCTGTCGGCCGCATCGACCGCATGCACGGCGTCGGTTTCGCCGCCGTCGGCAACGGTCCCCAGCTGCTGCCCGGATGCAGGGTTTATTGAAGGAAAACTCTTTCTTCCCGCTGCCTCAATCCAACTACCGTCGATATACATACCCTCCTCCTCAAGCTGAAAGAACAATTTACCGTCCGTACCCAGCAAGATACACTACCACTCAGAGACACCCTATCAAAAAAATTTGCTGAAAAACCAGCAAAAGGCTCCTCCAAGAGCAGAGATGGAACCTTTTGCGACTTCGTACATTGGTTTTTCCAAGGAAAAAGGATGATAATCCCCGGGCCGATCGTTACGCTTCCCGGGCAAATGGCCAGGCCATTATTCCACCCTCCATAACCTTTACGTTGGTCCACCCGTTCGCTTCCAGGATAAGCGCCGTTTCATACCCCCTGAGTGAAATCTTGCAAAAACATACAATTTCGGCACCCTTGTCCCGGGGAAGCTCATCGAGCTTGTTTCTCAGCATACCAAGAGGAATATACTTTTCCCCTATCCCGAGACGAAGTACCTCATATTCATCAGGCCCCCTGCCGTCGAGAAAGAAAGGAGGGTTGCCGTCCTGGATCCTCTGCCAGACCTCTTCTGCGGATATCGACTTGAATCTGCCCTTGAGCTTATTGCCCATAATATGGGCGGTGGCGATACTGTGATCGATTGCCAGGGAATAGGGGGGAGCGTACGGCAGATCCGCGGTGGCCAGATCGGTTACCGTCATCCCCGCCCTCACCGCCATCGCCATGGTCGCAAGCTGTCTGCTGACGTCCCCGCTGCCGACACATTGGCAACCGAGAATTTTGTCATTGTCACTATTCACCACCATTTTGCTGATCAAAAGACCCGCGCCCATGAATCCCGGCTTGTCAGGGCTTGCGTTGACCACCGTCTCATAGGCGGCAACTGATGCTTTTTTCGCCTGTTTTTCGGTGAGTCCGGTAACGCCTGCGCCAAAATCGAAGACTTTACAGATCGCGGTCTGGGTCGTGCCGGAAAAAGTCACGCTGTTGCCCATGGCAACATTCTCCCCGGCCACTCTTCCCTGCAGGTTAGCCAGATCCCCCATCGGCGCCAGGACCTTGTTTCCGGTGATCATGTTGACACACTCCACACAGTCTCCCGCCGCATATATATGCTCATCGGAGGTCTGCATATACTCGTTTACCGCGATGCCGCCAAGCTCACCGATTGCAAGCCCCGCCCCTGCTGCGGGTTCGGTTATCGGCTCAACCCCGGTTGCCAGAACTGCCAGTTCACAGGGGATGACGGTGCCGTCTCCCAGCGTGACGGAAGAGAGCCTGCCGCCCTCTCCGGTCAACGTCTCGAGCCTGGTTCCGACCCTGACATCGACCCCTTTGGATTTCATATGGTTTTCCACCAGCTTTGCCATCTGCCAGTCGAGCATCGTCAGGATCTGACTCTCCATCTCGACAAGAGTTACCTTTATCCCGCGGCTCACCAAAGCTTCACAGGCCTCAACGCCGATCAACCCACCGCCAATGACTACCGCATGCTGCACCTCTTTGGAGGAGGCGGCCCGGTGGAGATAATCGGTATCCGCCATGGACAACAGGTGGGTGACGCCTTCTAGCTCAGTTCCCGGTACGGGAATTCTTTTCGGTTTGCCCCCCATGCAGAGTATCAGCTTGTCATATTCCACAAAGAATTTTTCACCGCTCTGCAGGTCCCTGCATTCAACCTGCCTGGCTTCCCGATTGACCGCCACACATTCTGTCTGGACCAACGCTTTAATATCTTTGGTTTTCTGGAAAAAGCCGGGATCTCGTACCACACCGGTTGGTGTTGCCAGAAGCGCGTTCCGATTGTCGAAAGTTCCCCCGACATAATATGGATAGCCGCAACTGGCCATGGAAAGATCGGGATCTTTCTGGATTATGGTGATCTGGGCCGACTGATCAAGGCGGCGGGCCTTGGCCGCTGCCTTCGCACCGGCAGCGGAGCCGCCGACAACAACTATTTTCATTGTTTTCATCTATACTCTCCAATGGTTACCATATTCAACGCATCACAGCACAAGACACTCTACTCCCACTGCGTGATACGTTCATATGCACGTTTAAACCACATAGTTCATTGGTTGAACCAAGTTGTCAACCTGAAATTTTATCGGTAATACGATAAATGAGAAAACCGGAGAGAAAGATCAGTCAGGAAGGAAGGGATTTAAACTTTTTTTCTACAGTATTTCTGCTTGATATCCTGGGGAGGTAACAGATACGTAAAATTCCAGTCCGGCGTTGCACCGGACAACTCTTCATTGAGCAACGAGTCAAGCAAAAATTTTGCACAGAAAACAAACACAGAACAAGCATTTCTGACCCAAAAGACGCAACATAAAATGTCGAAGAACTATGCTTGGCAATTCCTACGACAACACCCAACTCACCAATGGAGTATATTGCGGTTATTGTAGCCAGCATATCCTGAAAAATAGCGAGGCCGTCGTAGGCGTAATAAAGTCTTTGCCCCCTGGGCCGATTGATATGGTGCTGACCTGAATCGCCTGTGGTGTAGTCCTGGCGGCTGACAATCCTGCCCACGGCACGGTGATAGGTGGAGACCTTCTGGCTCCCGGAACCGGTGATCTCCTGGAGGACTTCCAGGCCGTCATAGATATAGTCGGTACTCTTCACCTTTTTCGCCATGTTTTTATGCTTGCCTTGATGTTTCCCGTCGCCTTGGCCATGGCCTTTACCTTGATGGGGTAATTGTTCTTCTTGCTTGTACACCATGCGGCCGATGGTGTCATAGCCGTAGCCGGTTACATAACCCTCAGAGTCTTCAACGGTGACAAGGAGATTGTCCGCGTTATACTGGTAGTACGAGGTGCATGAAAAATGCATAAGTTTGGCATCTATGTTCGGCAATTATGTTCCTGGTTAATATATTAAATATCCACATTTTACCTACCCCCCAGTGTCAGGGAAGTTGCTGCATGAACTGAAACCCGTTACAAGAGGGGGCAGGAGGTTCATGCATAAGATATTCACCAAAACGGAAAGAGGCGGTGCTGGAAAAGATGATGCCACCGTACAACCGGTCGATCAGCCAATTGGCCAAAGAGGAAGGTATCAGCGAGGCAACATTATATTAATACGAACGTTAATCAGTAGACACGTGATGTGGTAGGAATTTAATGGACACTTTCTTAAGAGTGAAATATCAATTCTTAAGGGAGGTTATCCATGAGCAAAAGAACCAGACGAAACTATAGCGAGGAATTCAAAGATGAGGCGGTCAAGCTCATCACCGAACAAGGCTATTCCATTGCCGAAGCAGCCAGGAATCTCGGAATAAATGCAAACCTGCTTGGTAGATGGAAGAAAGAAGCTGAGCAACCAACAGGTGATCTCACATCATCAGGCAACATGACAGCGATGCAAGCAGAACTCAGGCGCCTTCGCAAAGAAAATAAGCAATTGAAGATGGAGCGAGAGATATTAAAAAAGGCAGCGGCCTTCTTCGCCAAG
>NZ_FNJI01000024.1 GCF_900104445.1 Desulforhopalus singaporensis | reverse complement strand
AGAAAAACCTCAGTGGAATTTTCACCATTCTGATGATGCTGGCTTTCCTTGTCGACCAGGCACAGCAGTTGAGTTGCTGGCTGTTTCAGGCTGCACTTGTAAAGGGAAGGATAAAAAGAACCCTTTGGGAACTCATCCGCTCTACCATGCAGTTATTTGAGGTAGATTCCATGGAGAGAGTCCTGCGGATAATAGTTTTTGGCAGCAAGGAGGCTTTCAAAACGTAATGGCTTCTTGCTCAACCCCAAAGACGTTGTTTCAAAGATCAAAGCCCCATGAAAAAATCATATTTCCATGGGAAAATGGATTGATGTGCCCAAGAAACAGTCAATTTTAGGAAAAAAAAGACTTCATCTCCGGATAAATCGTAGATTAAAGCCTTGCTCCTTTAAAATTCATCATGACAACCTCTGATACCTCATGAAGAGTTGCGTCTTTGGCGAATAAGTCGCTAAAACGGGAATAGCTGACCGAAAGCTGACTTTTGGAGGAATAAATATCGCCCTGCGCGTTGGACGTCTGTGAGCGTTTCAGGATTGACCTGTTGTTCTCTATCGAATTCGGCCCGTGATACCAGACTATATTTACATTGTCTGTATAATTCAGCCATACTTCTGACGAAGAAAAATAAATATTGATGGTTTTGCGAATGAGAAAATGTCTCACCACCATGGTCATAATGAAATAAAAACTTGGAACGACTCAATCGTAGACCAGAGATCAGCCTGTTCCTCTTGTTTTACAAATCTTTCATCTGCTCTTAGAAAGATCCGGAAGGAAAAACCGAAGATAGTGACACGGTCCCTCCCAACTTTATGTATAGGTCAGGATTTAAAGGGCAAGAGCCTCTCTCTAACCCAGAGAGGCATCGGAATCTGCACTGTATCTGAAGGTAACAAAGCCATACGGGGCTGTCCTCCCTCCCGGAAAAGTATACGCACCTTTCTTGAAAAGAAGTTTTCTGTCCAATGATTTTAGTTAACTGGTAATCTCTTCTGCTTTTATGCACCGCCAATAATGCGGGGAGTATCCAATAGGGGGAGAGGAGAGGTTACCCTCGGTAATATGGTTGTACCTGCTGCAGTGTGATAAGATAAGGTGATAAGAGAAACTCTGACAAAATATTTGGTAGGTAAAGAGATGAAAGACATCATAAAAATAATATGTGCGCTATTATTTCCGCCGGTAGCGGCTTTTTTGCAGGTTGGTCTGGGGATGCATTTCTGGTTAAATATTTTGTTCACCATATTAGGGGTGATACCAGGGATGATTCATGCTATCTGGCTGATTGTGAAAAATAAATCATAGGGCGATCATGGACTCGCTTGGACTCGACTTCCCGTGAAGCTGTGTCTCGCAAACCGGTGGCAATACCTTTAAATTTCTGGCGTACATTGTCTTTTGGTACCTCGACGAACAGCTGTAATTTCGTTTGACGGTAATGTTCAGAACTGTACCTTGTGCAAAATTTCATCAACAGCAGTGGAGTCGACACCGTGCCTGGTTAAAATCTCTTTGGCATGCTCTTCAAATTTCATGCGCTTGACCTCTGAACGGCTTTCACTTAACCCCTGCTGTATATAGCAGTTGATGATCTGCTTATAATCCGTTTCGTCCAGGACGGCTGCTTCCTTAACTTCTTCCAATAGCTTGGCGGGTATCTCCAGAGTGATGGTTACGGTGGGCTGGTCGGCATATTCAGAAGGCATCTGGCATAATCTCTCTTTCATGATTGGTCCTCCTGTCAGGTTGAAGACATGGTTTTTCTTTAATTATACGTGAAGACCTTCTTGCGGGTCAACGCCGCAGGGCGGGCGGTGGATTCAGGCAGATCCACCCGGCATCAGCCTATCGTTTAGGTCAACCCGCTGTTGCCACCTGTTCTGAGCAGGGGGGAAGTCGTTGCCGGCGGATGAACGTTTAGTAAACGTGCTGATATCCCTATTCTATCCCTTCAGCTATCTGCGAACGAAACCTGTCAAGGGCGCGACGGATCGGTTCAGGCGTTACGATGCCGTCGCCGGAAGCGATCGTCTGCAACTGAACGCTTGTTGTCAACAGTTCATATTCCTTGAGCAGTCTTTGCTTGTCCGGATGGGCTTTAATTAAGGCAAGAATTGCAAATTGTATCGCTATTACTTCGGCTTCAACAATCATTTCGGCTCCTTTTTTATAGCCAGTTGAAAAATATTGTAAAACGGTGGTGTAATGTCCCTTCTGTATCGTGTGATTTCTTTAATCATATCATAGTAAAAAACCACAATACGAGACGGTATTGCCGGATTTGTTCCGCATGTAAATGCGGGTCGAAATCGTGGTCGGAGGGGTCCGCTACAGGGAGTTACTGTCAGTGGCTTGTACAGGACGTGCGGCCATATCGCATGCCGGGATCTGTTGTTGCCGAACCACCACCATGGTAAAATGAGTTGTAGGCTGCGGTATCGACCAAGTTGTCTGCCGGTTCGGGCCAGGACCGGCAGGAGGGTGACCAGACAACTCTATAGAGTGGAGGGACCGTATGTTTGATTTTGTCATGACCAAGACGCAGGAAAGGCTTCGTGATGAGGCCAGGGCTTTTACCAGGTGGGTTCCCAGGGAAATGATCCTGGACATGGATGCGGAGAAGATCCAGTTTCCTCACGGGTACCTCAAGGAAGCCGGAAAAAGAAATCTCTTAGGTATAAGGATTCCGCGGGAATACGGGGGCCGGGGGCTCGGCTGGGTTGACAATGCAATTGTGGCCGAAGAGATCGGGGTGGCCAGTTACTCCCTGGCTTGTCTCTGGGGCGTTGGTGCTGATATTGTCTGTGATGCTATCGTCAATTTTGGCTCCGAAGAGCTCAAGCAGGAGATTGTTGTTCCCCTGCTCAAAGGAGATCTGTATGCTGCAGAGGGGCTGACCGAACCCAGGGGTGGCTCCGATTTTTTCGGGACCACGACCAAAGCGGTGAAAAAAGGAGATGAGTGGGTCATTAACGGTCATAAGCGTTTTATAGTGGGGGCCGAAGGAGCCGACTGGTTTTTGATTTACGCCGTGACCGATCCCGGTGCACCTCCGCACCGACGGTTATCCACCTTTATGGTTCCAAGAGATGCCGGGGGGGTGGAAACACAATATATCTACGGTCTGATGGGGGTTCGGGGAGGTGGTGCAGGGCGATTGTCGCTCAAAGATGTTCATGTGCCTGAACGTTTTGCGCTCAATGGAATAAACGGGGGTGTCGACGTGTTCCAGCATATGATGATCCCGGAACGGCTGGGGACCGCAGCGATGACCATCGGTGCTGTGCGGCCTGCACTTGAGATCGCAACTGGCTATACTTCCCGCCGTAAAGCTTTTGGCCGGACGATCGAGAATTTCCAGGCCGTCGGATTTAAAGTTGCAGATTGTGCCTCGCTGCTGGATACGGCGCGGGCACTTGTCTACAGTACCTGTCTTGCCGTTGACAGCGGCCAGACAGGCCCCGGTCGGATTCGCAGGATGATTTCGCAATCGAAAAAGTTTACCAGTGAAGCCGCCTGGGAGGTTGTTAACAAATGCATGCAGGTGGTCGGCGGCATCGGCTATACTAATGTCTACCCCCTGGAACGGATTCTGCGTGATATCAGGCTGTCGATGATCTGGGTGGGGACCAACGAGATTATGCAGCTCATCATCCAGACCGAATGGTACAAAGAGTATCAGGACGCTCTTTCTCGGTCCGGGGTGCGCGATGTTGAGGCGGACTCAGTCAATGCCCATCATATTGAAGAAAAGGTTTACGAATAGCGCCGGACCAACTGTCACTGCCCAGGGTGCGGGTTTTTTGTCACTTCACTCAGGTGAGATTGATTTCATCCAGGATCTTTTCTTGTCTTTGTAACAGAAGATTGGCAAAATCCTGATCCGGGGTGCCTGTGGGAGACAACATACGATAAAAGGTAACAATGGACCGCAACATGTTTGACCCCGGGAGATATCTTCACCGTGTGAAGTATAGCGGAAGCGTAAAGAGTAACTACGACGGACTCGAACTTTTGCATCGGGCCCAGGTAGGTACGATCCCGTTTGAGAACTTTGACATTATTCTAGGGCGGGGGATATCGCTTGAGCCCGGAGCACTTTTCGACAAACTTGTCCGCAGGCCGCGGGGAGGTTACTGTTTTGAGCTGAACGGCCTTTTCCTTATGGCTCTTGGCTATTTCGGCTTCGATGCAAGACCGCTTCTGGCGAGGGTTCATCAAAACGGGATACCGATGGGGCGGGGGCATCAGGTTTCACTTGTTACCATCGGAAAAAAGAGTTGGCTTGTCGATGTCGGGTTCGGTGCCCCCCATCTTCCTGCGCCGGTGCCGTTGGCAACCGGGTGCTCCGTAACTCTCGACGGACAGATGTTTCGCCTGATCGATGCGGAACCTTTCGGCATTATGCTGCAGACCAAAAAAAACGACCTGTGGCAGGATCTCTACAGTCTTGATCTGGAGCTTGTCTGGCCCAAAGACATTGCCTACGGCAATCATTACACTTCGACTCATCCCGACTCGTTTTTTACCTTCACCTGCGTCGCAGCTCTCCCATCATCTGACGGACGGGTCTCGCTATGCAACCGGAGCCTTAAGATAATCAGCGGCCGGAAGCAACAGGTTTGCGAGCTTGGTCCGGGACAAGCGTATCTCGATGCGCTGAAAACGTATTTCGGTATCGATCTCGATGTGTCCCACGACGTTTTATCCGGGCGGTGCATGCAGGGACAGCTGGAGGAAGACATCGCATTCTAGGATATGCGACAGGGAAAACCCATGTGGTTACGCCGTGGCAAAGGTGCCATTAGAGGGATTGTTTTATAAGTTCCAGACGAATGCTCACCTCGGTGCGCAGGACACCGTCAATTGCGTTAACTTCTTCCAGAAGTGTCTTGAGTTGACTTTGCGAACGTACGCTGAATTCCAGGTCGAAATCTGCGGCTCCGGTCAGGTGTGCGATATACCACAGTCCCTTCAACGAGCGCAGCTCCTCAATGATCTCCTTCGTTTTTCTGGTATCCACCGTCAGCCTGATATTACCGTCCGTCCAGTATCCAAGCATCGATCTGTTGCGGACAGCAATGACCCTTATAAATCCTTCATCAATCAATCTTTTGATGCGTTTCCGGATTGTTGCTTCTGAGCTGTTTAATTTTTTTGCAAGTTCCGTATTGGGTTGGCGTCCGTCCTGTTCCAGGAGATTGATTATTTCAAGATCGAGGTCATCTATCTTCTGGCGCGCATGATTCCGCTCGTTCATCGTTTTTTCTCCATTTTTTTTTCACGAATATCGTATCAGCAGTTTTTGGTTTGTGCAAGCACTTCTCTTTTGAGAAAGAAGAATCCTGGTACTGGAATATCTGCTTAATTTTCTGAAAATATATGAAAAAAGTGACCTGTTGGTCTGGGCCACGAATTCGGTTTTTATCCTCTGCTCCTGCGATGTGAATTTTAGCTGTCCCAAATTATCTGTTTCTGGCAATGGTTTAGTTGACGATATTCGTTAAATAATGCAAATACAGTTATTTGAATCGAACATAATTATTGACATTCGTTATGTATGAGGATATCTTTTGGCTAATATATAACCATGGTTAATTTCTGGATGAAGATCACGCCGCACTGCCTGGAATGTTAGGGGCATTTCCGGACATAAACGGTTTAGCAAGGTAACGGTTTGCTGTGTGCCTGCGGTGAGCTGATTACAATAAAACAGGAGATTTCTATGGAACACTACGGAGTTATAAGTCTGATCCCCGCACTTTCTGTACTCGTCCTGGCCTTGGTGACCAAGCGTACTCTTGAAGCGCTGATCGGTGGAACTCTGGTCGGTTTTGTTATCTGGAAAAAAGATGATTTCTTCAGCGGTTTTTCCGATGCAGCCCTTAAGGTTATGGGCGATCCGACCATTGGGTGGATCATTTTAGTCTGCGGTCTGTTCGGCAGTCTTATCGCGTTGCTGGTAAAATCCGGCGGAGCATTGGCTTTTGGCTCTTTTATCGTCCGGTTCGTCAAAAGTCGCAGGAGCGCCCTGTTTGCAACCTGGATTCTTGGACTCGTCATATTTATAGATGATTACCTTAATGCGCTGACGGTGAGCTCGGCCATGAAGAAAGTTACCGACCGCTTTAAGATTTCGAGGGAAATGCTGGCGTATGTCGTTGACTCCACGGCAGCACCTGTCTGTGTATTGTTGCCGTTTTCCACCTGGGCGATTTTTGTGGCGGGACTTCTTGAATCTACCGGAGCAAGCGGGCAGGGAGAAGGGTTGAGTCTTTATGTCAGCACCATACCGTGCATGATTTACGCCTGGGTTGCCGTGCTTTTGGTTCCTCTGGTGTCCCTTGGGGTTATTCCCAATCTCGGGCAAATGAAAAAAGCTGAACTCAACGCGCTCAATGGTAATCCTGATAATCTGACTGAAAGCCTTCAGTCAGGCGGGTTGGACCAGGATCTTCATTTCAGTGATGGCGAAGTGCCTCTGTCCGGCGATATTGCTTCCAAGGCACTGGAGTGTCCCAAGCTATACAATTTCCTGATTCCCATCGCGGTACTCATCTTCTTTACCGTTTACTTTGATATTGATGCTTTTAAAGGTGTCTTGATTGCGACCACTGTAGCGATCATTCTTTTTGCCGTCCAGAAACTGATGTCGTTAAACGAGCTGTTTGACACCTGCATCAGCGGGTTTACCACGATGATTCCGCCCCTTGCGATAGTGGTCACTTCTTTCATGCTCAAAGAGGTGAATGACGGTCTGGGGCTGACGAACTATATCATCGAGACGGTCAAGCCGTTTATGGGGCCTGCCCTGCTGCCTGCGGTCGCCTTTGTGTCGCTGTCCCTGGTAACGTTTGCCACCGGTTCCTTCTGGGGGGTCTATGCGGTCGCTCTGCCGATAGTCGTTCCTCTGGCTCAGTCGATCGGTGTGTCTATGCCGCTGGCGATAGGGGCGGTAATTTCCGCCGGGGCTTTCGGCAGCCATGCCTGTTTCTACGGCGACGCAACGGTCCTGTCGGCAACCGGAAGCGGGTGTTCTCCGATGGCCCATGCTCTGACACAGCTTCCTTATGCTGTTTTGTCGGCGGGGTTGACGACACTGTTCTTCATCATTGCCGGAGTGGTTATGAGCTAACGGGTGAAGCGAGATAGACAACAATTTTTTCACAAGAGATGAAAATATCGGTGATGGTGCACGGCAGGTCCAGCCTGTTTCGGTTCAAACTGACTATGGACCGGCAATCAAGCTGATGCTGCTGTGCAAGCAAACGTTTTTGGAGGACAACGGTGAGAAAAGTGACAGTTGCGGCAACGCAGATGACAATTGAATGGGATCTGTCCAAAAACCTGGAGAAGGCAGAAATGGTAATTCGCCAGGCAGCCGATATGGGCGCCGACATAATTCTTATCCAGGAGCTCTTTGAGACCCCTTATTTTTGCATCGAACAGCAGGCTAAGCATTTTGATCTGGCAACCACCCTGGAAGACAATGTCAGTATCAGAAGATTTCAGCAACTGGCCAGGGAATTGAAGGTGGTGCTTCCTTTCAGCTGGTTCGAACGGGCAAACAGGGCGTTTTTTAATTCTGTAGCCGTGGTGGACGCCGATGGCGCCATCCTTGGAACTTACAGAAAAACACACATCCCCAATGGGCCTGGATATCAGGAAAAACATTATTTCAACCCGGGAGATACCGGTTTTAAGGTGTGGAAAACCAAGTATGCCGCTATCGGCGTGGGGATCTGCTGGGATCAATGGTTCCCCGAGTCGGCTCGTTGCATGGCGCTGATGGGTGCCGAGATCCTGATGTATCCGACAGCCATTGGCTCCGAGCCTCTGCCGGCTCCGCCCGTCAACAGCTGCGGTCACTGGCAGCGGGTAATGCAGGGTCACGCCGGTGCCAATATTATGCCACTGGTAGCGTCCAATCGCATCGGGGTCGAGACGGCAACCAACGATGACAACACCAGCATTACCTTTTACGGTTCATCGTTTATTGCCGATCATACCGGTGCCAAGGTCAAGGAAGCAGAAAGGGACAAGGAGCAGATTCTCGTCCATACCTTTGATCTTGACAGTATCAGGAAATACCGTGAAGGCTGGGGCGTTTTCAGGGATCGCCGGCCCCATTTGTACGCACCGATTTTAACCCTGGACGGTCAAGGTCGAGGTGTTAACGGTGGTACCTGACCTCAATATCGGCAACTCCCTGGCTAAACAGGAGTTGTCAACGCGATGTTACAGGTGTGTCGCAATCATTTTACCTCCTTTGTTTATCCGGATCGGAGGATAACGTTTTCGGAGTTCTGATGTGAATGACAATCGTCTATTTATCAATGCCAAGATCCTGACCATGGATGAAGCAGCACCGAGGGCGGAGGCCTTGTACATTGAAGGCAGCCGGATAGTTCGGGCAGGCAGGACAGCTGATTTTCAATCCTTGATCGAACAGGGGGTAGAACCTGTGGATATGGGTGGAAAAACCATCCTTCCAGGATTTATTGACGCACATCAGCATATGATGCTCACCGGATTGTTGGCAACGGCGATCGATATGAGCTCTACTGCAACCATTGACGAGGTGCTTGGCCTATGCAGGGAAGCAGCTTATCACGCCGGGAAAGGGGAATGGATCCGGGGAAGTATGCTTAACGACGTCAATCTGCGGGAAAAGCGGATGCCCGATCGATACGAGCTGGACCGCGCCGTTGCCGATCATCCGGTTTACCTTCTTCATCCGACGGTACATCTCTGCTCTTTTAATACAGCAGGCTTGAAGGCTCTTGATATCCCGGAAAATCTCAACGGGGTGGACCGGGACGCAAATGGGCCTACCGGGGTGATCCGCGATCCGGCAATAGTTACCCATATTCTGGGGAAAATGTCGAAGCTTCTGCCCGATGCAATGAAAAATTCGGCGATTGATACCGCTGCCCTGATGGCCCTTAAAAAAGGAATAACCACACTGCACGCACTGGACGGCGGAGATTTCGGCCCAGGAGAAACTGGGCTCATCCTGCAGCGGGCTCACTCGCTTCCCGTAAGGATTGTGGGGTACAACCAGTCGATGGATATAGCCGAATCGAAACAGCTTGGGCTGCCCCGGATAGGAGGGTGCATCTGCGTGGATGGAGCGTTTGAAGCGCATACCGCGGCATTATTCGAGCCCTATTCCGATGCCCCGGATAATTGCGGGGAGCTGACATATAGTCAGGAAAAGATGAACTCTTTTGTCAGGGACGCCAACCGTGAAGGACTGCAGATCTCGGTTCATTGCGAGTCGGAGCGGGCTATCGAGCAGGTCCTTAATGCTGTTGAGCTGGCTTTAGAGGATTGTCCCCGATCGGATCATCGCCACCGGATTGAGCATCTGGAACTGCCCGCCTGGAGTCAGATCGAAAGGATGAACAGGCTGGGGGTGACAACCTGTATGCAGCCGGCTTTTATCCCGGCATTCATCGGTGCAGAGGATATGTGCCACTATCGCAGGTTACTGGGTGAAAAACGTCTCGACCGGGTCCATCCATACCGAACGTTGCTCGATAGCGGTATAACAATCGCCGGAGGATCCGACTCTCCGGTAACTCCATATTCCCCGCTGGACGGGATACGGGCTGCTGTTAGCCACCCTAACAGCAGGCAGCGTGTTACCCGGACCGAAGCATTGCGGATGTTCACCAGTTCCGCGGCATGGATTGGTTTTGAAGAACGACAGAAAGGCACAATCCGAGAGGGGATGAGAGCGGATCTGGTCGTTCTGGACAAAGATCCGCTAAGCTGTACCGATAATGAACTGGCAACGATTGCAATAAACGAGGTGTATGTAAGCGGCCAGTTGCAATTTACCGGCCGATAACTGTCCGGCCATCTGATCGATAATTGTTTCACCCCTGCAACCGGTGGCCACCCGGTTGCGGGGGCTTAATACACAGATATATTGGACAGCTTTCACTGTTGTTCCAAAGCGTCATGATGTGAAGGGCCGGCATGGTTAAAATAGAGCGGCCTGTGGCTTGGGCGGGCGAGTCTGTCAGATGGTTTTCAACCTTTTTTTAAAAAACACTCTTTTTAGTTCCTCCAGTTTCGTTATTAGATATTACTGATCCGGAAGCAAACAGGACAGATCACTGCGATATTATGTGAACGATATTGCGATGATATTGTTGTGATGTGGAATATTGGTTTTGTCGCAGAACGTTCAATCGGTTAATAATAGTATCGATTATCAAAATAGATTCTATCCATACTTTCCAGATAGACAAATAATACGCTGAGCAGTTTTGCCAGATTTTCAGGCTTGCTCTGTTTTTACATGGCTTTAACGATTTTTCTCGATAAATCCTTTGGTCATGTCAGCAACATGCTCACTGTCGCATCCCCGAAGAATAGAGCTGACGCTGACAATCGATGGAGGCATGATCAATATCGATGACAGTGCGGACGAGTAGAAATGTTTTGATTATTATTTGTTGATAAATGTTTGATTTTTAAAAAGAAAATATTTTTATGCTGGTGGTGTCTGTAAAAAGTATATCCATACTTGTGGTGATATTTTAATAAAATATGAATCAGCAGGTAAGTGTTCTAGCTTAAGTGGTTTTTTGTTTAATATGATGAAGTGATAAATGCATAAATAAAAAGTAATAGATAATTATGAAAATAGAAAAAGAGTATGTTGAATTTCCTTGATCGGGTGAAGATATAAATAGAAGTAAAGATGATGACTCGCGGAATTCATTGCTTTAAATGTACAGAGATTCCATGAGAAATTAATATAGAATAATAAAACAGAAAAATGGAGTAGCATAGTTTTTTGTTTTTGCCAATATATATGCAATGATACATTGCGTATATAATTTTTTGTAGAACACTGTTTGTTATTTGGTGAAAATGAAAATAGTATCACCGTTCTTGGCCACAAAGTTGGTGTGTGAGAATTATGCTTCCAATATCTTGGATGGTGTTATGTAGCTGAAAACATGTTGCTTTGTGAAATGTTTAGTCGTGATTCCGGTAAAGACTTCTCTTTGAAAGTTACCGGATTAATAACAGAAATTAAGTAGTTGATCCTGTTGCAACAGAGATGGAGAAAAAGGTGATCTTTCGTTTATAAGGTCAGGAGAATGACACCTGCCGTTGTTTTCAGATTATGCACAGCTGATCGTAACACCGGAGATCGCAATCCAAGCTTTACGTCTGCGGTAGTGGTTGCCGCCGGTTGTCTTGGTGTTTTTTCGTCAAGACTGTAGACAGGCTACCGTCCATATAAGGGAAGGGATATCGTGCGGTGTGTTGAAAATTTAAAATTATTGGCTGTTTTAAGACATGTGCAGACACGATTTTTGGAAAAAACTGCCTGCCGGGAACTTACTAACAAAGTAATTGCCTATTATCACCTCTTGACCTGTGAATGAGCAGCGTATATAAGTAGGCGAGCACATGAAAAATAGGTTTCCGGCGGGGTTTCTGCCGGTGCTTTAGTAATGGAGCTAGCTGTAAAACCACAAAACAAAAGAGGAGAAAAAGAATGAACAAAAAGATTTTGCGTACGTTTGCAATGATGGCGGCTTTGTTGTTATGCTTTGCCGTCGCGGCACATGCCAAAACCTTGAAACTTGCAATGGACGCGGATCCTGTCTCCCTGGATCCCCATGTGCAGCTTTCAGGAGGTATGCTGCAATATTCTCATATGGTGTTTGACCCGCTGGTACGATGGGCGCCCGATGGGAGCTTTGAACCGCGACTTGCGGAAAAATGGGAAGTTGTCAACGATACTACTACCCGGTTTCACCTGAGAAAGGGAGTGAAATTCCACTCCGGTAACGAATTCACCGCCGACGACGTTGTTTTTACTCTTGCCCGTCTTAAAAAATCAGACGACTTCAAGGGGCTTTTCGAGTACTTCACCGATGCTAAGGCTGTTGACGCCAACACCGTTGACCTGATCACCAAGGAGCCTTATGGGCTGGTTATGGCAATGGCCACTTACATCTTCCCGATGGACAGCAAGTTCTACACCGGAACCGATGAAAAGAACGGCAAGCCTAAGGACCTGATCCTCAAGACCGATTATTCTTTCGCCAACTTCAACGAATCCGGCACCGGACCTTTTATGGTAGTCGAGCGGGAACAGGGAGTGAAAACCGTATTTAATCGTTTTGCCGATTACTGGAACAAGGATACCGGTAACGTGACCGAGATCATTTTCACCCCGATCTCCGAGGCACCCACCAGGGTGGCCGCGCTGCTCTCAGGCGATGTTGATTTCATTATGCCGGTGCCTCCGGCAGACCTTGAGCGGATAGAGAACACTGAAGGACTCAAGCTGGTTACCATGTCCGGTTCAAGGATAATCACTTTTCAGCTCAACCAGAAGCGTCGTCCGGAATTTGCCGATCCCAAGGTTCGTCTTGCCATGGCTTATGCCTATAATAACGATGGCGTTGTCAAAAAGATCATGAAAGGTTTTGCCACTGCCGCGGAACAGAACTCCCCGAAAGGATACCAGGGGTTCAACCCGACCCTGAGTTCCCGTTACGACGTTGCCAAGGCAAAAGAGCTGATGAAGGAAGCAGGCTACGAGAATGGATTTGAAGCGACCATGATCGCGCCGAACAATCGTTATGTCAACGACGAAAAACTGGCCCAGGCTTTTGTCGCCATGATGAGCAAGATAGGTATCAAGATCAGCCTCAAGACCATGCCCAAAGCCCAGTATTGGGACCAATTCGACGCTCAGGTAGCAGATATTCAGATGATAGGCTGGCATTCCGATACCGAGGATTCCGCAAACTTTTTTGAATATCTCTACATGTGCCCGGACAAGGAAACCGGACGTGGTCAGTACAACTCCGGTAACTACTGCAGCAAGGAAGTGGACGAGCTGACCCTTGCTTCCAGTTCCGAAACCGATATCGCCAAACGCGCTGAGATGCTGCAACAGGTTGAAAAAATTCTCTATGACGAGGCCGCCTTCATTCCGCTTCACTGGCAGAATCTCTCCTGGGCGTCCAAGAACAACATGAACACTCAGGACATAGTAAACGTAATGAACTTCCCCTACTTTGGCGATCTGGTAATCAAGTAACCCGGAGCCGGAACTGTTTTTGGGAAGCAACCTGTTACAGGGGCAGCCTGCAGACTACTGCAGGCTGGCCCTGTCTTTTATCGGAACACGACTATGTTCGCATTTACTGTAAAAAGAATTGCTCAGGGCATCCTGGTGATGCTCATAATAAGCTTCATAGGGTTTGGCATCAAACATAACTTCGGCGACCCGGTAAGGGAGCTTGTGGGGGAGCGTGTCACCCCGGAGGAACGTGCTCAGATTCGTGAAAAGCTGGGACTCAACGATCCCTTTATGGTCCAGTACGTCCGGTTTTTGAAAAATGCCGTCCAGGGAGATCTGGGCCGGTCCTTCTTCTTCAAGAAACCGGTAACCGAGGTTATCGCCGCAAAAGCTCCCGCCACCCTGGAACTTGTTTTCTGCGCTTCACTCATCGTTGTCGGGCTGTCGATTCCACTGGGAATCTACGCAGCCATTCATCCGAAAAAACTTTTCAGCAGGCTGATCATGGGGGGATCGATTATCGGGGTGTCCATGCCGGTGTTTCTTACAGCCATCCTGCTTATCTATATTTTCTCCGTCGAACTCGGCTGGCTGCCTTCTTTCGGCAGGGGTGAGACGGTGACTGTCTTCGGTTTCTGGGACAGCGGTCTTTTGACCAAGGAAGGTCTCAGGCACCTTATCATGCCTTCCATAGCTTTATCCTCCATCATGTTGCCGCTGTTTATCAGGCTGATCCGTTCAGAAATGATGGAGGTGCTTGAATCTGAATACGTAAAATACGCCTGGGCGAAAGGAATCAAACCGCGAAGAGTATGGTATGTCCATGCCTTCAAGAACACGCTTCTGCCGGTTATTACCGTGGGCGGCGTGCAGCTCGGTATCATGGTGGCTTTCACCATTCTGACCGAGACGGTTTTCCAGTGGCAGGGGATGGGGTCAATGTTTATAGAATCGGTGACCCGTGCCGACACCGCGCTCATGGTTTCCTATATTGTTGTCGTCGGAGCCATTTTCGTTGTGGTCAACACCATTGTCGACATAATCTACGGACTGGTCAATCCGGTCGTCCGTGTTACCGGGAGAAAATAGCATGGTAACGACTTGGAATCGAATAAAAAACTCTGACTTTATTTACCACTTCCTGCGCGACCCCGTCGCCTGCGTCTCTTTTATGATCCTGCTGGTGCTGGTGGTGTCTTCTTTTGCCGCGCCGATTATTGCGCCCCATGATCCGTACAATCCGGCGACAATTGATATCATGGATTCGGAGCTGCCGCCTGCCTGGAACGCCGAGGGGACTGCCAAGTTTCTGCTCGGCACCGACGATATGGGCCGCGATCTGCTTTCCACCATGCTCTACGGAATGCGGATCTCGATTATTATCGGTCTGGGAGCCGTCGCCCTACAGGCTTTTCTTGGTATCGTAATCGGGCTGCTTTCGGGCTATATCAAGCGACTCGACACCATACTGATGCGTATTGCCGACGTCCAGCTGTCGTTTTCCACCTATATGATAGCCATTTTCATCGGGGCCATTTTCCAGATGATGTTCGGGGTCGCCAACTATGAGCAGATTGCCGCACCTCTCTTGATACTGATCATCGGGCTTGCAGAGTGGCCCCAGTATGCCCGTACGGTAAGGGCATCGGTACTTGCCGAGAAAAAAAAGGAGTACGTCGAGGCTGCCAGGGTGATCGGGCTTTCCAATATACGGATTATGTGGCGTCATATTTTGCCCAATACCCTCTCGCCGGTACTGGTTATTTCAACGGTCCAGGTGGCCAACGCCATTATGAGCGAGGCGGCCCTCTCTTTTCTGGGGCTTGGCATGCCCATGACCAAACCATCGCTGGGATCGCTTATCACCGCAGGATTTGAATACATCTTCTCAGGGTCGTGGTGGATCACCATTCTGCCAGGAATTCTCCTGGTGCTGCTCATTCTTGTTATCAATCTGCTGGGCGACTGGGTCCGTGATTATCTCAACCCCAAGCTTTATAAAGGATAAATCGTGTCGGAACTTCTTAAAATAAAGAATCTCAACGTGGACTTTGCCCTGCGGGAGCGGACCTTGAGAGCCATAAACGACGTCTCAATCTCCATAGACAAAGGGGAACGGCTCGGGGTTGTCGGTGAATCCGGGGCGGGAAAGTCGGTACTCGGGTTTTCCATCATCAACCTGATTTCAAAACCCGGCTATATCGATTCGGGGCAAATTGTCTTCAAGGGTGAGGATATCTCCAAATACAGCTATGACCGTATGCGAACCATCCGGGGAAATCAGATTTCCATGATTTTTCAGGACCCGATGATGACCCTGAACCCGGTTCTTTCCATCGGTGAGCAGATGCGCGAGACGGTTTTCGCCCATATGAACGTCAGCAAGGCCAAAGCCAACGAGATCTGCGTGGAAAAGCTCAAGAAGGTGTACATTCCCTCTCCGGAAAAACGGCTCAATCAATATCCCCATGAATTCTCCGGCGGCATGCGCCAGCGTATAGTTATCGCCATTTCACTGCTGACAAACCCCGACCTGATAATTGCCGACGAGCCGACCACGGCCCTTGACGTTACCATCCAGGCGGAGATCATGGATCTGCTGCTTGAGCTGTGCAAAACAGACAACATGGGGCTCATGCTCATCACCCATGATCTCTCGGTTGTATCTCAGGTGACCCAGAGGATCGCCGTCATGTATGCCGGCACCATAGTCGAGCTTGGCGACACCGCCACGGTTGCACATAAGCCGCAGCATCCATACACCGTAGGTCTGCTTGGCGCATTGCCCCAGCGTGCCGGATCGGAAAAACGGCTCAACCAGATTCCGGGTGTCATGCCGGGGCTCGCCAAGATACCCGCAGGCTGCCCTTTTAGCGACCGCTGCTCCCTGGTCGGCGATATCTGCCGGGAAAAACGGCCGCAACTACTGGAAAAAACAAATGGAATCCGGGTGGCATGCCACTTCGTCGAATAAGCGGAATCAGCTGTTAAGTGAAAACAATGACAACAAACAATCCAGAAATACTGGTCAGCATCAGAAACGTAGTCAAACATTTTGACATCTCGGGCGGCTGGCTAGAGCAGATAAAATTTGACAATGGCCGCATCACCAGGAAACAGTCCATCGTAAAGGCAGTGAACGGTATTTCCTTTGACATTAAAAAGGGACAGACCGTAAGCGTAGTGGGGGAGTCGGGCTGCGGAAAGTCAACCCTTGCAAGAACTGTGATGGGACTCTATCCGCCCAATAGCGGGGAGATTCTCTATCAGGGAAAGAGAATCGACAACCTGTCGGATGCAAAACTCAAGCACTACCGCACAAGGATGCAGATGGTCTTCCAGGACCCTTATGCCTCTCTTAATCCGCGGATGACGGTCGGCAAAACCTTGAGAGAGCCGATCCGTTTTCATCGCCCGGAACTCAAAGAGGGTCAGGTTGCGGAAAAGGTGGCGGAGGTCATGGCAAAGGTGGGTATAGATCCCGATTGGCAGGATCGTTTTCCCCATGAGTTTTCCGGCGGCCAGCGTCAGCGCATCTCCATAGCCAGGGCGCTGGCCCTTGATCCCGATTTTATCGTCGCCGATGAGCCAATAGCCGCGCTTGATGTCTCGATTCAGGCCCAAATCCTCAACCTGATGATGGATCTGCAGGAAAAAAGCGACCTTACCTATCTCTTCATCAGCCATGATCTCTCGGTGGTCGAGCATATATCAGACGTGGTGGCGGTGATGTATCTTGGTTCACTTTGTGAGATGGCTCCGAAAAAGCAGCTTTTTGACAATCCCGCACATCCATATACCCAGGCTCTGCTGTCGGCGATTCCGAAACTGGGGCACGAATTCTCCCATGAGAAATTAAAGGGGGATATTCCAAGCCCGATAAATCTGCCTGCCGGATGTGTTTTCCATACCAGGTGCAAGTACGTCAACGACCGGTGCCGGTCCGAGATTCCCGCCCAGAGAGCAGGGGACGGCAACACCATTGTCGCCTGCCATGCGGTGGAGGAAAAGAGGATCTGACCCGCTTGCGGATTTTTTCAGGTCCGGTGCTCTTCGGGTTGCCAGCAGTTGGCTATTCTGGGGATCCGGGGGATTTTTCCGGTGCCGTGACGGGATCGATTGCAGGGGCGCTGTCGCCGCCTGGCTTCTGCCGGTACTCTCTTACCGCTGACTCTTCGGCCTTGCGAATTGCCGCAAGGCTTCTTTTTCCCCCCTCTGTCCCGGGAGCTTCCTTGCCCAGAATAAGGTGCACCACCTTGCCGGGATCATATCCCGATTCCTGGTTTGCCGGCAACAGTCTCTGATCGCTTGATGAAATATGGAAAATGCCGCCTGCGATCAGGGTGTTGGCGACATCCAGGACCACATTGTCCGGATATTGATCGAGTTTTCTTGACATCGACACCACGTCGGTGAATTCTCCGGATGCGTGTTTTCCGTAAATATGGTCCATGATGTCGAATGCCGCGCCCAGCAGCAGTGACGGGGAATCAGCCCGGGGAATTATCCGGAACGTTTTCAGATTTTGCAGGGCGAAGGCCAGCTGGGCACCGGCAAG
Source organism: Desulforhopalus singaporensis (assembly GCF_900104445.1). GTDB lineage: Bacteria > Desulfobacterota > Desulfobulbia > Desulfobulbales > Desulfocapsaceae > Desulforhopalus_A > Desulforhopalus_A singaporensis. The sequence continues at coordinate 67,893 of NZ_FNJI01000024.1, read as the reverse complement.
TATGAATATCCAGCCAAGGTAGATCCATACCAGGAATAATGGAAATGTAGCGAAAGAGCCATAGATGGCGTTGTATTTGGCGACTCCTATCTGCATGGAAATGTAAATATTCTGAACCCCGAACCAGAGAAGAGCGGCCAGGAAGGCACCCGCTGATGCGGGTAAGCTTTTGACCTTGGTGTTGGGAAAAAAAATGTAGATCGCGTAAAACGAGACCGTGATGAACAGTACCGGCAACGCCTGGAGCAGCAGGGATTGGAGCCAGCTGAAAGGGATCAGTATATCGATTTTGGAAGCCAGGGCCGGGTTTTTTATAAATGCGCTGGCGGCAAAAGCTACATTGAGGGAAAAGGGAAAAAGAATAAGTAAGGTGGTGTAGTCGGCGATTTTCCTCATCAGCGGTCTACTGGTATTTATCCTCCAGATAGCGTTCATGGCACTCTCTATATGGTTGAATACCAGCAACACACTGAGCAGAATACCGATCACACCGAACGTGCCCAGGGTTGTAAAATTGGTTCTTTCCACATAGCCGAACAATTTGTCCACCGCCGAGCGGAGATGTTTGGTCAGGGAATTGTCAGAGGTTTCCTCCGCTGACGGCAGTTGCTCGTCCCTGTTGTTGTTCTTGACACCGGGGAGGGAAAAAGTCTGGGTATTTTCCAGGGTTTCGATGTAACTGTAGACGGCCACCCTCAACTGGTTGCCGCCGCCGAGCCCTTTGACAATGGCAGTGCTCATGGCCAGCATCGGTACCAGGGAGAGCAGGATAGTGTAGGTCAGGGCTCCGGAACGTAGCGAGAGGTTGTTTTCACCAAACTGCCGGACGGTTATCCAGACGAGACGCAGCAGATATCGCAGCAGACGTTCTGGCTTTGAACCGTTTCCGGGCTCCAGGTCGAGCCATGCACTAAATGATTCCCTTGTCATAATGAAGCCTTGTAAAACAACGTTGGTGAGGGGCGTCCCCTGGTGTTGGTGAAAACGCCCCGATCCCAGCGATTATGGCGCTGGTTTTGGTGGTAGGTCAAGGAGCATGCTGCCAATGGCACCACTGTCAGCTTGCTGCAAAGATTTCCTTTTTTGTTACAGCTTCTGATTTAATGCGATCCAGCAGTTCTGCCAGTACCGGTTTAATGTTTTCCCGAATGTCGCCGGCAACTATTATGAACAGGAGATCGTCGCCGGGCTGAAAAGTGCCGCTGTATGCTTTGACAATTATTTCGAAGATGCCCTCTTTAGCCAGATATTCCTGGCGCAATTTTTCGATCTTGTCGAGGTCCGGCGTTACCTCGAGCGCTGTCACTCCGGCCCTGTCCTTGCGCGACCAGTTTCTGACAACACCGTTATGAATCAGGATCATTCCGACGTTATCTTTGAATTCCGGACGCTTTTTCAGTTCTTGTATGGTTTTTGTAATATCCATTTTGTTTCCTGATGGGGGTTGCCTGCGTAATACATATGGCGCAGGAATTTACCGATATACAGATGGCGGTGTCGACCGGGCTTCGATTCTATTATGAAAACAGGTTCTGGTTCGACGGTTAATCCGCCTGACAATGTAATATCGAGGTTGGTTGTGGTTGCATGAAGTTATGGTCAACATATTCGCTTTTTTTCTTCATGTAAACAAAAGGTAACAGCAAAACACAGCTTATGGTCAATGAGCCGATTTTTCATCCTGGCCTCTTTACAGCTGCTGCACAAGAGGAATGATGAGTTCCTGGCTGTGGCGGAGCTGGGCAAGGTTGATTGTCGAATTGTACCGCTCAAGCAGCCATAAGGGGATGTCGAATTTATTGTAACAGAGATCCCACAGGGTGTCTCCGGGCTCTACGGTGTACATTGTCTTTCCGATTACGGTATAAGCCGAAAAAAAATCCTCTTCAGTCTCGTTGAGGAAATCGAGCCGTTTTTCCTCAAATTTGTCAGGGCTCACGTGGTTGAAAAAAAGTTGTATTTTTTGTCCGGGACTTATCTGCCTCCCCCGTGGCAGGTTGCTCATTCTGGTGAGGGTGGCAATGTCGGTGTTGAGCCATTGGGCAAACAGTTCCAGGGATTCTTCCGGCTGAACGACCACTTGTCCCACCTTGAAATCACCTCTGGTGGTAATGTTGAATACATTGTAGATGGTCGGGTCTTTGGACGGCAGAAAATCAGTGCTTTGCCAGGACGTCGGCTTGTTCTTCTTGGCAGCGGTCAGAACCGGCGGCGCACCTCCCTGAGGGCTGAGTGCCACTATTTTGGGTTTTGCGTTGAGAACAGCTACAGGCGACACTGGGACGAAGCCGATGCCGCCGTGAGAAAGGGGTATGCGCAGTTTCTGGCGGATATAGATAGTGGAAAATCGATCCAGATTGTTGGCACTCAGCAGATCACTGAGGCTAATGTCGTACTGTCTGGCGATGGCGCCGGCGGTCTCACCTTTTTTTACCCTGTGAAACAGATTCTGATTCTGTGACGACTTGAAGCGAGACGAAGGAAAGGAGTTGATCAGTTTGGCGGTACTTTGTTCGTTCGGCAGACGGAGGGTGTAACCTTCGGGGACGAGTTTTTCACCGCCGAAGACCGGAGCCCTGAGCGCCGGATTGAGTCTTTGCAACGTTGCCACGGTTGTTCGAAAATGGTCGGTCAGCTGGTTGATGTGGACAAATCCTCGGAGTTTGAAGGTTGTTACCCTCTGGGGGCGGTGCAGTCTGTATTTTTTTTCAAGTTTCTCGGCAACCATCCTGGCGGCGAGAAATTCCGAATAAAAATTTTTTGAAGCGAACTTGAAGTACCCTTTCTGGTAATTGCGGTATATCTCGGAGTAGCTGCCCTTGTCTTCCCTGGCCCTTAACATTCCGGCTAGGCCGTAGTTGTAGGAGGTGATGGCCAACGGCCATGTGCCAAGTTTTTCATAACTGTTGCGCAGATATTTTGCTGCGGCGTGGGTTGCCAAAATCGGGTCGAGGCGCTCGTCCACCTCTGAATTTATCATCATGTACAGTTTACCGGTGCTTCTCGTGAACTGCCACATGCCAGCTGCGCCGAACTTCGAGTAAGCCCTGGTGTTGAAAGAAGATTCTACATGAGGAAGATAGGCAAGATCTTCGGGAAGGTTGTAAGAACGGAATATGGCTCTTATTTCCTCTAAGAAGGCACCTGACTTTACCACCCCCTCGAGAAACCGCTCTTTCTGGCCTCTCTGGCTGCGAACATTTTTAGCGGCGTTTCTCAACTCCTGTAACCTGTTCGGGCCGGTGAAAAGAGCGGCGATACGTTTTTCTTCGCCAGTGACAGGAGATCCGCCCGCAAGCCTTGTGAGCATTCTGCTGTAGTTTTCAATGGCCTGCTGTTGCCTTTGGGAGTTGATCTTGGATGCCCCTGGCGTCTTGTCGTCAACGAGCGATATTACTCCGTAGACCTTTGATAAGTCATCTGAATCATGTATAACAGCCTGGTTCAGGGAGTAGGTCGAATAAATTTTTTCCCAGAAATTAACGTTGTCAACGATGGCGTAATAGAGCGGGAATGGTTTGCTGGCTGCTGAACAGGTAAGAGTTCCCGGCAATACAAGGAACAAAATGGTGCTTGCCAGCAGGATGAACCAGCGGACTGGTCTGGTTGTCATCGAACAGAGGGTAGTTGTCTGAGATACTTGGCGACCGGGCATGGCAGAAATATGCATTGACTCTTGGAAAAACTGGCTCATAGTAAATACATTTATCATAATAACATCAATTTATAAAGAGAGAATGAGCAATATTCATCTTTCCCTTAAAAGGAGTTTCACGATATGTACACCCCGATAGTAGCAACCCTTGGCTATATTCTTTCTCCCGACGGCACCAAGGCCCTGCTGGTCCACCGGAACAAGAGAAAGAACGACCAGCATCTCGGCAAATATAATGGTCTTGGCGGCAAAATGGTGCCGGATGAGGATATCTACTCCTGCCTTTGCCGTGAAATTTACGAAGAGGCCGGTATCAGGTGTGAGCAGACACTGTTGCGGGGAACCATAAACTGGACCGGCTTCGGGCCCAACGGAGAGGACTGGTTCGGGTTTATCTATCTCGTGAAGAAATTCAGCGGTGATCCGAAAACTAGCAATGAAGAAGGCGATCTTGTCTGGGTTGATCTCGAAGAGATTATGAATCTGCCTATGTGGGAGGGAGACCGATTTTTTCTGCCGCTGGTTTTTGACGGCGATCCCAGAGTTTTTCACGGTTACATGCCCTATGATAATGCCAGGCCGCTTAGCTGGAGTTACTCAAGAATCTGATAGTAGTTGCGGTGAGCAGGGGGCATGGTATATTTTCTTGGCAAATATATGAAGACCTCTACTGGCAGATTTTCCCCCACCGGTCGCGCCGCTCGTCGAAGCGCCGCCAAGCGGTTAATCTGCCGATGCTATTGCTTATCAATGAAGGAGCAACCTGAAATGACAAAAGATAACGAATTGGCAAGGCTTGAAGAATTCGTGCAGAAGCTGCTGAACAATTTCACCGAACTGAAGGCGGTAAAGGAAAAGTTGGTTACGGAATTAGCTGATGCAAACGAATATATAAGAGAACTCGAGAGTACAATCGAGTCAAAGGATACCGAAAGAGAAGAGATCAGCTCCCGGGTCAACAAGCTGGTCGAGCAGATTGAGGACTGGGAACTGTCAAATGATGACGATGATTTCGACCAGAGTCAGCTCCACGACCAGGCTGGTGCGGTCGACGAAATAGTTGACGAGATTGACACCACGGAAGAGATTCATAATGAGGAAGGTGAAGAAGGGCGGGTGCAGCACAACCTTTTTTCCATGTCCGAATAAAATGAGCCGGAACGACAGAAGGTTGACGTTCTGATTCCGTTTCCCGACCTGTTTCGGGATACCCAGGCTTGAAGGTATGGTTCGGCATGGCGGACAGTGAGAGACTGATTGAAATTGAATTGTTGGGGCAAGAGTTTAAATTTTATACTGCCGCCACCGAAGAAGAGATGCGCCGTATCCTCTCCCTGGTGAAGCAGTTGGTTGAAACAAAACCCAACCGCAGTGCCGGAACCTTGCCGGTAAGCAAAGTTGCGGTCCTTGCGTGTTTGAATATTGCGTCGAGATATGTCCGGCTGGAAGATGAATTTGACGCCTTCAGGAGGGATTCGGAAAAGAGGCTGGCGCGCCTGAACGATGAAATTCGCGCACGGCTGATCAATGAATAGAACTTCCCTGGATAATTATATTTAGTTTACCGATAAAGTCTGCTATACTCTTATCTATTAGAGACTCAGGGAACTTGATGAAATTGACAATGCTCCTGCTGCCGGACTGTGAGGTGAGTAATCTCCGGTGGTCCAAGGAGCAATAGGAGAAAGCGTTATCTGAAGCAGACGGAATGAGAATTTCGTCCGGCTTGCAATATTGCCGGAGCATAAAATATTCCCTGCACTGTTGGTGATCTTCAGTGTGTGTTGAGCCAACTGTTAAAAAAAAAGGGTACTTCCACTGACCATGAATGGAGAATCGCATCGACGAATTTCCTGCAATTTTCAAGAAGCTGCCCACCTATGAAAATAGGTTTAACTTTCCTGGTGACACGGCAGTGTGGGGATTATATTTTATAGAACTCCAACCAGTAGGGATAACAAATTTTGCTACCCGATTTGGCTTATCAGGTATTGACGGAAATACCGATTAAATCGGTTAAATATAAATGAAGATTGACCCCGGCAAGGTAGGTGCCGGCGGAACGAGATACGAAAAACAGAGCAAAAGCACAGCCGCTTTTTGAGATAAAACAGGTACCGGTATGATCATCAAGGTGCCTGGAACACCCCGCCTGCAGAATCGTTCCTGGAAAGACGGTGGTTTATAATTTAGACGGTATTTCTGGTATATAGATTGATTTGTAAATAACATTGCCGATAAGCTGCCCTGAGCAATACTCTTGTTGCAGTTATTTTATAGATGGATACCAGCACAATATCGCCTGAAAAACAGATAAGAGGCAGGCAACAGCAAATTCCCAACTGTTGTTGTATATGTTGTATATAAAGCACGGTATCCGTTGAGCGGTAGACGCTGGGATCCAGCAGTTACGCAGACACGGATTCATACTGGTACTGTGCCCGGATTTGTGTGGCTGTATGATGGCCTGCCCCTTGTTCCAGATCTCACTTTGTGCCGCAGCCTGTTAGTTCCTCCCACCTCCTTCCTGTGTCTATCATTACCAACAGGATTCGCACCATGGATTTATCATCCCATCCGTTTGTCATTGCCGCTCTGGGTTTGGTCGGCGGTTCTCTGCTCGGGTTCGTGCTGAGAAAAGTGATCGTTGAAGGCAATGAAAAAAATATAAAAATACAGAGCAGGCAGATAATCGAAAATGCCATTGTCGAAGCAGAGCAGCTGAAAAAAGAGGCGCTGCTGCAAAGCAAAGAGGCTGCTTATCAGGTCAAGCAGGCCCTTGAAGAGGAGTTGAGCCTTGAGCGGGACGAGCTTCGCGACGAGCAGAAACAACTGAAAAGGAAAAGAGACAGTCTCAAGCGCGAGTGGGACAATTTTGACCGGAAGCAGACCGAAATCTACAACAGCGAGCGGAGACTGCAGGCACAAGAGGTCGAATGGCAGGAAAAGCATAAGGAAATTGACCAACTCCTGGCGCAAAAACGTTACGAGCTGTCGAAGGTGGCTGGTATAACCGAGGACGAAGCTAAAAAGTTGTTGATGGATTCCCTGGAGAGCGAAGCCAGGATGGATGCGGCCAAAAGACTTGCCCGCATCGAAAATGAAATGAAGGTTGAAGCGGACAGAAAGGGAAAGAATATCCTGGCGCTTGCAATTTCCAGGTACGCAGGAGACTACGTGGCTGACCGCACCGTCTCAATGGTTCCCCTGCCGAGCGAGGAGATGAAAGGAAGAATCATCGGTCGCGAAGGTCGTAATATCAGGGCGATCGAGGCCGCAACCGGGATTGACATTATCATCGACGACACACCGGAGGCGGTAATTTTATCCGGTTTCAACCCGGTACGGCGTGAGGTGGCCAGGCTGGCGCTGCTGCAGTTGATTAATGACGGTCGGATCCATCCGGGCCGTATTGAAGAGGTTGTCGATAAGGTGACCAAGGAGCTGGAAATCACCATGCGTGAGGCTGGGGAACAGGCGACTTTCGATGTGGGTGCCCACGGGGTTCATGTTGAGCTGATAAATATTTTGGGCCGGCTGAAATACCGTACCAGCTACGGTCAGAACGTATTGCAGCACTCGCTGGAGGTGTCTTTTCTGTGCGGTATAATGGCATCAGAGCTCGGAGTTGACGTTAAAGTCGCCAAGCGCGCAGGTCTGCTGCACGATATCGGCAAAGCGGTCGACCACGAAGTCGAAGGGTCCCACGCCATCATCGGGCGGGATCTGGCGAAGAAATATGGTGAACCCGACGAGGTGGTTTACGCCATCGGCGCCCACCATGAAGAACAACCGCCGATGAGTGTGATTGATATTCTGGTTCAATCGGCAGATGCCCTGTCCGGCGCAAGACCCGGGGCGCGCAAGGAGATGTTGCAAAGTTACGTGAAGAGGCTCGAGGATCTTGAGGCAATTGCCAATGAATTTAACGGAGTGGAGAAGTCATATGCCATTCAGGCCGGGCGGGATCTGCGAATTATAGTTGATTCCAACAAGGTCAAGGATGAAGATGCGACCCTGCTCAGTCAGGATATTGCCAAGGCGATTGAATCAAAACTTACCTATCCCGGTCAGATCCGGGTAACCGTCATACGGGAAACCAGGGTTGTCGAGTATGCCAAGTGATTCCCTTCGCATAATATCTATTGGAGTATTTCAAAAAACAGGTGGGTTGAGAAGATGGTATCAGTAGAAGAACAGTTAGAGCTGATTGAGCGGGGAGCGGTCGAAGTCATTTCCCGGGAAGAGCTTAAAAATAAGCTTGAAAAATCGATAAAAACAGGGGTTCCCCTCACGGTAAAGGCCGGGTTTGATCCGACGGCTCCCGACCTGCATCTTGGGCACACCGTATTGCTGCAAAAGCTGAAAAATTTTCAGGATCTCGGCCACAATGTACATTTTCTCATCGGCGATTTCACCGGTATGATTGGCGATCCGACAGGAAAATCGGAGACGAGGAAAGCGCTCACCGTCGAGCAGGTCGCAGAAAACGCGGAAACGTATAAGGCGCAGGTTTTTAAAATTCTCGACCCGGAAAAGACCACGGTGGCGTTTAACTCCACCTGGTTGAGCAAGCTCACCTCAATAGACATGATCAAACTGGCTTCTGAGCTGACGGTTGCCCGGATGCTGGAAAGAGAAGATTTTAAGACCAGGTTTGAAACCGGCAAACCGATTTCCATCCATGAATTCATGTATCCGCTCATCCAGGGCTATGATTCGGTTGCGATGCAGGCCGATGTTGAGCTGGGCGGAACCGATCAGCTTTTTAACGTGTTGATGGGCCGGGATTTGCAGCGGTCACGTGGCCAGGAACCACAGATTGTCATAACGATGCCGTTGCTCGAGGGGCTTGACGGAGTCAACAAGATGAGCAAGTCGCTGGGCAACTATATCGGCATTACCGAGTCGGCCGATAATATTTACGGCAAGCTGCTCTCGGTGTCTGATGAACTGATGTTCAGATACTTTTCCCTGCTCACCGATCTGAGCACCAGGGAGATAGAAGAGCTTCAGCAAAAAGTAAAAGACGGCATTCTCCACCCGAAAGAGGTGAAGAAACGGCTGGCAAGAGAACTGACGGCCCGTTTTCATTCCGAGGAGGCCGCCGTTGCCGCAGAAGAAAACTTTGAGAAAGTTTTCCGAAAAGGCGGCGTGCCGGACGATCTCCCGCAATACAGCTGTGATGCAACAGAGCCGGTACTGCTTCCTAACCTGCTGGCTGATGCCGGGCTGGTAAAATCGACTTCGGAAGGCAGGCGGATGATAAAACAGAGCGCGGTATCTGTAGACAATGAAAAGGTTACGGACGTCGATACGCTGATTAAGCCCCAGGGAGATATCCTGGTAAAGGTCGGAAAGCGCCGTTTTTGTCAGATCGTGTTCAAGTGACAGTGGGATTGCTTGAAAATTAAATAAAAACCCGGGTATGACAACGCGTTGTCATACCCGGGTTTTTATTATAATCGTAACACAGTTTTCTGCAGTGCAAGCCGCATGCTTTTTATGGGGCTGCCCTTGTTTGATTCCTCAATGTTGCTGTAGCGTTGCAGACCATCTTCATGCGCGAGATGTCCAGCGGTTTCGGACTTTAGTTCAGTGGGGGACGGTCCGGGAAAAGACGTTGATTACCACCACTCCGGTTATGATCAGCAACATACCGATGATAGCCGGCAGGTCGGGAACCTGCTGAAAGACAAGTGCGGCCACTATGCCAACAAGCACTATTCCCACGCCGGACCAGACGGCGTAGGCAATGGACACCGGGATGGTTCTCAGTACCAGGGAGAGACAGAAGAAGGATACCCCGTATCCTACCACCACAATTACGCTGGGGAAGAATTTCGAAAATCCTTCGGATGCTTTTAACGCATTGGTGGCAATAACCTCAGTGATTATTGCCACCGTGAGATACCAGTAGCCCATGATCTGTGTAACGGTGAAAGTATTTCAGTTGTAAGGGTCGGATTCTTTCGGCTGGCATTGCTGGCAGATGCCCGAGAATTCGACATGATGGCCAAGTACTTTGTATTTGCTTACCTTTTCTGCTTCCTCATTTATCTGGTCCTGCACTTCAATTTCGACATCGTCGACCCTGCCGCATGCGCTGCAGCGAATATGGTAGTGGGGAACAACCGTTGCGTCAAAACGTTTCTGGGTGCCTCCGACCTCAAGTTTTAAGATGATTCCGCTGTCCGCCATCAGTTCAAGATTTCTGTAAACCGTACCGAGGCCGATACGGGGCAGTCTTTTACGCACCATATCATAAACCTCGTTGGCGGTTGGGTGTGAAGTCACTTTACCCAACTCCTCGAGAATAATCTGTCTCTGGGTGGTCAGCCTCATATTTGGTAATTGTTCCATGAGTTTAAGCTCCGCTTAAGTTACTGATAAATGTTCTTATGTGAAAGCATATCCTAAGTTGACTAAAAAACCAACGAAAAAACAAGCACTCCAGGGTTTATAACAATATCAGGATTGGTAGGTCCGGTCGGAGATATGCTGTGGATTTACCTGCGGGTTGAAGTAGCCGAATCGCAGCCGGGGAAATTCAATCTGCAGCAGATGGTGCCACTGGCGAATACCGAAAGCATGCGTTTTTTCAGGTAAATTGAGAGTATCCAGATACCATTCGGGGTCCATATTGAGGTTGCGCAGCTGGATGAGGTCGGGGCTGTGATTGCGGATAAGGGTGCAAAGCGCATCGAATTCCGGTTCACTGTCGCTGAACCCGGGTAGAATGAAATAATTCAGTGATACGAACCCACCTGCATCTTTCATGCGGTCGATCGATTGGAGCACATCCGAAAAATAGTAGTTTTTGGGGCGGTAATATCGGCTGTAATATTCAGCCTGCGCTGAATTGAGACTGACTCGCAAGGAATCAAGACCTGATTTGGCCAGTTTTGCAATTTTACCTGGAAGACTGGCATTGGAATTAAGGTTGACGGTTCCTTTTGCGGTCTTGGATCGTATCTTTTTTATCGCTTCTTCAATGACATCCGCCTGGAGGAGAGGTTCTCCCTCGCAGCCCTGGCCAAAGCTTACGATCGGGTTCTCCGCATTGTCCAGGTGGGGAACAGCCATTTCACAGATCTCTTTCGGGGTCGGGACAAATTTGATTCTGTCCTGGGTCGCAGGACAGCAGCCTGATTCCTGCAATGAGATGCACCCTAGGCACCTTGCGTTACACGAAGGCGATGTAGGCAGGGGGGCCTCCCACCTTCGTAAAAAATAATTTCTCGCCGCCGGGCAGCCATACGTCAGACAACATTTCCCAAGATGCTGTACCAGACGGTTGTCGCTGCACTGCTTGAGCATTCTGCGGGTCCTGTCAATGACATCGGCCTGGTCGTACTGGTCGGCATCCTGCCGTTTATCTCTGTCGCTGCGAAAGGCGGCAACCCAAAACTGCCCCTTGTGCCAGCCTACCGCGGTGTAGGCAAACAGCGGCAGGGTAGGAGCATCGGGAAGAGTCTGGTAACTGCTGGAATAGACAGAGGTATGGGCCGGTGCGATAAACGCTGCCACCGCCTGCAGCACATGGTCGGGACTGAAGGGGTCCCGGTCGAGCAAAACCGGCTGAGATGCTTGCTTTTCCCAGCCGATGGGTAGACGGCCGGGAAGAGTAAAAAGCTCACTGCCATGGGGCAGCGGGATGAGTTCGGAGAGTTCGGGCCGGTAGTGGTCCCTGTTGGCCATGCCGCACATCCCCAGCTCGGGAAAGTCGGTTATGTTTCCATCTTTGTCCGCATATACGAGCGAAGGCAGTGTATCCGGATGATTCATCTATCCACGCAGTATACGAAACACGGAATCGACAGCTCGGTATATATCCAGGTCGTCTCCGAAAACATCCTGGATTGACGGGTGCTCGATAAGGTCTTCTACAATGTACATGGTAAAGTAGAGGCTGACCACGTTGGGGTCCTGTGCCAGAGTCCGTACCGGGGCGATCTTCATCTGCAGGTCGAAATCCTCGAGATAGGCCAGTTGCGACAGCTGCTTTTCGAAAACTTCACGGATGTCGGACACGGAGGTGGTTTCGATGATTTCCCGGTCAATGAGCCGCTGCACGAGTTTGGCGGCGAATTCGGGCGCATGGTCCTTTGCCCGTAAAAACATTTTCTTTCTTTCCCGTTCACGTTTGCGATCTATGGTCCGGATGGTCCGGTCAGTCGCTCTGTTGGGACTTATATTCACTTTGGCCATTATTGTCTCTCCATCTTGTTATCGTCGCCATCAGGCGGGGAAAACCCTGTAATTTTGTTAATCGCTTTATAAACTGAAAAGATAAATATCACTAGCGTAATTTTAAGGGCATCCGCGGAAAAATCGGCCATTGCAACCCCCGGGCTACGGTTTTTTCATTCTGTTTCTGAGGATTTCTGACCAGTTGGCAAGAAATGCGTATATTGCCTTCATGTAAAAAAAAAGTTGAATTTTAATAGCGTTGCAATATATTGCTAGGAGCGATTGTCATGCGGATCAACGACAACAGTATGTACTGTTGTAAATCTTAATTCTTTGAATTATACAAAGAAAATTTCCACCAAAAAACTATTGAACTTCGGGAGGTTCATTCATGTTAAAAAGTGTAAGGATGTTGTTGCCGGTATTGTTGTTTGCTTCTGTTGTGAGCCTATCGGGTTGTGGGTCCAAGACCGATACTGATGAGGGGATGAAGGCCGTCGACCAGGGCGAAGCGATGGGGGAGACGGAATCCCTTGATTCAAAACCGCTGGAAATAGGAGAAGGGCGGACAACGGAAGGGATGCTGCCGGTTTATTTCAATTTTGATTCCTCGGATATCCGTTCCGACCAGGTAGCCAGAATCGAGGTAAACGCTGAATTCTGCAAGAATAATAATGAGTTGTCTGTCAGGATTGAAGGAAACACAGATCCCCGCGGAACCAATGAGTATAATATGGCGCTCGGCGAGAGAAGAGCCCTGAGTGCAAAAAAATATCTCATGAATCTCGGCGTTGATGAAGCAAAACTGTCCACCGTGAGTTACGGTGAAGAAAAAATGCTGCTTTTTGGTCACGATGAGCTTTCCTGGGCACAAAACCGCCGTGCCGACTTTGTTGCCGTACCGTAAGGAAGCCTGACAATAACTTGAACATTTTCTGGAGATACTTATGAAATACGGTAAAACCGTACTGACCGTGGTTGCCTTGTCGGCGCTTTTGTTCAGCGCAACACAGGGTTTTGCAGCTGATGTTAAAATAGGTGTCATGGATTTACAGAAAATCCTTTTCGACAGTAACGCCGGCAAAGCTGCGAAGGTGCGGTTTGAAAAGAAAATGAAGGAATTCGAGGTTAAATTCAAGACTGAAGAAGATGGTCTGAAAAATCTTCAGAATGAGATCATGAAGAAGTCTACGGCCTGGACTGAAGAGAAAAAAGCTGAAAAAGTTAGAGACCTTCAGAAGAGAGGACGTGAACTCCAGGAAAAGAAAGAAGACGCCCGATATGAGATGAAATCGATGCAGGACAAGGAACTGCAGCCTATTCTCAAGTCGCTTGAGAAAATAGTTGACACCTACGGGGAAGAAAAAGGGTACACGGTGATTCTTGATAGAAGGGTCGGCGTGATCTATGCCAGCAAGGCGGTAGATGTCAGCGGTGACTTGACAAAAGAACTCAATAAGGTGTTGAAGGACAAATAAATACTGGCTGTTTCCAGCCAATCGGTATTATGATGGAGAACGATGCAGGGCTGCCCCTGCGTCGTTTTCTTTTTTTCCGCCTATTTAACTGGAAACAGGACGGACCGAGATAACCACCAGGAAAACAAGAGAAGATTGTACAATGGCATTAACAAGCATGACCGGCTTCGGCCGCGGGGAATTGGAGAGTCAGGGACGTGTATGGAGCGCTGAAGTCCGTTCGGTCAATAACCGCTATCTCGATTTGAAGATGAAGCTTCCCAAAAGTTATGGTCCCCTGGAAGATCGAATCCGCAAGAAGGTGGCGGTCAGGTACCTTCGCGGCAGGGTTGATCTTTATCTGTCGGTTGCCGGCGATTTTTCAGAACTGCAGCAAGTCAAAATAAACATGACGCTTGCCAGGGGATACGAGAACGCCCTTTCCGAACTGGCAAAAGAGTTTCAGCTGCCAGGTGACCTTACCGTGCGCGACCTTGCTTCACTGCCTGAGGTGATAGTGAGGGACCAGCAGCAGGAAGACCTCGAGGAGATCTGGCCCCTGGTTGAGAATGTGGTTGACGAAGCCCTTGGCAAGTGTGATCTGATGAGGCAGCAGGAAGGAGCCGCCCTTGGAGACGATCTGCTGCAGCGGCTGCGAAGATTTAGTGAGGTGGTGACGGTAATCGAGGGGCGGATTCCCGAGATAGTGCAACAACGAAAGACGGTGCTTGAAGAGCGGCTGCAGAAGCTGCTGGGTGGTGTCCAGCTCGATCCCGCGCGACTGGCCCAGGAAGTTGCGGTGATGGCGGACAAGTCAGATGTCACCGAGGAAATTGTCCGTCTCAGATGCCATATCGAACAGTTTACCCAGTTTCTTGGAGAAAGCGGGGGGGTGGGGCGCAAGCTCGATTTTCTTATCCAGGAGTTTCTTCGCGAGGTAAACACCCTTGCGTCGAAAATCAGCGATGCCGCCATTGCTCATCTTGCGGTTGACCTGAAAAGTGAACTGGAAAAAATGCGTGAACAGGTGCAAAATATAGAATAGAAATCCTGCCACCGGTTTAAGATATATACCTGGCAAAATCCAGGAGTAGAGTTGTATGCAACTGTTGAATATTGGGTTTGGCAATACCGTGATGGTGGAGAGAATTATCGCTGTCATAAATACCGGTTCTTCACCTGCGCGAAAGCTCAGGGAACTTGCCAAAAAGGAAGGACGGCTGGTAGACGTTACCGAGGGAAGGCGCACCAGGTCGATTCTGGTGATGGACTCCAACCACGTCATCTTGTCATCGGTACAGCCAGATACCATAAGCCAGCGAATGATGGCGCTGCATCCCGGTACACAGCTGGCGGAATACTATGCCGAAATGGCGCAAAAAGGTAAGGAGTCGTGAATATGAAGGGCCGTTTGTTTGTTGTGTCGGCGCCATCTGGTGCGGGCAAGACCACGCTGCTCAAACTGGTTATGCGTGATGTTCCGAAACTGTCATTCTCCATTTCCCATACCACCCGTTCTCCGCGTCCGGGTGAAGTCGACGGGGTCGATTACCATTTTGTCACCAAGAGCCGGTTTGAAAAGATGATCGGACAGGGCGCATTTCTGGAGTACGCCAGGGTACATGACAACCTGTACGGCACCAGCAGCGATGCCGTTGAGCAGCAGCTGAGCCGTGGGATTGACGTGATCCTCGATATTGATGTGCAGGGGGCTCAGATCATAAGAAAAAGTGGACAGATCGACGGGGCGTTCGTGTTCATTGCCCCGCCGGGGCTTGGTGAACTGGAAAAGAGGTTGCGGGGCCGCGGTACCGAAAGCGAGGAGGCGGTTAAGACCCGGATGGCGAATGCGAAGCAAGAGCTGCAGGCCGCAAAAGAGTATGAGTATCTGTTGATCAACGATGATCTGGAACAGGCCGCAAGGGTGCTTTCCTCGATCGTTACCGCCGAACGGGCTCGCGGGCACCGGTCTGCTTCCGGAGAGCCGATTACGTCGAACTACTGCAAATGAGCAAGAAAAAACGCACCACCGGGCAAGCCGGAGAAAAAAGAATCCGCCTCAGTGAAGACTTGCTGTGGGGCATTCATCCCATATATGAGGGTCTGGAAAAAGAGCCTGAACGGTTCTCCGAACTTATCCTGCAAAAAGACAGGCACGGAGAAAAGATTGAGAAGATCATCGAGCGGGCACGTGATGCTGGGGTGAAAATATCGTTCACTGATTCCGTCCGGTTGACCGGGGAAGGGAGTTCCCAGGCTCGCCACCAGGGGGTGGTGGCGAGATTGAGTCAGACCTCGCTTATCTCACTTGAGACCCTGCTTGACAAACTTGCACAATATGTTGCCGACGGAAAAAGGTGCCGTATTGTTGCGCTGGACTCACTGCAGGATCCGCATAATGTCGGAGCGATTATCCGCTCGGCATATGCGTCTGGTGCCGTGGCGGTGGTGGTGACCAGGGAGCGTAGTGCTCCTCTGGGGGGAACGGCGGCTAAATCTTCGGCCGGCTCAATGTCCCATATCGATATCTGCCAGGTCACCAACCTGTCGGAAGCGTTAAAAAAAATCAAGAAAGCAGGGCTCTGGGTGTTCGGTGCGGTCAAAGACGACAGCGCGGTTTCGCTTTTTGAGACCGACCTTACCGTTCCTGGCTGCGTAGTTATCGGTAGCGAAGGAAAAGGCATCAGGCCGCTTGTCAAAAAGGAGTGCGATGTCCTCTTGTCGATTCCGATGGAAGGATCTCTCGATTCCCTGAACAGTTCGGTGGCTGCCGGAGTCATTCTCTTTGAGATGCTGCGCCAAAACGTTCAGCTCAAATTATAGATTTTTATTTTTTCCCAGAGGTTTTTTCGGCTGATGCCCAAAAGCGCTGCAGCGGCGGTTCTGTTTCCGCCGCTTTTCTGCAGGGCCTTTTTGATACATCTTTCTTCCGTTTTTGCTACGTGCGAGCCGAGGTTGTAATCCTCGTTTGAGTCAGGGGCTTCATCAATGGTTGACAGGGGTAGGTCGTTATCTTCTATGGTTGATCCCCGGGTAAGCACTGAAGCTCTTTCCATAATGTTGCGAAGCTCACGGGCATTGCCTGGAAAATCATACTGCTTGAGCCGGGTCAACGCCTCTTCTGAAAGGGTTGCCGATCTGCCGTGCAGTACGTTGAATTCATGAAGAAAGAATGCGCACAGCTCGCCGATGTCCTCCTTGTGGGTCCGCAGGGGTGGCATTTCCAGGGGGATTACCTGGAGTCTGTAGAGCAGGTCCTGCCGGAAGTTACCTTTTTGCACCTCTTGTTGTAAATCTTTTGAAGTGCAGGCGATGATACGTACATCAACATTTACGGTCTTGCTTCCTCCTACCCGTTCAAACTCGTTTTCCTGAAGGACTCTGAGCAGTTTGGCCTGCAGCGGTGCCGGCAGATCCCCGAGCTCGTCGAGCAGCAGGGTGCCGGTATCCGCCAGTTCAAACTTACCCTTGCGCCGATGTTCGGCGCCGGTAAAGGCCCCACGTTCATGGCCAAACAGTTCCGATTCCATCAATCCCTCGGGGATAGCAGCGCAGTTTATTGACACAAACGGTTTGTCACTGCGGTTGCTGGCGTTGTGGATTGCCCTTGCGGCAAGTTCTTTACCGGTTCCCGATTCTCCGGTGATGAGGATGGTGGCGCTGGTGGGCGCGGCCTGGCTGATAAGACTATGAACTTTCTGCATCGCCTTGGAACTGCCGATCAGTTTACGGTCATGGGAAGCAAGGCAGTTGGCTTCAAGCGCCTCGCACCTGTTCTTTACCTGCTGCGCTTCCAGAAGTCTCGATATACGGATTATAAGGTCATCCATATCAAACGGTTTGAGAATGTAGTCGGCCGCACCGATTCGCAAACATTCAATGGCGTCATCGACACTGCCGTAAGCTGTCATTATGATCACGTCGGTCTCGGGGCTGTTCTTTTGCACATTCCTCAATAGACTCAGACCGTCGAGTCCGGGCATGCGGATGTCCGAGACGATCAGGTGATAATGATTTTTCTGGTACAGCTCGAGTGCTGCCAGACCGTTTTCCGCTTCATCGACACGCCAGCCCTGTTTTCCCAGCCGGTCATAAATGGATATTCTCATTATTTCATCATCTTCGGCAAGAAGAATTTTCATAACAACTCCTTTGGACTAGTCGTCTTTGGCAACGAAATCGGTAACCGCTTGTTTTGTGGTCGGCAGCATGATGGTGAACAGGGTTCCCTGTCCGGGCATGCTGTGAACCATGATGTCGCCGCCCATTCTTTTTACCAGGGAATAGGAGACGGACAATCCGAGTCCCGTGCCCTCACCCACCTCCTTGGTGGTGAAGAACGGATCGAAAATGTGGGTCAGGTTTTCTTCAGCAATTCCGGTTCCGGTATCCTGGAAGGTTAGCTCCAGCTGGTTATTGAGCTCCCGACAGCCGATTGTAAGGGTACCGCCGTGGCGCATGGCCTGGATTGCGTTAAGGCCGATGTTGATAATAATCTGCTTGAGCGCTTCGGCATCGAGCAGGTGCTCCCCCGAGATGGAGACGGTGGTGGTCAGCTGTATGTTTTTGGATTTGAAAGAGAGCAGCTGGGTACATTCCTCAAGCAGAGTGTTGATATCAACTTTTCTCACCTTGAGTGGCTCGGTTCTGCCGAAGTTGAGCAGCTGGCGCATGGTGGTCTCGATCTGCCGAAGTCCTTTTTCCAGTAGAGGAAGGTAACGTTCCAGCTGTTTGGTGTCGTCGGGGTTTTCCCGGATCGATTTAACGCAGTTGAGCATTCCGCCAAGGGGATTGTTCACTTCGTGGGCTATACCCGCTGAAAGTATGCCTAGAGAGGCCATTTTCTCATTCAGGTGGGCCTGACTCTTGGTTTTCAACAGCTCATCCTGTGATTTGTTCAGCCGGTCGCAGAAGGTGACGAAGTTGTCGCTTACGCTGTCAATCTCGTCCTTGAAAACGGAAGGCAGCAGATACTGTTCCGGCGCGGCCTGTGGAAAATGGTCCATGGCTGTGTTCAGGTTCCTGATTCTGTGGACGATGAGTGACTCGAACATCAAAAAGAGTGCAATGGTCACAAAGACGATACTCAGGACTCCCAGGAAAACGAGGGAGTGGATGTTGCGCAGAATGAGATCGTCGGCCCAGGTGATCGGGATGGTAATGGAGAGCCCTCCCCGGATATCGCCTTCACCGTAGCCATGCCGTGCGTGGCAGCCGAGGCAGGAGTTGCTGACATGGAGAGGGGCCATAAATCGTAATACACGGCCCATATCTGACTTGAGCACCTCAATGTTCTCTTTTGTCCCCCCTATAAATTTGTTCAGGGATCTTTTTTCAAATTCATCAGGGCTGTTTTGCGGATTCACCGGATCAAGGCTGGTGACCTTGAAGTGGCCGAGGCCGTCACGTTTGGCATAGGTCGAAAGCTCCCGGGTGATCATTGCCGGATTTCTGAGATAATAGCTGTTGCCCAAAGAGTCCTTCACAGTCGGTTGGTCTAGGTACGGATTAGGCCCCTGGCCTTGTCTTTCCAGGATAAACAACCCGTTATGGTCGGAAGCCCACTGGCGGGTTAAAAGAATTTGCTTGTAAAGCATTCGCGCCTGCTGCTCAGCCTGCTTGAGTATCATCGCTTCGTCAAAGACGGAAGTGCGATAGAGCATAAAAAGGTAAAATGCGGAAATTATCGCGCAGATGAAGATGATAAACTTCGTGCGTAAAGAGAGTGTCAGCGGAGGTGTCGTAACCATTGTTCTCTTCTTCGGGAATAACAGTAAAAGTGTCGAAAGTGTTTCGGTCAAGGGGGCTGTGTTCAAGGCTAAGATTCTCATCTTATCGCAATATCTGCTCCACGTGAGCCATGTTTTTCCGATTCTCTGACTGCTGTTTTTTCGATTGGAAAAACAGCGAAGGATCAGTCTGTTGCAGCGATCTTGCCGAGATATGTCCCGGCTTCGACCAGCCGGAAAAGATAACAGGTCCCTGGGCATCTGTTACCGGCTGGTAGCGGTCGCATACCGATAACGTTACCATACGGTAACGTGTTTGTCCCGCTCTTGCCACAAAATCTGCGAATATCAGCATCTTCATTCCTGCTCCTAACCGGAACAGGGATTGCAAGGGAAAATTGAGTTTCATTACATCATACGAATTTGAAATTTTCACAGTCCCTGGTCGGGTCATTCGGCCATGGATCCGGCAAACGAAGACAGCAGCGTCTGCTTTATCAACAGGATCGACGAGTAACCTCAAAATAAAAGGAGGGGAGTGGTGAGGAACATATTGAAAAGAAGTGTAAAAACAGTATTTGCGGTTGTTGCCGGCTCGGTGTTGATTATCACCGCTGGCGCAGCCTTGGGTGCAGCCGATGGTTCCCTGTCGAATCATCCGGAATTGTCTCAACAGGAGATGCTGACACCCTGTGCCGACTGCCATCGCGAAGCTACGCCGGAGATTGAAAAGCAGTGGTATGCTTCTGTTCACGGTATCGCCATGGTGAAATGCTACCAGTGCCACGGAACTTTTGAGACGTTTAAAGTGACCCCGTCCCGAGAGGATTGTGCAACCTGTCATGCGGACATGCTCGACAAATGCCCGACCGACAAGTCTTGCTGGGAGTGTCATGTCCCCCATATGTTCAAGGAAAGAAAATAGAATGAACGAAACAAGGGTTCCGTATAATCCGGACTCTTTATCCGAGTCAGCGAATCAAAGGAAGAGGATTACAATGGCGCAATCAAGACGTGACTTTATTAAACGAGCTGCGGCGCTGTCCGCCGCATCCTATGTTGGCATAAGCCTGCCGATCAACGACCATAACATTGCCAAGGCTGAACAGGGGGTGAGCTGGCATCGGGGCAGCTGCCGGCTCTGCGGGGTCGGGTGCCGTGTCGAGCTGGGAGTCAAGGACGGCGTTCCCATGGGGCTGCGGGGGATAAGCGATTCTCGGACCAATTTCGGTTTTGTCTGTATGAAAGGCATGCATTTCTGGAAATGCATGCGCCATCCCGACCGGTTGACAATGCCTCTGTACCGGGAAAAAAAGAGTGATGCTTTTAAGGAAATATCCTGGGAACAGGCGCTTGACATTGCAGCGAACAGGTTTGGTACAGCTTTTCGGCAGGGCGGGGGAGAGGCCGTGGCCTACTACGGCTCCGGCCAGGCGCTGACCGAGGAGACCTACCTGTTTCAGAAAATAATGCGGGGAGGGCTGCAGTCAAATAATGTCGAGGGCAACCCCCGCCTCTGTATGGCCAGCGCGGTCGGCGGATATTTGAGCTCTTTTGGCGCCGACGAACCCATCGGCGGATATTCAGATCTGGAAAAAGCGCACTGTTTTTTCATCGTCGGCTCCAATACGGCGGAGGCGCACCCGGTACTGTTCCGCAGGATCATGCGAAGAAAGCTCGACAATAGGGAAACGGTCAAGGTTATCAATGTGGATCCGAGAGTGTCGCAGACCTCCAGGATCGCCGATATGCATCTGCAGTTCAAGCCCGGTACCGACCTGGCCCTGCTCAACGCCATGGCACATGTCATTGTTGAGGAAAAACTCTATGACGAAGAGTTTGTCAAGACCTATGCGACCTTCAGGAAAGGGAAAAACGAAAAGACCACCTTTGACGATTTCAAGGCGAAATTGGCCGATTATACGCCTGAAAAAGCGGCGAAAATGTGCGGCGATACTTTCAGCCCCGATCAAATTCGTACCGCTGCCAGGTGGTTTGCCGGCTCGAAGGGGACCGTCAGCCTCTGGACGATGGGGTTGAACCAGCGCAAGCGCGGGGTATGGGCCAACAACTTGATGCACAACCTGCATATTCTGACAGGACAGCTGCTGAAAGATGGTGCCGACAGTCTCTCGCTCACCGGGCAACCCAATGCCTGCGGCGGGGTCAGGGAGGGCGGCGGGTTGTGTCATATCCTCCCCGGACACCGGCTGGTGGTAAAAGAGAAACTGCGGCGGCAGGTGGAAAACAGCTGGGGCGTTCCTGAGGGCCGGATTCCGGCAAAGCCGGGTCTGCATACAATGGCGATGTTTTCTGCGGTCAATGAAGGCAAAATCAAGGCGATCTGGATCAACTGCACCAGTCCCGTCCAGAGCCTGCCGAATTGTAATCTGTACAACAAAGGCATGGAAAGGGACGACGTGTTTATCGTCTGTACCGACATTTTCCATACCCTGACGACCCAAAAGGCCAACCTGGTCCTGCCCACCGCCTTTCATTTTGAGAAGACCGGCGTCTATGGTTGTACCGAGCGCCGCTCGCAGCTTACCAGGAAAGCGATTGATCCGCCCGGAGAGGCCAAACCCGAGGTCTGGATTGTACGGGAATGGGCCAGTAAACTTGCAGCCAAACTGGGCGATCCGGTCATCGCCCAGTGCGTTAAACCGTTTGAAGGTCTTGAGGAAGGGTATGAATTGCCCAAGGCAATCTGGGATGAGTATACACAGAAACTGACCGCCCATCGGGATAATGATCTCCGGGGAGCGACCTACGAGGTTCTTGGCCAGATGGCCGACGGGGTGCAGTGGCCGGCCCCCACCAGGGAACATGCTCTTACAGGCGGGACGGTGAAGAAGTTCGTCAAGGGAATCGACCCGATGGCCGACAGCGAGTCGAAAGACGATTTACCCTATCAGTTTTACGGGCCCGCCCACCCGGACCGGACACTGTGGATCTGGCTGCGCGACCAGGCGGATCCGGAAGAAGTTCCAGACGCCGAATATCCCTTCTATCTCTCGACCGGAAGGATCATTGATCATTGGCACACCATGTCGATGACCGGACGCATACCGGAACTTCTCCGGGCCAACCCTTACGCATATGTGGAGATAAACCCAGATGACGCGAAAAAACTCGGGATAGGGCCTGGAGATATGGTCGAAATCAAGTCCCGACGGGGGGTGAATATATTGCCGGCCAAGGTGTATCAGGGCCCTGTCGAAGGGATGGTCTTTGTCTATTGGCACGACCAGCACAAAGATCGTATGATTAACAAGGTAACCAAGGACGCAATAGATCCGGGATCAAAAGAGCCGGAGTTCAAGATTTGTGCGGTTCAGGTAAAGCGGGTCTCCGGTCCGACCCCGCTCAAGCCATTTATCGTTTAACCCTGGCGGCGGCCGGCGTTTTTGCCGGCAGCCATCAGAGATATGTCCGATAACAGTGAGGGGGGCGGCTATGCCGATTAGCGGGGTTGTCATAACGGGTGCAGCGGAAAAAAAACAGGGGCTCCTTGAAAGACTCGGAAGGTTGTCCGGGCTTGAGGTATACGGTGACGATGACCAGGGAAACATTGTCGCCGTGCTCGATACCGCAAGTTCCGAGGCGATGGAGATGCTCATCGACCGCATCAACCGGGACAAGGATGTCTTTAACGTGGGGGTGACGTATCTCAATACCGAGGATGAGGCGGACCGGATGACTCTTGAAACAGCAGTTGCCAGGCCGTTTGGCTTCAAGAATCCGCTCTAAGATTGCATGGCTCGCTCAGATGGTTCAAAGCTGGACTGCAAGGTCATGAATAGAAGATCTTTTCTCTTCTGTATGTCTGCCGGGGCGACTGCGTTGTCCGGGATTGTGTTTTCGCCCTGCGGGTCGGTTGCGGCGATGTTCAACAGTCCGGTAACCACCAACTGTCTGCGTCCTCCCGGGGCGGTGTCCGAGGAGCTTTTCCCCTCCAGGTGTATCCGTTGCGGGCGATGTGTCGAAGTCTGTCCCTACCGATCCATCGTCCTGCTCGATATCAGGGCGGGAGTGTATGCCGGAACCCCTGTGGTGGAGGTGGACAAGATCCCCTGCTATCTCTGCATGAAGTGTGTCGACGTCTGCCCGACAGGCAGCCTCAAACGTATAGAACAGCACCAGACGAGAATGGGGCTTGCCGTTGTCAATAAATTTGACTGCAGTGCCTGGGCCGGGACCATACTCTGCCGCACCTGCTACGACAAATGTCCGTACCCGGAAAAGGCCATCCGGCTCGATCAACTGCGCCCTGTCGTCGACGAAAAGTGGTGCACCGGTTGCGGGCTCTGTACCCACGCCTGTCCGGTAACTGTTAAAAAAAGGGGCAAGGCAATCAATATTGTGCCTCTTTATGCAGAAAAAAAGGTGGGCCGGTGAAGCGGGATACCCTGGTGGGTGACAAACATGAAGAAAAAAAACCAAAAAAGGGCCGGGGGTTGAATCGCTGGCGGTTGCTGACCCTTGGCGGCGCCTTTCTGCTGGTAGTGATAAATCCCTTTGTAACCTACTACCTCCATTTCACTTTTGTCCAGGGGTGGTATCAGTCCCTGGGCATCGGCAGCCTTTGGTTCGTCTCCCCCCTGGAAGGCCTTGAGAGTCTGTTGATCAGTAAATCGTTTTATGGGCCGTCACTGGTGGGTATGGCGGTTCCCGTGCTGGTCGCGCTGTTCCTCGGCAGGGTGTTCTGTTCATGGATCTGTCCCGTCAGTTTCATCCTTGAGGTTCAGGACAGGATCAGGAAGGTTTTCAGCGGGAAACGGTATCTTTTCAACGGCTTGATTGTGGCGAAAAGAATTCTCTGGGTAACCTTGATGACGGAAATCCTGCTCAGCATGATTCTCGGTGTTCCTCTTTTTGTTTTTCTCTCCCCTCCCGGACTTGTCGGCAGGGAGGTGATGATGCTGGCATTTTTCGGCAGCCTGCCCCTGGAGGGGGGGATCCTGCTGCTTATCGTCATGCTCGAATTGTTGACCAGAAGATTTTTCTGCCGCTCTTTTTGCCCTCTGGGAGGACTGCTTGCATTTATCGGCAGAAAAAGAAACCTGGTAATCGACCTGGCAGACGAGAGTTGCAGCGGATGCAGGCAATGTGATTTTGTCTGTCCCATGGGGCTCAGGCCGAGTGTCGGGGAGAGCCGGGGAGCCTATTGCTGGAACTGCGGAGAATGCGTGGCGTGCTGCGACAACGAAGCCTTGAAGTTTCACTGGAGGTAGGGCGGAGAGTCAATGCTCTTGAAAAGAGGAGGTTTGACACGGCGTGCGTTACCGTATGGTAACACCTGTGGCGCCAACTGTTACCATACAGTAGCTGTTGGTTGGGGAATGATATGCTAACTCGTCGTTATTGTGAATTTGTCAAGATGGAATCTATCTTGCAGTTAGGTGGTGTAAATTTGTCGTCGAGCAGCAAACCACTCGAAGCTGCAAAGCTTCCGGTTTCCGGTGATTTAAAGAAAGGAGGTTTTCGGTGCATAACCAGTCGAGATCAAAATATAACTCCCACCTGATCAAGTTGATCGTGGCTTTGATTGTCGCAGGGGGCCTCGGATATTTTGCACGGCAGGTGTTTATGCCTGCAAGTATGGGTACGTACGGACATTATCGAGGGGATGATATTGTCGATCAGTTGAATGTGCCGATACGGCTGCAGACCAATGAGTCCTGTTTTCAGTGTCACAGACCCATACGACAGATCCATAAAGAGGGGATTCACAACAGCGTATCGTGCGAAATATGTCACGGCCCCTTTGGCGATCATATCCAAGACGGGAAGAAGGTCGGTGTTTTGCCCGTGAAAAAAGGCAAGGAGATCACTCAGCTCTGTCTTAGGTGTCACAACAAAGTGATCCAGGCAAGACCCAGGAAATCGATCAAAATGATTGGGCTGCCTGAACATCTCGAACAAAAGGGAGTGCGGGTGGATCACACCTGTGACCAGTGCCACATGGTTCATGACCCGCTTCTCTGGATCAACCAGGCTAAGCGGATGATGGGGATAAAGGAGGCAATATAGAGATGATTGATATCAAAAAAGAGATTGAACGGGACCGGCGGGCTTTTATCAAAAAAGTACTTGGGGGTTCCATTGCCGGCTCCCTGCTGCTGGTGCTTCCGGCCGGCGCCGTGGATATTGCCGAACAGATCCCGGGGATGCGGGAAGAAAAAGCCGTTTTTACTGCGAAAAGATTTGCATTTGTCGTCGATATAACCGCGTGCATTGGCTGCGGCTCCTGCTGTGTTGCCGATAAGGCCGAATACAATGTGCCCGACGGACACTATCGTACCTGGGTGGAACGGTACATCATAGACGACCATGATAACGTCTTTGTCGATTGTCCCGATGGCGGGCTCCATGGCTATATCAGGGCGCGTGAAGGGTTGCCTCATCCCACCAGGGACACTTTTTTCGTGCCCAAACTGTGCAACATGTGCGAAAAACCCTCGTGCGTCCAGGTCTGCCCGGTGGGCGCCACCTACCAGACTAAAGACGGCTTCGTCCTCGTGGATAAAACCAGGTGCGTGGGGTGCTCCTACTGTATTCAGGCGTGTCCCTATTCCGTACGGTTTATAAGCCCGGCGACTCATACCGCGGAAAAATGCACCTGGTGTTACCATCGGGTGCGAAAAGGGTTGCTTCCAGCCTGTGTCGAGGTGTGTCCTGTGCACGCCAGAAAATTCGGCGATCTCAACGATAAAAACTCGGAGGTCTACAAGATTCTCCATGAACCGCATGTTATTTCCGTGCTGAAGCCGGATATGGGGAACAAACCCGCCCTCCATTATGTCGGGTTAAGAAGGGAGGTGGTCTGATGAGTGGTGCTATGCAACATGGGGATACCATACTCGCCCTGACAAATTATGTTTTCCCCAACGACGTGTATGTTCACTGGAGCCTGATGATTGTGCTCTATCCCTACATTACCGGTATAGTTGCAGGGGCGTTTATCGTATCGTCACTGTACCATGTTTTCGGCATCAGGGAGCTGCAGCCGATTTCCAGGTTTTCACTGGTTTTTGCCCTGGCCTTCCTGTGCTGTGCGACCTGGCCCCTGCTGCTTCATCTGGGGCATCCGGAGCGCGCGCTGAATATGTTTCTCACCCCCAATCCTACCTCAGCGATGGCCGGGTTCGGGTATATCTACTCGGCTTATCTTATCCTGCTGGTTCACGAGATACTGTTCATCTACAGACCCACGATGGTCGGTCTGTGGATGAATTCAACAGGTATCCCGCGCAAGCTCTACGCTTTTCTTTCATTCTACAACGATAACCTCTCGGACGAAGCCATGAAGCTTGATCATAAGATCATCAATTTTCTGGCGGGACTCGGTATCCCCATGGCGTGTATTCTTCACGGTTACGTGGGATTTATCTTCGGCGGCATTAAAGCCAATCCTCTCTGGGCGACCCCCCTTATGCCGGTTATCTTTCTGCTCTCGGCATGTGTTTCCGGCATTTCAGGGATCATCTTCTCCTATATCCTGATCAGAAAGGTGACGGGAAAGCCCATCGATGTTACCTGTATTCGTACTTCCCTGAAATTTCTCTGGGGCTTTTTCATCCTCGATTTTGTTTTTGAGATGCTTGAGGTTTTCAGTCACTTCTACATGTCAACCCACCACTGGCACGTGCTTGAAAGTCTGCTCTGGGGGCCTCTTTATACGACCTATTGGCTGCTCCAGGTGAAGATTTTTTCTCTTATCCCGTTCTTCCTGCTCGGAGCGGTCTGCCTGATCAAGTTCAAGGACCGGGTGGTCCTGTTTGTTGCCCCGATAGTTTCATTAATGATTTTGATACAGGTGCTGCTTATGCGCTGGAACGTTGTTATCGGCGGCCAGCTGATGTCGAACTCAACGCGGGGACAGGTATCGTTTGTTCCAGAGTGGCTGGGACGTGAGGGGATTCTCGCGGCGGTGGTCGTTATGGCCGCTCCTGTTGTGATTCTGTTTTTACTCGGGAAGATCTTTCCGTTTTGGATGAGTGAGGAACCGAAAGATTCCTGAAACGGTATTACTGCTGGAAGCGGTAATTTTATAGATATTATCTATCTGAGAGGTACTGCAAACGTCTACAAACGTCAACAAAAGGAGGGTGATGCTGAAAAGAATTACGTTTTTGGATGTCGGGCAGCCGGCATTGAAGGCAAAAATTTAACTTAACAGGAGGAAATGAATATGCATCGTTGGACTGTTGTCCTCTTGACAATCCTCGCTCTTTTCGTTGCTGCACCCGTCTTTGCAACAACCAAAGCGTCAATGGATGTCACCAACCAGAGGAACAAGGACATTAATGTCAAATGCATTAACTGTCACCTCAAGGAGAATAATTCGCTTGTTCAGCAGTGGAAAAATTCTCCCCATGCGGCCGGAAGAGATGGAGCGGTTGCCTGCTATAACTGTCATGCAGCCGAGCAGGATGATATTACGTCATATATGCACGAAGGAGTTCTGATCAAGTCCATCCAGACGCCAAAAGATTGCGGCTACTGCCATGAACGGGAGATGAAGGAACAGCAGAATTCCCACCATGCAGCCGCCGGGCGGATCATGGCTTCTCTTGACAATGTGCTCGGTGAAGTTGTCTGCTCGCTTGAAGATAAGGCCGATGCGGCAAACGGATGCTGGCAGTGTCACGGTTCCAATCTCGGGGTGATGACCGACGCCGACGGTAAGCCGCTTAAAAATGAGGCCGGAGCGGTAATGTTTGATCCGATGACCTATCCCAATTCAGGGGTCGGCAGGCTCAACCCCGACGGGTATGCGGGGACCTGTAATGCTTGCCATTCCAAGCACAGTTTCCGGGCTTCCACTGCACGCCAGCCTGATAACTGCGGAAAATGCCATCTCGGTCCGGACCATCCGCAGATTGAGATCTATACCGAGTCAAAACACGGTATTGCCTACAGCGCTGCCTCCCGTGAGCACGGTATGAACGGGATGAATATCATGAAGGCCGGAACATGGGTACTGGGCAAGGATTATTATAATGCCCCGACATGTTCCACCTGCCATATGGGAGCCTACATGAAATCGGACGGGGCGGTGGTACAGAACACCCACAACGTAGGCGACAGAATTTCCTGGACCCTGCGGCCCAAGGTTTCCGCCAAGCTCAATCGCGCAATTTTTGCCGACGGCACTGAAAAGGACATCCCCGGAGAAATTGCTCCCCAGGCCGGCTCCATGGTGAAATACCAGGAGTTCAAGATGGTGGACAACAAGTGGAAAACTGTCCCAGTTGAAAAGGAAGCCGTCGAGGTGGTGAGTTGGGAACAGCGCAGGGGCAATATGAAAGGGGTATGCAAACAGTGCCACGGCACCCAGAAAGTCGAGTCGTTCTATAAACAGTTTGACGCGCTGGTCGTGACCTACAATGAGAAGTTTGCCAAGCCTGCGGGGAATTTGTACGCCATGGCGCTCAAGGACGGCCTTATCCACGGCTCCACTTTCCACACCGAGCTCGGGTGGTACTGGTGGGAGTTGTGGCATCATGAGGGACGGCGTGCCCGTCACGGTGCGGCGATGCTCGGCCCGGACTATACCCACTGGCACGGGATGTATGACGTGGCTCATAACTTCTACTTCAAGTTCATTCCTGAACTCATGCGTCTGGCCGAAGAGAACGGCATGGCCGAAAAGTATGAAAAAGAGCTCGGCGCAATTCTCGAAAAGCCTGAACATGCCTGGTACAAGAAAGGGTTTGATGCCGACATGATGAAGGCTATCAAGGCGGAACAGAAGGAGCGTTACAAGCAGTAGCCGCTACCAAGCTATTGGTATAGTGCCGGTTACATTCATTCAATTCACCCCGGTTTTGCTTGACCGGGGTGTTTTTCAATAACATGACAACATGATGAACAGAAAAATTTTTCTGCTGGCAGTAGTGACCTTTCTTTTTCTGCAGCCGCTGGCTCTCATGGGCGCCAGCGGCAGGGAAGCGCTGCAGACGACCGCCCGCCAGGTTGCTGCGCTCGGTCTGGGGTTTGGCGACTATGTTCTGGGGGAGGTGCTTACCGCTGACCAGAAAGCTTTTGCCCAAAAAAATAGAGTCGAGGACGCCTTGCAGGGTACCTATAAGTTTGGTGATGGCGATATTGTGGTGGTGGTCAGTGACAAAGACGATATCATTCTCGCTCTCTATAAGGATAACCCTGCGGCCACAAGGGCCCAGATGAAAGAGATGGTCGGGGAGCTGATGATGAGGTTTTCCGAGCCGACAACCATGGCTCACGATACCATCATTTACTGGGCCTACAACCAAAACGGGAAAATCAGTGAGGACGAGTATGATTTTTCCAAACAGAGCGGTGAAACGGAGATGATTGCCACGGTAAAGCTGCAAAGTTCAATGCCAATCACTCCTGATGAACAACCGACGGATTCCGGTGGTGATAAAACAGGTGCGGAAAAAGACGCCGTTTTTCCAGGGGAGAAAGCCGGGATTTATGTGATAATTTCCTCCAACCCGATGTCCAGGCTTTTTCTGGCGTTAAATAAATAGGGGACAACATGCGTTTGACAGCCCTGTTCTTCGCCGTCTGTCTTTTGGGCGGCTGTGCTTCACCCGGTGATCCCGGTCACAAATACCCGGTCAGGCCCGATAGTGGTTCCGAGCGCAAGGCCGGGCCGGCGATGTTTCTATACGAACAGGCTGAGGAAGATGCCGATATCAACAAGGTTACCGTTACACCTCCTGAAACCGATGCCGAAGCACGTGAAGCTGAGGACTGAACCGGGTACTTCAAAAAAAGTGGTCTGGAGCAATTTTCAGTTTTTCTCTGTTGCCAGCTTCCAGCCGATTTCGCAACCTGCGCCAAAAGGCTTGACCCCGTTATACAGTTCGGGAATCCGCCAGCTCTGCTGGCTGAGTCGTATCGTCCTGTTTACAGGAGTGAGCCTATAGCGGCGACAGGCTATATCGCTAACGAACCCCTGCAACAATTCCGGTTTCCCCCTCTTTACAAAAAAATCGGCGAGCATTGGCAGGGCGACAGGTGCTGAAAATATCCCTGCAGCACAGCCGCAACACTCTTTTTTCTGCCGCGGGTGGGGTGCCGAATCGGAACCGAACATGACCCTCGGGTGACCCGAGAGGACCGCATCCTGGAGGGCTCCGAGATCTCTTGGCGTTTTGGCTATCGGTTTGCAGAAAAGGTCCGGTTCCATAAGGCCGCCGATAACGTCATCGAGGGTGATGAACAGGTGATGGAGCGTGACAGTGGCAGAGATGTTGGGATATTTGTCCATAAACTCGACAGCGTCGGCGGTGGTGATATGCTCCATGATTATATGGAGCTTGGGGAAATTTTTCGCCAGCCTTTCATAAATTTTTAAAAATTCTTTTTCGCGATCCATCACGAAACCGTTCGATTCTCCGTGAACCAGGAGCGGTATCTGCAACTCCTCCATGACAGAAATGGTTTCTTCGATCCCGCTGAAGTCGGAAACTCCGGCTTCACTCTGGGTTGTGATCCCTGCAGGATAGAGTTTGATGCCGATTATGGCGCTGCGCAGTGCTTGCAGTTCCGCGGCGGAATAGCACCTGAAAAAAGCTGTCATGTATGGTGTAAATTCATCCGGGTTACACTGTTCTTCTATAGCTTTTCTGTAGCCGTGAACCTTTTCGAGAGTATCGACCGGCTCCTTGAGGTTGGGCATGATGACACCACCTGCAAAGCTCATACTGGAAAGAGGTGCAATCCGGGCAAGCATTTCACCTTCCCGCAGGTGCAGGTGCATGTCCAGGGGGGAGCGTATATCAATGTTCATAAGGTTTATACAGGAGTTGAAGTGTTGATAAAAAGGTGGTAGTCCGGCGCGGATGTTGGGGTGCCGTACGGTACAGTGGTCGCCTCACTCATTGGTGTTGAGGAGTATTTCCCGGTACAGCTTCCGGTATTGCTCGATGCTGCTGGGGTCGAGCCAGCGCTCGTAGGCTGCCCTGTACTCTGCGGTGGGACGCTGTCGGAGCAGTACCTCGTTGATCGCGCTTATGGCCTTCTTGCCCCACTCATTCTTCGAGCATGCCACATAGCTAAGAGACGCGTTGTGGTTGTCCTGGTTTTCGACAATATTGAGGGTCATTATCTTATCTCGATGCCCAAGAGACTCTGCCAGGTACATGGCTTCTTCGGGGAGCCCCGGCAGGGCGTCGATGCGTCCTGCGGTCAGCATCCTGAATAGATTTTCGGAGAGCTGCGGTCCTTCATAGGAAAAGATGTTTTTGTCGGTGCCGAACTTGTCGAGCACGTTGTCAAACTCCTGACCGTAGGAGCGGTTTTCCGAGCGGCCGACTACAAAGTTGCCCGACAAGAGAATCTCCTCCAGGCTTACAGTCTTGCTCCCGCCGAAACTCTCATATCTGTCCTTGGTGATAATGAGAACCGCGGGAAGGGTGAATACGCTTGGAATTGAAAAGTAGGCGAACTCCATCCTTTCGGGGGTCTTGAACATGGCAAGACTGCAGGCCGGCTCTCCCTGTTTCCATTGCTGGTAGTGCCGTGAGATATTTGCCTTCATGCGAATGTGCTGGTATTGGGGGAGATGGTTGGTAACGATATCGGTTATCAGGTCTTCATATCCCTGTCCCTGGTACGGACCGTCATGAATGAAAAACGGCGGGGCATCAGCTTCGAGCCAGATCAGGGGATTGGCCGCAAAAGGTTGCTGAGGGGAAAAAAACACGGCGAACAGGATGGTGACAAACAGGTAACGCAACACGGTCGGTTTCATTATTTGGCTCCAGTATTAATAAACTTGTCTGTCAGGACCAGTCAGCAAAGAGTAAGCGTAGACCATATCATGGATTGATGGTGTTGTATATTGCAGAACCGAGGCGTTCCAGGGTATATGGCTTGGCGACAAATGAACTGGCACCCATTTTTAGGGTTGCCTCCACATCGTCGTCTTCGGCATAGCCGCTTACTATGACCGCTCTCTGGTCCGGGTGGTGTTTCAGGATCTGTTCGTACGTCCTGCGGCCGTTGAGCCCCGGAGACATTATCATGTCAAGAAGCAGAAGTTCGGTCGGGTTGTTCTTCAGATATTCGACGGCGTTTTCTCCCGATGAAACGGTTACTACCTTGTAGTTCAGTGTCTCAAGCAGCTTCTGGGCGATGATTCGTTGCCTGTATTCATCGTCTATGACCAGTACCGTCTGTCCGTGACCGAGAAATTCGCGCCAGTTTTTTTGCTCGGTCCTGGAGGGCACCATGCTCTCGATCCCTGGAAAATATATATCAAAACAGGTCTTATCGTTACCGCTTCTGACGTTGATTGAGCCGCCGTGTTCGCAAACGGTATTCCTGACCACGGTAAGGCCCAGGCCCGATCCGCTTCTTCCCATGACCTTCTTGCTGTAGAATGGCTCGAAAATCTGTTCGATTTCCTGGGGGTCTATGCCGATTCCGGTGTCACAGATGCTTATTCGTACGTAATCGTCATGGGGGGGCGACTGGCTGAGGATGCATGAAGTGGTGGTGGCAGAAACACACGAGTCCGGGAGGGCCGGGCTCTGTGCTGTACGGATCTCTATTGTTCCCTCGCTGGAAATTGCCTCAAATCCGTTCCTTATCAGGTTCATCAGACACTTGCGTATATGGATGGGAGAGCAATCGACACTGGGCAGCTTCTCTGCGAGAAAGGTCGTGACGGTTATATGCGGATATTGCTGCGTGAGTTGTTTGAAGTCAGGTGAATCGAGATAATGGACTATCAGGTCGTTGAGGTTGGTAGTCTCCGTGTCGACAGCGGTCCCCCTGGCAACGGTGAGCAGGTCAGAAACCACCCGGGCGGCGTCAAGACCCGCCTGCCTGATGGCCTCCAGAGGTTTGCGCATTTCACTGTTTTTTTCCAGATCCAGCAGCAGGAATTCCGGGTAACTTATTATGCCGGAGAGAATATTGTTGAGATCGTGGGCGACTCCGCCCGCCATGATACCTATGGTCTTCATCTTCTGGTCCTGCTGGAGCTGTTTCTCCATCTCCCGGTGTCTCGTAATATCTATGGCGATCATCAGTGTTCCCGACACTTCATCGTCCCGGTGAACGGGGGAGATGCGCAGCAGCACGGGAATCATTTTCCCGTTTTTAACCACCATGTTGCATTCAAGAAGATGAGAATTGCTGCCCTCGAGTGATTTTTGGAATTCCTGCTGTACCTGAGCGCGGTTTTTGGCGTCGATGAAATCAAGAAAGTCAAAGAATTCTCCAGGGGTCAGCTTGAGGTTGGTGCGGGCGGTATCGTTGCCGTAGATTATAAAGCCGTCGGTGTCGGTTTCCAGTACCATTTCCGGCAGCATGTTGATCAGATCCTGAAATCTCTTCCGGGTTCTTCTCAGGTGCAGGCTCCGCTCTTCCACCTGTTTTTTCAGCATTTTGTTGCCAGCCGCCTGGGAAATCACGAAAACAACGAGAAGCAGCCCGAACAGCATGAAAATAAGAATATTTACAAGTGGAAAGAACGTTCTTACATACTTGGTCCCGAAAAGGTGGCCAATCAACTGTCCCTTGTATTCGATAGCAGAAGAGAGCTGGCGTTTCCAGATAAGGTTGAGCTTTTCAAGCAGGCCGAAAAGGCCAGAAAGAGGAGGGGAATCGACATTGAGGTAAGAGGGATCGCCCGGTATGGATACTCTTATGGAACTGAAGTGATCCTTATACGCCACAAGCTGCAGGTAGGCATTGGCCCCCTCTTTGTTGAGCGCCCATATATCATCGGAGATAACAACCGCATGATGGGCAAACTCATTTTTGAGATCACTGTTGTTACGATTGATGTAGGTGAGGGCAATGATCGAATAGGCGGCGAAGAACACGCTCAGGAGGTAAACGGTATGGCGGGATTTGATGAAAAAAGCCATTTCGTTGTGATTTGTGGTGATTATTTTTATGAAAGCCAGCCAGTCGACAGGTGAGCTGCCGGTAAAATCGGTGATTGCGGTATCAGGGTTAGCGGCAATTATACCCTATTCGTTCCATAAATCAAAAAAAGACTGATTGACTCCATGAGATTTGCAACTATAGTAGTCCCTTCGGTCTTTTTTTGTCAATGTGATGAGTTGATTTTATCTGGTAAAACAATAAGTTATAATTCTATTTTGTGGGTGGACAGATGAAGAAGTACACCGTGATAACCCTGCTCCTGTCGATATTCATCGCCTTGCTGGGGATAGGCATAATAGTTCCGGTTATGCCGGTTTATGCCAAGGATCTCGGTGCCGGCGGGTTTGCCCTGGGGATGATAATCGCCGCGTTTTCTATCACCAGGGGCGCGCTCCAACCCGTTGTTGGAAGTCTTTCCGATCAGTGGGGGAGAAAACGGTTTCTCATGGTCGGTCTGCTCATATACGGGTTGGTGGGACTGATGATTCCCTCCGCGAATACCGTTTTTCACCTGATCGCTATCCGTGGCTTTCACGGGGTGGGATCGGCGATGATTGTGCCTATTGCCATGGCGTATATGAGTCTGCTCGCCCCAGCTGGACATGAAGGGCGTTATATGAGCTATCTCAATATAGCTATCTTCTGTGGTATTGGCTGCGGTCCGGTGATCGGCGGCTGTATTTACGATTTTTTTGGGCTTCGTGTGGTGTTCTATGCCATGGCACTGCTCAGCTTTATGGCACTGCTGCTGGTTGTTCGCTTCATGCCCGGCAATGACGGGACCAAAAGCGTAACGAAAAAAAAATTGCTGGCCGGTTTTTCTGCAATGCTTTCCAGTCGAAAAACCTGCGGAATCCTTGTTGCACGCTATGCCACCATGATCGTGATGGTTCCGACCATGGCTTTTTTGCCCCTGCTGATGTCGGCCTGGCAGGAGACGACCGGGTTGCAGATCGGTATTGTCATCGCCTGCAGGACCCTGGTTAATGCCGTATTCCAGATCCCTTTTGGCAGAATTGGTGATACCGTAAGTAAACTCCCTCTTCTTTTAGGCAGTTCGCTGGCCCTTAGTGGTCTTATTTTTGTCATTCCGTCCATCGACAGTTTTGCCATGATGGCAATAACTTATCTCTTTCTCGGTGTGACCGAGGCGTGCGTCTGGGCGCTGCTCGGAGCATATGCATCGCTGGAGGCGAAAAACCTGTATGGGCACGGCACGATGATGGGGGTGTTCAGTTTTGCAATGAGCGCCGGGGTTTTTACCGGGGCAATTCTTGCCGGCACCAGTATGAACATGTGGGGTATTGTTTCTGCTTATCATGTCACTGCCGTGGCGGTCGGGGGAGGGAGCCTGCTGGCTGGCATGCTGATAGTATCCGGGGATAAACAGGCTGGCAGCCCTGGCCGCGGGTAACTTTTGCAACATTTTCGGCAAACACCCCGGTAACACGCAACCCGAGTGTTGCCGGGATGTTTTTATGCACTTTACGAGTCGGGATGGCTTGTTATTTTTTCTTTTTTGCCAGTTTTTCCTGGAGCAGGGCACCGAGACTGCCGACGGTCTTCTTTTCTTTTGCGCCATTGTTTTTGGCTATAAATTTACGATATTCCTTTTGCTCCTGCTCCTGTTCACTTTCCTGGGAAACGTAATCTGCCGGTACCAGGCCGATCCTCTTGTCGGCCAGGTCGAATGACTCGATTTTGACATCGATATCCTGGCCTTCCTCCAGCACCTCCCGAGGGTGATTGATCCTCCGGCCTGCTCCCAGTTTCGAAATGTGGATCAGGCCGTCGATGCCTGGGGCGAGGGTTACAAAGGCCCCGAACTGAGCAAGTCTGGCCACCGTCCCCGTATGGGTCGAGCCTTCGGCAAAACTGGCGGCAGCTTTTTCCCACGGGTCTTCCTGGGTTTCTTTATAACTAAGAGATATCCTGTTGTTGTCCCAGTCGAGCTTTTTGATGACCGCTTTTACCTGCTGGCCCACCGTGAAATGCTCTGCCACGTTTTGCACCCTTGACCAGCCGATTTCGGAAATCGGGATCAGTCCGTCGACACCGCCGATATCGACAAATGCGCCGAAGTCGCGGATTGAGCTTACGGTTCCGTCGATGGTCTGTCCCTCTTCGAGGGTGTTGCGCAGCTTCTCGCGCATCTCCTCTCTCAAGGCTTCCTGAAGTGCTCTGGCGGATACCACTATGTTGCGCCCGTTCTCCTCAAAACGGGTGATCAGAAACTGCATATGGGTTTCAAGGTATTCCTTGCCGCTATCTTCCACCCGGCGAATTCCCATCTGGGAATAGGGACAGAATGACCGTACGTTACCGCCGAGGGTGATCTCAAAGCCGCCTTTGATTTCCGCTTTGACAAAACCTTCAACCGGGATTGATGACCGGAACGCTTCCTCCAGGTGGGCAGTGGAAGATCCCGAACCGATTCTCATGGTGAAAAGCTGTTCGGAGGCTTTCGCCTGGAGAAAATAAACATCAAGGACATCTCCTAGTTGATAGGAAATGTTTCCTTCTCCGTCTTTGAGTTCGGAGCTGTTCAAGACACCTTCGCTTTTGCCTCCCACATCAAGAAATGTGGTCTCTTCGGTTATGCCCACGATGGTTGCTTTGATTTTCTGCCCCGGGGTGAGGTGCCTGATTTTCCTGGTCTGTTGTGCTTTGAACAGATCCTCAAAGCTGTCACTGTTTGCTTCTGTCATGTCTTCCTGTCAAACTGTGGTTTTGGGGTTAGCCGCGGCTCGCTTGAGCCTGGCGCTGGTTTGGTTGCGTCTCAATATGAGAAAAAAGGTTACGGCCAACTATATCACAGATTGGCAGGGTGGCAAGCATTGTTGGTGCGTGAACCAGAACAATCCCGGTTTATCGACACGTTTCCTGCCGCACTGCAAGCGATATAACTTTATCCTGCTCCTTAAACATTAACCTTTTCAAACACATCGATTCGATAAAGAGTGTGAGCCGATCCCGCCTGACTTCTGTAAAGAGTTCAAGCAGCTTGTCCAGCGTGATTATTTCTCCGCAGGCCAGGTATATCCTTCTTGATAGTCCCCGCAGCCGGTGCTGCAGTGGCGGTCCGTGAGGACGTTCCTGGCGGATGATCAGAAAGGTTTTGCCGTCCCGGTAGCTCAGCGGCGGGGTCAAATTCATTCTGTTGGCATGAAACTCATTCCATGCCCTGACCTTCTGTATGACCGGCTTCCATCTCTTTCGCTGGATGGTTCGATCCCCGCGGTAGCCTAGTAGCATCATGGTCATTGATTTCTGGTACCTTTCCGGGAACAACTGCCTGTTTTTGCAGTGGACTGTCAGCGAGCGGATGTCGTAGTCGTGGAAATAGCTGTGAACCGGTGAGCCGAACCCGAGGAAAAATGAAGCGGTGTCAAGCGGCGGGTAGGGGAGCACGTAGTCGAGGTTTTCAAGGGTCTCACTCACCTCGTGGTCAGAGGACGAGGGGAACTCGACGATGAGGTTGCCTTTGAGCGCTATGTTCTGCTCGCAACAGTGTTTCATTGCCGCTATGTTTTCTATGGCGGTGGTGCCTTTTTTCAGTTTTTCAAGAAGGGAGGTTGACAGCGCCTCAATACCGACCTGGACAGTGTTGAGACCGCCCTCTTTATAGAGCCTTAGCCGGTCGGGAAAGAGGGTTGCCCTGATTTCGGCAAAAAACGAGAAATCCATCGCCTGTTTTTTGATTTCGCTAAAGAAAATATCAGCATCTTTGGGGGGCAGGGCATTATCGGTAAAATTAAAGTTCAGCAATTCGTATCTGCGGGCAAGGTCGAGCGTCTCCTGCACCATCTTCATGCCGTTTTTCCACCTGTAGTCCGGCCATTGGATGTTGAGGTTGCAGAAGCTGCACTTGTTCCACCAGCAGCCCCGGGAGAACTCCAGGGAAATTTCCGGGATAAAAGGCTGGTTGGTGAAAAGGTGGTGCATCTGGCGGAAATAGTCGTCGTAGTCGGGCGGAGGCTGTTGGTTAAGATCGACCAGGGACATACTCTTTGTCGCCGCTTCCTCGCTGCTGTGAAAAACATTTTCCGGCAAATGCACACTATCGCCTTTTACAAAGGAGCAGAGTGCTTCCAGCGCCCTTTCTCCCTCTCCGCTTATCACGTAGTCGATTTCGGGAAAGTGGGCCAGAAGCGATTTCCCCAGCCCGCCCGAACACGATGAGCCGCCAAAGACGATCGCCGCCGCCGGGTACTTTTGCTTTATCAGTTTTGCCATATAAAGCGAAGGCAGGAGTTGATTGAAACAGACCGAAAACCCGATCAGGCTGTAATCGGAGCAGGTAAAGGTCTTCAACCAGTCGTCGCATGCGGTGGCGACTGTCGCCGCAATCTCATCAAAATCCGGCTGCTTTTTCCTGCTGTTTGCCAGCAGATGGTTGAACAGGATCCTGCTGTCGGATTTTTTCCCTGAGAAGACAAGGGGAGCAAAAAGTGCTTCTCCGCCCATGCCGGAAAGGGCAATTTCGGTATAGCGCGACGGACCCAGGGATGCGGCGATTGACAGATACGGGTGATAGTTGTCGACTTGAATGTCTTGTTGCAGCTGCAGGTAGCTCTTCAGGGTGGCCAACTGGACCGAGGGGCGATTGACGATTGCCCAGGGCATCGAAACAAGGGCCACCTTAAACGGTAAAGGGCTGTCCATATCACTGTCGTATTATTTCTGTTCCTTCAGGCGGGATGAAGGAAAAAATCTTGTCCAGCTCGGCGCTGCTCGACTTTGCCAGGGCGTTCACTTCTATATCGCTGATGTTGATGGTGGTTACTGTCCCGAAGTGATCCTTTATGGAGATTCTGCGGATCAGGGAGTCGGCGGAGACAAACAGGTGTATATCCTGAACCTGGGACTGGGGAATGACCGGTATAAGCTTTATTATGGCAATGTCCGCTTGTTTGGTGTGGTCAATTCCATTGTCCGGCGGGCGTATATGAAAATCATGGAGCAGCCGCCCTTTTCCTGTGAAAAACGAGTAGGTAAGGTCCGTATCCAGGTTTTCTGCCGGAGTGACAATCATCTGCTGCAGGTTTTCAAAGTACATGGAAAATAATTTGCCGTCGCCAAGCAGCACCTGGCGATTAGGCAACTCATAGTTCCAGCGCATTTTAGGAGCGCTATTGTCTTTTAAAAAAAAGGCATGGCCGCTTCCTTTCTGGTTCCTGCCGGTAATTTCGCCTACGGTCTCCTGGTGAAAGGCAAATGAGAGGCTGGCCATCCGGTCGTACCGGCTCTGCACTCTTGCGGCTATGTCCTCGGGAAATTCACCATCGGGCGCCGAGGCCTGTACGTTAAACGGAATTGTGGTAATAACGAAAAAAACGACAAAGAAGAGTATGGCTTTATTCATAAGATATTCATGCTGGCAAAAGTTTCATCTCACGCTGAAAAATCCTTGTTGCGATTTCCGTAGCCGATTGGCTGGTGTCGGTCACATAATAGAGGTTGTCCTCCGGGGTGTGGGAGGGTTCTTCCTTCACCACGGGATTTTGCACGAGAAATGTTTTGAGATTTTCTGCTGTCGCCTGGGCAGGGTCTATTAAATGTACTTTTTTACCAATCCTCGGCTGGATGAGGTGTTTGAGCAGGGGGTAGTGGGTGCAGCCGAGGATGAGGGTGTCGATCTGGTGTTTCTTGAGATCATGAAGGTAGCGCCGCAGAATCATCTTGGTTTCCCGCCTGCCAGTCCATCCTTCCTCGACCAGGGGACAGAGCAGTGGACAGGCCTTGGAGTAGACCTTGAGCGCAGGATCCTGCTTTGTAAGAAGTCGTGGATACGATTCGCTGCGGATGGTCGCGCTGGTTCCTATGACGCCCACTCTGCCCCTCGTCACTTTGGCTGCCTCCCGGACCGCCGGGGTGATGACCTCGATAATCGGCACATCAAATTCCCGGCGCAACTGTTCTGTTGCGACGCTGGACGCCGAACTGCAGGCGATAACGATAACTTTTGCCCCCTTGTCTACCAGAAAACCGCTGTTTTCAATGGCGTAGTTGGTTATGATCGCAGCACTTTTGGAACCGTATGGGGTACGCGCAATATCACCAAGGTAGACTACCGGATAGTTAGGCAGGGCAAGCTCTATGGAGCGGGCAACGGTCATGCCGCCGACGCCTGAATCAAATATACCAATCATATACGTTGTAAAGAAGCTGTAAGGGCATGGAAATTGGCCCGCATGTATTTGTTTGGCCCGCTCACTGTTTCAACGCTTAGCGCCGTGACAGGGGTACGGCCCGCAGCAGATTTTTTTTATTCTCTGGTGAGGATTGCCTGCCCCTGAGGTGGACGTGCCGGCAGGTGCGGGTCGGCAACTGTAAGGTTAGCTGTATACCAAAAAAATCTGGTGACAACAAGCTCCCGCCTGTTAGTTTTTATGAAATAGACCGTACAATATGTTGACAGATATGGTGTTGAGAATTAGATTTCTGGCCGGTGTAAAAGCATCTTAGTTAAAATATCCGGGTTTTTTTGAGATATTGAAAAGTTAACACTACAGAGCAAACAGGTGGTTGAACAATGCCAGTCTATGAGTACGAATGTAAAGCATGTGAGCAGATTTTTGAAGTGCAGCAGAAGATCTCCGATGAGCCTCTGGCCAACTGTCCCCAGTGCCAGGCGCCGGTGACAAAACTTATGTCGATGAGTTCTTTCCAGCTCAAGGGCGGCGGCTGGTACGCCGACGGTTACGCGAGCAAGTCGGCAGCCGGGGGGACGGAAAAATCAAAACCGGCACCCTCCTGTCAAGCCGGTGGCGGCTGCGCAGGGTGCCCTGCCGCTGCATAATCCAGCTTTTTACGGACCACTCAGACCCGTGGGTGGTCGCCGATAATGGCCATTGCGTCCCCGTAGGAGAAGAAACGATACCCCTTCTCAATTGCCTTCTTATAGCAGTTGAGAAGGGTTTTTCGACCGCAAAGTGCTGATACCAGAAACATCAGCGACGAATCGGGTAGATGAAAATTCGTAATGAGATTGTCCGTTACCTGAAATTTGAAGCCCGGATAGATGTAAAGATCACACCATTCCTCTGTAGCCTGCAGGCGGCCGGTTTTAAGAGCGCCGTATTCCAGCGCCCGGACCGACGTTGTTCCAACAGCCCATATTTTCCCTCCCCGCTCCCTGGTCTTTTCCACTTTGGCGACTGTCTCTTCGGGGATAGATAAAAATTCCCGGTGAATCTTGTGCTGGGTGATGTCGTTGTCCCGGACCGGGGCAAAAGTGCCATAGCCGACATGGAGAGTTACTTCGCCCAGGAGTGTGCCTTTATCGGTAATTCGCGACAGGAGGCTGTCGGTGAAGTGCAGGCCGGCGGTGGGTGCGGCCACAGCACCCGGCTGCGCCGCATAGACGGTCTGGTAGCGGGCGGCGTCTTCCTTTGTCGATCCGTTTTTCCTGACAATATACGGCGGAAGCGGAACCTGGCCGCATTCTAAAAGGCATGCAGCCAGAGTGTGGGAGCGATTGTAGTGCAGTTCCAGGGCCGCCTTGCCGTCTTCGAGCAACTCGGAAACAACGCAGTGCAGATTGTCGCCGATGGTGATGACCGAACCTGGCTTGGGCCGTTTTGACGATTTAATAAGCGCTGTGGCCGTTGCCGTACCGATGTCGCAGTCATCCTCTGAAGGCAGCTCCAGGAGAAAAACTTCCGCTTTGCCGCCGGTCTCCTTCACTCCCTCAAGACGTGCCGGAAACACCTTGGTGTTGTTTACCACCAGCATGTCGCATGGCCCGATGTATTCATCGAGATTGTTGAAGTGGCGATGGCTTAGCGAATCGCTGCCTGAGTCGAGTACCATTAATCTCGATGTGTCTCTCCGGTCGGCCGGATGCTGGGCAATACAGTTTTTGGGCAGATGGTAACGGTAGGCTTCAAGGGTCAGATCTTCTTGAGGTATCATTGGCTGTCTGGAAATATTGTGGATTACCGCGGGTATTGTTTTGCAAGCGATGCAATTTTTGTAATAATGCGTTAAGTTCGCATCGATGAAAAGAACGGCTTTTGGGGAAAAATGACGGAACAAGAATCTGATCAGGTCACAGCACGATTCTTCTCTGCCGGAAAAAATGAACTAGATAACATGATTCTTGCCGCCGCTGCAACCGAAATAGAGATGCTGCCGTTCAAAACAATCGCATCCCGCAATAAAATAGCGTGCGACACCATTATCACCGGGGTCGGTCCCGTTGCGGCGGCGATAGAAATTACCAGGTGGCTGTGTGAACATAGCAGGCCGTCGCTGGTGCTCAACTTCGGTGTGGCCGGAGCATACCTGGGCGACGCGTTGTCCCGGGCCCGGCTGCTCGATATCTGTCTTGCCCATAGGGAATGGTTTGGCGACCTTGGCATCTGCACCGACCGGGGAACTGTTCCTCTTGATACTTCAATTGCCGGAGAAATCGTCTGCGAACTGGATCGGGGACTGCGCGAGCGTGTGCGAAAAATTCTTAAATTGCGAGGCCATCGATTTCTTGAAGGAGACTTTGTGACGGTCAGCGGTGTTTCCGCCACCAACAAAAGAGGAAAGCAACTTCAGGGCAGGTTTAACGGGTTGTGCGAAAATATGGAAGGCGCTTCTGTCGCCAGGGCGTGCGAAACATTTGCGGTGCCGGTGGTTGAGATCCGCGCCGTCTCAAATTATGTGACCGACCGGGATCTGTCGTCATGGAAACTAGCCGAAGCGTGCAGCGTAATTGCACGGGTGAGCGCAGAAATTATAACTGATTTAAACAGTGATGAAGAAAAATAACGAACTCAGCCTGGGCTTTTCTCCCTGCCCAAACGACACGTTTATGTTTTACGGTCTTGTCCATGGCAAAATCGCGACTGAGGGCCTCTCGTTTGGTGCCCCGGTGCTCGATGACGTGGAGCAGCTTAATCTTCTGGCATTGCAAAAAAAACTTGATGTGACGAAGTTGTCCTTTCATGCTCTGGGGCATGTGCTCGATGAGTATTGCGTGCTGTCGTCGGGCAGCGCTCTTGGCCGGGGGTGCGGCCCTCTGCTCGTGACCACCGGTGAGGGAGAAAAAGGCTCTTTTGCAGGCCGGAAAATTGCCATTCCCGGCAAGTTAACTACCGCTGCACTGCTACTGCAGATGTATCTGGAAGAAACTTGTGAGTTGGTGGAGATGCGTTTTGACCTGATCATGGATGCTGTTAGCACCGGCAAGGTCGATGGCGGAGTCATTATTCATGAGTCGCGATTTACCTATAAAGAATTCGGCCTCACCTGTGTTCAGGACCTCGGCCAGTGGTGGGAAAATCTTACCGGCATGCCTATCCCGCTGGGTTGTATTGCCGCCAGGAGGTCCCTTGGCAAAAAAACGATAAAGGCGATTGAAAGAGCCGTCCGTGCAAGCGTGGCGTACGGATTTCAAAATTCACAGGAATGTATGCCCTATATCAGGCGATACAGCCAGGAATTGGCACCGGAGGTGGTGCAGAGCCACATTGATCTCTATGTGAATGAGTTCTCCCGGGATCTGGGCGCCCAAGGGCTTGCGGCAATAGATAAATTTATCGCCATGGGAAGGGAAAATAAAGTGCTGCCGCCAGGGACCCAGCAGATTACGGTATAAGCAGCACGGCGCATTGTTATCGGCGATTGTTGGTGGAGAAACGAAAAAATAGGGAAATATGCGAACCAGAGACTCCGGTGAAAACTACCCGCCGACCTTGTCACAGCTGCCCGTTTTCAAAATTTGCGGCCAGGATAAGCGACAGCGCGAAGAATTCCTGCAAAAAGCGCTGACGGTTCTTGATCGCCGCGGGCTCTATGGCGCGGTAGCCGGGAAAGATCACTTGAGTGGTTACGCCCTTTCCTGCCTGGCCAGACGCTTTGATGTTGTTTTCACCCTGCAGGGTCCAGATGTTCAGGTGCAGACGATTTTTTTGGGAAGCGGTCCGCAGGCAAAAGGACAGACACTTTGCATAACGGGTGACGGCGACCGGGCTCTGGAAAAATTTGGCGACGAGCTGGCGGCCAGCCTGTCGCGGCTTATGCAGGCAGCACCTCTCTGGGGATGTGTGCTGATCGGCGGCAGGAGTTCGCGCATGGGCCGGCCAAAGCATCTTATTCGCCGGGCGGAAACCGGTCCCACATGGATTGAACGAGCCGTGGCGCTATTGCGCCCGGAAGTGGATGGTATCGTTGTCTCAGGGGCAGGAGAATTACCGGAAGAACTGGAGAATTGTATCCGGCTTCCCGATATCCCCGGAGTCGCAGGCCCGCTTACGGGGATCGTAGCGGCGACTCGGTGGCATCCCATGGCTTCCTGGATCTTTCTTGCGTGCGACATGCCGCTGGCCTCAACGCCGGCGCTCCGGTGGCTGCTGGAAAACAGGCGTGCGGGGTCGTGGGGGAGGGTGCCAAAGCTTGCCGGAGCTAACCGCTGTGAGCCGCTTTTTGC
The DNA here is from genome assembly GCF_900104445.1 of Desulforhopalus singaporensis. GTDB lineage: Bacteria > Desulfobacterota > Desulfobulbia > Desulfobulbales > Desulfocapsaceae > Desulforhopalus_A > Desulforhopalus_A singaporensis. The sequence continues at coordinate 23,532 of NZ_FNJI01000024.1, read as the reverse complement.
CCTGTACGAGCGTTGTGCGGGCCAGCTTTTCGAGGATCGACTGCTGTTGGGGGAGCGCAGCATCAACCAGATCGGCACCCATCCAAAGATCGACAACCCGGTAATACCAGACAGGTTTCGCGGTTGCTGGAAAAACATCAACACTCCCGACCAGTTGCGCCAGGCTGAAAATCATCGGTCTGAATCATCCTGATAAACCGGTTGGTCTTGGCTATTGCCTGATCAGGGCCGGTGGGGAAGCATGAGACACTGTTCGCAGTTGTTGCCTGGTTATCTTGAGGAATGGTCCATCAGTTTTTTCAGCACGATGCAGTTCTTGCATATATCGATCTTGTTATCCCAGTTGCCCTGGGTTTGATTTTCGCACAGCGTGCCGCTTATAAACCAGCATAATTTTCCAGACTTGAATTCCCATGCCGGGCATTTCGCTTTTTTTTCGTTGGAACAGTGGCGAATTTCCCAGCAATTTTCAATGTTCTCCACGTCGCACGTTTTCCTGATCAATAGAAACATGAGCTGACGCTCCACGTGGGTCGGGATGGCGCGCCACCCTTGTTCATAGCTGCTGACGGCTTTCAGGGATACCCCGAGAAGCTCGGCCAGTTCTTTCTGGGTCTTGGCCAGTTCCTTCCTTGTCTTTATAAATTCTTTACTGTCCATTGGTCCGGGGAGAAAAATAGAACCGATCTGTAATGAACCCGGGAGTGACCGTGCAAGTCAATTTATCCGGAACATTTTCGGCGAACTGGTCGAATCCCTCGCCGTAACGGCGGGACGCACACCACAAAAGGACGAAAGTTTTATCCATCCAGGTGCCACATTGTAACACATAGTATGATGGTAACGCAATGGCGATATGTCAAATCCGGGCCGTATCGTCAGGTTAAAAACGGATGTTGCTCAGAAGGTTCCTGGTACTTTCCTGCTTTCTCCAGAGCCTCACCGGAGGGCACAAGCTTTGCACGACGTGGATGACGCAATCAGCACTTCTCTATCTGCCGTAATCAATCATGACCCGATAGCTGTTTGTTGTTTCATAAAAAAACAAATATCTTTTGCATTTTTTAAAAAATATTTTAAAAACACAAAGTCGTGCTGTTGTCTGTTTTGCCTTTTCCAATCGATGTCCCCGCGGATTTTTGTGTGTCCATTGTTATTGATTTCAGGACCATAGCTCACCCGTGTTACTTCCCTATTTTCCTGGCGCATTTATTGCTTCGTCCCTATTCGTGGAGATGAAAGCCGGATTGCAGAATCCACAAAACACTCTTCACTCGTCTTGATCGGGGATCACTCCTTCTAGCCCGCATATTTTTCGGGTTCATCTGGTTTGCAACCAAACCGGCACAGGGGCGGCTGCTACAGGATGTCGCAGCTGCTTGATAACGCAGGTATAAAACCGGGTTAATTCGTTCGACAGAAAAACATGTCCTGTTTTGCCGAAACACAGAACAGGCATCAGCTGTTCTCTGTAAATTTTTTTTTTATGTGCTGCAACGTGTAGTTGTCGCGTCTGTTTTTGTGATGCGCGGCAGCCGTTGCCAACAGTGGGTGAGGTGGCTGAAAACGACCAGGCGAGGTTCATTCGAGGAAACTGTACAAGTTTTCAAAAGCTAAAGAACGAAACAAAGGAGCGGAATGTTATGAAAAGAAACATGAGCCGGGTACAAGGGCAGGATGGTTTTGCCTTAGGGAAAAAAACTACCGGCTATTTTGATTTCGAAATAGAAAAACGTATCTTTTGGCCTCCCGCCATTCTGTTGACCATCCTGCTGGTAGTCGGCATAGTCAACAGGGAACTCTTCATGGCCGGCGCCGCTGCCGCCCTCAAGTTCACCATCGACTATTTTGGTTGGATGTATCTGTTGTTTATCTTCATATTCGTCGCATTTGTAGTTATCCTGTCCTTTTCCTCTGCAGGGAATATCAGGCTGGGCGGGGAGGATGCAAAGCCGGTGCTCAGTTACTGGAACTGGTGGGCCATAGCACTCTGTGCGGGAATCGGTACAGGCATCGCCTTCTGGGGTGTTGCAGAGCCGTTGTACCACTATTACGGACCTCCCAGCCTTTCCGGCGCCTCACCGTCCACCCCGGAGTCCGCTCTTGCGGCCATGAAGATATCTTTTCTCCACTGGTCTTTTCATCCTTACTGTATCTACGCGGTGATCGGGGTTGCCATTGCCTATTCAACCTATAACCTGAAGCAGCCGCTGCGGGTCAGCTCGGCCCTTTACCCCATCATGGGCGACAGGGTAAATGGGTTGGCCGGCGATATCGTCAACGGGTTGTGCATTTTCGCCACGGTAGGTTGTGTAATTACTTCCATGGGGTTTGGAACAATGCAGCTCGCAGGAGGCCTTGAATACCTTCTGGGAATTCCACAATCTTATCTTGTCTACGCAGTGATTATCGGGTTGATGACCGCAACCTATACCATTTCAAGCTATACCGGGCTGCAGAGGGGCATTAAGTTTCTCAGCAGCCAGAACGCTAAAATTTTTATCGCTTTTGTCGTTTTTGTCTTTGTCATGGGGCCTACCAAGTATTTCCTCAATCTGGGAGTAGAGTCTTTCGGCGGTTTCCTCGACGATTTCGTGTCCATGTCCCTGTGGACGGATACTTTCCAGAAAGGCGGCGGCTGGCCGGGGAGCTGGACCATCTTTTACTGGGCGTGGTGGCTCTCTCTTGCCCCTATTCTCGGCGTGTTTCTGGCAAAAATCTCTTACGGCAGGACTATCCGGGAGTTTATGTGTGTCAATGTGATGGCCCCGGCAATTTTTGGAATTTGCTGGTTTATAACCTTCGGCGGCGGCGCAATATATATGGATAGTGTAGCCGGGGCCGACCTTATGGGCGTGGTGAACAATAAGGGGGTCGAGTTTTCCATGTATGCGCTGCTGGAGCGGTTTCCCCTGGCATGGGTGACTGTACCTCTTGCTTTTCTGACCATCTGCATATCCTTTGTCACCCTCGCCGACTCCGCTACCTCGGCGATCTCTGAAATTTGTACAAAAAAAATGGATCGCGATGAGCCGCCCGCAACGTTGAAAATATTCTGGGGCATTATCATGGGCAGCATGACCATTCTTTTTCTCATTATCAGTGGCAAAACCGGAACAAAGGCGTTGCAGACCTCAAGTATCGTGGTGGGCTTGCCTATCGTAATAATTGAAATGCTTGCCCTTGTATCTGTGGTATATTCTCTCTACGGCAAAAAATCCCAAAAGCAGTAAGGCCTGAAATTATATCGCTCACGATCATCGTATCGGGTAGCTTATGCGATGATCGTGAGCAATTCCGCCAAGCCGGGCCACAAGGGTAAACCGGACCGCCGGGAACAGAACGGACCGGCAAGCGTGTTGACCGGTTTGCAACCCCTCCCTGGCCGTCATTACAACCCACCGCTAATTGTATTCACCGACTTGCTGCCGGAAGAGTCCGGCCGGCAATAAGTCGGTTCTGTATCAGCTTTTTAAGGCAGCAACGTGACCGCCGAAGCACGAGCGGCTGCTGTAATCTGCACAAAGATCCTTCCGTGACTATCTTTAATTAAGAACATCTGAAGCCAGGCACGCTGGCGACCCGGTGCCAGTCGCCTGATCGCGGAAGTGTTGTACGCTTTGCACTTTACGGTCGGTTTTGCCACACGTGCTGATTTATCCATGGTCCGAGCAGTCTTTTTCGCTGGCCCCAGGCGGTTGCTGAAATCTTATTTGCCGGATAGAGGCGATATCGGATATACCATACAGTAAGGAAAGGAAAAGATGCAGCAAGGCGAACCGTTTTTGTTGAGGAGCCTGTCATGTTCATCGCTTCAAAAGATGTCATCCCCGATTTTGATCCGCACTTCAAGGTTTTTCATGATCTGATGCCGTTTAAGGTGCAGGAAATCCTCCTGGTATCGAGTCTTTACGATGCCTTTATCATGGAGGAGGACGGCAGCTTGGCGACACGGCTGATTAATGAATATCATGGCCTTAACCTCAGTAAACCGCCCAAAATGACAAGGATTTCTTCGGCCGAAGAAGCTGTCAGGATGGTGAAGGAAATGGATTTTGACATGGTCATCACCATGCCTTTTCTCGGGGGAGTGGACGCCTTCAAGCTGGGGACCGCGATAAAAGAGGTGCGCCCGGATATTCCGGTTATCGTGGTTGCCCATAACCTGAAGTCATCTTTTCTCGATAAGGTCAACCGTCACGGGATCGACAGGGTTTTCCTCTGGTGCTGCGAGGCCGATCTGCTGCTTGCAATCATCAAAAACGTTGAGGATCACCGCAATGTGGATCCGGACACGGAACGGGCGATGGTGCGGGTCATAATTTATGTGGAGGACTCACCGCTCTACCGCTCCCTGTTTCTGCCTCTGATCTATAATGAAGTTGTGCGTCAAACCCAGTCGGTGCTCGACGAAAGTCTCAATGAGCGACATCGTTTGTTGCGCATGCGGGCACGTCCGAAAATCCTGATGGCAACCAATTATGAAGAGGCGTTGACGCTTTACGAGGCTTACAAACCGTACGTGTTCGGCATTATATCCGATGCGCGATTTCCCCGGGCCGGAAAGACAAACGTCAATGCGGGGATGGATTTTCTTAAGACAGTCCGCAGCGAGATTGCCGATTTGCCCCTGCTGATGGTCTCCTCGGAAGAGGCGAACCGGAAGGAGGCGCAAAGCATCCCGGCTGTCTTTATCGACAAGAAGTCCCCTCATATCAAGGATGAACTGCATAATTTTTTTCTCACCCATCTTGGGTTTGGCGATTTTATCTTTCGCCTGCCGGATGAGACGGCAATCGGTCACGCCTCCAATCTGGCGGAGTTTGAGCGCCAGCTGAAAATCGTCCCGGAGGCGTCTTTATGTTATCACACCAAGAGAAATCACTTTTCCAACTGGGTCATGGCTCGGGCCGAAGTCATCCTGGCCAAGAGGCTGCACAAGGATTATGTGGCGGCAGCCGACGACCTGGGTGCCATCCGCGATGATCTTGTACACAAGGTCCACTCGTTGCGGCGGTTGCGCCAGCAGGGGGTGGTCGTCGGGTTTGATGCCGATATCTACGACTCAGACATTATGGATTTCGTTAAAATCGGTAAGGGGTCGATGGGGGGCAAGGCCCGGGGGATAGCGTTTATATGGGCATGTCTGCAGAGTGCCTACAACCATGAAAGCATCCTGAGCGAATTTCCCGTTATTATCCCCAAGACATGTGTCATCACCGCTGATGGTTTCGACGCTTTTGTGGAGGACAACAACCTTTACTACTGTAAAAATTATCGCGACTGTCATATCGCCGATCTGTTTCTTGATGCACCACTGCCAGCCTGGCTGAGGCAGGAGCTCCGGGAGTTTCTCAAAAAGGTTGAAAAACCGCTGTCGGTGAGGTCGTCCAGCCTGCTTGAAGACGGTCAGTTCAAGCCGTACGCGGGGCTTTATTCGACCTACTTTCTGGCAAATAATTATCCCGATTTCAACGAGAGACTCGCCCAGCTGGAAAGTGCCATCAAGCTTGTTTATGCTTCGACCTGGTTTGAGGGGCCCAGATCCTTTTCCAAAATGGTCGGCTATGCACGGGAAGACTCGATGGCGGTCATCATTCAGGAGCTGGCCGGGGACAAATACGGCGATTTCTGGTATCCCGCCGTCTGCGGGGTAGCCCAGTCCCATAACTTTTACCCGGTAATGGATCTGAAGGCCGATGAGGGGATTTGCCACATTGCCCTTGGCCTTGGTAAAACTGTTGTCGAAGGGGGGAAATCTCTGTGGTTTTCCCCCAGGCAGCCGAAAAAACTGTTTCAGTTCGACTCTGTGGATGATATGCTCCGGCGGAGTCAGACCCAGTTCTGGGCTCTTGATATCAGTCCGGAAAACTGTTTTGAGCGTAATACCTCAAATCTGGTGTTACGAAACGTTCAGGACGCGGAGCGCGAGATGGCTCTTTCCCTGGTGGCCTCAACCTATGTGGCCGAAGAACACAGGGTGCGTGATACCATCCTGCCAGGCCGGAAAATACTCACTTTTTATCAGATATTGAAATATGGTGCCTATCCCCTGGCACAGGTCCTGGGCGAATTGCTGAAAATAGGAAAAACCGGTATGGGCGGCGACGTGGAGATTGAGTTTGCCCTGCACCTTGATCCGGATCCGAAAAAATCGATGTTCTATTTTTTGCAGATCCGACCCATGGCTACCGGCCGCGAGCTTGCCGATGTAAACATCTGCGACGCCGAAATTGACAATGGATTCGGTTATATCACCCAGCTGCTCGGCCATGGGCATTTTAAGCATATTACCGACATAGTGTACGTGCATCCCGAAACCTTCGATCTCGGCAAAACACAGCAGATGGCCTGGGAAATAGGAGAGATCAACCGCAAACTTACGGCAGGCAAGGTTCCTTTCCTTCTTATCGGCCCCGGCCGCTGGGGGTCGGCGGATCCATGGCTTGGCATTCCGGTGCAGTGGAACCAGATTTCCGGGGCGGCTGCGATAATCGAGGTACGAAACAGTACCATAAAGGCGGACGCGTCTCAGGGGACCCACTTTTTCCAGAACATCACCTCGCTGGGAATCCCCTACATGACCCTTAACGAGGACGGTGCCAGGAAGAAGGACTCAGATGAGCGGAGACGGGCTGATTTTTTTGACTGGCAGTGGCTGGAGAAGCAGAGAATAATCGAGAGGCTGGAATATATCTGTCATGCCCGCACCGCGAATCCGTTCGTCTTAAAATGTGACGGGACCCGCTCGGAGAGTGTGCTGTTCGAGCCGGCCCTGTCCGGCAACGGTTCGTGCGCAAAAGAGCCGGGCGGCGTTCGGGATACCAGTCGAATTTCAAAGGGAGAATGCTAATGGAGGAAATGGTTGCGAGGATAAAGGAGAGAGACCCCGAACAGCGTGAGTTTCATCAGGCGGTGGAGGAGGTTTTACAGAGCGTGAAACCGGTACTCGACCAGCACCTGGAGTTTCGTCAGCAGGCGGTGCTGGAGCGGATCACCGAGCCTGAAAGGATAATTATATTTCGGATACCTTGGATGGATGACGAAGGGCAGGTGCATGTTAACCGCGGGTTCAGGGTGGAGATGAACAGCGCCCTTGGACCCTACAAGGGCGGGTTGCGTTTTCATAATTCGGTCAACCTCGGCATCATAAAGTTTCTCGCTTTTGAGCAGGTCTTTAAAAACTCTTTGACGACGCTGTCCATGGGGGGCGGCAAGGGAGGAGCCGATTTCGACCCGAAGGGAAGGTCTGATGGAGAGGTGATGCGGTTCTGCCAGGCATTTATGGCCGAACTTTTTCGTCACATAGGCCCCAACACCGATGTGCCTGCAGGAGACATCGGGGTCGGAGCCAGAGAAATTGGATATCTCTTTGGCATGTATAAAAAATTATCCAACGAGTTTACCGGAGTCCTTACCGGAAAGAGTCTCGGGTGGGGAGGCAGCCTTATCCGGCCGGAGGCAACCGGATACGGTGTCGTCTATTTCGCCTCAGAGATGCTCGGAGTATACGGTGACAGGCTGGAAAACAAGAAGTGTCTTATCTCCGGTTCAGGAAATGTGGCGCAATTTACAGCGGAGAAGATTATCGAGTTTGGCGGCCGGGTAATCACCCTTTCCGACTCCTCGGGATACATCTACGATGAGGCGGGGATAGATGGGGAAAAACTGGAATATGTTAAGCAGTTGAAAAATATCAGAAGGGGACGTATCAGCGACTATGTCGAGCAGTATCCTGAGGCCGTCTATACTCCGGCTGATCCAGGCCTTGATCACAATCCACTCTGGATGCACCCGGCCGATTGCGTTTTTCCCTGTGCTACCCAGAACGAGATAAACCGGCGGGACGCGCAGCACCTTGTCGACGGCGGGATAAGGCTCGTCTGTGAGGGCGCCAATATGCCGGCAATGCCGGAAGCGATCGATATATTTCATCAGGAAAAAGTTCTCTTTGCTCCCGGAAAGGCTGCCAACGCCGGCGGGGTAGCTGTCTCGGGGCTTGAAATGGCACAGAATTCAATGCGTATCTCGTGGCCGCGGGAGGAGGTTGACAAAAGACTCAAGCAGATCATAAAATCGATTCATACCACCTGCCTGGATGCGGCAGCCAAATACGGCGCATCCGGCGATTATATGGCGGGTGCAAATATCGCCGGGTTTATTAAAGTGGTTAATGCCATGCTGGACCAGGGGCTGGTGTAGACTCCAGTAGTGTGGCAAAAACACATGGCGGGAAAAACAGGGAAGGTCCGTAGATGAAAGAGTTGCCCCTTTCATACGATCTGAGGTGTGCGCGCGAATTTGCGATGTTGAAGGCGCGGGTTGACCATCTCTTTGTCGATATCGATATAGCTTGTCCTTATGAAGTGGGCACAGTTGCAACGTTTCATCAGGCAACGTTCGCCCCCTTGAGCGAACGCGCCATGGAACTCTTTTTATCGGCGGGATACAGAAGGAACGGTAATTGTCTTTACTGTATGAGCTGTTCTTCCTGCTCAAGCTGCATCCCTGTCCGTCTGCACAGCTCCACCTTCCGACCCAATCGCAACCAGAAAAGAACCGCTGCCAGGAATTCGGATGTCAGCCAGGAGATTCTGCCGCTGGCGCCGGACGGGGAAGAACTGGAACTGTGTGATCATTTTCTTAAAAAGAGGTATCCCGGGGAAAACAATTCGGCGACCGGCTATTTTCGTGATTTTTTCCTGAACAACATCGTGACCAGTGCCCGGGTACAGTATCGGATTGACACCAGGCTGGTGGGAACATCCATCATCGATATCGGCTACAACTGGCTCAATGCGGTATATTTTTATTTTGATCCCGAGGAGTCAAGACGTAGTCTGGGGACGTTCAATATTCTCAATCTTGTCGAACTGTGTGTTGAATGGGATATTGAATATCTTTACCTCGGCTATCTGATCAATGAAATTTCCGCCATGAGCTATAAAGCGAATTTTCGACCCAATTATACCTGTGTGGATGGCATATGGCAGAGCAACTCGTAAGAGTCGGCTGTCTGGCTGTTTCTGCGATTTTACCATCGGTCACCGTGGCATAACATGCTTTTCCTTCTTATAATTTAAGCCAGGCAGGAAAAATGAAAATAGTAGCGCCGGTCAACGAACAGGGAGGCTACCCGGGTGGCGCGCCTCCCTGGCCATCGATTAGTAGAAGGAAACAGTGACGTGACCAAGGAGACGGTAGTAATCACATGCCCCGTTTGTTATCAGGAGTGCGAGCTCAAAGACGGACAGCTCGGAAAATGCAGGGTCAGGCAGCGAAAGGGTGACTCCATCGAGAGCCTTGTCTACGGGAAAGTTGTCGCCGAGCATGTCGACCCTATTGAGAAAAAACCAATTTATCATGTGCTGCCGGGTAGTCTGAGCTATTCTATTGCCACTCCCGGCTGTAACTTCCGCTGTCTTCACTGTCAAAACAGCTCTATTTCCCAGGTTTCCGTAAAACAGAACCTGGACCTTGTCACCACCGATCGTTTGCCGCAGCAGATTGTCGCCGCGGCTAAAGCCGGCGGGTGCGATTCAATCAGCTATACCTATGTCGAACCCACTGTTTTTCTTGAGTTTGCCTACGATTGTTGTGTCGGGGCCCGGGATGAGGGATTGAAAAATATTTTCGTGTCAAACGGCTATATGTCCCGCCGGACATTGGTGCAACTGGCCCCCGTTCTCACTGCCATGAACATCGACCTTAAATCTTTTCGTGATTCCTTTTACCAGCAAGTGTGTGGGGCTAAACTGCAGCCTGTACTCGAGAATATTCGAGGATGCGTCGAACTCGGGGTGTGGCTCGAGGTGACGACTCTGATTATTCCCGGATTAAATGACAGCGATGAGGAATTGGCTCAGATCGCGGCGTTTTTGTCAGCCATCAACCGCAGGATACCCTGGCATGTGACCGCTTTTTATCCGACCTATAAAATGAGTGACAGAAAGATGACGCCTCCGGCAACCCTGGAAAGGGCTCGCCGCATCGGCCATGAACAGGGGTTGCATCACGTTTATACGGGCAACATTCCCGGAGTAAAAGGCGCAAACAGTGTCTGTCACTTTTGCGGGGAGCAGGTCATTTCACGGTTCGGGTTTCATCTTACAGACAACAGGCTTGTAAACGGTAACTGCCCCGGGTGCGGAAACTCTTTTCCCGGGGTCTGGCGCTGACAGCTATTTTTTTCGGAAAAGAGTTCTGCTCATGAAAGTGAGCGAAATTGCAAAAAGGGCTGCGGCCAGGCCGAGCAGGACGTTGAAAAACGGCGGAGCGGCCAGGGCGATACGGATTATCAGCGTAGAAAGCGCGAATCCCGAATTGCGGAAAACCGCATAAAAAGACGGCTGAAAACACTGGGAAATGAGCACCACCAGAATGTCCGCAAGGATAAGAATGGTGTAGAAGCTGGAAAAGAAATCATGGTGCTCGCTGCCCTGGATGACCGCGACCCAGTACTCTATCCCCAGCAGGATAAAAAGAAAAAGAAGGAGCAGGGCGATCCCTTTCTTGGCGGCAACGAAACTGAAAAGATCGGCCGGCCCCATTTTGTCGTCGGAAGAATATACCTGTATTTTATAATAAACGCCCAGTAGGGCGAAGATGAGCAGGGCTCCGAATCCGTCTGAGAGAATGTTGAGAATGGCATGTTCGTTTCCTGAAAAAGTGATCGGTTCAGGAAAGTAGGAAAGCTCCTTGAACGCGTTTCGCATAAGGATTAACGCCAGTATCTCAAACTGTTTTCCCACCGATTTACTGAAAGAGCAGGGAAGGGAAAAGATAAGGCTGATCACTTCAAGAATAAGAACAACAGTAAAGGCGCCGTGCACGGCGTAAAAATGGTTGCTCGGAATAATCGCGCCAACGGCGTTGTTGAGCAACCCCTGTCTTTTCATTTCGATGCTGACGACGCTGCACAGGAAAAAAATAACAAGAGCAAAGGAGGTTTTCCTGTGTATGTGTTCATGTTCCCACATATGGTACAGCGGGTCGAAGATGTACGTTATTTTTTCAAACAGAAAATTCATACCTGTGGCGATCTAAAACGTGATTTTTAAAAATCTGCTGTCAGTCCTGAGAGGGGGAACGTTTCTTCAACTCTTCGGCTTTCAGCCGGTTCCACCACTCAATCCGTTTTTGGATTTCTCTTTCAAACCCGAAACGGGATGGACGGTAGTAGGTCTTTTCCTTCATCTCTTCAGGAAAATATCTCTGGTAGCTGTAATGATTTTCGTAGTTGTGCGAATAACGATATCCCTCGCCGTACCCCAAATCCTTCATCAGCCTTGTCGGTGCATTGCGAATGGCCCTGGGGACCTTGAGATGGCTTGACTCTGCTGCATCCTTCTGTGCAGTGAGGTAAGCTGTCTCAAGGGCGTTGCTCTTGGGGGCGGTGGCCAGGTAGACGGTCAGCTGGGTGAGGGCGGTATTGGCCTCGGGCATTCCCAGAAAATGCACCGCCTCCTTCACTGCCATGGCCTGCACTATTGCCTGTGGGTCGGCGAGGCCGACATCCTCGGAGGCTATCCTTACCAGTCTCCTGGTGATATAGAGCGGATCCTCACCTGCCTCGACCATTCGCGCAAGCCAGTACACCGCCGCCTGCGGGTCGCTTCCCCGGATCGATTTCTGCAGCGCGGATATAAGGTTGAAGTGTTCCTCGCCGCGTTTATCGTAGAACAGGGAACGTTTGTTCAGCAGTGTTGAGATCTGTTCGGGGGTGATGGTGTCGCCGACTTCGGCATTTCTGCAAACCAGTTCCAGGTCGTTGAGCCCTCTTCGCGCATCCCCGCCGGACTTTTTCGCGAGAATTTGTAAACTTTCAGGAGCAATATTCAGACGCTTGCCCAGGTGGGGCAGGCCGTTTTGCAGAATAGTGACGATCTGTTCCTCCCCCAGTGGTTCCAGCACGAACAGGTGACATCTGGAGAGCAGTGCCGGAATTACTTCAAACGAGGGATTCTCGGTCGTGGCCCCTATCAGTACTACTGCTCCCGACTCGACGTAGGGGAGGAAAGCGTCCTGTTGCGATTTGTTGAAGCGGTGGATTTCATCGACAAAAACGATGCTGCTGCGATTATGGTGCAAGTGTATCTGCTGCGCCTGCTGCATCAGTTTCTTGACATCGGCAATTTTGCTCAGTACTGCGCTGAACGAGAAAAAACGATCGGGAACAAGCTTTTCTATCAGCTTGGCTATGGTCGTTTTACCGCTGCCAGGAGGTCCCCAGAGAATAAATGAACTAAATGTCCCTTTCTCGATCATTGACCGTAGCGGACTTCCCGGATAAAGCAGTTTTTCGTGCCCGCATATCTCCTCAAGAGTCCGTGGGCGGATCTTCTCAGCCAGAGGAATTTCGGTGGGAGAATTCAAATTATCAAAAACTGATCGTTGCATCTGGTTTTCCGCCGGGGCTTTTGGTCATTTAAAAGTGCCTGAAATCTGTGACGTGCGCTGATTGCGACGACGCAATACGGTTACTACTATATACAGAATGTCCATGGAGTAAAGGAAAAGGTAAGCTATCTTGCAGATCGGAAAAGACAGCGTCCGGCGGTTCCTCCCGGGAAACAGCGAACGGTTGTTTTGTATCCGTTACGGGCAATTCAGAACGACGCTGCCGATCACAGATGGGGGGGCAGATAGCAGAGTGATTCCAGGCTGAAGAGATATTTATCCCCGCGGTAGAGCGCTTCAACGTATTCGAGTATCTCGTGTTTGGTGTTGTACAGCTGTGAGCGCAGTCTGATGCAGGGATGATGTTCATCGACCTGGAGGAGTTTCTGCTGCTCCGGGTTAGGTTTTGTCGCCGTGAAGTTGATCTTGACATAGGCCAGTTTTTCCCCGCCATATTTTTCGATAAGCGGATAGTAAGGCTGGTTGGTGTCCAGATCGGTAAAAATGTCTGATAATTTTTCAGAAAGGTAGGTCTGCTCCATGAGTGTCGGCTGGTCGTCCACCGCAACAACCCTTGAAAAGGTGAGATGTTCCTCTCCTTTGCTGTCAAGCAGGAGTTGAACGTTTTTAGGGGGGACCACCCATTTTTTCTCAATAGTCCTGTAGGTGGTCGTACCGGACACGGCATCCGAGTCGACCAGTTCAAGCCTGTTGAAGTTACGTACAAACTGAGGAGGAGAATCGGTGATTAAAAAAGTACCTTTGCCGCTCCTGCGTACGATCATGCCAGCTTTTTCCAGTTTGGCCAGGGCGGTGCGCACGGTCGTTCTGTTGACCTGAAACTGTTCCATGATCATTTTTTCAGTTGGCAGCTGATCGCCTATACGTATTTCATGGGTTTCGATCTGGGCAATCAGCCACTGGTGAATTATCTGGCTCTTGTTTGGTGATTTTTTTTTATTCATCTTTTCTGGCCGCACCGGGGCCAAACTGGCAGGCCTTGACCTGTAAACTATAGTTATTGGTATTATATTAAGAAGTTGGGCTGTTAATGCCCGGAACCGAACTACTCCAATAGTGTATGTACCAGCAATTGATAAAGCTCACAAGATGAAAATGTTGTTACGGTTCGTTCTGCAGGAGATAGGTCGGAGGGTGGGGCTGGACAAAGCCGGGTTGCGTTTTGGTCAAGAACGAAAATCACCAGCTTGCAGCGATCGGGAAAATGGTTGATCACACGTTGGGTGAGGTGTCGTGCCGACTCGGGCATCATCTTGCTGTTGTCAAGTTCATGCATGGGTGGAGGAGAGCCTGATACAGGTTCCTAAATGATGTACGTGGTAATATAACCAAGAGAATGGGATATCTCCCTGGATGCCAGGATCAGCTCGTCGGTAAGTTCGGAGAAATTGTCCAGGTCCAACATGACGGGATCTGATGATATGCTGATGGAAGCTGCGATGGTTCCGTTTCTGTCAAAGATTGGTGCACCAACGGAAAAGATATTGGGTATTAATTCCCCGCGATCTATCGAATACCCTCTCAGGCGGTTTTTTTCCAGATCTTCCAGTAATCTCTTGTGATCCGTAATTGTCGCTCCAGTATATGGAATCAGCTGTGTCTTACTGAGGTCGGCCGTCAATTGTTCAGCGGTGTATCACCGGGGTGGCGGTCGATTACCTGCTGGTGGCGACGCTGATGGTGATCAAGGTGTTACTATCCGAGCCTCCCTGGTTTCCATCCTGCTTATATGCGTAGCCGCTGCCACGCTGATATTCTTTTTCATTGTCTATTTGGGCCGGCGGCTGGAAACTTACGGTCTCGAACGTCTGCTGGCCATGTTTGGAACATTGACGGGTACTGGGTACTGCCGCCAGCTTACTTATGCTGCTGCGGATTTCCGACCCCGATTTTAAAACGCCGGTAGCTTTCGGGGTAGGCATGATGAACGTATTCAGCATCTTTATGCTTCCTCTGAGTTTTATCTTATACTGTCTGCCAGGAGAGGACTGTTGTGGGGAGTGGTAACAGAGATTTTGTAAATGGTTTCAGGAGAGATAATCATCAAGGCGAGCAATCTTTGGAAACAGGCGGATTTCGGTCATAGGCAATATTGAAAACTGCGAGACAGTGCAGACAATTGATGCCCCCGGTCTGTATGTGGCCCCGGGTTTTATAGATATCCACACCCATTCGGATTTTACCCTCCTGGTCGATCCCCGTGCGGAAAATCAGATCCGGCAGGGAGTCACCACCGAGGTGATTGGCCAGTGCGGTTCCAGTCTGGCGCCTGTACCGATGCAAGCCGCAAGGCGATGTTTCAGCAGGTAGGTGTGCCGGATCTGGGGAATTAGAACAGCTACGCTCAATTGCTGGAGGTTATGGATCATGCCGGAATTGCGACCAATGTGGTCGGCATGGTGGGCCACAAAGCGCTGCGGGAAGCGGTGATGGGGCTGCATGAGCCGCGGCTTGCCACGGATTCGGAAATACATGCTATGGGTAAAGCTTCTGGAACAGTCGCTTGAAGAGGGCGCTTTTGGTTTGACAACCGGTCTGGAGTACAATCCGGGCAAGATGGCAAATTATGACGAGATAGCGGCTCTGTGCGGTGTGGTAGCCAGGGCGGATGGGTTCTATGCGACTCATTCCCGCAATCGCGACAGCCGGTACCTGGTCGGCTTTCGGGAAGCGCTTGATGTGGCCAGGAAAACCGGGGTGCGACTGCAGATTTCCCATATAACTCCCAAATATGGCAGACCGGAACATGCCATGCGCAACACTGTCCAGATGATAGAATGGACCCGGGAGGAGGGAGTTGATGTTGCCATGGATATGATGCCGACCAACTGGAATCATACGAATGCAACAGCCTTGCTGCCGTCCTGGTCCTCTGCACTTGCCAAAGACCAACTGTTTGCTCAGATGAAATCGACTAAAGGAAGGGAAAGACTCAAGAAAAATCCACTTCCGATATGGAAATTGGCGGTAGATGAAAAATGGGACAAGATTCGGCTTCTGGCCAGTTCGGCAAACGCCGATAAGTGCGGGATGACGATTGACGAAATTGCCAGAAAACGAAAAACCACCGGGTGGGATGTGGTGTTTGATCTCATTTTAGAAGATGGTGATGGTTATCAAGGGGTCTTTCTCACCGGTGAAGGATTTTCGGAAGCGGATAACCGATTGGTCCTGCAGAGTTTCCTCTATGTGCAGTGGAATCGGACACTATGGCTTTGGCCAACGACGGTGCTCTTAAGGAAATACGACTGGGAGGTATTCTTGGTTACAACTGGGGCGCAAAATTTATTGGTCATTATCTTCGTGACGAAAAAGTGCTGAGCCTTGAGGAAGGAATCCGCAGGATAACCGGCCTGCCGGCGTCCAGGATCGGATTGAGCGATCGAGGCCGCCTCATACCGGGGTTTGCTGCCGACGTAACCATTTTCGACCTGGAAAAGGTTAGGGACAATAGCTCTGTAGTCAATCCGATCGTCTATGCGGACGGTTTTGAATATGTCATGGTGAACGGACTGCTTGTTTACAGCCGCGGCAGGAGAATGAACAGCCGTTCCGGAAAGGTATTGAGAAGAAAGTGATGTCCTGCAGGTAGCTTCCACAACAACTTCCCTTGAAGGTTGACTGACGGTGATTGATTTCGGCTTTCCTCTTATCTAGCGCTCCAGCCTTCAGTATCCGAATTTTCCTTGTTCATTCAATCAGCAATACCCGATATGTTTATGTCTCAATAAGTGAAGCACAGTCAACGATTATGCAGTATCTTTTTATGCTGGCATAATCAGTACTGGCCGCATTGAAGGCAACATGAAAGACACCTGGTGAAGCGTATGAAAAGATGCTCGTTGCTCCAGGCGCAAGAAGAACGAGGAAAACTATGAATACAGAGAAACTTATTGGTGCATGGTCGCTTATTTCGTCAATCCAGTCTCGAAACGATGTTATATCGAAAACTTTTGGCGATCCACCATCTGGACAAATTCAGTACACCAGCGATGGTCATATGTCGGCTTTTTTGATGGAGCCGGATTGGGCGCGAACCGGAAAGAATGCAGTGGAAGAATCCGACCGATTTTTTGCTTACGCCGGGCGTTGGGAGATCAATGGAAACAAGGTAAGCCATTATATCGAGTTCTGTTCGGCCCCGAAGAAAATTGGCACTACCTTTGTACGTTATTTGAAATTTCTCAGTGAAGATGAAATAGAACTTACGACTGAGCGTGAAACAACTCAGTCAGGTAATTGCTACCAGACAAAGCTTATCTGGAGGCGACACCTCTTGCTCAGGTAGCAATTCAGATCTAATCTAACAGCGTGAACGGGCAAGTTTCGATATAACCTTGTAACCTCACACACACATGACTTGCCGGGACTGCCAACGGACTTGGTATACTTTTTTCAACCGATTTTTCAGGCTAACGCGAAGATTGAGCTCAAGTTCACGATAAATACCACTATGACTGCGCTTTTAGAGCCAGTGTCGCGCCTTGGAGTGGAGTATCGCGATCAGAACTCGACAATTGTTTTTCCGGGCCTTGTCGTGTCGTCGCAGGTCTGCTCCGATACCCAACTAAAAGCTTTGTGAAAATACTGGGGGAGCGAGTTGAACTATTATCCTCGCGTACTGTCAGGAGTGAGGTGATGCAGCGACCGCAGAGTGCATTGAAAATTTCTGTATAGACCGCTGGAGATAGAGATAACGGAAATACCTATCAACAGCAGCCTATGCAGGACAATTTTTCACTGCGCCAAACACAATAAAAGGTCTCGGTGTCTGCCAAAAGGATCGACCTCACTCCTTTGAGATTTGTGGACTATCTGTGCAATTACATATTGTTTGAATGAATTTTAACCAGAATAGCTGCGATCAGTCACAACCTGTCAATGCCAATGAGCCGGTGCCAGGAGGTACCGACACTTGCCATTCGCTGCCCGGATTTGACCCTGTGACTTTAATAACAATTTCTGTCTGGCTTATTGAAAGGATCTGCAGTGTTTGCGGACCTTGACCTTCGCTAGGCTCCCAACAGCCTTCTGTTGTCGGCGGGACAGAGACACTTGCTCCCGGGCATCCCAGCGGCACATTGTTAACCTGGAATATCGCATCCCTGTATGTGGTGGTAAACCTGACAGTTGCCATATCACCGGTTATTACCACGTGGAAATCATTTGTTGCCGGGCCTTCCTCTGGCCCCCCTGTCCGGCCGTTAGGCAGCTCTGTGCCAAAATACTCGGCCACACCACTGCAAGCAGCGTGAGCCGGCAGGAAAATCTGTTCAACTATAGGCTTGTCCCAATTAACGGGCAGCATTTGGTATGCAGCCAAGCCTGTAAGCCCACCAACCATCTGCTTTACAACTTTCCTTCTTCCAGCATTTTTCAATTTTGCCATTGTTGTACCCCCCCTCTCTTGAGTGATAACATTTGCAAAAAAATAACTCTCCAGAAATCTCTATATACCAAAACCACAGTAACTTTATTAAAAAACAGAAAAATCCACAATGCCACATTGTGGTGTGTTTGCCCGCTCGTTCCTTGTTTTTTAGAGAATTTATTGAATTGTTGAATACTTACATAAAATAACCCCAGGTTGATATTTAACACATAGGTGCATGAACAGGATTCGGCGCACTAAACAGTCATGTGCCGGACAAGGTTTTAGAGCAGCTCGATTATTCCCCTTTTTCATCTGTGTTCGATACCTTTTCGAACTATCATGAATTGCGCAGGTTGTTTTAAACAGACTTGTGGGTACGATGGTTAAGCTTCATTGATCCTGCCTGGGTTTCATTTCTCGAAAGGAACCTTTGTGATTCGGTCAGATTTTTTCAGGTTGAACAGTTTGTTATGAAGGCTTTCGTTTTTCAGAGGTATTTGTTGGCAAGTGACTGATTTAGCTCCCCTGGCGTTGCCGTGACAGGATTTTCGATATTTTTCTGGTAATTCCTCACAAATTTGTTAGCATTTTTTTATAGGCCTGAGGTCGTCAGGGCCAGCTGCCTGCACTATTTTCAATACCAATCGAGCCTTCTGCAAAATGAGAGTTTGGGTGCAATATCAAATAATGAGAAAAAGTTTACCGCAAACATCTACGCACCTTTAGCTTTCAAGATAAAATTTTTTGCATGACGCAGAATCAGAATCCTGACCGGTAGAGAAGCAGGCGAGACTCCGGGAAGATTATTTTGCAGGGAGGCTCAACACTGAAGAGGAGGAGCCATGCCTGAGTATACTTGCATTGTCTATGAAACCCCTCATCCCTTGGCAATCATTACCCTGAACCGTCCTGGTGTGCTCAATGCGATGAATAGATTGCTGTGGATCGAGCTGGAACAAGCCCTCAAAAAAGCAGCAGACGATCAAGACGTAAAAACGGTGATACTTACCGGTGCTGGCAGAGCCTTTTCCACCGGGGCCGACCTCAAGGAATCCAAGGACCGTGATCTTGCGACATATAGGGCTTACCTAGTCCGGCTCCAGGAAACAACCCGGCGTATTCTCCGTTTTGAAAAACCGATTATTGCAGCCATCAACGGCTATGCTCTCGGCTCCGGTTACGAGCTTGCCCTGGCGTGCGATATTCGTATCGCCGCTGAAGATGCGCAGATCGGATCCCCCGAAGCACGCGTCAGCTCATCCGTTACCGGCGGTGCCTTCAGGCTTCTCTCACAGCTGGTGGGGCCGGGAAAGGCGAAGGAACTTTTATTTACAGCGGAATACATTTCCGGACGTGAAGCCCATGACATCGGACTGGTGAATAAGGCGGTGCCGCTGGCAGACCTCATGCCGGAAGCTATGGCCATGGCGGAAAAAATCGCGAAAAACAGCTCTTTTTCGATCAGTATGATAAAAAAAGGACTGCAGATGGCATCCGGTGACGCCAGTCTGGAGACCCTGATGGATTTCGAAATCGAGGCGTGTCTTGCCTGTGTTTCCACCCGGGAGCGAATCGACTCCCTGCAGGCTTTTGCAAACAGGAAGAAAGGGGAGTCCGATTATGAGTCTTGATAAAATATTCAATGCAGAATCTGTGGCCATCATCGGTGCCTCCCGCAATCTGACCAAACGTGGCTACCAGGCCATTAAAATCCTTCTGGAGGAAGAGTTCGAGGGGGCTATTTATCCCGTCAACCCGAAGGAAAAACGCATTCTTGGGCTCCGCTGCTACCCCGATGTCGATAGCATACCGGATTCGGTGGATGTGGCCCTGGTCACCACCCCTGCCGCCACGGTACCAGACATCCTCGAAGCCTGCGGTCGAAAAGGGATTGCCGGTGTTGTCGCTATCGCCGGCGGATTCGGGGAGACCGGCGCTAAAGGCATAGAACTGGAGACCCGGCTGCTGGAGACCGCCCGGAACAACAACGTCAGACTGGTTGGGCCGAACACCTCAGGCATGATGAATCTGAAGAGCAATCTGAACCTCGTGGGGTTAAAAGATGCACCGCGAGGGGATATTGCCCTTATTTCACAAAGTGGCAATATGGCGCTCAGTCTGATCACGGAGGCAAAGATCAAGAGCCAGCGGGGGTTTTCCTATTATGTCGGCGTCGGCAATGAGGTCGATATAAAATTTCACGAATATCTGAGGTTCTTCAAGAATGATCCGGAGACGGCGGCAATCCTGATGTATGTGGAGGGGATGCGCCAGGGCCGTGAGTTTCTGCAAGAGGCATACAAGACGACCCGCCAGAAACCGGTTATCCTGCTGAAAAGCGGTCGCTCAGCGACCGGGAGAAAAGCCGCCGGCTCCCATACCGGCGCCATGGCGGGAATATCCGAGGTAGCCTCCACAACTTTTGCGCGGGCAGGTATTTGCGTGGTGGACAATGCGGACGAGCTTTTTTCTGTTGCGGAAACGCTTTCCTGCCTGCCCCCCATCAAAAACGACCGCATCGCCATTTTGGCTGACGGTGGGGGGCATGCCACAATCGCAGCCGACCTTTTAACAGATCTTGGCCTGACCATTCCCGAGTTGACCGAACACACCCAGAACAACCTGAGAAAGATTCTCCCGCCGGCTGCTACCGTTCGTAATCCTGTGGATGTTGCGGGAGGAACCGATGCGGAGCCGACGTTGTTTGCTGACTGTGCGCGAATTATCCTCAACGATCCCCATGTGGGTGGTCTGCTGCTTGTGGGATTATTTGGTGGCTATGGCATCCGGTTTGCGGAATCTCTTGCCCTGCAGGAAGAAGATGCGGCCCATCAGATGGGCAAACTTGTCGTCAGTCGAAAAAAACCAATCGTGGTCCACAGTCTCTACAGCTATGAAAAACCCCATTCTCTACACCTGCTTCGCTACTATAATATCCCGGTCTACGACTCCATTGATGTGGCCTGCAGATGTATCGGTGCGCTGGGGGAATATGGCCGGTACCTGGGCGCATATCGTGCCAAAACGAATTTTATTCTCAATCCTGAACATAAACGAAAATCGGCCGGAGTAAAAATAATCACAGGTGCGCTGGAGGATGGACGTGATTCTCTTCTGGAAACTGAAGGTCTGGAACTCCTTGCCCTGCATGGCGCTATGGCTCTCTTCAAGGACAAGTCAGGCCGACCGGTGGTGAAACCGCATCAGTCCTTTGTTGAAAAAACGGGGAATAATGGAAATGGCTACCTGGCAACCAGTGAGGAGGAGGCTGCCGGTTTTTTCAGAAAAATAGGCAAGCCCGTAGCCATGAAAGTGGTCTCTCCGGACATTATCCATAAAAGCGACGTCAAAGGGGTACGTCTGGACATTCGCACTGAAGAGGATGTCCGCGGGGCTTTTGCTGCGATTATGAGGAATTCGAAGAATTATGTGCCGGACGCCGATATCAGGGGGATCCTCGTCTCCCCCATGGCCGAGCCGGGTCTGGAGGTTATTATAGGCACGAAAACCGACGAACAATTCGGTCCAATAATTATGTATGGGCTTGGCGGCATAATGGTTGAAATTCTCCACGACGTCGCCTTTAGAGTTGTACCGATTTCCCGGCGCTCGGCAAAAAAAATGATAGAAGAAACAAAATCTTTTCCAATTCTTCGAGGGGTCCGCGGTCAGGCTCCTAGAGACCGGAAAGCCATCGAAAACCTGCTGTTGATTTGCTCCGAGGTGATGGAAGCCTATCCGGAAATTCGCGAAATGGACCTCAACCCGGTGATAGTTCATGGACAGGGCCTTAGCATCGTGGATGTCCGAATACTGCTCCATGCGAGCAGATAGTGCTTACCGCGAGTTGAAAGGAGCACGCTATAAAGATCGATGGATCTTGATTTTTTTTTATATACCACACCCTGTGTGTGCTGATAAAAGCGGCGTTCGGGCAATGGTCCAGACGAACAGGGACAACGAAATATTGGGACTATTGATAAACATGTTGCCATGTGAGAGCGCACCTTACCTGATTCCAACCCTATTATGCCAGGTGCTGCCTGAATCAGGTAAAGTGGTTCAATAATTCTTTGTTTCTTATTATTTATCCAGATTCAAGCTGAGCACCGGAACAGGACAGTGCCGGAAAATTTTTTCCGAGGCGGTCCCGTACATGAAATCCTGGAACGTGCTTCTGCCTCTCGAGTTTATGACGACCATGTCAATATTCTCCTCTTCCACCACTTTCAGGATCTGTTCGAAGGGGATGCCCATGCGGATAATCGCCCTGGTATCAACCTTTGCCGGAACCGTTTTGTGGAAAAGATCTTCAATCCGCTTCATGCGGGATTTTGTTTCGTCTTCGACATAGTTCTCCACCGAAAATGAAGCCCCTATGGTAAGTGATTTCAGATCTTCATCCTCGCATACAGTTCTCAGATGTTCGATCTGCCGTTTATCAATTACATTTATGGCCAGAAGTTCTGCAGAGTTACGTTCGGCTATATCTCCGACGTATTCCATAAGCTCCGCACTATAATCGGCAAAATTCACAGCAACTGCAACACGCGTAATAGCTCCCATTATTATTCCTCCTAATTATTTCCTGCCGAACATTTTTCGATCCCTGACGCTGAGAACAGGGACCGGAGAATGTCTAAAAACCTTTTCCCCGTGGGATCCATGCAGGGTACCAAGAAGGTTGGTCTTTCCCTTGTTGCCGAGAACTACGACATCTACTTTCTCTTTGTCGACAGCCCTCAGTATCTCCTTGTAAGGAACTCCTGCCCGGATAAGAATCGGCATTTTCATTTCGGTAGTGGGAAATAACTCATTTACCAGATCGTTGATCGCCTTAGCCCGTTTAGCTCCTGCTTTTTCTATGTAGCTGTCTATGGTCAGGTTACCCGGCAGATATGGTATGGCTATCTGGGCCGCCTCGATATCTTTATTGTTGATGACGTTGAGAAGCAATACCTCTGCGTCGATACCCTTTACGAGTGACAACGCATAGTCAATAGTCATCTTTGAGTAATCGGACAGGTCAACGCAGGCCATGACCTTCTTAATGTTTTTCATTTTTTACCTCTTTTCCATATGTTAAAATTAAAGCCTGTTCATCGGTATATGCATTATCCGATGAGCCTAACTATAATCGTTTTTACGTTTAGTGGCTATCTCTAACGATATTTTGGTGGATAATAACGCAAATATCGTTCCATGGAATAGTAGAGTCTACCCGGTCATTCTTGTTCAGCTGATAGTGCTGAATTGTCATCGCAAAAGGATTTTGACTCGATCCACTATCTGGTCGATCAGAAAAGATTTTTCACATGTAGTGAAAAAAACATTTTCTCCTCTGTAAAAAAAGCTGACACCACCTCTGTTTCTTTTGCGTTACTGAACCGTACGCCGGACAGGTAATAGTGAAAAGGTGAATAGTGACTGAAATGCAGTATGTTAGTGGAGTGTATGCGTGGCGAGAATGTCGGCCGACAAGGTTTTTCTAGAGAGAGTCGCGACGCCAGGGCGGAGGGGAAATAAATATTTGAACTGAATTTGATCTGACAAATACCAATTTTGACAGGGTTTTTGTCAGATCAAATTCAGTTCAGCTGTTTATCCTTCCACAATTTTTTTCCATCTTCAAGAGTTTCTATTGGCGTTCTTCCACAGCACATCTTTCCCTGGTGTGTCCTCTCCCAATTATAGAGTAATAACCAGTCATCCAGGTCTACTTGAAGATCTTCAAGATC
>NZ_FNJI01000067.1 GCF_900104445.1 Desulforhopalus singaporensis | reverse complement strand
GTCACCTTCAATTTCATCGGCGATCATTTCATTCTAAATTACATGATAGATCGAAGCCATCCGCCATCAACAAAATAAGTGGATCCAACGCAATAACTGGCCAAAGGAGAGCAAAGAAAGACGACAATGTTGGCTATTTCTTCAGGGGAAGCAAACCTACCAACAGGAACGTCTTTAAGTATTTGTCTGATTACCTCATTTTCATTAATCCCTAGCTTTTCAGCAAGATACTCATTGTATTTCTTCATAGGAGGTGTCAGTGTATAACCTGGATTGATACAATTTACCCGGATATTGTCTACAACAACTTCGTTAGCCAGACACTTAGAAAACATGACTAAAGCTGCTTTAGTAACGCAATAAATTGGGTTTTCATCCATAGGTTGTTTTCCATAAGTAGAGGCAATGTTTATGATTGCCCCGCCTCCCCTTTGCCGCATAATAGGTGTTAGACCTCGAGCCATTCTAACTGCCGCCATTACATTAAGATTCCAACTGAACTGCCATTCTTCATCATTCGCATCTTCAATCTTCTCTCTACTAGCAATCCCAACATTATTGATTAAAATGTCTATGCCACCAAAATCATTTTTTATTTGATTAAATAATCCACTGTAGCGGTCACTTTTACTGAGATCCGTTTTAATTGATAATGCCTTGATATTATATTTTTTTTCTAGCTCTCCCGTAACTTTTTTCCCAAGTGCTTCGTTAAAATCTACAATAAAAATATCAACACCCTCCCTTGCCAGACCCTCTGCTATAGCGCGCCCTATTCCAGAGGCGCCAGCTGTAATTACTGCCTTTTTCCCCTTCAATTTCAGATCCATATTTAAGCACTCCCTAAAATATTGTTAATGTCACAAAATGTACAAAATCGCATCCATCACACGCTTCAGCATATTCCTTTGGTATTTATCCTAGCATGTATATAGGGTTTTTTGTTCTTTTCGAACATGTTTTGTGCATAAAAAAAGCCTCTCCTTGGTATATTTTATATCTGCTCATACCCGGAGAGGCTTTCTTTTTTTCCATGTAAATAATAAATTACTAATAACCCATCAGCATAGCAGGGATTTACCAACAATGGTTACTGACTGGCTTTCAACGCCTCTGAAATCCATCCGTCGAACTTTTCTTGGTTTTCCTCAACCCATTGCTTAGCGTGGCGTTTAACATCCTCCACTGTTTTCTCTCCTTGATGAATTAGTAAATTTTCTTTCGACGTATCAGCTGTTGGGATATTCAACAGTTCAAAGAATTTTTTTGCAGCTGGGTTTTCATCGATAAAATTTTTATTGGCAAGTATGTAGACATCAATCACGCTAAATCCAGTATTTCTTCCGTCTGCAAGAATCGTCGTTGGTGCATTTTTTTGCCCTGGGGGCGAACAGGTGAATGGCACTGTTAATGGCACCACGTCAGTTCCAGGTACTAAAATACTAGATACCCACATTGGTTCCCAAAGATAGTAAAGAATTGGTTGCCCACTTTTATAACGCTGGATTGTATCTGCTATCAATGCGAAATATGTACCTTGTTGGTGGGTAACAGTTTTCGTCAGCTCGTAACATTTAAGATGGTTTTCGATCTCACGTTCACAACCCCATCCTGGATTACAGCCAGTAAGATCAGCCTTCCCATCGCCATCCTCGTCAAATATTTTGGCGATATTTGGATCCTTAAGTTGATCAAAACTATGGATATCATATTGTTCAGCAGTTTTTTTATCGATAAAATACTGTTGGGAGTTGCCAGCCTCGAAAGGCCCAATCTTGACCATAGTTTTATCTCCACCAGCCCGCTCGTAAAAAGTATTATGCATCGGTACCGCATGGTGCGCGCAATAATCTCCTTCACCTTGACCCATAGCGACATGCATTGTGGTAATCTCAAGTTCCTTTATCGGTGCTATGGTGTAACCAAGCCGCTTAAGTCCTATAGAAATTATCTCATCCCAGAAACTTTCTTCGAATGTATTATTAGTTATCGGCCTTACCGTCTTGCCTTTACCAGGAAGTTCCGCTCGCAATGGATTTGCTAACATAAATATTGTAAATAGCATAGCCAATACGGAGCCTAACTTGTGTTGGTTGAATTTGGAATACAGATTCATAGTGTCCTCCTTTAAGATATTTATCCTTCATTTTTTTAGATAATTGAATCCAACATTAAAGGCTGTAGCTTCAATTACCCACCGTCTGAAGATTTGGCTATCTAATAAATATTAATAGTGAATCGCCTTTCCTAAAACTGCAAGCATACCCTCTCTAATCAACTCAGAAAACGTTGGATGTGCATGGATCATATCACCAATATCCTCGGGTAATAGTTCGCTAGATTTGGCCAATAACAATTCATGTATTAATTCTGTGGCTTCGTGACCTATGATATGGCCTCCCAATATTTCTCCTGTTTGAGGATCTGTCAAAATTTTTATCTTACCTTCAGTTTTGTTAACGGCAACCGCTTTGCCGACGCCACGATAAGGGAATATTGTTTTTCGATAGGGAATGTTTTCTTCTTTGGCCTTTTTTTCCCGCAAACCGAAACTTGCAACTTGGGGTTCGCAGTATATTCCTGACGGAATATTGTCATAATTTAAGCAAAGTTTTGTATGTTTCTTTGCAATGTACTCTACAGCAATCTCTGCTTCTTTTGATGCAACATGTGCCAGTTGCGGTGTAGCCACAACATCCCCAATGGCAAACACATTTTTTACCGCTGTTTGATAATTGTTGTCTACAGATATGTAACCTTTTTCAGTCGTAAGACCAATATTTTCAAGTCCAATGTCATCGGTATTTGGTGTGCGTCCAAAAACACACAATACCTGGTCAGCATTTATATCTCTCTTATTATGTTGATAATCTTCTATCGTTACTGTTATATCCATATCTGTTTTTGTTATCGATAATGCCCTGGTGTTGGTCAATATTTCGATGCCTCTCTTAGTAAATGAGTCATTTAAAACTGCCACATTATCTTCATCCTCAAAAGGGAGCAGTTGATTTTGCATCTCAACAATGATTACATTTACGCCAAAAGCATTCATGATATGGGCGAATTCACAACCTATTGCGCCACCGCCAAGAATGATGATTTTTTTTGGTAGCTTTTTTTGGTTGAGAATTCCAGTTGATGACAATACTTTCTTTTCGTCGAATTCAAAACCTGGTATCTGCAACGGACGGGATCCTGTGGCAATTATTATATTACGTCCGTAAATTTCTTTCCCGTCATCAAGCATAATTGAATTTCTGCCTACAATTTTTGCTCGTTTCTGGACAAGGTCTACTTTGTTTTTTTTCAGTAGACTTTCAACCCCTTTTACAAGTGTTTCAACAGATTCCTTAGATTTTTCTAAAACCTTTGTGAAATCAAATTTTTCAGTATCTATTTCTACACCAAAATTATTTAGTTCTTTGCTCGATTCAAATATATCTGCCTGATAGATTATATTTTTTGTTGGAATACACCCTACATTCAAGCAAACACCACCAACTTTTTGCTTTTCAACAATACAGGCCTTCAAACCCAATTGTGATGCACGGATACCGGCAACGTATCCACCAGGGCCAGCCCCAATTATGATTAAATCATACATATTTTGCATCATTTTCTCCTTGGAATAAGGATCAACAAAAGTTTTTCCATAGCATAGTTAGATTGTCAAAAATGCTAGCGATGGATTTTCAAGTTTTTTCTTTATAGATTGCAAGAAATCGGCGGCTACAGCACCGTCGATAATTCTATGATCCACTGAAAGCCCAAAGCAACTTATCTGTTTGCTTCTTACTTCGCCATTTATGAGGCTTAGTTTCTCATCAAGCTTGCCAACAGAGAGGATGGCCACTTGGGGTGGATTAATGATTGCGGTAAAATGTGCAATATCGAACTGGGCCAAGCTTGACACAGTAAATGTTCCACGATCGATTTCTTCTCTTGTTAGTTTTCCTTCTCTGGCCCTCACTACCATTTCTTTTCTATAACTAGCGATCTGGCCGAAGCCCAACTGATCCGTATTTGGAATCGCTGGAACAATGAGACCATCTTTTAAGGCCACAGCAAGTCCAATATTGATATCAGGATTAATATATATGTTATCCTCTTGAAGAGTTGCATTGAAAATAGGATAATCTGATATTGTCAGCGCAACCGCCTTTACAATGAAATCATTAATTGACACACGTACTTTACTTTTTGTTTCTACTTGATCAATAATTTCTCCCTTTAGTTCAAGTAGCTTATCCATCTCAACATAAGTGAAGAAGTGAATATGGGGAGCGGTAAAGGCACTTTCCGTCAATCTTTTCGCTATTACTTTGCGCATACGATTCATCGATATGCATTTCCCAAAAACATGCTCCTCTTCTGAATCGCAGCCTTCATTTACTTTCCGAATTATATCAGCTTTGACAATACGGCCTCCGGTCCCTGTACCAATGACATCATCCGATTTAACACCTAATATATTTGCCACTTTTTGGGCAACTGGTGAGATTTTTCGAGATTCATTTTTAAAAACGTTTGAGGATACGTAATTTTCTACATCTTTTTTCATTATAGTCTCGTGTGGCCCGGTAGGTTTAACGAGGGTTAGATCGACACCGTATTTCTCAGCATATTTTTGAGCTGCAGGTGCTGCTTTTATATCCTTTGTTTCTTCTTGGGTAGTTTTAGCAGGCAATTTATTTGAATCTTTTGTCGATTCTTTCAACATCGCCTTCTCTAGATATGAATCTGGAACAGTTTCGCCTTCAGCTATTATTATAGCTACTATCATTCCGACTGGTACTTCAGATTCCTCTGGATAAAGGATTTTACCTAAAACTCCGGATTCTGGAGCAACTATTTCAATATTGACTTTATCAGATTCTATCTCCAGCAACGGTTCATCTTTTTCTACATGTTCTCCATCTGACTTTAGCCATTTCAAAATTTTAACAGCTTCAACTACTAAACCAAGATTGGGTATTATAACTTCTTTAGCCACTGCTATCCTCCTACTTTCCTAGAAATTCAGTAATTGCTGAAAGAATCCGTTGTTCGTTTGGTATCGCGAAATCTTCCATGTTTGAAGCAAAAGGTACAGGAATATCATAAGCCGCTAAGCGTTGTATAGGATCAATAAGGTAATCGAATCCTTCTTCCGCGACTATGGCTGCTATTTCAGCACCAAAACCACAGGTTTTACACGCTTGGTGTACTACAAACAACCGACCTGTTTTTTTAATGGACGATAGAATAGTTTCTTTATCAAAAGGACACAGAGTCTGAGGATCAATTACTTCAATCTGTATCCCTTGTTCCTCTAGTTTATTTGCAACGTTCATTACCCGATGGACCATTACTGCAGAGGCTACCACTGTTAAATCCGTTCCTTCTCTCAATATATTGGCTTCACCAAATGGAATATAATATTCCTCTTCAGGAACCGGCCCTTTTAATCGATAAAGCTGTATGTGTTCAAAAAATATGACTGGATTATTTGATTGGATTGCCGTTTTCAGCAATCCTTTAGCAGCATATGGAGAAGAAGGCATCGCTACTTTTAGCCCCGGTACATGGGCAAACCAACTCTCTAGGCTCTGAGAATGCTGGGCTGCGGAGTTATGAAATCCTCCTATAGGAGTGCGTATTACCAGTGGGACTTTGACATTTCCTCCAAACATATAACGCATTTTAGCCACTTGATTAACTATCTGATCCATAGCAACCGTCATAATATCGCTGAACATTATCTCCGCCACTGGTCGCATCCCAGTAATTGCTGCTCCAAGTGCAAAACCGACAATTGCACTTTCTGAAATAGGCGTATCACGCACTCTTTCATCCCCAAATTTCTTCCAAAGTTTTGGATTTGCGAAATAAGCCCCGCCATAGCGCCCTATGTCTTCGCCTAGGACAAACACCTCTTCATGTTTATCCATCTCTTCTTCTATGGCCTCTACCACCGCATCTGCATAACTGATTTCTCTCATGTATTGGTCTCCCCCTCATTCATTCTCAAACAATCCAACCAGTGCATCTTCAGGTTTCGGAGCTGGGCTATCTTCGGCAAATGCAACAGCCTCTAATAGTTCTCTTTTTATTTCTTCTTCCAATTGATCTATTTTTTCCGCTGTTATTATGTTGTTCTCTATTAAATATGCTTTAAATTGAGCAATCGGGCATTTATCTATCCATTCCTCAATTTCCTTTTTTGTTCGATAGGTATAATGTCTGTCGAATTCTCCTTCATAGTGACCCCGCCAACGATACGTCTTACACTCAATTAGACTAGGCCCTTCTCCTTTACGCGCCCGTTCAACTGCTTCCTTAGAAGCTTCATAAACGGCAATAACGTCATTCCCATCTACCTGGCACCCTTTTATTCCATAAGCATCTTTCCTGAGGTAATAATCATGTATCAAACTTGCCTGCTTTACTGACACAGAAACCGCATATTGATTGTTTTCACAAACGTACACCACAGGCAAATTCCAGACTGCTGCCAAATTGAGGCTTTCATGAAAAACCCCATTATTACAGCAACCGTCTCCAAAAAAACAAACTGCAACCTGATCCGTATTTCGCATTTTGATAGATAACCCAGCTCCACTAGCAATTGGCATCCCTCCACCAACAATGCCATTGGCACCAAGGATTCCCAAATCAAAATTGGCAATGTGCTGCGAACCTCCTTTTCCTTGACAGTAACCAGTAGATTTGCCAAACAATTCGGCCATCATAAAGCGAAATTCTCCGCCCTTGGCAATACAATGGCCATGGCCTCTGTGAGTTGAGGTTATAAAATCATTTTGTCTTAAGTTGGCACAAACTCCCGCCGCAACGGCCTCTTCGCCTATATAAAGATGAACGCTTCCCAAAATCATGCGGCGAGCGGCCAGATTTCCAACTTTCTCTTCAAAGTGACGTATCCGAAGCATCTTTTCCAACAGCTCTATCAATTTATTAGATTCCATAATCATTATCCTTATTTTTTTTGGTGAAAGGGTGGACTAGTAAAAAATTTCTTTCCCAAGTCTTTTAACGACGAAACCTCATAATGATATCTCTTCATGGCATCAGAGTGCCTCCGTTTACACAAATACATCCACCAGTAATATAAGAAGCTTCTTCTGATGAAAGAAAACAAATTACGTTTGCAATTTCAATGGGTTGACCAATACGCTTAAGAGGTATATTTTCAACTCCAAGACGCTTAAGTGGTATATTTTCATCTATTTCCTTTTGAATAGTCTCAGAGTTGGTTAATAAATGGCTGATCATTGGAGTAGAAATTGTACCTGGTGCTATTGAGTTAACTCTTACGCCATAAGGAGCTGATAGTTTAGCTAAAGATTTGGTCATTCCTATAACAGCTGCCTTTGAAGCTGAATAATGAGCACCAGAAAATTCTCCACCCGTCAAACCTGATTCTGAAGAGATGTTTACTATTGATCCATTTTTCTGCTTAATCATATACCTGAGAGCAGCCTGGCACACAAAAAATGTTCCTTTAGCATTCACTGCCATCATATTATCCCATTCATCTTCTGATATTTCAAAAACTGAAGTTTCTTTAAAAATACCTGCCGAATTTATAACTACATCAAGGTTTCCGAATTTTTCTACTATCATATTTATTACTTTTGAAACTTGTCCCTGATTCCTGACATCCAAGGGAATCTTAACTGGATTAAGATTGAAATCTACATCACTTAATTCGACAGCTGGAAAGCTAAAATCGGAACTTATTACCTTGGCTCCCTTTTTCAAAAAAAGATCTGTTGTAGCAGCACCTATTCCACTTCCTCCGCCTGTTATAAATACCACTTTCTGGTTACATTTTATTTGTGTTGTACTCATAAGACACTCCAAGATGAATTGAAATTTTTAATGTTCTACAGGAGATGATAAGAGTTTGCATTTTCAGGCTACCCTAAGAAACTTCAACACAAATCTCTCCTTATCCAACCAAATTCCCGAATTCTTGCAACGAGACCGATGCCCTTAAAACGAATTTTGATGTTAATTATAACCGTTATTGCTTAAGTCTTAATACAAGCCACCTAATTACAATTTTCCATTTATTGTTTATGTGTTATCTGCTTTTCCTCATTAAATTTTTATTGAAACTGAGGTATCCAAGCCCCACAACGACTTCTCTTTTGGTGGGGCGCGCCAAAGAATATTCAGCGCATTTCGACATCGCAATTCAGCTTGCCCGGTGTAGACATTTTGTGCGCGGCAGTGCTTTAGCTCTTATCTGTTGCCTTTGATTTGTGCCCAACTCTGTCAACTTCAGTAATACAGCCGATTGGTACCGGTCGAAGCGGCTGTCGTACAGTAAAACGTGATCGGGGCCAGTTATCCCGGGCCGCTTTCCACATTAATTCATTGGCAACTTGGCCACAGAATGTGCCTTGACAATTCCCCATTCCTAGCCTGGTTCTCCTTTTAAGATCATTGAGATCTCTCGCCCCGTTCGCAACAGCAGTTCTAATGTCTCGATACGTTACCTCTTCGCAGCGGCACACGATCGTTTCGTCAGTGACCGAATCAAATATTCCAGTTTTTATCATTGCCGTTTTTGACATCGCATCGCCTACATAACGGGCATTTTTAGCCTTCTTCCGGTCTTGCTTTGTCAATTGATCGGCT